>NZ_JBIDAT010000001.1:1218808-1858335 GCF_043202595.1 Streptomyces sp. NPDC048172
GCCCGCCCCCCCGGGGGGGGGGCGGGGGGGGGGGCGGGGGCGGGGCGCGCGCGCCCCCGGCCCCGCCCCCGCGCCGGCGGGGGGGGGGGCGGGGGGGCCCCCCCCCCCCCCCCCCCCCCCCCCCGCCCGGGCCCGGCGGGGGCCCGGGTGCGAGTGCGGGCCCATGAGCGGGCGGCCCGCTCTCACACGAGCAGCGGCAGGACCTCCCCGCCGAGCCGCTGCACATTGCGCTCCGTGGCGGCCAGGTCCCCGGTGCCCTCCACGAGCAGCGCGAACCGCTCGATGCCGGTCCGCTCCGCCGTGCGCGCGAGCCGGTCGGCGCACAGCCGTGGCGGGCCGACCGGGTGCAGCCCGCACAGCAGCTCCGTGTAGCCGAGGGGGTCCCGCATCGGGCGCTGGCGTCCGTCGACGGTGACATGGGCGCCGAGCCCGTCGCGCAGCCAGCCCGGCATCGACTTCGTCAGGGCCTCGGTGGCCTCGCAGCGGGTGTCGCCGACCTGGGCGACCCCGGCCGAGACATGCTCGGCCGCCGTCTCCTCGACCTCGTCGTGGCCGTGCCCGGCGGCCCGCGCCTCGCGGCGCCAGAGCTTGACCATCTCCGCCTTGTCCTCGTCCCCGCAGTGCATCCCCAGCAGCATCGGCAGGCCGCGCGCGGCGGCGAGCCGGACCGTGCCGGGCGAGGTGCAGGCGACGACCACCCGGGGCGGCGCCCCGGAGGGCGGGCCCCCGTCGGCGCGGGGGACCAGCTCGTCGGCGCGGGGCACGACGGGGACCTCCCGGAAGCGGTACCGCTCGCCGTCCGCGCCGACGCGGGGCTCGCTCAGCCACCGCAGCAGCAGGTCGAGGGATTCGGGGAACCCCTTCTCGTGCGCCGCCAGGCCGCCGCCGAAGACCTCCAGGTCCACCCAGGGGCCGCCCCGTCCGACGCCGAGCGTGAACCGGCCGCCGGAGAGCAGATGCAGCAGCGCGGTCTGCTCGCCGAGCGCGACCGGGTGCGCGCTGGGGAGCACGCTGACGGCCGTGCCGACCCCGATCCGCCGTGTGCGCCCCAGCAGAAGCGCCGCCACGGTCACGGCCGACGGGCATACCCCGTACGGAACGAAGTGGTGCTCGGCCAGCCAGACGGCGTCGAGACCGGCCTCCTCCGCGGCGTCCGCGGACCGCACCACGCGGTGCAGCGCCTCCCCCTGCCCCTGGCCCGGGAACTGCGCGCCCAGGACAAAAGCTCCAACTCGCATTGTCCACCGCCCTCTCAGACCGCCCCCGAGAACTCCATGGACCCCGCGCGGAGATGACCCGACGGGCGGAGTCCTCTCTAGCAACAACGCCTGACACGTGCCAAGGGCACGGCCCGGCAAGTCATTCATCGGATGAACGGCAATGAGCGGCTTGCTGTGGACAGCCGAGGCCCCCCTCGGTACGCGTGCGTAGGCTTGATTCCGTCCTCCCCCGTCGACATCCGAGGTGCCCCTGTGTCCCCGCGTCGTAACCGCCCGCGTGGCGGTGCCGCCAAGTCAGCCAGGTCCGCCAGCTCCGCGTCCGCGGGCCGTCGTGACGACGACGGCAGGGACATGGGGGAGCGCTATGGCCTGGAGCGCACCGAGAGCTGGCAGGGCGAGGAGTGGTCGGTCCGGCAGATAAGCGGCGGCGCGGCCGCGAAGCACTACCGCTGTCCGGGCTGTGACCAGGAGATCCCGCCCGGCGTCCCGCACGTGGTGGCCTGGCCCCAGAGCGGGGACGTGGCCGACAGACGCCACTGGCACAAGGCGTGCTGGAACGCGCGGGACCGCCGGAGCGCGAGGCTCCAGCGGTCCCGAAATGCGCCGCGCTACTGACGGCGTGCTCATGCCAGTGCCGCACGGTGGCACGACCGGGCGTCTAGAAGAGCTCCCGTCCGCGCTGCGGCCCGGCTGCGGTTAGACGTCCCGCTTGTTGAGCAGTGCGAACGCGACGCCGAGTGCCACGGCCGTGACGATCGCGAGCAGCCCCAGCAGCGGCCAGCCCGTGGCGTCCTGGTCGCCCTCCATGGGGATGCGGTAGAGCGTGGCCAGTCCGTTCAGCGGGGAGTACTCCATGAGCTTCTCGCGCACGGTCTTCATCGCCTCGCCGACCATGAAGAGCGCCATCACCAGCGGCAGCAGCACGACGCCCATCATCGTGGTGATCGCCCCGGCCGAGTGCCGCAGCAGCGCGCCGACCGCGAGGGAGAGCAGCCCGAGCAGCGCCACGTAGAGCCCGGCGCCGACCGTCGCGCCCAGCCACTCGCCGCCGTCGGCGACGAGCTTCCCTCCTTCGATGGAATCGGCGAGATCCCCGGTCCGCGCGTACGAGGGAACGTCCTGGTCGCTCAGGAGCGCCGAGTTGATCATCGCGGTGAGCGTGCAGGCCACCGTCGTCATCACGAAGGCGAGGGCGAAGAAGATCAGCGCCTTCGCGAGCAGCACCCGGCCGCGCTGGGGGCAGGCCGTGAGGGTCGTACGGACCATGCCCGTGCCGTACTCGGAGGTGATCACCAGCACCCCGAGCGTGATCACGCAGAGCTGGCCGAGCATCAGCCCGAAGAGGCCGCTGGAGAGCAGCGGCATGCCCGTGTAGTCCTGGGTGCTCAGGCCCGCCGCGGTGGCGAGGCCGATGCCGAGCGTGAGGACGAACATCAGGCTCAGCGTCCACATCGTGGAGCGGACCGAGCGGATCTTCGTCCACTCCGAGGCGATGGCGTGCCCGATGTGCGTCCGGGTGACCGGGATCGGCGAGGAGTAGCCGGCGCCCGGGACGCCAGGGGCGCCAGGTGCGCCCGCGGGCGCCTGGGCGGGCGGAGCGGCCGGGGCGCCCATGGGAGCGGCGTCCTGCGGCGGGTACTGCTGGGTGCTCATCGGGCGTCCTCGCCTTCGTGCTGCGGCTGCGGGGAGGGGGCGGCGGCGGGGGCGGCGGGCGCCTGTGGCGGGGGCGCCGAGGGCGGCGCGTCCGCGTACGGGTTCGGGCCGGGCGCGGCGGGAGCACCGGGAGCACCGGGCGCGCCCTGCGGCACCGGCGGCGGCGCCATCTGCGGCGGCATCCCGCCCTGGACGCCCGGAGGTATCGCGCCGGGCGGCATCTGCTGCGGCATCATGCCGGGCGCGCCCTGCATGCCCGGAGCACCCTGCATGCCCGGAGCGCCCTGCATCCCCGGGTGCGTCCCCGGCATCTGCTGCTGGAGTCCGGCGCGCGCGTCGGCCGTCGAGACGTAGTCGCCCGAGCCCTGCGTCATCCGCATGTACGCCTCTTCCAGCGAGGCCGAGTGCGGCGACAGCTCCCACAGCCGGACGTCGGCCTTGTGCGCGAGGTCGCTGATGTGCGGCAGCGCCAGCCCGGTGATCCGGAGCGCGCCGTCCTCCTCGGGCTGGATCTGGCCGCCCGCCTCCTGCACGGCGGAGCTCAGCTTCTCGTGCTGCTCCGGCTCGCCCTCGGGCGTACGGACGCGCGCGAAGCCGACCGAGTTCTGCGCGATGAACTCCTTCACCGAGGTGTCGGCCATGAGCTGGCCGCGCCCGATGACGATCAGGTGGTCGGCGGTCTGCGCCATCTCGCTCATGAGGTGGCTGGAGACGAAGACCGTACGGCCCTCGGACGCCAGCTGCTTCATCAGGTTCCGCACCCAGAGGATGCCCTCGGGGTCGAGGCCGTTGACCGGCTCGTCGAAGAGCAGCACCGCGGGGTCGCCGAGCAGCGCGGCGGCGATGCCGAGGCGCTGGCCCATGCCGAGGGAGAAGCCCTTGGACCGCTTCTTGCCGACGCTCTGGAGCCCCACGACGCCGAGCACCTCGTCGACCCGGCGGGCCGGGATGCCGGAGAGCTGGGCGAGCGACAGCAGGTGGTTGCGGGCGCTGCGGCCGCCGTGCACCGCCTTCGCGTCGAGCAGCGCGCCGACCTGGCGGGGGGGCGTTGGGGAGCCCTCTGAACGCGTGCCCGCCGATGGTGACCTGGCCGGACGAGGGGGTGTCCAGCCCGAGGATCATCCGCATGGTCGTCGACTTGCCGGAGCCGTTGGGCCCCAGGAAGCCGGTCACGGCGCCTGGCCGCACTTGGAAGGACAGGTTGTAGACGGCTGTCTTGGCGCCGTAGCGCTTCGTCAGGCCGTACGCCTCGATCATCATGGTCCTGGACGCAGTTCGGGGCTGACTCGCCCCCCGACACGGCCTAGGAGGTTACAGGGACCGGTTTTGGTTCCGTGCTACGCGTCCCTGCGCTTGAGCACCACGTACCCCGCGACGAGCGCGACCACGGTCCACGCCACCATGATGAGCAGCCCCTCCCACGGCCCGTACGGGCGGTCCAGCGTCTCCGGGACCACCGACATCACGGCCGTCCCGGCCTGGTCGGGGAGGTACTGGGCGACCTTCTTCGTGGCGCTGACCGAGCCCAGGATGTTGGCGACGAGGAAGAACCAGGGCATCAGGATCCCGAACGTCAGCAGCGGGCTGCGCAGGATGAACGCGATGCCGACGGAGAAGAGCGCGATCAGCGTCATGTAGAGCCCGCCGCCGATCACCGCGCGCAGCACCCCGTCGTCGCCCAGCGAGGCCCCGTGGTCGCCGAGCAGCGACTGGCCGAGGAAGAACGTCACGAAGCTGGTGACCATGCCGACGACCAGCACCAGCAGCCCGACCACGATCACCTTGCACAGCAGGAACGTGCCGCGCTGCGGGACGGCGCCCAGCGAGTTGCGGATCATCCCGGTGCTGTACTCGGCCGAGACCACCAGCACCCCGAAGGCGATCATCGCGAGCTGGCCGAGCCCCATGCCCGCGAAGCTCACGTACGTCGGGTCGAAGGTGAGCTGATCCCTTGTCGACATGTCGTCGAACTCGTTGTTGGTCAGCACGCAGATCAGCGCGCCGAGACCGACCGTCACGACGACCGCGATGGCCAGCGTCCACACGGTGGAGCGTACGGAGCGGACCTTCGTCCACTCGGACCTGAGCACCCGTGAGGTGTGAGCCATGGTCAGCCCTTCCCGTCCTTGCCGCCGTTCCAGTCCTGGCCCCACGCGGGCCGCGAGGCGGGTTCGGCGGCGACGGCGCCGGGCCCGGTGTGCGCGTGGTACTCCACGGTCTCGGCCGTCAGCCGCATGAACGCCTCCTCCAGCGAGGCCCGCTGCGGGCTCAGCTCGTGCAGCACCAGCCGCTCGCGCGCGGAGAGTTCGCCGATACGGGCCGCGTCGTCGCCCTCGACCTCCAGCGCCCCGCCCTCCCCGGGCGACGGCCGGAAGCCCTCGGTGACGAGCATGTCCCGCATCCGCTCCGGCTCCGGCGTCCGGATCCGTACGTACGTCCGCGAGTTCTCCTCGATGAACCGCGACATCGAGGTGTCCGCGAGCAGCTTCCCCTGGCCGATGACGACCAGGTGCTCGGCGGTCAGCGCCATCTCGCTCATGAGGTGGCTGGAGACGAACACCGTCCGCCCCTCGGACGCCAGATGCTGCATCAGCGTGCGGATCCAGTGGATGCCCTCGGGGTCGAGTCCGTTGACGGGCTCGTCGAACATCAGGATGTCCGGGTCGCCGAGCAGCGCGGCGGCGATGCCGAGCCGCTGGCCCATGCCGAGCGAGAAGCCCTTCGGCCGCTTCCTCGCGACGGCCGTGAGCCCCACCATCTCCAGCACCTCGCCGACCCGGCGCTCGGGGATGCCGTTGGACTGCGCGAGACAGAGCAGATGGTTCCGCGCCGTACGGCCGCCGTGCACGCCCTTGGCCTCCAGCAGCGCGCCGATGTGGTTGAGCGGCTCCTGCAGCTGCGCGTAGTGCTTGCCGTCGATACGGACGTCGCCGCGGGTCGGCGCGTCCAGGCCCAGGATCATGCGCATCGTCGTGGACTTCCCGGCCCCGTTCGGGCCGAGGAAGCCGGTGACGATGCCGGGCCTGACCGTGAAGGACAGCCCGTCCACCGCCAGCTTCTCGCCGTACCGCTTGGTGAGACCCCGCAGCTCGATCATGAGCCGAGGCTAGGACGGCCCCGGGGACCTCGCCATTCGAGCGCGTCCGCGCGCGTGAAGGCGCGTGAGGGCGCGTGAGGGCGCACGCGAAAGGGGCCCGGCGAACCCCTCGCCGGGCCCCTCACACGTACGTCGTCGCCAGGACAGCCCTTCAGCGGGACTGCTGCGCCGGGACACCCCGGCCCAGGGAGGAAGAGTCCTCCGACGTGGCGCCCTCCTCCGGCTGGCCCGCGGCGGCCACCGCGGCACCCGTGAGGGTGGCCAGCATCTCGCGCACGTTGGTCAGCTGCGCGTTGATGCTGTCGCGGCGGTTCGTCAGCGCCGCCAGCTCGCGCTCCGACTCGCTGCGCACCCGGTCCGCCTTCGCGTTCGCGTCGGCGACGATGTCCTCCGCCTGGCGCTGCGCCGTCTCGACGGTCTGGCGCGCGCGGCGCTCCGCGTCGGTCCGCAGCTTCTCGGCCTCCAGGCGCAGCTGCTCGGCCCGGTGCTCGATCTCGGCGAGACGCTTCTCCGCCTTGGCCTGACGGGAGGCCAGATCGCGCTCGGACTGCTCGCGGCGCTTCGCGAGGTTCGTCTCGAAGTCGGCGGCCGCCTGCGCCGCCTTGGCCCGGGTGTCCTCGAAGAGGGAGTCGGCCTCCTCGCGCTTGGACTGGGCGTCCTTCTGCGCCTCGGTCCGCAGCGCGGTGGCCTCGCCCTTGGCCTTCTCGACGATACGGGCGCCCTCGTCCTCGGCCTTCGACTTGCGCTCGGCGGCGAACGCCTCCGCGTCGTTCCGCACCTGCTGGGCCGCGCCCTCGGCCAGCTCGCGGTGCTGCTCGGCGGCCCGGCGGGCCTCCTCGCGCAGATCCTTCGCCTCCTCCTCGGCGAGGCGGAGGATCTTCTCGACACGCGCGCCCAACCCCGCGTAGGACGGCTCGGCGTCATTGACCTGAGCCTGGGCGTTCTGCGTTTCGAGGTGCAATTCCTCGATGCGCTTTTCCAGAGAGGTGATACGGGCCAGTGCGCTGTCACGGTCGGCGACGAGCTTCGTGATGCGGTCGTCCACCTGCCCGCGGTCGTAGCCACGCCGCACGAGCTCGAAGCCGAAGGGGGAGGAAGTGTCGCTCATGGGGTTCCTGTCGATTCAGACGGGTTATCAGACGGGGAGTGATAGAGGGAATCCTAGGGGTCGAAGCGGCGTGTCATCGAGCTTATGCCCGTTTGATCTGGAGAATGTGCGCTCGTTCGAGTGGCTAGCCCTCGGTGCCCTTGCCACCCGTACGGTTCGTACCTGCGCCAACGCCCGCCTTCACACTGCCGTTCGCCCCCGGGGAGGCACCGCCTTTCTTGCCGCTGGAGCCGCCCCCGGCCCCGGAGCCCGTGGACCCCCCGGAGCCTGAAGCGGAACCGGAGCCCGGTGCCTCGAAGGACTCCAGCGCCTCCAACACGTCCTGCACGCGGGAGATCTCGGTGTTGATGTCCGTCTGACGCCGCTCCAGGACGTCGAGTTCGCGCTGCCCGGCCTCCACCGTGCGCCGCGCCTCCTCCTGCGCCTCGTCGCGGATCCGCTCGGCCTCGCCGGTCAGTTCGGCCTTCTTCGTCTCGGCCTCCTTGAGCAGCCCCTCGGCCTTCTTGACCGCGGCGATACGGACCTTGCCCGCCTCCGCGTTCGCGTCCGCGAGCAACTTCTCCGACTTCTCCCGCGCTTCGGCGAGCTGCTCCTCCGCGGCCTTCACCAGCTTGTCGCAGCGCTCGCCCGCCGACTGCATCGCCTCGGCGGCCTCCCGCCGCGCCCGCTCGTGCAGCTCCTCGACCTCGCCCTCGATGCGGGAGCGCAGCTCCTCGGCGCGGTCCCGGATCGCCGCGGAGTCGCTGCGCGCCTCCTCCAGCATCGTGTCGGAGTCGGAGCGCGCCTTCTCGACGATCTCCCTGCCCTCGGAGCGCGCCTCGCCCACCAGCCGCTCGGACTCGGTGCGCGCCGCGCCGACCATGGAGTCGGCCTGCTCCTCGGCCGCCGTCTGGGTACGGACGGCCTCCTCCTGGGCCTGGGCCAGGAGCTGGTCGGCCTGCTCGGCCGCCTCCGTCCGCTTGTGCGCCGCGTCCTCGCGCGCCTCGTCACGGATCCGCTCCGCGTCGGCACGCAGCCGCTCCGACTCGGCCATCGCGTCCGAAACGGTGCGCTCGGCCAGCGACTTGGCCGCGTCCGTCTCCTCCTGTGCCTCCCGGCGCAGCGTCTGGGCCGCGTGCTCGGCGGCCGACCGCAGACCCGCGATCTCCGCCTCGGCCTCCTCGCGCAGCCCCGCCACCGAGTCGCGCACCTGCTGCGCGGTCTCCTCGGCCGCCGCCACCAGGTCCGCCGAGCGCCGCTCGGCCTCCGTCGTGAGCCGCTCCGCCTCGGTCTGCGCGTCCTCGACCCGCTTGCGCGCCGAGGCCAGCAGCTCCTCGCTCTGCTCCCGCGCCTGCGTACGCTCCTGGTGCGCCTCCTCGCGGGCCGAGGCCAGCAGCTCCTCGGCCTCGCGCCGCCGCCGCGCGGCCTCCTCCTGGGCCGCGCTCAGCGCCTCGGCCGCCTCCGCGCTCGTACGCTCCGCCGCCGCGTCCGCCTCCGCGCGCACCCGGTCGGCCGTCGCCTGGGCCTCCTCGCGCAGCCGCTCCGCCTCCGCTGCGGCCTCGCTGCGCAGCTGGACGGCCAGGGCCTCGCCCTCGGCGCGCGCCTGTGAGGCGTCCGTCGCCGCCTCCGTGCGCAGCCGCTCGGACTCCTCCTCGGCCTGCTGCTGGAGCGAGCGGACCCGCTCGGCGGCCTCGGTGCGCAGCCGGTCGGTCTCGGCCCGGGTCTCGTCCCGCAGCCGGTCCGCCTCCGCGCGGCCCGCCGTCAGCTCGGCCTGGGCCGCGAGCAGCTTCTGCTCGGCGTCCTCGCGCAGCCGGTTCAGCTCGGCCTTCGTCTCGGCCGCGCGGTCCTTCGCCGCCTGCTCGGCCTCCTCGCGGATCCGCTGCCCGGCCTCCTCGGCCTCGGTACGGGTCTGCTCGGCCTGCTCCTCGGCCCCGGCACGCAGCTCCTCGGCCTCGCCGCGGGCCCGCTCCAGGGCCTCCTCGGCCTGCTTGCGGAGCGTCGTGGCGCGCTCGATCGCCTCGGTACGGACCCGCTCGCTCTCCGTCGCCGCGTCGTTACGGGTGTCCTCCGCGTCCTCCTTCGCCTTGCCCAGCAGCTCCTCGGCGCGGGTCGCGGCCTCCTCGATCTGCTGGACGGCCTCGCGGCGGGCCTCGCCGCGGATGCGCTCGCCCTCCTCGACGGCCTCGGCCCGCAGCGATTCGGCCTCGCCGCGCAGCCGCCGCGCCTCCTCCTGGAGCTCGACCGTCTTGGCGCGGTACTCCTTGGTGTCGTCCTTGGCCGCGCCCTTGAGGTGCTCCGCCGTGTCGTGGGCCTCGGCGCGGAGCCGGTCGGCCTCCTCCTCGGCCTCCCGGCGCAGCCGCTCGGCCTCCTCGGTGGCGGCCCTGGTGGTGGCCTTGGCCTCCTCGGACGCCTTGTTCAGCACGTCCTCGGCGGTACGGGCGGCCTCCGCGAGCTGGTTCGCCGACTCCTCCGCCGTGGTGGAGCGGGCCTCCTCGCGGGCCTCCGAGACCAGCCGCTCCGCCTCGGCGCGGGCGTCCTCGCGGATCTGCTCGGCCTCGGCCTTGACCGTCTCCGAGTCCTTCGTGGCCTCGCTGACCAGCCGGGCGACCTGGTCCTTCGCCGTACGCGTCCGCTGCTCGTTCTCCGAGTCCGTGTCCGCGAGGCGCTTGAGCGCGGCCTCCTCGGCGTCGGCGAGCTTGCGGTCGGCCTCCGTACGGGCCTCGCGCAGCGCCGTCTCGGCCTCCTGCATCCGCTCCTCGGCCTTGCGGACCAGGTCGGCCGCCTCGCGGCGGTTCGACTCGGACTCGGTGGCCGTGGAGGTGCGGAGCTGCTCGGCGTGGTCGGTGGCCTCCTGGGCCTGGGTCGAGGCCGCGTTCAGCAGCCGCTCCGCGTCGGCGCGGGCCCGGCGCAGGATGGCCTCGGCCTCGGTGCGCGCGGTCTCCGCCTCGGTGCTCAGGCGCTGCCGGGACTCCTCGGTGAGCCGCTGGGCCTCCGTACGGGCCTGGGCGAGGGACTGCTCGGCCTCGGTCCGGGTCTCCTCCATGAGACGGCGGGCCTGCTGCTCGGTACGGGTGCGGAGCTGCTCGGCCCAGGCCACGTTCTCGTTGACGTGGTTCTCGACCGTGGTGCGGCGCTCGGCCAGCTCCTGGTCGAGCTGCTGGCGGCGGCGCACGGCCTCGGCGTGCAGCTCGGACTCCAGCCGGGACTGCTGCTCGGCCTGCTCCTGGAGGAGCCGCTGGGTCTGGGCGCGGGCGTCACGCAGCTCGCGCTCGGCGTCGGCGCGCATCTGGTCGGCCTGCAGCTGCGCGTTGCGCAGCAACTGCTCGGCCTGGTGCGACAGGTTGTCGTAACCGGCTGGGCGCGTGGCAAGGGCGCGACGCGCCTCGTGCAGCTTGGCGCGCAGCACTTCGACCTGATAGCCGAGGTCGTCGGCGTGCTCGACGGCCTTCTCCCGCTCCTTCTTGAGCCGATCCATCTCGGCCTCGAACTGCGAGAGGTGATCGTCAGCCTCGTAGCGGTCGTAGCCCCGCACTGCGCGGTCCCATCCGTCCCCTGGTCGTCGTGGAGGTGATCTGAAGCCTCTCCGCGGACTCCATGCTCATGGTGTCTCCCGGAAATGGTGTCAGATCATCGGCGGAACGTGGACCGAGCCCCCAGCCCGGAGCCCCCGTGCAGGCACGGACGGCCCGCCCCGGCCGAAGGGCCACTCTACCGGGCGCGGAAGCGGACGTCAGCGGTCCGTTGGTGCGGAAGGGCTCTCCTTTGAAACCCCCGCCGCCGTCACCAGTTCTGTGAGCACGCCGTGACAGTCCTTCGGGTGCAAGAAGGTGATCCTCGAATCCATCGAGCCGTGGCGGGGCTCGTCGTAGAGGACGCGGACGCCCTTGTCGCGGATCGACTCGGAATCGCCGTCCACGTCGGCCGTGCCGAAGGCGATGTGGTGGACGCCCTCGCCGTTCTTGGCGAGCCACTTGGCGACCGCGGAATCCTCGCGGATCGGCTCCAGGAGCTGGATGTAGGAGGCCCCGCCGTCGTCGGTGCCGTTGATCCTCAGCATGGCCTCCCGGACGCCCTGCTCCTGGTTGACCTCGGTGTGGAACACCTGGAAACCGTAGGTGCGAGAGTAGAAGTCGACGGTGGCTTCGAGGTCATTGCAGGCGATCCCGATGTGGTCGATACGCGTCAGCATGGGGAACAGTGCAGCGCCTGTGAGCGCGGTTACGCAACGTGCGCACGGTCACACCCACGTACCGGTGACCGCGAGAGGTACCGCTCAGTACATTGACGGTAACCCTCGTTAACTTCCCGCCGGAAGGGGCTCTCACCTCATGACTGGCACGACTGGATCCTCCAGTACCACCTCTGTGATCGTCGCCGGGGCCCGCACGCCCATGGGGCGGCTGCTCGGCTCCCTGAAGTCCTTCTCCGGGGCGGACTTGGGCGGCTTCGCCATCAAGGCCGCGCTGGACCGCGCCGGCATCGGCGGGGACCAGGTCGAATACGTGATCATGGGGCAGGTGCTCACGGCCGGGACAGGGCAGATCCCGGCCCGACAGGCCGCCGTCAAGGCGGGCATCCCGATGAACGTCCCCGCGCTCACCGTCAACAAGGTCTGCCTCTCCGGCCTCGACGCCATCGCGCTCGCCGACCAGCTCGTGCGCGCCGGTGAGTTCGACATCATCGTCGCGGGCGGCCAGGAGTCGATGACGAACGCCCCGCACCTGCTCCCCAAGTCCCGTGAGGGCTACAAGTACGGCGCCGTCGAGATGCTCGACGCGATGGCGCACGACGGGCTCACGGACCCGTGGGAGGAGATCCCCATGGGCGCCTCCACGGAGAAGCACAACACCAAGCTGGGCATCGGCCGCGCCGAGCAGGACGAGATCGCGGCCCGCTCCCACCAGCGCGCCGCCGCGGCGCAGCGCGCCGGGCTCTTCGAGGCCGAGATCACGCCCGTGGAGATCCCGCAGCGCAAGGGCGACCCGGTGCTCTTCTCGCAGGACGAGGGGATCCGCGGCGACACCACGGCGGAGTCGCTGGGCAAGCTGCGTCCCGCGTTCGCCAAGGACGGGACCATCACGGCGGGTTCGGCCTCGCAGATCTCCGACGGCGCCGCCGCCGTCGTCGTGATGAGCAAGGCCCGCGCCGAGGAGCTGGGCCTGGAGTGGATCGCCGAGATCGGCGCCCACGGGAACGTGGCGGGGCCGGACAACTCCCTCCAGTCGCAGCCCTCCAACGCGATCCAGCACGCCCTGAAGAAGGAGGGCGTCGCCGTCGAGGACCTCGATCTGATCGAGATCAACGAGGCGTTCGCCGCGGTCGCGCACCAGTCGATGAAGGACCTCGGAATCACCCCCGAAAAGGTGAATGTCAACGGCGGGGCCATCGCGCTCGGGCACCCCATCGGCATGTCCGGGGCCCGGCTCGTCCTCCACCTGGCGCTGGAGCTGAAGCGGCGGGGCGGCGGCGTGGGCGCCGCGGCGCTGTGCGGGGGCGGCGGCCAGGGCGATGCCCTGATCGTCCGCGTGCCGTAGAAATACCCGAGGACAGCCAGCAGCGGAAGAACAGGAGCCGGAGCAGAGATGGCCGTTGACGTCGCAGATCTCGTCGCCCGGGCGCGAGAGGGCAGGCCGCGGGCCGTCGCGCGCCTCATCTCCCTCGTGGAGGGGGCCTCGCCGCAGTTGCGGGAGGTCATGGCCGCCCTCGCGCCCCGCTGCGGGAACGCGTACGTCGTCGGGCTCACCGGCTCGCCCGGCGTGGGCAAGTCCACGTCGACCTCCGCCCTGGTCACCGCGTACCGCCAGCAGGGGAAGCGGGTGGGGATCCTCGCCGTGGACCCCTCCTCGCCGTTCTCCGGCGGCGCGCTGCTCGGTGACCGGGTGCGGATGGGTGAACACGCGTCCGATCCGGGGGTCTACATCCGTTCGATGGCCACCCGCGGCCATCTGGGCGGCCTGGCGTGGGCCGCGCCCCAGGCGATCCGGGTGCTGGACGCCGCGGGCTGCGACGTGATCCTGGTCGAGACCGTCGGCGTCGGGCAGTCCGAGGTCGAGATCGCCGCGCAGGCCGACACCAGCGTGGTGCTGCTCGCGCCGGGGATGGGCGACGGGATCCAGGCCGCGAAGGCCGGGATCCTGGAGATCGGCGACGTCTACGTCGTGAACAAGGCGGACCGGGACGGCGCCGACGCGACCGTACGGGAGCTGAACCACATGCTGGGCCTGGGCGAGGCCCGTAAGCCCGGGGACTGGCGCCCGCCGGTCGTCAAGACCGTCGCCGCGCGGGGCGAGGGCGTCGACGAGGTCGTGGAGGCCCTGGAGAAGCACCGGGGCTGGATGGAGGAGCGCGGGGTGCTGGGCGAGCGCCGGGCCGCGCGCGCCGCGCGCGAGATCGAGACGATCGCCGTCACCGCGCTCCGTGAGCGGATGGGCGAGCTGCGGGGCGGCAAGCGCCTGGACGCGCTCGCCGAGCGGGTCGTCACCGGCTCCCTGGACCCGTACGCGGCGGCGGACGAGCTGGTCGCGGGCGTCACCGGCGAGGAGCCCGGCGAGAACACCGGGGTCTGAACGCGCCCCTGCCCTGCCCCCGGGGGAGTGGGGCAGGGCAGCGGGGTCTCGCGTCAGGCGGGCCGGACGGCGGCGGCGTCAGTCGTCGTCGTGGTCGTCGTCGTCCGCGTCGCTGTCGTGGTCGTCGTCGTGGTCCGACTGCTGCTGGGTGACCTTGCCCGTCTTGGCGTCCACGGAGACCTCGTGCTCCACGCCCTTCTTGTCGACGGAGTCGATCTCCCAGTGGCCGCGCTCCAGGTCGATGGAGGTCACTGAGCCGTTCGTGGACGAGGCGGCCTTCTGGGCGGCCTCGGAGGCGCTCACCGTGGCCGTACGGGCCTCGGAGCCGCCCTTGTCGTCACGGTCGTCGCTCTGGCGCAGCACCTTGCCGTTGCCCGCGTCCAGCTCGACCTTGTGCCACGTGCCGTTCTTGCCGAGCACGTCGGCCTCCCAGGTCAGCCGGTTGTCGTCGGTGTCGAGCTCCAGCTCGGTCACCGTGCCGGGCACGGCCTTCAGGACCCGCTCGTGGGCCTCGTCCGCGGAGACGGCGGCGTTCCCGCTGCTCTCGTCGCGGTCGGCCTTGTCGGAGCCGTCGTCGTCGCGGCCGTCGTCGTCCCGGTCGTCGTGGTCCCGGCCGTCGCGGTCGTCGGAGTCGAGGTCGTCGTCGTGGTCGCCCCGGTCGTCGTCGTCCGAGAGGCGGACCTGGGACTGCGACTGGGGGAGGGGCTTCGCGTCGTCGCCGCTGCCGCCGGAGACTCCCACGGCCGTCGCCGTGCCTCCGCCGATCAGGGCCGCGGCTGCCACGGTGGCGATGATGACCTTGCGCTTCATGACTTCGTCTCCTTGGATCTGTCGCTCTCTGCCTTGCGATGACTCCACGGTGGCGCGCCGTTGCTGAACGTAAGCTGAAGCTACCTGAAGCCCTCTTCAGCCGCGATTTGGCAGGCTGGGCCCATGCGCTTGCTGATCGTGGAGGACGAGCGGCGACTGGCCCTGTCGCTCGCGAAGGGCCTGGAGGCCGAGGGCTTCGCCGTGGACGTCGTGCACGACGGCACCGAGGGGCTGCACCGCGCCTCCGAGGGCGAGTACGACCTGATCGTCCTCGACATCATGCTTCCGGGCATGAACGGCTACCGCGTGTGCGGGGCCCTGCGCGCCGCCGGGGACGAGACGCCCGTGCTGATGCTCACCGCCAAGGACGGGGAGTACGACGAGGCCGAGGGCCTGGACACCGGCGCCGACGACTATCTGACCAAGCCCTTCTCGTACGTCGTCCTGCTCGCCCGCGTGCGCGCCCTGCTGCGCCGCCGGACGCGCGGCGCGAAGACCGCGCTGCGCGTGGGCGAGCTGACCGTCGAGCCCGGCACCCAGCGGGTGACCGTGGGGGAGCGGGAGGCCGAGCTGACGGCCAAGGAGTTCGCCGTGCTGGAGTACCTCGCGGTGCGCGGCGGCGAGGTCGTCTCCAAGTCCGAGATCCTGGAGCACGTCTGGGACTTCGCCTACGAGGGCGACGTGAACATCGTCGAGGTCTACGTCAGCGCCCTGCGCCGCAAGCTCGGCGCGGGCTGGATCACGACCGTACGGGGCGCCGGGTACCGGCTGGTGGACGCGGACGGTCCCGGGGGCGGCTCCCGTGCGTAAGGGCTCCGTCCGGACGCGCGCCGCGCTCGGCGCGACCCTGGTCGTCGCCCTCGCGCTGGTCGCCGCCGGGTTCCTGGTCGTGGCCGCGCTGCGCGGCGGGCTCGCGGACAACGCGAAGCTGAAGGCCGAGGCCACGGCCCGCGAGGCCGCAGCGCAGGTCACGGACGTCGAGGCCGCGAAGGCCAAGGAGGTGGACGCGCTCGACGGGGACGGGCCCACGCAGATCGTGGACGGGTACGGCCGGGTGCTGGGCGCCAGCGACCACCTCGAAGGGCGCGGCCCCGTCGCCGACTTCGACCGGCCGGACAAGAAGAAGGACGCGGACGAGGAGGGCGACGACGAGTCGGACGCGGACGAGGAAGACGGCCCCGAGGTCGACACCGACACCTCGACCGAGCAGCTCACCTTCCCCGTCGACGACGACGGCGAGGTGACGTACGACAAGGACGACATCGTCGGCCACCAGGACTTCCGCGTCGCCGCCGCGCAGTCCGTCACCCGCGACGGCACGCCCGTCACCGTCTACGCGGGCGCCTCGCTGCACGACCAGGAGCAGGCCGTCTCCTCCGTCACGCGCTCGATGCTGATCGGGCTGCCCGTGCTGCTCGTGGTCGTCGCCGGGGTCACCTGGCTGGTCACGCGGCGCGCGCTGCGGCCCGTCGAGGGCATCCGGCGCGAGATGAGCGCGATCACCGCCAGCACGGACCTCGCGCGCCGCGTGCCCGAGCCGGACTCGCGCGACGAGATCGCCCGCCTCGCCCGTACGACCAACGAGACGCTGGCCGCGCTGGAGGGCTCCGTCGAGCGGCAGCGCCGCTTCGTCGCGGACGCCTCGCACGAGCTGCGCAGCCCCATCGCCTCGCTCCGCACCCAGCTGGAGGTCGCCGCCGCGCACCCCGAACTCCTCGACGTGGACGGCGCGGTGGAGGACACCGTCCGCCTCCAGGACCTCGCCGCCGACCTGCTGCTCCTCGCCCGGCTCGACGCGGGCGAACGCCCCGCCGACGCGCGCGTCTCGCTCGCCGCGCTCGTACGGGAGGAGACAGCCCAGCGCGTCGGCGACCGCCACCCGGTGCGCGTCCTCGACCCGCTCGCCGACGGGGAGGTACGGGGCTCGCGGGGCCAGTTGAAGCGGGTCCTCGGCAATCTGCTGGACAACGCGCAGCGCCACGCCGAGGGCGAGGTCACCGTCGCCCTGCGGACCGGGGCCGACGGGCTCGTGCTGGAGGTCGCGGACGACGGGGACGGCGTACCGGAGGAGGAACGCGAGCGGATCTTCGAGCGCTTCGTCCGCCTCGACGGTGCCCGCAGCCGTGACGACGGCGGGGCCGGACTCGGCCTCGCCATCGCCCGCGACGTGGCCGAACGCCACGGCGGCTCGCTCACGGTGAGCGCCTCGCCGGACCTCGACGGCGCCCTCTTCGTTCTCCGACTGCCCCTCGCGGGCGGCTGAGAGGCTGCTGGGCCCTTCTCAGACACGGCCCCGTTCACTGCGCAGCTTCTCCACGACCGGGCGCAGCATGCTCTGGTAGCGGGAGAGGTCGGCGGGGGAGAGCTGGTCGATGAAGTGGCGCCGCACGGAGGTGACATGGTGCGGGGCGACCTCGCGCATGGTCTCCCAGCCCTGCTCGGTCAGCACGGCGAACAGCCCCCGCTTGTCCGACTCGCAGCTCTCGCGGCGCACCAGGCCCGCCTTCTCCATGCGGGTGATCTGGTGCGAGAGACGGCTCTTGGACTGGAGCGTGGCGGTGGCGAGGTCGCTCATCCGCATCCGGAGGTCCTCCGACTCGGAGAGGTTCACCAGGATCTCGTAGTCGTTGAGCGTCAGGCCGAAGGGCTGGAGGTCCCGCTCCAGCTGGTACATGAGCAGGCGGCTGACCTCCAGGTGCGTCCGCCAGGAGCGCTGCTCGTCCTCGGTGAGCCAGCGGGTGCCGTCATCGGTGTCCATACCGTGAGACTCTACCTACGCTCGTACACGCGTGCTCACGCGGTGTGGTCTTCGAGTCACCGTACGAGTCAGGATCGCGTCAAGGCGCCGGATGTCCGGGGCCTCAGAGGCCGAACCGGCGCTGCAGGCTGCCGAGCTGGCCCGGGAGCTGCGGCGTCTGCTGGCCGCCCTGCTGCCCCTGCCCGCCGCCGGGCACACCCGCCTGCTGCGGGACCCCGCCCGTCTCCCGCTCGGCCATCAGCGTCTCGGTCGACTGGATCAGTACGGTCCCCGCCCCGACGAACTCGAACTGGTGCTCCTCGCCGGAGGCGCCGCCGATCCCCGTCATCGCGCGGATCCCGCCCAGCACGCCCTTCATGTACCCGTGGTCGTAGTGGTGGCAGGGCGAGGGGCAGTCCGCCCAGCCCACCAGCGCCTGCGGGTCCACGCGCACCGGCGGCTCGACGAAGTGCACCGCGCCGTTGGACGCCGCGACGAACTTGCCCGTGCCGATCAGCGTGAGGAAGCCCGGGATGATCGACTGCTTCAGCGCGAGCGAGGGCTCGTACGCCAGCAGATTGCCGGAGCGGACGGTGAGGTTGCCGTCCTCCAGGTCGTAGGAGTTCACGTCGAAGGCGCGGTCGGCGAGCAGCAGCTTGCCGTGGCCCTCGGCGACGACCCAGTCGGCGGCGTGCAGCGGCGAGTGGAAGCTGGAGGCGATCAGCCGGTCGAGGCGGCCGTGGCCGATGCCCTGGAAGTCGATCTGCCCGTAGTAGGCGATCATCTTCCCCTTCTGCAGGAACCACTGGCCGTTCAGGTCCACGCTGAACGTGTACGGATTCACGTTGTCGTTCGACGGGAGCGACCGGACGTCGAAGATCTCCGGAGCGGTCATCAGAGCTTCTCCTCACTCGCCTGTACGAACACCGCGCCGTTCCCCGAGAGTTCGAGCTGGAACGCCTCGCCCGAGCCGCGCCCGACCATGTCCCGCCAGCCCAGCGCCGTGGAGAGCTTGTTGCGGACGTCGCCGTAGTGCGCGACGTACGCCTGCGGGTCGACGTGGACCGGGCGGTCGGGGGTGATCGGGAGCTGGAGGATGCCGCCGTGCGCCATCACCGCCACCGCGCCCTTGCCCTTGAGCGTCGTGGTGAACAGGCCCTGGCCGCTGACCTGGCCCCGCACCATGCCCATCACGCCGCCGTCGGAGCCGAGGAAGAGGGTGCCCTGCTCCAGGCTGCCGTCGAACGCGAGGAGCCGGTCGGCCTCGACGCAGAGCGTGTCCCCGTCCAGGTTCACGACCTCGACGTGGTGGCCGCCGTGACCGAAGAGGACCGTGCCCTGGCCCTCCACGGTCATCAGCGGCGTCGCCTCGTTCGCCACCCGGCGGCCGATCATCGACATCAGGCCGCCCTGGCCGCCCTGCATGTTCGGCGCGAAGCTGACCTCGCCCGTGTACGCCACCATCGCGCCGCGCTGGCTGAACATCCGCTGCCCCGGGATCACCTGGGCCTCGACCAGCTTCGAGTTGATCTCCCTGAAGGGCATCAGACGTCACCCCCGATGGTGTTCCGCTCGCTCGGCTGCACGTAGACCAGCCCCTCGCCCTCGAAGCGGATCTGGAACGCCTCGCCCGAGCCCTCGCCCATCAGCGTCCGGAAGTTCACCCCGGACTGGAAGCTCTGGTTCAGATTGCCCTGGTGCGCGATGTACGCGCCCGGATCCACCTGGAGCGGCATCCCCTGGGACACGCGCAGCAGCACGGCGGGGCCGTCGGACATCAGGGCCGCCTGGCCCGTGCCCTCGACGGACGTCGTGAAGAGCCCGTTGCCCTGCGAGGCGCCGCGCAGCCCCGTGAACGTCGTGCCCGTGCGCAGCGAGGAGTCGGCGCACAGCAGATTGCTCGCCTCGACGTGCAGCTTCTCGCCGTTCAGCCGGACCAGGCTGATGTCGCTGGCCCGGTCCGCGAAGTAGCAGGTCCCCTGCCCCTTCACCTCCATGACCGTCATCTGCTCGCCGGTGAGGCGCCGGGTGACCATGCCGCGCACGCCCTCGCCCCCGCCGGACATCTTCTTGAACGCCATCTGGCCGTCGTACGCGACCATCGAGCCGTTCTTCGCCTTGACCGCGTCACCGCCGCCGCTGAGCTGGACGGCGAGCACCTTGGTGCCTTCGAGTCGGAACTGAGCCACGGTGCGAACCTACCCTGAGCGCTGTGATCGACATCAGGGCTGCCACAATGTGCGGAGCTTGTGCACCCCTTCACAAACGATTCCGAGGACACGCCGTGGCCATACTGGAAACTCCGAGCGGCCTGCCGCCGAAGGCGGTCTCCGCCCTGCGCCGCCTCCGTCTGAGCTCTGTCCCCGAGGCGATCTCGTTCCTTCTCCTCCTGGTCTGCTCGGTGCTCAAGCGCACCACGGACTTCAACGCCGTACCGGTGATGGGCGCCATCCACGGCGTCCTCTTCATCCTGTACGTGATCTTCTGGGCCGACGCCTGGAACCGCATCAAGTGGCCCTTCGGCCGCGCCGCGCTCTACTTCGTGCTCTCGGTCCTGCCGACCGGCGGCTTCTTCGCGGACAGGATGCTGCGCAAGGAGGAGGACGCGGGCGTCATCGCGATGCGCGCCCGCAAGGAGCAGGACGGCGTCGCCGCCTCATGATCGTCGCGTTCTCCGTGACCCCGCTCGGCGTCGGCGAGGACGTGGGGGAGTACGTCGCCGACGCGGTGCGGGTCGTCCGCGAGTCCGGACTGCCGCACCGTACGGACGCGATGTTCACGTCCCTGGAGGGCGACTGGGAGGAGTGCATGGACGTCGTACGGCGTGCCGTCGCCGCCGTCGAGGCCCGCGCGCCCCGCGTCTCCCTCGTCCTCAAGGCCGACATCCGCCCCGGCGTGACGGACGGCCTGACGGCCAAGGTCGAGACGGTCGAACGTCACCTGTCCGAGGGCTCCGCTGAGGGCTCCGCGGCGGGCTCCGCCGAGGGCTGATCCCCGGCCGCGAGCGCGATGCCGAGCGGCGTCCGCTCGTACAGCACCTGACGGCGCACGCGGTACGAGGTGAGCAGCCCCGCACCGCGCAGCGCCGACAGGTGCGCCGAGACCGAGGACGCCGCGAGGCCCAGCCGCGCGGCGAGCGCCGTCGTCGCGGCGGGCTCGTCGAGCGCCGCGAGCACGGCGGCCCGGTTCGCGCCCAGCAGCGTGACCAGCGCCTCCGGCGGACGCCCCGAGGAGGCGGGCGGGGCCCACAGCCCGCCGATGCCGCGCGCGGGGTAGACCAGAGCCGCGGGGAACGGCGGCTCGAACCCGGATGTCACCTCGGGCCACGCGAAGACGCTCGGCATCAGCGTCACCCCCTCCCCGCCGCGCAGCTCCCGTACGTGCCGGGACGGCCGTTCTATGTGCAGCGCGCCCTCGCGCCACGTCACCCGCGGGTGCAGCTCCGAGAAGAGCCGGGCCAGCCCGCCGTCCGCCAGCCGCCGCGAGTGGAAGGCGACGTCGGCCTCCAGCAGCGTGCGCAGCCGCGGCCAGTGCGGCTCCACCAGCGCCGCCCACGCCCGCTCCTTCGCCGCCGCCAGCGTCTCCACGGCGGCGGCCGGGTCGGCGAGCAGCTCCCGGCCCAGCGCGCTCCCGGCGGCGCCCGGCGTGCTCGCCAGCGCCCGCTCGATCTCCCGCGCCGCGCGCTCGGGGACCGTCGCGCGGACCCCCGCCATCTCCCGCGCGAACGTCGTGCCGGGACCCTCCGGCGCGGACGCCAGGAAGTCCGGCGTGTAGCCGCGCCGGGGCATCAGCAGCCACAGGGGCTCCAGCCCCAGGCCCCGTACGAGCGGCAGGCTGGCGCGCAGCCAGGGCCGGAAGACGGACGTCCACCGCGACGGCCGGTTCAGCAGCCGCACCGCCGCCTGCGTCTCCCACGAAGGGGACACCGCGAACCGGCAGTTGAGCGGGTCCTCGGGCCCGAAGCGGATCTGGAACGACACGGCGGTCCCTGCCTCCGTCCCCGGTGGATTCGGCTGGGCCCGAAAGTCTAGGCACGCGGCGCGCGCCCGGCCGAGGGTGCGGCGCATGCCCAGCACCCGGACCGGCTACCTCTCCCTGTTCCGCGTCGGCGAGTTCCGCGCGATGTTCGCGGCGCACACCCTCTCCCTCCTCGGCACCGTCGTCTCGGCGGTCGCCCTCCCCGTCCTCGTCTACGCCGACACCGACTCCCCCTTCCTCGCCGCCCTCACCTTCGCGCTCGGTTTCCTGCCGCACGCGGCGGGCGGCGTGGTGCTGGCCCCGCTGGCCGACCGATTCCGCGCGCGCCGGGTCCTCGTCGCCTGCGACCTGATCTGCGCCGGCTGCGTCCTGGGCATGCTGGTCCCGGGCACCCCCGTGCCGGTCCTGCTGGCACTCCGCGCGGCCTCGGCGTTCGTCCAGCCCCTCTTCTCGGGCGTACGGACCGCGAGCCTCGGGGCGATCCTGGACGGCGACGCCTTCGTCCTCGGCCGCTCGCTGCTCCGCCTCGTCGCGCAGAGCGCGCAGGTCGTCGGGAACGGGCTCACCGGGTTCCTGCTCCTCCTCGTCCCGCCGCGCGGCGCCCTGGTGATCACCGTCGCCGGGTTCCTCGGCTCCGCGCTGATCCTCCAGGCCGGAACGAGACTGCGCCCCGCGCTCGTGAGCCCCGGCCGCGATGTCGGGGCCCGCGCCGAACGGGGCGGCACCCTCCGCCTCCTCGCCGACCGCCGCATCCGCGCCCTGCTCCTGCTGTGCTGGGTGCCGCCCGCCTTCGCCGTCGTCCCCGAGGGCCTGGCCGCGCCCTACGCCGACGCGCTCGGCGCCGGGCCCGAGGGCGTCGGCCTCCTGATGGCGGCGGCGCCGGTCGGCGCGGTAGCGGGCGAACTGGCGACAGGCACCTTCCTCGGCCCCAAGACCCGCGAACGCCTGGTCCTCCCCCTCGCCTGCTGCCTCCCCCTCCCCTTCCTCCTCTTCGCCGCCCGCCCCGCCCTGGTCCCCGCCCTCGCCCTCCTCGCGCTCTCCGGCACGGCGCTCGCCTACACCCTCGGCCTCGACCGCTGGTTCTACGACGCCGTCCCCGAGGAACGGCGCGGACGCGCGATGACCCTGATGACGGCGGGCCTGATGAGCTCCCAGGGCCTCGGCATGGCCCTCGGCGGCCTCGCCGCCGAAGCCCTGCCCCCGCACCTGGCACTCACCCTCACGGGCGCGGCGGGCACGGTGTGCGTCCTCGCCGTGGCCCGGTGTGTGAGACGCCTTTAGCCGCCGCACAACTGGCCGGTAGGGTCGGGCGCGTGCCGAAACCGCTCAGTCTGCCGTTCGACCCGATCGCCCGCGCCGACGACCACTGGAAGCAGCGATGGGGATCCGTGCCGTCCATGGCCGCGATCACCTCGATCATGCGGGCCCAGCAGATCCTGCTCTCCGAGGTGGACGCGGTCGTCAAGCCGTACGAGCTGACGTTCGCGCGGTACGAGGCGCTGGTGCTGCTCACCTTCTCGAAGTCCGGCGAACTCCCGATGTCGAAGATCGGCGAGCGGCTGATGGTCCACCCGACGTCCGTCACGAACACCGTCGACCGCCTCCAGAAGTCCGGCCTCGTCGACAAGCGCCCCAACCCCAACGACGGGCGCGGCACGCTCGCCTCGATCACCGACAAGGGCCGCGAGGTCTGCGAGGCCGCGACCCGCGACCTCATGGCCATGGACTTCGGCCTCAGCGTCTACGACGACGGCGACCTGAACGAGATCTTCACCCTCCTCCGCCCCCTGCGGACGGGCGCCGGGGACTTTACAGATCCGGGTGACGAGGGGTAGGGGCGCCCGAAGATCGCCCCCAGTGGATGGTTACGCTCGAACCATGAAACCGAGCGTGCTGACCCGCTACCGGGTAATGGCCTACGTCACCGCCGTGATGCTGCTGATCCTCTGCGTCTGCATGATCTTCAAGTACGGCTTCGACAAGGGCGAGGACCTCACGCTGGTCGTCTCCCAGATCCACGGCGTGCTCTTCATCATCTATCTCGTCTTCGCCTTCGACCTGGGCCAGAAGGCCCGGTGGCCGTTCGGGAAGCTGCTGTGGGTGTTGATCTCCGGCACCATTCCGACGGCCGCCTTCTTCGTTGAACGCAAGGTCGTCAAGGAGGTCGAACCCCTGATTCAGGGGGCTTCGGCCGGGACCGCCAAGGCGTAGGACCCGGGGTCGGACACGTCCGGCCCCGTCTGCCATCGACATTTACTTGGACGTCCTAGTAAATTCGAGGGTATGGATGCTGACGCCATCGCACAGGGCCGCCGTCGCTGGCAGGAGCGGTACGACACCGCCCGTAAGCGCGACGCCGATTTCACCACGCTCAGCGGCGATCCCGTGGAGCCGGTGTACGGGCCGCGGCCGGGCGACACCGTAGAGGGTTTCGAGCGGATCGGCTGGCCCGGTGAGTTCCCGTACACGCGGGGGCTGTACCCGACCGGCTACCGGGGGCGGACGTGGACGATCCGCCAGTTCGCCGGGTTCGGGAACGCCGAGCAGACGAACGAGCGGTACAAGATGATCCTCGAAGCGGGCGGTGGCGGGCTCTCCGTCGCGTTCGACATGCCGACGCTGATGGGGCGGGACTCCGACGACCCCAAGTCGCTCGGCGAGGTCGGGCACTGCGGGGTCGCCATCGACTCGGCGGCCGACATGGAGGTGCTGTTCAAGGACATCCCGCTGGGGGATGTCACCACCTCGATGACGATTTCGGGGCCCGCCGTCCCCGTCTTCTGCATGTATCTCGTCGCCGCCGAGCGGCAGGGGATCGACCCGGCCGTGCTCAACGGGACGCTGCAGACGGACATCTTCAAGGAGTACATCGCGCAGAAGGAGTGGCTCTTCCAGCCCGAGCCGCACCTGCGCCTCATCGGTGACCTGATGGAGCACTGTGCGAGCGGGATTCCCGCGTACAAGCCGCTCTCCGTGTCCGGGTACCACATCCGGGAGGCGGGCTCGACGGCCGCGCAGGAGCTGGCGTACACGCTCGCGGACGGCTTCGGGTACGTCGAGCTGGGGCTGAGCCGCGGTCTCGACGTCGATACGTTCGCGCCGGGCCTCTCCTTCTTCTTCGACGCGCACCTGGACTTCTTCGAGGAGATCGCCAAGTTCCGCGCGGCCCGCCGCATCTGGGCGCGCTGGATGCGCGATGTGTACGGGGCGACGAGCGAGAAGGCGCAGTGGCTGCGGTTCCACACGCAGACGGCGGGCGTCTCGCTGACCGCGCAGCAGCCGTACAACAACGTCGTACGGACCGCGGTCGAGGCCCTCTCAGCCGTGCTCGGTGGCACGAACTCGCTGCACACGAACGCGCTCGACGAGACCCTCGCCCTCCCCAGCGAGCAGGCGGCGGAGATCGCGCTGCGCACGCAGCAGGTGCTGATGGAGGAGACGGGCGTCACCAACGTCGCGGACCCGCTCGGCGGCTCGTGGTACGTGGAGGCGCTCACCGACCGCATCGAGGCCGACGCGGAGAAGATCTTCGAGCAGATCAAGGAGCGGGGACGGCGGGCCGTGCCCACCGGGGAGCACCCCATCGGGCCCATCACCTCCGGCATCCTGCGCGGCATCGAGGACGGCTGGTTCACGGGCGAGATCGCGGAGTCCGCGTTCCGCTACCAGCAGGCGCTGGAGAAGGACGAGAAGAAGGTCGTCGGCGTCAACTGCCACCACGGCTCGGTCACCGGCGACCTGGAGATCCTGCGCGTCAGCCACGAGGTCGAGCGCGAGCAGGTCAAGGCTCTCGCGGGCCGCAAGCAGGGCCGGGACGAGGCGGCCGTGCGGAGCGCGCTGGACGCGATGGTCGCCTCCGCGCGCGGCTCCGGCAACATGATCGCCCCGATGCTCGACGCCGTACGCGCGGAGGCGACGCTCGGCGAGATCTGCGGCGTCCTGCGCGAGGAGTGGGGCGTCTACACCGAGCCGCCCGTGTTCTGACGCGCCTGTGGCAGTACGGCCCGTGGCAGTACGTCCGGCAGGATGTCCGGGCCCGTCGGGTCCGAGAGGCGGCGCAGGAACGTGAGGACCCCCGCCACGCCCATGCCCCAGGAGAGCGGCGCGTCCTGGCGGTCGAGGGCGATGAAGGCGGGGGCCTCGTCGGGTTCGGGGCTGCGTATCAGCAGGTGCTGGGCGACGTCGAGCGCGGCCTCCCACAGCCGGGCGTCGCCCTCGGCGTGCCCGATCTCCAGCAGGGCGGTGCCGACGCCGACCGCGCCGCAGCACTGCGCGAGGTTCTCCATGCGCGGCACCCACGCGGCGCAGGCGAACGCGGCGGCGCGGGCCGAGGTGATCAGTTCCGGGTCGTCGAAGTGGCGCCCGGCGCGGTGCAGGGTGCGGCTGGCGCCCGCCAGGCCCTGGCACCAGGAGGCGCTGATGGGCACGGCGGAGGGGCCCTCGGAGGCCGCCGTGAGCTTGGCGGCGCGTCCGGCGAGGGCCTTCGCGTGGCGCAGCGTGGCGTGCGCGATCGGCTCGTCGCCGGTGCGGACGGCGAGCGCGAGGAGGAAGTCCACGATCCCCGCGGCCCCGTGCGCGTACCCGAAGGCGGGGTCGACGCCCGCGGTCTCGGGGAGCCCGCTGTCGGCGGAGACCGTCATCCGCAGCTCGCCGACGGCGCCGGGGTCGAGGAACGGCTCGGCGCAGGCGCGTGCCGCGTCCAGGTGCGCGGCGGAGCCCGTACGGTCGTCGCCGCGCGCCCCCGCCAGGTCGGCCAGGTGGAGGTGGCCGAGGCCGATCCCGGCGGCGCCGCTCATGATGTCGTCGCCCGGCTCGGGGTCGGCGGCCTCGCGGGGCGGCGGCGCCTCGTACCCGGCGTCCCTGAGCAGGGCGCAGAAGAGGCCGATGCCGGTGGCGCCGGTGTAGAGGCCGGGGGCCAGCTCGATCCGGCGGGAGGCGGCGACGGCGTGCGCGGCCAGCCGGGGGAGGAGCTCGGGGACCCCGGCCTTGTGCCGGTGGTGCAGCAGTTCGAGGCCGATGCCCGCGCTGCCGGTGTAGACGCTGGCGTCGACGGAGCTGATGGCGTTCGGCGGGGTCGCCAGCTGGTACTCCTCGACCGCGCCGAGGAGCGTCTCCAGCGCCCGTTCGGCCAGCTCGGCGGGGCGTACGTCCGTCGTCTCGCCCGGCAGCGGTATCCGTACGGGCGCGGGCTGCGGGCCGGTGAAGCGGTCGCCCGCCGCGAGGGCGCGCAGCGCGGCGCGTGCCGTGCCGGGCTCGTCGGAGAGCAGGTCGGCGAGGAGCGCGGTGAAGGCGGCCTGGCGGTCCCCGTGGAGCGCGGTGAGCGCCTGGAGCATCCGCTCGCGGGCGAGGCCTGGGACGGTGACGCCGAGGGGCGGGAGCATGCCGGTGGCGGCGTAGAAGAGCGTGGTGCCCAGCGCGAAGCAGTCGTCGTCGGGGAGCGGCGGCTCGTCGCGCAGCTGGCGGGCGGGCGCGAACCCGGCGGTGCCGCCCGGGAGATGGATGCCGTCGAGCGCGGCGATGCCGAAGTCGATGAGGACGGCGCGGTCCTCGCCGAGCACGATGTTGCGGGGCGTGACGTCGCGCATGACGACGCCCTTGTCGTGCAGCGCGGTGAGCGTGCGGGCGACGTCCGTCATCAGCGCGCGGAATTCCGGCGGCGGTGTTCCCCGCGGGGTGTGCCGGGGCGGCATGAAGCTGCCGTGGAGCCGTACGTGGACGAGGAGATTGCGGCTTCCGGCGTCATTGGTGACGAGGAACTCGTCGTCGCCGTGCGCGAAATGGTCGAGGAATTCCGGAATTCCCTCGGTGCCGCGCGCGGCCTCCAGCACGCGGCGCTCGTTCCGGATACGCGTCCGCGAATCGTTGCCCTCCGCGGCCTCGCCGACGAAGGCGCGGGCCTGCTTGACGACGACGTCCCGTCCGGTTCCGGTGTCCACCGCGCGGAAGACGTTGCCGTGCGCCGCCTGGTAGATGCCGCGGGTGACGCGGTAGCGCTCGCCGAGGACCTCGGGCGCGGGGGTCCCGTCCGCGCCGTCGCCGGTGCCGGTCTCGCCGGAGCCGCTCTCGCCGGTGAACGGGTCGGTGGCCCAGGAGGGTCGGCGGTACTCCATCGTGGCGGCGCCGTCGAAGAGCTCGCCGCCGGGTCCGGCGACGCGCAGCGCGAGGGAGCCGCGGGGGCCCGGGCGCCAGCGGGCGGCGAAGGGGCCGTAGCGGTAGTGGACGGGCGCGTCGGGCGCCACCCGGCGGTCGCTGAGGATCGGCGGGCCCTCGTGCCCGCGCAGCAGCGCGGCGAGGGAGAGCCCCAGCTCACGCACCTGGCCGGGGTCCGGGTAGACGGTGACGGCCTTGCCGACGGCGGCGGGCTGGTCCTGGCCCTGGTTGAGCCGGGCGAGGACGGCGGAGGAGCGGGCCACCTTGAAGTGGACGCGCTCGGCGAGGAGTACGGGCACCACCGTCTCCAGGAGCTGCGGGAACGTGGCGGCCCGCGTGGAGACGTGCAGCTTCCAGCCGTGCTCGGCGAGCGGCACGCCCGTGGGGACGACCGTCACCCAGGACGCGTCGGCGTGCAGTGAATGGCCGGTGTCCGGCGAGGTGTCGCGCGGTGCGTCCACCGCGCTCCGAAGGAAGGTCTCCGCGTCCCAGTCCGTCCGGTCCATCGCACCTCTCCCGGCCATTCCCCGCCCGTTCCCGTGCTGACGTGCTCACGTGTCTACGGATTCACGCTTCCGGCGCGCTTACGCGAACGAGGTGTTCCCCGTCCCCAGACAGTTGTCGGTTCCGCCGCTGCAGACGCAACTGATCGGGCAGCGGTCGGCCGCCGTGGCGGCCTGCTCGTAGGAATCGAATTCGACGACGGGCTCACGCGTGAGTGCTCCACCTACCTGGCGCGGGGCCAGTGCGGACAGCGTCTCCATGACAACTCCCTTGTGCCTCGGGTGTGTTGAGTGTCCGGACCGCGCAAAGCTAGCAGTGCGCGATTGCGCGGGAAAAGAGAGCGTGCGCCACAAGACGTTGAATCTAGAATTCCGGATCGGCGAATCGGAGCCGGAAGACGGTGCCCGTGCCCTCCGCCCGTTCGGCCGTGAGGTCCGCGCCGTGCGCGCGGGCGATCTGCCGGGCCATCGCCAGACCGAGTCCGGAGCCGGGGAGGGCGCGCGCCGACTCGGCGCGGTAGAAGCGGTCGAAGACATGGGGGAGGTCCTCGGGCGCGATGCCGGGGCCGTGGTCCCGCACGGTCACCTCGGGCCCGGGCGCCAGGGCGATCTCCACGGGGCCGCCGGGCGGGGAGAACTTCGCCGCGTTGTCGAGCAGGTTGGAGAGCAGCCGCGCCAGTCGCGCCGGTACGCCCGGCACCTCGGCGCCCTCGGCCTCCGGCGCCACGTCGAGCCGGAACTCCGTCTCCGGCCAGTGCTCGCGGGCCGCGCCGACGGCGTGCCGGACCAGCCCGGCCAGCGGCACCCGCTCGACCAGCGGCCGCGGCTCCTCGTCGCGCGCCAGCTCGATCAGGTCGCCCACCAGCGCGGTGACCTCGCGGAGCTGACGGCCCAGCGCGCCCGCCGCGCGTTCGCGCTGGGCCGGGCTCAGCCGTTCGGCGCGGGCGAGGAGTTCGGTGTTGGTGCGCAGCGCGGTGAGCGGGGTGCGCAGCTCGTGGGAGGCGTCGGCGACGAGGCGGCGCTGCGCGGCGACGGACTGTTCGAGGGCCTCCAGCATCGTGTTGAAGCTCCGCGCGAGGCGGGTCAGTTCGTCCTCCCGCGCGGGCCCGTGCGCGGGCATCTCGACGCGCCGTCCGGGGTCCCGCGTCGCGGTGATCCGCTCGGCCGTCGCGGTCAGCCGGGCGACGGGCGCGAGCCCTGTGCGCGAGACCCAGTAGCCGAGCAGGGCCGCGAGCAGCACGCCCGCGCCGCCCACCCCGCCGAGCAGCAGCGCGGCCTGCCGTACGCCGTCCCGTACGGTGTCCGAGCGCAGCGCGACCTGGAGCGCGAGGCCGTCGCGGAGCTGGGTGGTGAGCATCCGCACCGGGTAGCCGTCGACGGTGATCTCGTTGTAGTACGCGGCCCGTTCGCCCGCCGCGACCTCCCGGGTGGCGTCGGTGACGGGCAGCCGGTAGCGGGTCGGGGACTTCGCTCCGGGGTCGGCGGCGACGACCTGGGCGCAGGCGGGCGCGGCGAGGTAGCGGCAGGAGTCGGAGAGGACGTCGGGGCGGTCCTCGTTGTCGCGGCTCTGCTGCTTGGCGAGCGTCGCGGACTGGGTGAGGTTCAGTTCGAGCTGGTGGATGAGCTCGTAGCGCAGCACGGCGTACGCGCCCGCGCAGACCCCGACGGCGACCAGCGCGACCGCGGCCGTGGCGGCCAGCGCGAGGCGGGTGCGCAGCGGAGCGCGGGGCCTCACCCGGGGCCTCACCCGGGGCCTCACGCGGGGTCCAGCCGGTAGCCGACGCCGTGCGCCGTGTGGACGAGGCGGGGCTCGCCGTCCGCCTCCAGTTTGCGGCGCAGATAGCCGACGTAGACGGCGAGGGAGTTGGAGTCGGGCCCGAAGTCCCGTCCCCAGACCTCCTCCAGCAGCACCTCGCGCGGCACGGTCTGGCCCGGGTGCCGCATCAGCAGCTCCAGCAGCGCGCACTCGGTCCTGCTGAACTCCAGCTTCCTGCCGCCCCGCCGCCCCGTACGGGTGGCGGGGTCCAGCTCCAGGTCGCCCAGGACCAGGGTGTCCCCGTCCGCGGGGGCAGGGCCGGTGCGGCGCAGCAGGGCGCGCAGCCGCGCGGTCAGCTCGTCCAGCGCGAAGGGCTTGACGAGGTAGTCGTCGGCGCCCGCGTCCAGCCCGTCCACGCGCTCGCTCACCGCGTCGAGCGCCGTGAGGACGAGGATGGGCGTACGGTCTCCGAGGGCGCGCAGCCTGCGGCAGACGGCGAGGCCGTCCAGGACCGGCATCCGCAGGTCCAGGACGAGCGCGTCGGGCTCCCAGCGCGCGACCAGGGTCAGCGCGGACTGCCCGTCGGCGGCCCCGCGCACCGCGTAGCCCTCGACGGTCAGCCCGTCGGCGACCGCGGCCCGCACCTCGGGGTCGTCGTCCACGACCAGCACTTTCGTCGGCATGCGACAAAGCCTGCCAAAGCGTGCTCTCATATCCCTCTTAGAAACCGCCGGCAACAGGGGAGGCCGCGATGAGGCCCGCGATGTCCGGCCGGACGGAGGCCGAGCGGCGGTTCACCGAGCAGCGCGGCCTGCTGCACGCCGTGGCCTACCGGGTGCTGGGCAGCGTCACCGAGGCCGAGGACACGGTGCAGGACGCCTGGCTGCGCTGGAGCCGCCTGGACGTCTCCACGGTGCGGGACGCCGAGGGCTATCTGGTCCGGGTGGTCACCCGGCTCGCGATCGACCGGCTGCGCAGCGCGCGCGTCCGGCGCGAGACCTACGTCGGGCCGTGGCTGCCCGAGCCGCTGCTGACCGGGCCGGACGTGGCCGAGCGCGTGGAGCTGGCCGACTCGGTCTCCACCGCGATGCTCCTCGTGCTGGAGTCCCTCTCGCCGCTGGAGCGCGCGGTGTTCGTGCTGAGCGAGGCGTTCGGCTACAGCCTTCCCGAGATCGCGCGCTGCGTGGGCCGCAGCGACGTGGCCGTACGGCAGCTCGCGCACCGGGCACGGCGCGCCGTCGCGGAGCGCCGCCGCCGGTACGACACGGACCAGGCCACCCGGCAGCGGGTCACCGAGCGGTTCCTCGCCGCCTGCGTCGGCGGCGACGTGGCGGCCCTGATGGAGGTGCTGGCGCCGGACGTGACGATGGTCAGCGACGGCGGCGGCCTCACCGGCGCCCCGCTCCGGCCCGTGCACGGCGCCGCGCGCGTGGCCCGCGCCGTCGCGGTCCTCGCCCGCCGCCGTCCGGAGGGCACGGCCGTGCGCGTGGTCCAGCTCAACGGCGGACCCGGGGTGGTCTTCTCCGCGGGCGGTACGCCCGTACTGGCGGCCGTCCCGCACCTGGTGGACGGCGCGGTCGCGGAGCTCCATGTGGTGACGGCCCCGCAGAAGCTGAGCGGCGTCACGGGGTGAGGCCGACCCCCGACCGGGCCTGCCCCCTCCTGTCCTCCCCCAAGCTCTTCGAGCAGGGAGGTGCCCCCAAGGCTGCGAACCGTGGGTGGTTGCTCGCGCAGTTCCCCGCGCCCCTGAGGCCTCAGGGGCGCGGGGAACTGCGCGACAAGCCACGACGCGGCCGCGGTCTGCAACGCACGGCACCGGGCAGTTCCTGCCCAGTCATGGGATGAGGGCGATCATCCCGTGTGACGCAGGTCATGCGGGGCGGCGTCACTCCCCGGGGTGCCGCCCCGTCCGTGGGGCGACCGATCAGCCGGTACCCGTACCCACGGAACGGAGACACCCGTGTTCGCGCTTCACCTCACCGTCTTCCTCATCGCCGCCGCCCTCGCGGGCTTCGGCGGCGTCCTCGGCCTCATCGACCACGAGATCCCCCGGCGCCAGGCCGGGGCCCTGGGGGTGCCCGAGTCCTGGACGCGCCTGACGGGGTCCCTGATGACGCTGGGCGCGCTGGGCCTGCTGGCCGGGCTCGCCGTGCCGCTGGCGGGCACGCTCGGCGCCGTCGGCCTCGTGCTGTACTTCGTCGCCGCCTACCTCGTCCACTTCCGGGCGCGGGACTGGGACCTGCTGCTGTGCACCGTGTACTTCCTGGCGTCCGTCGCGGCCCTCGCCGTGCACCTGGCCCGGCACGGGATGCCGGGGGCGTGGTCGCTGTGACGGGGAACCGCGTGGCTTAGAACCCTCTTAGAACGGCCCGCGAGCGTGCCGGGCATGCGGACACCGACAGACCCGCCGCCCGGCCGCCTCTCCGTCGTCATCGGCGCGGGCGGGACCGGAGGCCACATCTACCCCGGGCTCGCGCTCGCCGAGGCGCTGCTGCGGGCCGAGCCCGACGCCGCGATCTCGTTCCTCGGGACCGAACGCGGCCTGGAGACCCGGCTCGTCCCGGAGGCCGGATTCCGGCTGCACACCGTGGACATGATCCCCTTCGACCCGGCGCTCGGCGCCCGCCGCTATCTGCTGCCCGCCGCGCTGCTGCGCGCCGGTGCGCAGGCCAGGGCGGTGCTGCGGGACCAGCGCGCGCACCTCGCGGTCGGCATGGGCGGCTACGCGAGCGCCCCGGCCGTGCTCGGCGCCCGGATGGCCGGGCTGCCCAGCCTCGTGCACGAGTCCAACGCCGTGCCCGGCCGCGCCAACCGCTTCGCCGCGCGCCTCACCCCGCACCTCGCGCTCGCCTTCGACCGCGCCCGTGCCCATCTGCCGGGCGGGGAACGCGCGCTGACCGTCGGCATGCCGGTCGCCGCGCCGCTGGCCGCGCTCGGACGGCACCGCGAGGAGCTGCGCGCCCGCGCCCGCCACGAGCTGGGCGTACCGCCCGGTGCCCGCCTTGTCCTCGTGGCCGGCGGCAGCCTGGGCGCCGACCGGCTCACCCGCGCCGCCGTCGCCCTCGCCGGGCGCTGGCACCGGCAGGGCCGTACGGACGTCCACGTGCTGGTCAAGACCGGGCCCGCGGCGTACGAGGCGGCCCGCGAGCAACTGCCGCCCCCCGCCCGCGCCGTGCCCTACCTCGACCGGATGGACCTCGCCTACGCGGCGGCCGACGTCGTGGTCTGCCGCGCCGGTTCGGCGACCGTCGCCGAGCTGGCCACCACCGGCGTGCCCGCCGTCCTCGTCCCGTACCCGCACGCGCCCGGCGACCACCAGACGCACAACGCGCGCGTGCTCACCGAGGCGGGCGCCGGGCTGCTGCTGCCCGACGCGGAGACGACCGGCGACCGGCTCGCCGCGCTCCTCGACCCGCTGCTCGCCGACCCCGCGCGGCTCGCCGCGATGGGCGCAGCCGCCGACCCCGGCCCGCACGCGCGGGCCGCCGACCTGCTGGCCCACGAGGCGCTGCGCCTCGCGGGCCGCGTCCACCCCACCCCCGTGAAGGAGACAGCGTGAACGAGAACTTCTGGAACGGCCGTACGGTCCTGGTGACCGGCGCCGAGGGCTTCATCGGCAGCACCCTGACCGACCGCCTCGTGGAGCGCGGCGCCCGCGTACGGGCCCTGGTCCACTACAAGCCGTACGCCGAGAAAGGCCATCTCGCGCCGTACCTCGGTCGCGCCGACGGCCCTGTCACCCTCCTCGCGGGCGACGTGCGCGACCCCGGCCGGGTACGGGAGGCCGTCGCGGGCTGCGACACGGTCTTCCACCTCGCCGCGCTCATCGGCATCCCGTACAGCTACGCCTCGCCCGGCGCCTACGTCCAGACCAACGTCACCGGCACGGAGAACGTCCTGGAGGCGTGCCGCGAGGCGGGCGTACGGCGCGTGGTGCACACCTCCACGAGCGAGGTCTACGGAACCGCGCGCACCGCGCCCATCGCCGAGACGCACCCCCTCCAGCCCCAGTCGCCGTACTCGGCCTCGAAGATCGGCGCCGACATGCTGGCACTGTCCCACTGGCACGCCTTCGAACTGCCGGTGACGGTGGTACGCCCGTTCAACACGTACGGGCCCCGCCAGTCGGCGCGCGCCGTGATCCCCGCGATCCTCGCCCAGCTCCACTCCGGCGCCCGCGAGATCAAGCTCGGCTCTCTGACGCCGACCCGCGACTTCACGTACGTCACGGACACGGCGGACGGCTTCCTCGCCCTCGCGGAGTCCGAGCGTGCGCTGGGCGCGGCCGTCAACCTGGGCACGGGGGAGGAGATCTCGGTCGGCGACCTCGCCCGCGCCCTCATCTCCGCGGCGGGCTCGGACGCCGAGATCGTGACGGACCCCGCGCGCCTCCGCCCCACCGGAAGCGAGGTCCACCGCCTCCTCTCCGACAACTCCCTGGCCCACGAACTCTCGGGCTGGCGCCCGACCGTTCCCTTGCGAGAAGGGCTTGCCCGCACCTCGGACTGGGTCGCGAAGAACCTCCACCTCTTCGCCCCGGACCGCTACGCGGTCTGACGTCCGGACGGCAGCCCCGTCTGCCAGGTCCGCGCCGCCGGCCTCCGCGCCACGTCGTGGGCCGCTCGCGCAGTTCCCCGCGCCCCTATAGGGCAACCTCTTACGTCGGGGTGCCCCCTCAGGGGCGCGGGGAACTGCGCGAGCAACCGGCCACGGTCCGCAGGCGGCAGCGCGCCGCTGGGGGCAGACGCGCTGCCGGGTGCGGCTGCTCGCGGGCGGGCCGCGCAGTTCCCCGCGCCCCTGAGGGGCGCTTGAGCTGGGCGGTGTGGTGCCGCTCAGGCTTCTGCGCTGGCCGCGGCCAAGCCGTTGAGGAGGAGGGTCGTGAAGTTGCGGGCCCAGTCGGTGCCGATGCGTTCGGCGCTGATGAGCGCGCGGTGGACCACCGCGCCCGCGATCACGTCGAAGATCAGGTCGACGATTCGGCCGGGGTCCGGCGCAGCCGGGTCGTCCGGAGGGAGTTCGCCCCGCTCCTGTGCCCGGTAACGCCCCGCGAGGACAAGACGTTTCTGGCGTTCGACGATCGCCTCGCGGACGCGGACCCGTAGCGCGTCGTCGTACGTCGACTCGGCGATCACCGCCATCAGCGAGGTCTTCGTCTCGGGCCGTTCCAGGAGGGCCGCGAAGGAGAGGACGACGCTCTCGACGTCGGCGCGGAGGCTGCCGCGGTCGGGGAGTTCCAGCTCGTCGAAGAGGACGGCGACCGCGTCCACGACCAGTTCGCTCTTGCCCGCCCAGCGGCGGTAGAGGGTGGTCTTGGCGACCCCGGCGCGGGTCGCGACATGGCCCATGGTCAGCCTGCTCCAGCCCACTTCCACGAGCGCGGCGCGCGTCGCGTCGAGGATCGCGCGGTCCGCGGCCGCGCTGCGGGGGCGCCCGCGGCGGTGCGGGGTCGGTGCAGGCATGGCGCTGACCATACCGCCCGGTACGTACGGCACCAGGGGTCCGGGCCGTGAGGCGGATCACGCCCTTCCGCCCAGCGGAACCTTGCGGCGCGGGCGGGGCATCGAGATACGCTACGACCCGTAGCGGAATGGTCCCGAGGACGGCCGCTGCGGCAGCGACAACCACGCGCCGGGTGGGGACCCGGCAACCGTTGCACACACAGCCGCGCGCAGGGGGGAGACTGGTCTCATGCAGCCACGCAATATGTCCATGAGCGGAGTGGTCGACCTCGCCGCGGTGAAGGCGGCCGGAGAGGCCAAGCAGAAGGCGGAGCAGGCGCGCGCGCAGGCCGCCGAGGGGGGCGGTGCTCCGGCGCCCGCCGGCCTGGTGATCGATGTGGACGAGGCGGGCTTCGAGGCGGACGTGCTCCAGCGTTCGGCCGAGGTCCCGGTCGTCATCGACTTCTGGGCGGAGTGGTGCGAGCCGTGCAAGCAGCTCTCACCGCTCCTGGAGCGGATCACGAACGAGTACGCGGGCCGGGTGCTCCTCGCGAAGATCGACGTCGACAAGAACCAGATGCTGATGCAGCAGTTCGGCGTCCAGGGGATCCCGGCGGTCTTCGCGGTCGTGGCGGGGCAGGCCCTGCCGCTCTTCCAGGGCGCGGCGCCCCAGGAGCAGATCCGGGCCACGTTCGACCAGTTGATCCAGGTCGCCGAGGAGCGGTTCGGCATCACCGGTCTGCAGGGCGTGGTGCCGGAGGCCGAGGCGGGTGACGCCGAGGAGCCCGAGGTCCCGGAGGACCCGGTGCTGGCCGCCGCGCAGGAGGCGCTCGACTCGGGCGACCTGCCGGGCGCGGTCCAGGCGTACCGGAACAAGCTGGCGGACGAGCCGGGGAACGTCGAGGCGAAGGTCGGCCTCGCGATGGCGGAGCTGCTCGGCAGGGTCCAGGACATGGACGCCCGTCAGGTCCGCAAGGACGCGGCCGACCGGCCCGGTGACGTCGCGGCGCAGCTCAGGGTCGCGGACCTCGACATGTCCGGCGGCCACGTGGAGGACGCGTTCTCGCGGCTGCTCGACGCGGTCAAGGGCTCCGCGGGGGAGGACCGGGACGCCGCGCGGCTGCGGCTGCTGGAGCTGTTCGAGGTGATCGGCGGCGAGGATCCGCGCGTGGTGCAGGCCCGTTCGGCGCTGGCGCGCGCGCTTTTCTGATCTGTTCCTGACCTGCCCGTACCGGCGGTCACCCGCACGCCACCACTCATTGATTTAGCGACAACGGCGACCGCGTTTTGCCAAAACTTGGCAATCGCGGTCGCCGTTACTCGTAGTAAGCGGAACCGGGAATTTCATCCCCCGATGTCCGAGTGGTCCGTCGGTTTTCTGGCCAAGGCTCGCGACCCTCGGTGTCCGTCCGATGCCGTTCGGACGCGCTGGGGTTATCCGGCCGTTACTCGTAAGTAACGAACCCCCTTGTGCGCGGGCTCCAGATGCACCACGATCGGCCAAGCTCGGTCCATGGCAGCGCAGCCCGACACCCACTCGGCGCCAGCGGCCCCTGGGTCCCCACCGGGCCGGACAGGGGGGTCTTCGCCGACCGCGGAGCCTGTCCGCACAAAATGCAAGGTTGCGCGAGAGCGTGGCCAGTGGTTGTCGCTCGGGGGTGATCGCCGACAGCCCGGACGTGGCACAGGACGGGGCACGATTCCGGCGACGGCGCTCTCCTTCCCGAGGACGTAGCACTTCTCCCTCCCCGGCCCGCGCGGCCGGGAGGTACCCCCACGGCAGGGTCGGACCCGCGAACTCCGGGTCGCCAGGCCGGAGATGTACGTCCGAGAAGGAGGAAAGTCATGGAGTCCCTGGCTCGTGGCGGGACCAGATGGAAGCGGTTCGCCGTCGTCATGGTGCCGAGCGTGGCGGCGACCGCCGCGATCGGTGTCGCCCTCTCGCAGGGTGCGCTGGCGGCGTCGTTCAGCGTCTCCGGCCAGCAGTTCAAGGTCACCGCCGACAAGCTCGACGGACAGGGCTTCGTTCAGTACGGCGCGGTGGACACGAACAAGTCGGGCCAGAAGCCCGTCGCCGTCGTCGGCATGAACTCGGCGAAGATCACCAACCTTTGCCAGTCGGTCGTCGTGCCGGTGCCGGTCTTCGGCGACGTCTCGATGAAGCTGACCGCCGGCAAGGCGGGCGGCCCGCGCGTCGAGGCCAAGAAGCTCTACATCGACGCCGATGAGCTGAAGACCAACGCGACGTTCAACAACATCGACATCGGTGTCTCGGTAGACAAGACGACCAAGGGTCCGGGTCCCCACCAGGGTGACAAGTACCTGAAGGACTCGTTCGCCCAGCAGGCGGAGAGCGTCGCGTTCACCGACGTCAAGCAGCGCGCGTGGGCCACCACCGCGGGCACGTTCAAGCTCAGCGGCCTGAACATGGCCGTCAAGAAGGGCAAGAGCGAGTGCTACTGACGGCCCGTAGCGGTCGCTGACGGACCAGCCACGGCGCGGGGCGGCGGCACGGCTGCGCCGCACGCCCCGCACCGGGTCCGTACGGACCGCTCCACCTCAGCAAGATGTTTGTGCCAGTCCCGAGGAGCTGTACCCCCATGAGCGCCGACACGCAGAGTGTGATGACCGGATTCGGCCAGAAGCGCAGTGCCTTCCGGGACTGGCGCGGACGCCGCCCGTTCTGGGGCGGGCTGCTCACGCTGCTCGCGGGCATCCCGATCATGTACATCCCCTACCAGAACCTCACTCTGGGCTCCCTGACGATCCGGATGTCGACGACTGCGGGCGCGGGCTCGCTGATCATCGGCGTGCTGCTGGTCGTCCTCGGCATCACCATGTGGTTCCAGCCCCAGTCACGGGTGTTCGCGGGTGTCGCGGCCATCCTGCTGTCGCTGGTCTCCCTGGTCGTCTCGAACATCGGCGCCTTCCTCATCGGCTTCCTGCTCGGCCTTCTCGGCGGCGCGCTCGGCGTCTCCTGGGTCCCGGGCAAGCCGTCGGCGGCCACGCCGCAGGTGGCGGAGTCCACGGCGGATCCCGTGGCGGACCCCGTGGCGGAGCCCGCAGTGAAGGACGAGCCGCGCGACGTTCCCGCGCAGAGCGGGCCGCCGGCGACGGAGCACACAGCGAGCGCGAACGACGCGAACGACCCGAACGCGAACGGGAGGCAGCACCGTGCCGGCTGACAAGGCCCAGGGCCGTGGAAGATCGGGGCCGCGGCACGCGGCGCCGCGCAAGCCCCTGTTGACCCGGCTGAACATCCCCGCCGGGAAGGCCGTCGCCGTGGCGGCCGTTCCGACGGCCATGCTCGTGGGCATGGGGTTCACCCCTCAGCTCGCCCAGGCCAAGCCGCTCCCCAAGAACCCCTTCAAGGGCGACGCCTGTGTCTCCGCTCCCGACAAGGAGGAGACCGAGGCCGAGCAGGAGAAGCGCGAGGAGCGGGCCGAGAAGCTCAAGCGCGACCTCAAGAAGGAACAGGCCGAGAGGGACAAGGCCGCGAAGGAGAAGGGCTCCGGGGACGCCGGGGGTGCCGGTGACGCCGGTGACGCCGACAAGTCCCAGCCCTCCGACGGCGCGGACAAGCCCGCGCCGGACCCGGAGAAGCCCTCGACGCCCCCGTCGGGCGGCGGTGGCGGCGACGCCGAGAAGCCCTCGACGCCCGCGCCGGACCCCTCCGAGTCCGAGGACGAGGAGAACCCCTGGTACGACCCGCTGGGCGTGGGCAAGAAGATCGAGGACGCCTTCACTCCCAAGGACGAGAAGGAGAAGGAGGATCCGGCGAAGCCCGCGCCCGAGGACGGCGCGAAGCCGGACCCCGAGCCCTCACCCTCGGAGCCCTCCGAGCCGTCCAAGCCCTCCAAGCCCTCCACGCCGAAGCCCCCGTCCTCCGAGGACGGCGGGGACGAGGCGGACAGCCCCGCCAAGGACCGTGCCGGGAAGGGCGACAAGGCCGGTGACGCGGCGCAGGACGCCATCGAGAAGGCCGAGAAGAGGGCCAAGGCCAAGGAGAAGGCCGAGGACGACAAGGACAAGCCCGGCGCCAACGAGCAGGGCAAGAACGGCAAGGCCCGCGCGTACGACGCCGACAAGGACGCGGGGAAGCCCTTCCCGTGCCCGGAGAAGGGCGACTACGCGGGCAAGGGCGAGCAGACGCCGGCCACGATCCCGAACCAGCCCTGGTACCTCAAGGCCTCCTCGCTCACGCTGAAGGGCGCGAGCTACAAGGGCATCGTCGAGATCACGATGGCCAACGGCAAGACGAAGAAGGCCCTCAAGTACACGGCCGACGAGCTGGACATCGGCGACATGCACCAGACGGTGAAGGGCCCGGACAGCAAGACCACGCACGTGAAGGCCGCGGACGGCTCGACGTCGACCATCCGGGGCGGTCAGGTGACGATGTACACGGAGGAGCTGAAGGGCAAGCTCTTCGGGCTGATCCCGATGACGTTCAGCCCCGAGAGCCCGCCGCCGCTCGACCTGCCGTTCATCTACCTCACGGATGTGGAGGTGCGGCAGTCGGCGCAGTTCGGCGGCAACCTCACCGTCCCCGGGCTGCACACGTACCTGACGGACTGAGGAAACAGCGGACCGGGCAGCGCCCGTACAGACTCCGGGAGGGCCGACGACGGCGTCGGCCCTCCCGGCTTTTCGTGCGTTACGGCTCCGCTCAGCCGTTCTCGTTGCCCAGGTGGTGGACGCGGACCATGTTGGTCGTGCCCGGGACGCCGGGGGGCGAGCCCGCCGTGATGATCATGGTGTCGCCCTCGTCGTAGCGCTGGAGCTTGAACAGCTCGGCGTCGACCAGGTCGACCATCGCGTCGGTGTTGTCGACGTGCGGGACGACCATGGTCTCGACGCCCCAGGTCAGGGTGAGCTGGTTGCGCGTCGAGGGGTCGGTCGTGAAGGCGAGGATCGGCTGGCAGACCCGGTAGCGGGAGAGGCGGCGGGCCGTGTCGCCGGACTTGGTGAAGGCGACGAGGGCCTTGCCGTCGAGGAAGTCCGCCATCTCGCAGGCCGCGCGGGCGACCGAGCCGCCCTGGGTGCGGGGCTTCTTGCCGGGCGCCAGCGGCTGGAGGCCGCGGCTGAGCAGCTCGACCTCGGCCGCCTCGACGATCTTCGACATGGTCTTGACCGTCTCGATCGGGTACTGCCCCACCGAGGACTCGGCGGAGAGCATCACCGCGTCGGCGCCGTCCAGGATCGCGTTGGCGACGTCGCTCGCCTCGGCGCGCGTGGGGCGGGAGTTGGTGATCATCGACTCCATCATCTGGGTCGCGACGATCACCGGCTTGGCGTTCCTGCGGCACAGGTCCACGAGCTTCTTCTGGACCATCGGGACCTTCTCCAGCGGGTACTCCACCGCCAGGTCGCCGCGCGCCACCATCACGCCGTCGAAGGCCGCGACGACGTCCTCCATGTTGGCCACGGCCTGCGGCTTCTCGACCTTCGCGATCACCGGGACGCGGCGGCCGACCTCGTCCATGACCTTGTGCACGTCGCGGACGTCGCCCGCGTCGCGGACGAAGGAGAGCGCGACCATGTCGCAGCCGAGCCGGAGCGAGAAGCGCAGGTCCTCGATGTCCTTCTCGGAGAGCGCCGGGACGTTCACGGCCGCGCCGGGCAGGTTGATGCCCTTGTGGTCCGAGATGACGCCGCCCTCGATCACGATCGTACGGACGCGGGGGCCCTCGACCTCGACGACCTGGAGCGCCACGTTCCCGTCGTTGATCAGTACGGAGTCGCCCTTGGTGACGTCGCCGGGCAGGCCCTTGTAGGTCGTGCCGCAGATGGTCTTGTCACCCGCGACGTCCTCCGTCGTGATGGTGAACTCCTCGCCGCGCACCAGCTCGACGGGGCCCTCGGCGAAGGTCTCCAGGCGGATCTTCGGGCCCTGGAGGTCCGCGAGCACGCCGACGGCGCGGCCCGTCTCCTCGGTGGCCTTACGGAGGCGGTGGTACCGCTCCTCGTGCTCCCCGTGGGAACCGTGGCTCATGTTGAAACGGGCCACGTTCATCCCGGCCTCGATCAGCGTCTTGAGCTGCTCGTGGGAGTCGACGGCGGGGCCAAGGGTGCAGACGATTTTGGAACGGCGCATGGTGCCATCCTCTCATTTTGTTTACATGGTGAACGAATGGGGGCCCACGGCCCGCTCAGTGGGCCGTGACCAGCGCGTAGGTCTGTTCCGCGATCTCCAGCTCCTCGTCGGTGGGGACGACGGCGACCTTCACCCGGGCGTACTCGGGCGAGATCAGCCGCGCGCCGTCCCCGCGTACGGCGTTCAGATCCTTGTCGACGGCTAGGCCGAACTCCTCCAGGCCCGCGATCGCGGCCTCCCGCACGGGCGCGGCGTTCTCGCCCACGCCCGCCGTGAAGACCACGGCGTCGACCCGGCCCAGCACGGCGTAGTAACCGCCGATGTACTTCTTCAACCTGTGGACGTAGATCTCGAACGCGAGCCGCGCCGCCTCGTCGCCCTCGTCGATCCGGCGGCGGATCTCGCGCATGTCGTTGTCCCCGCACAGGCCGACCAGGCCGCTGCGCTTGTTCAGCAGCTCGTCGACCTCCGGCATCTCCATCCCGGCCACCCGGCCCAGGTGGAAGACGACCGCCGGGTCGATGTCCCCGGAGCGGGTGCCCATGACCAGGCCCTCCAGCGGGGTCAGGCCCATCGAGGTGTCCACGCACCGGCCGCCCGCGACCGCCGAGGCGGAGGCGCCGTTGCCCAGGTGCAGCACGATCACGTTGACCTCGGACGGGTCCTTGCCCAGCAGCTCGGCCGTCTTGCGGGAGACGTAGGCGTGCGACGTCCCGTGGAAGCCGTACCGCCGGATGCGGTGCTCGTCGGCCGTACGGACGTCGATCGCGTACCGCGCGGCGTGCTCCGGCATCGAGGAGTGGAACGCGGTGTCGAAGACCGCGACCTGCGGCAGGTCGGGGCGGAGCCGCTGGGCCGTTCTGATGCCGGTGATGTTGGCGGGGTTGTGCAGCGGCGCGACCGGGACGAGGCGCTCGATCTCCTTGAGCACCGCGTCGTCGATCAGCGTCGGCTCGGTGAAGCGCAGGCCGCCGTGCACCACCCGGTGGCCGATCGCGGCCAGCTCCGGGGAGTCGAGCCCGAGCCCGTCGGAGTCCAGCTCCTCGGCGACGGCCTTGAGCGCCGCGTCGTGGTCGGCTATCCGGCCCTCCCACTCCCGCTTCGCGCCGCCCGTGACGAGCGGGTGGTGGCTCAGCGCGGAGATCTCCTCGCCGATCCGCTCGACCAGCCCGACGGCGAGGCGCGTGCCCCCGGAGTGTCCGGTGTCCCCGGCGTCCCCGGCGTCCCCGGAGCCCCCGGACATGTCGAGCAGCTGGTACTTCACCGACGAGGAGCCGGAGTTGAGGACGAGGACGCGGGAGGCGGTCGTGGCGGTCACGGCAGGGAGCTCTCTTCCTGGGCCTGGACGGCGGTGATGGCGACGGTGTTCACGATGTCCTGCACGAGGGCGCCCCGCGACAGGTCGTTGACCGGCTTGCGCAGGCCCTGCAGCACCGGGCCCACGGCCACCGCGCCCGCCGAGCGCTGGACCGCCTTGTAGGTGTTGTTGCCCGTGTTCAGGTCGGGGAAGATCAGCACGGTCGCCTGGCCGGCGACCTTGGAGCCGGGGAGCTTGGTCGCCGCGACCGAGGGCTCCACCGCCGCGTCGTACTGGATAGGGCCCTCCGTCAGCAGGTCGGGGCGACGGGCACGCACCAGCTCCGTGGCCCTGCGCACCTTGTCCACGTCGGCGCCGGAGCCCGAGGTGCCCGTCGAGTAGGACAGCATGGCGATGCGGGGCTCGACCCCGAATCGCGCGGCGGTCGTGGCCGACTGGATGGCGATGTCCGCGAGCTGCTCGGCGTCCGGGTCGGGTACCACGGCGCAGTCCCCGTAGACCAGCACGCGGTCCGCGAGGCACATGAAGAAGACCGAGGAGACGATCTCCGCGTCCGGCTTGGTCTTGATGATCTCGAAGGCGGGCCGGACCGTCGCCGCCGTCGAGTGCACGGCGCCCGAGACCATCCCGTCGGCCAGGCCCTCGCCCACCATCAGCGTGCCGAAGTACGAGACGTCGGCGACCACGTCGTACGCCAGCTCGTAGCTGACGCCCTTGTGGGCACGGAGCTTCGCGTACGTCTCCGCGAACCGGTCGCGCAGCGGCGAGGTCGCCGGGTCCACCACCCGCGCGGTCGCGCCCGCCGACGCGTCCGGCGCCTCGTCGTCGCCCAGCAGGTCGAGCCCGATCCCCAGCTCCGCCGCGCGCTTGCGGACCGCCGTCGGCTCGCCCAGCAGCGTCAGGTCGCAGATGTTCCGGCGCAGCAGCACCTCGGCCGCGCGCAGCACCCGCTCCTCGGTGCCCTCGGGCAGCACGATGTGGCGGCGGTGCGCCCGGGACCGTTCCACCAGCTCGTGCTCGAACATCATGGGCGTGACGCGCTCGCTCCGTACGACCGAGAGCCGCTCGGTGAGCTGCCTGGTGTCCACATGGGTCTCGAAGAGCCCGAGCGCGATCTCGGCCTTGCGCGGGGTCGCCGCCGAGAGCTTGCCCTCCAGCGGCAGCAGCTCGCCCGCCGTCGGCATCGAGCCGTCCTCGACCGCCAGCACCGGGGTGCCGGGCGCCAGGCGGGAGGCGAGCTGGAGGGTCTGCTCGCCGGGCTGCTCGCCCAGCGTGAGCAGGACGCCCGCGATGGCCGGGGACCCGGCCGAGTGCGCCGCGAGGGCGCCGATGATCAGGTCGGCGCGGTCCCCGGGCGTGATCACCAGGCACCCCTCCGTCATCGCCGGGAGGAAGCTCGGCAGGTGGGCCCCGCCGAAGACCAGGTGCCGGACGTCCCGGGAGAGCCCGGCGTGGTCGCCGAGCAGCACCTCGGCGCCCATCGTCTCCTTGACCTGCCGCATGGTCGGCGCCGAGAGCGCGGGCTCCTCCGGCAGTACGTACACGGGCTCGGGCAGCCGCTCCGCGAGGCCCTCCACGGCCGCGCGGGCCTCGGGGTCCCGCACCCGGTTGGCGACCATGGCGAGGAGGTCGGCGCCGAGCGAGGCGTAGGCGTGGTGCGCGTTGCGCACCTCCGCCGCCGTCCCCTCCGGGCCCTGGTCGCGGGCGGCGACGACGGGGAGCACGGAGGCCCCGAACTCGTTGGCCAGCCGGGCGTTGAGGGCCAGCTCGGCGGGGAGGCCGGTGTCCGCGAAGTCGGTGCCGAGGACGAGCATCGCCTCGTACTCGGCGGCGGCCTCGTGGAAGCGGTCGACCAGCCGCGATATCAGCTCGTCGGTGCCCCGCTCGGCCTGGAGCGTGGCGGCCTCGTCATAGGTCATGCCGAACGCGGAGGCGGCGGACTGGCTCAGCCGGTAGCGGCTGCGCAGCAGGTCGTAGAGCCGGTCGGGCCCGTCGTGCACCAGGGGCCTGAACACCCCCACCCGGTCCACATGGCGGGTCAGGAGCTCCATGACTCCCAGCTCGACGACCTGGCGGCCGTCTCCCCGGCCGATACCGGTCACGTACACGCTGCGCGTCACGCATTCGCTCCCTGCTGTCGAGACGGGCTTGAGCCCATTCGTCTAGAAAGCGCCCGTAAGAGGAGGGCTATACCCTTGACAATACCTGCGCTTCTGGCTAGGCCGCGCGCCAGGCTGCGGGGGCTGGCGCGCCACCTGCAGCCCCTCCCTGCCCGTCCACAGAGCGGACCGCACCGGACCACTGTCTTCAACACATGAAACAATCGCACCGGCTCACCCCTGGATCAGCCCCCGTGACCAGCAGCCCCCGAGCAGGAGAAGCGAACCCCATCATGCGCATCGGAGTCCTCACAGCAGGCGGAGACTGCCCCGGTCTCAACGCCGTGATCCGGTCCATCGTCCACCGTGCCGTGGCCGACCGGGGCGACGAGGTCATCGGCTTCGAAGACGGTTTCAAGGGTCTCCTCGACGGCCGGTACCGCCCTCTCGACATCAACTCCGTCAGCGGCATCCTCGCCCGCGGCGGCACCATCCTCGGCTCGGCCCGCCTGGAGCGGGACCGGCTGCGGGACGCCTGCGAGAACTCGGAGGAGCTGATCGGCCGCCTCGGCCTCGACGCCCTCATCCCCATCGGCGGCGAGGGCACGCTCACCGCGGCCCGCATGCTCGCCGAGTCCGGACTGCCCGTCGTCGGCGTCCCCAAGACGATCGACAACGACATCTCCGCCACCGACCGCACCTTCGGCTTCGACACCGCCGTCGGCGTCGCCACCGAGGCCATGGACCGCCTCAAGACCACCGCCGAGTCGCACCAGCGCGTGATGGTCGTCGAGGTCATGGGCCGCCACGCGGGCTGGATCGCGCTGGAGGCGGGCATGGCGGGCGGCGCCCACGCCATCTGCATCCCCGAGCGGAACTTCGAGGTCGACGACCTCGTGAAGATGGTCGAGGAGCGCTTCTCGCGGGACAAGAAGTTCGCGATCATCTGCGTCGCCGAGGGCGCGCACCCCGCCGAGGGCTCGATGCCGTACCAGAAGGGCGCCATCGACCAGTACGGGCACGAGCGCTTCGCCGGGATCGGCAACCGCCTCGCCATCGAGCTGGAGCACCGGCTCGGCAAGGAGGCCAAGCCCGTGATCCTCGGCCACATCCAGCGAGGCGGCACGCCCACGGCGTACGACCGCGTGCTCGCGACCCGCTTCGGCTGGCACGCGGTCGAGGCCGCGCACCGGGGCGACTTCGGGATGATGACCGCGCTGCGCGGCACGGACATCGTGATGGCCCCGCTCGCCGACGCCGTCACCGTCCTCAAGACGGTGCCGCAGGACCGTATGGACGAGACCGAGGCCGTCTTCTAGGGAGTGTCTTCAAAGTAGCGTCGTCCGCCCGAAGGGCGGGCCCGGTGGCGTCTGGTGCGTGCGATCGCAAGGCGGAGGAAGGAGCCACTGCGGAGCATTGGCGACTGACGACAACGCCGCGAGCGTGCGTGCCAGACGCCACCGGGCAGACGGGACTTTGAAGACGCGACCTAGGCCCCGTCCCCGGGCTTCTTGCCGTCCAGCAGGCCCCGGACCGTGCCGAGTTCCTTCCACTTGCCGTCGCGCCGCTCGTCGACCCAGACCGGGCGGCGCTCGGCGTGGTGGACCTGGAACTTGTAGTCGCCGAGCAGCCCTTCCGTCCTGGACCCCTCCATCGCGATCCGCACCTCGCTGCGGGCCGTCTCCATGGGGGGCGAGTCCCGGAGCGTGTCCGGCAGGTGCTGGGCGAGGGCGAGCGTCGCGTCGTACAGCTCCGCCGCGCCGCGGTGCCGCAGCAGCGGCTTCACCTCGGCGGGCGCCGCACAGAGCCGGGGCAGTTCCTCGCAGTCCGGCTTCTGCGACTCGTCGCGGAACGGGCGGAAGCGCAGCGAGCCGTCCGGGAGCCCGCGCAATCTGTCCTCCGTACGGGCGCGCCACTCGGCGGGGGAGCACATCTCGAAGTACTCGGCCTCCACCACCGCCGTCCGCCGCTCCTTCCGCAGCGCCGGGATCCACGACTCGGGCGTGAGGGGGAGGCTGGCCGCCTGGGCCTTGTGCCGCCGCAGGGCGCGCACGACGTCCCCCTCGTCCATTTCCAGGGCGTCACGGCCGGGCAGCGGAGAGGCGAGGCCGCTCTGCTTGATCCCCGAGAGGGTGCCGAAGTCGTGCTCCACGTCCGACTTGCTCGCGGCGCCGGCCAGCAGCGTGCGGATCCCCTTCGCCTCCCGGAGGTAGCGGCCCTCCTGCTCGCCCAGCTCGCGGGAGTCGGCCAGGGTCGAGAACGAGTCGGTCCGGTAGCGGGCGTCGCCGCAGGTGTCGATGGCCGCCATCTGGCGCGCCGGGTCCTCGTCGTTGAGCCTCGCGTCGAGTGCGTCGATCGCGCCGAGGACCGCGATGGTGTTGCCGGGAAGCGCCGCGGAGTCGCCGCCCTCGACCGGAACGACGCGGACAGGAAGCTTCCGCTTCTCGTCCTTGGTCGCCTCCTTCAGCGCCGCGCGCACGACGCGGGCCCGCTGCGCGCCGCTGACCTCGGTGCCTTCCGTTTCGTTCTCCGCCTGCGCGACGACGATCGAGTACGTGCCCGGCTCGTACGCCGAGGGGGAGTCGTAGGGGCGGGGGACGGGGCCGTGGGGCGCGGGCTCGTCGGTGAGCTTGGCGACGGTGAGGCCGCCGACCACGAACAGGGCGAGCAGCCCGGCGAGTCCCGCCTGCCGCCGGTTCGACCGGTTCGACGGGCGCTCGAACGTACCGGCGGCGGCGAGGGGCGAGGAGAAGGGGTGCGGACGGTCGAAACCGGGCCCAGTGAAGGGCTCGGGCCTGGACTCCGGCTTCGGCTCGGTTTCCGGCGCCGGTACGAGATCAGACTTCGGCTCGGGCTCGGGCTCGGGCTCGGGTTCCGGTTCTGGTTCGGGTGTGCCGTCGATGAGGGCCTGGACGCGGGTGAGGGCTTCGTCGGCGTCGGCGGGGCGTTCGTCGGGGTCGCGGGCCATCAGGGCGAGGACGAGACGGTCCACGGCCGGGGACAGTTCGGTACGGGCCCGGGAGGGCCGCAGCGGAGTGTCGTTGAGGTGGTTGAACATCACCCCGGCCGCCGAGCCGGTGTACGGGGGCCGCCCCACCAGCAGTTCGTAGAGCACACACCCCAGCGCGTACAGATCGGTGCGCCCGTCCAGGTCCTCCTGGCGGAACTGCTCGGGCGCCATGTACAGCACGCTGCCGAACGGCATCTGCCCCGTCTGCGTCAGCTGCGGGTCGGTCGCGCGGGACTCGATGAACTTGGCGATGCCGAAGTCCACGACCTTCGCCGTCCCGTCCCGCGCGACCATGACGTTGGCGGGCTTGATGTCCCGGTGCACCACACCCGCCGCATGCGCGGTGGCCAGGGCCCGGCACACATCCGCCGTCCACCCCAGCGCGTCCGCCAGCGACGCACGCCCCGAGGCCAGCAGCTCCTCATGCAGCGTGCGCCCCTCGACCAGCGTCATCACCAGATACGGAGTGTCCCCATCCGTCCCATGGTCGTGGACGGCGACGATGTACGGACTGTCCAGCGCGGCGGCCGACCTGGCCTCGCGCTGGAAACGGCCCAGCAGCTCCTCGTGGCTCGTGTCCTCGGCGGCGCCCCGCCGCGGCAGGAACACCTTGACGGCCACATCCCTGTCCAGCTCGGCGTCGCGCGCCCGCCAGACCTCCCCCATACCGCCCGAGCCGAGCAGTTCCCGCAGCTCGTAACGGCCGTTCAGCAGACGCCCTCTCATGCGCACAGGTTAGGTACGGGTCATGACAGGGACGCGACGACAGGTTCACGATCTCGTCCCGTACCCGCCCCTTCCCCGCGCTCCGTACGCCCGGATCCCCGCGTACGTCCGCCCAGGGCCAGCACGGCCACCGCGACCGCGGCGAGCGCCGCGCCCAGCCACAGGACCGTACGGAGCGGGGCGGCGTCGACCACGCGGCCGCCGGTGAACGCGCCCAGCGCGATGCAGGCGTTGAAGACGGAGGCGAAGAGCGCGCCCGCCGGTTCGCGCGCTTCGGGCGCCGTGGCGAGCATCCACGCCTGGCCGCTCACCGAGACCCCGCCGTACGCGAGGCCCCACAGCAGCAGCACCGCGACGGCGAACGGCGCGAGCCCGCCGCCCAGCGCCATCAGCGCCGTCGCCAGCGCGATGCCCCCGCCGAGGGTGAGCAGGACGGCGCGGGGCGCGCGGGTGGCGACGGCGCCCGCGCCGAAGTTGCCCGCGATGCCCGCGACCCCGTACGCCAGCAGCAGCACCCCGATCAGGCCGGGCGCGACGCCGGAGACCTTCTCCAGCACCGGGCGTACGTAGGTGTAGGCGGCGAAGTGGCCCGTCACCAGGAGCGCGAGGAAGACCAGGCCGAGCCGCAGCCGCCGGTTGCCGAAGAGCCGGAACAGCTCGCGCGGGCGTACGGGCGCCTCCGGCGGCAGTGGGGGCAGCGCCAGCGCGAGTGCCAGGGTCACGGCCAGCGCCAGCCCGGCGACGGTGGTGAACGCCATGCGCCAGTCGGTGAGTTCGGCGAGCATCGTGCCCGCGGGCACGGCGAGCACCGAGGCGAGCCCGATGCCGCTGAAGACGGCGGATATCGCGGCGCCCGCCGAGCCCGCCGGGACGAGGCGCACGGCCTGGCTCGCGGCGACGGCCCAGACGCCGCCGAGCGCCACGCCGACGAGGACGCGCGCGCCCAGCAGCACGCCGAGGGAGGGCGCTGCGGCGGAGAGGGCGTTGGCCACCGTCAGCAGGGACATCAGCAGGACGAGCGCCGTACGGCGGTTCAGCCGCCCGAGGAGCAGCGGCACGGCGGGTGCCGCGAGCGCGGCCGTCACGCCGACGAGGGTGACGGTCAGCCCGGCGACGCCCTCGGTGACGCCCAGGCCCCCGCTCATCGGGGTCAGCAGGCCGACGGGGAGCATCTCGGTGGCCGTGATGGAGAACGTGGCGGCCGTGACGGAAACGACCGCGAGCCATTCGCGCGCCGAGGCGCGCCGGTCCGGGGCTGGGGAGGTGGTGGTCTGAGACATGCCCCCAGCCTTGGCCGGACGACCAGCGGGAACAACGGCGAAGTCCTCATCCTTCCATGAGCGGGACTCAACGATGGCGACCGCCGGAGGAGGAAGCGTGGGTACTGCGGCCGAGGTCCGCTCGCTGGAGATCAGGGAGTTGGAGTGCTTTCTGGTCCTTGCCGAGGAGCTGCACTTCGGCCGTGCGGGGGATCGCCTGTACGTCTCCCAGAGCAGGGTCAGTCAGCTCTTGCGCTCCCTGGAGAGCCGCGTCGGCGCGCGCCTCGTCGACCGTACGAGCAGAACCGTCGCGCTGACCCCCCTCGGGCACCGCTTCCTGGACCGGCTGCGGCCCGCGTACGCGGAGTTGGCGGCGGCCGTGGACGACGCGCGCACCGCGGCGCGCTGCGTGGTGGGCGAGCTGCGCCTCGGCTTCCTGGGCAGCGGCAACTCCCGGATGACGGAGGCCCTCGGCCTCCTCCACGCCCGGCACCCGGGGGCGGAGTCGACGGTGACGGAGGTGACGATGGCCGACCCCTTCGGCCCTCTGCGGCGGGGCGAGGTGGACGCGGCGATCGTGCTGCTGCCCGTCTGCGAACCCGACCTGGAGGTGGGCCCGCGCTTCGAGCGGCAGCCGTGGACCCTCGCGGTCTCCGTCCGGCACCCCCTCGCGGCGCGGTCCGCGCTCTCGGCCGAGGAGCTGGCCGAGTGCCCGCTGATCGCCTCCGCCGAGCCCTCCCCGCCGTACTGGCGCGACCACCAGGCGCCGCGCGTCACGCCGGGCGGCCGCGCCGTGCCGCGCGGCCCGCGCGTCACCACGCTCCAGGAGGGCCTGGCGACGGCCGCCGCAGGCCGGGGCGGGATGCTGCTGTGCCGCCCGACGGCCGAGACGCACGCCCGTAAGGACGTGGCCTTCGTGCCCGTCGAGGGCCTGCCGCCGTCCGAACTCGCGCTGGTCTGGCCGAAGGGCGGCGACACCGCGCTGCTGCGGGCCTTCGCGGAGGCGGTGGCGGATTCGGATCCGGAGTAATCCCCGTGGACCGGGGTAGTGTGCGCGGGCAGGGGAGATCGAACTTGTGCGCCCGCGCGCGGGCCCGCACGGGGAGGGGTTCGCATGGCTGGTAGCGAGAACGGTCCGTACGGGGTCGGCGGTCTGCCGCCCGCTTTCCTGACGGCGGGCTCGTCGTCGTTCCTCGACTTCCTGTCCGCCCAGGCGCCGGACCTGCTGCCCTCGGAGCGCGCCGCCGGACTGCCGTCCGCGCACGGCGGCTTCGAGGCGCCGCACGGCACGACGATCATCGCCGCGGTGTACGAGGACGGGGTCCTGGTCGCGGGCGACCGCCGCGTGACGATGGGCAACGTGATCGCCCACCGCGAGTACGAGAAGGTCTTCCCCGCCGACGAGCACTCCGCCGTCGCCATGGCCGGGACGGCCGGCCTCGGCGTCGAGATGATCCGCCTCTTCCAGCTGGAGCTGGAGCACTACGAGAAGGTGGAGGGCACCCAGCTCTCCCTCGACGGCAAGGCGAACCGCCTCACCACGATGATCCGCGGCAACCTCGGCATGGCCATGCAGGGCCTCGCCGTCGTCCCCCTCTTCGCTGGCTACGACGTGGGCGAGGGCAAGGGCCGCATCTTCACCTACGACGTGACCGGGGGCCGCACGGAGGAGCGGGACTTCGCGGGCACGGGCTCCGGCTCGGTGTACGCGCGGGGCGCCCTCAAGAAGCTGTACCGCCCCGGCATGGCCGAGCGCGACGTCGTCACGGCCGCCGTCCAGGCGCTCTACGACGCGGCGGACGACGACTCCGCCACCGGCGGCCCCGACCTCACCCGCCGCCTCTTCCCCCTCGTAGCCCTCGTCACCGACTCCGGCTACCGCCGCCTCCCCGACGACGAGGTCGCCACCATCGCCCGCACGGTCCTGGAGGGCCGCGCCGACTCCCCGGACGGACCTACGGCGCCACTGGTCTGACGCCGGGGTGGCCGGCGGCGTACGGCAGACGGCAAGCGATCCGCTTGCCCAGGGACGTGAGCCGCACCGTCCACCCGGGTGCGAGGGAGTCGAGGATCCAGAGACCGCGCCCTGACTCGCTCGTCGCGTCGTCCGGCGCCGTCGCCCCCCTTGCGGGCAGGGCGGCACGGTCAGGGTCGTGGACCTCGACGAGCACGGCACCCCCGTCCACCGCCAGGCGGACGACGACGGGCGCCCAAGGGCCGCAGGCGCGCACGGCGTTGCCGACCAGCTCACTGGTGACGAGCTCGGCACAGTCGGCGACCGTGTCACCGACGCCCGCGCCGGTGACGGTCTTGATGACCAGCGAACGCAGGGCGCTCAGACGCTCGTGGCTGCAGCTCATGTGCAGGACGAAGCCGTCTTCTTGGGAGATCAGGTAGTAGCCGCATGCGGCATGTTGCGGCGGGGTGACAGGACGATCGACAGGCATTCGCTCAACTCCCTGGCACGGGGCGGAGCCTCTGGCCGCGTACGTATGCAAGTACGGCCGAGCGGGGCTCGCCGCTCACGGATCCTCGGCTGCTGCGCCGGACGGCCGCCGTGTTGGGCGAGGGCCGATGGTCAGCAGGGACAGTCATCACGTCTCGTTGCCATGTCGATACGAAGCGCGACTGTTGACATGTTGCACGCGTGGATCGGCATGGGCAACATGTCCATCCGAAGTTCCCCCATATTGCTTGTCCAGGCCCTTGAGTGGCGTCACACTGATCGCATGGCGTCGAAGCGGAACCCAGCTCTGAAGTCGGTCTACCGTCGGCAACTCTCCGCACGACTCAAGGAGTTGAGGGAAGATGCCGAGCTGACCATGGCCGATGTCGCTCAGGCTCTGGAGATCAACCAGGGATCGCTCAGCAGGATCGAGTCCGGCGACCGGGGCACCACTCCGGTGCTCGTGAAGGCGATGCTCGACTGCTACGGAGTCGAAGACGCGTCAGAGCGGGACGACATACTGGACCTGGTGCGCGCGGACCAGGCGCAACGGCAGCAGTGGTGGCGCAAGTATTCGGCCGTCATCAACACCAGCCAGTACGGCGGCTACCTGTCGCTGGAATCCAGCGCGACATCCCTGCGCAACTACGAGCCTGGCCTGATTCCCGGGCTGCTTCAGAGCGAGGAGTACGCCCGCCGGGTGATCACCGCGATGCGCTTCGATCTGAAGCCCAAGGAGATCGAAGCGCTGGTGAAGGTCAGGATGTCCCGCAAGCGGCTTCTTGAGGGCGAGGGCGCCGCAAAGCTGTGGGCGGTGCTCGACGAGGCGGCGCTTCGTCGGCTGGAGGGCACTCCAGGGTTCCTCAAGGAGGAACTGAACCATCTCCTGTCCGTCGAAAGGCAGACCAACATCCAGGTCCAGCTCCTTCCGCTGTCGGCCGGATTGCACCCTGGGCTGTATGGCTCGTTCGTCCTCATGGATTTCCCTGACCCCAACCCCGAAGTGGTGTGGGTGGAGAATGGCCCCAACTCGGTGTACTTCGACGGGCCGGAGGAAGTGGCGCGCTGTACCGAGATCTTCGATCACCTGCGGGCTTGCGCCCTGGGCCCACCCGAGACCCGCAGCTACTTCAGAAAGATGATCAAGGAGCTGTGAGTGAGTAAGAAGCCGGACCCCGCCGACCTGGACTTCTCCGACGTCACCTGGGAGAAGAGCCCCTTTAGCGGCGGACACGACAACTGCGTGGAGGTCGGCGCCATCGGCGACTTCATCGCCCTCCGCGACTCCAAACGGCCGGACCAGCCCCCGCACGTCTACAGCCGTACGGAGATAGCGGCCTTCCTCGCGGGCGCGAAGGCGGGAGCCTTCGACCACTTCACGGAGTGAGGTCCTGCCTCTCGCTGCATTCCGCGCCTGGGAGCCGCCCCCGGTGGGGGCGCACTGTAGGAAGCGGGGCGCGAGGCGTGCTGGTCGAGGCCGAACCGGGAGAAAGGTGCAGGGCGCCGCCGCGGCACAGCGCGCCCTCGCACGTCTGCCGACCCCTACCCTCGCTGCCCGACGAGGCCGCAGCCTGACGGGCATGGACACTGTTCTGGTCTCCTTGGTGAGCGTATTCGGTACCGCTGTGGGTGCGATCCTCACGGCCGTCATAACAGCCCGCTCCGAGCGACGTCGCGAAGTCGCTCAGAACGCCGCGCTTCGGCAGACGCAGGAGCACGAGTGGCGAGTAGAGAGCATGAGGTGGCTTCGAGAGCGTCGACATGGCACGTATCTGGCGTTTCTTGAAGCCTTGAGCGCTGCAGACCGAGCCAATCAAGAGCATTACCGGCACTTAAGCAGGATCGCGCCAGGTTCGGGTGAGGACGAACAGTCGCTGAGGGAGATCCGGCAACTCTTCAAGACTGCTGAGGCAGCGAGCCATGCGGTCATGCTCGAAGGGCCTGAAGGTGTTGCTGAGGCTGCGCAGGCATTGGTTCGACGGCTGTCGGCTCTCGTTGTGAACGTGCGTGAGTACGCGCGTGTTCACGTAACAAACGACGATTCCTTGGGGGAGCGATCGTCGGCGTGTCACGAGAACGGTATGGACTTCATCGCTGCCCACAAGGAGTTCGTTGCCATCGCTCGCGGTGCTTTGGATGGACAGCTGAATACGGCGTAGCTGGCGGCCTCGAACCCCAGGGGAGTACCGGGGGTACGTGGAAGGGGCGATGTCGGCTCGACAGTGGGCAGTTCCCGGCACCGCCCAGTCGAGCGAGCTGTTCGGCGAGCGTCGAGTGCGCTGAGGGCAACACTGACGGTGCACCGCTAACCACTCGGTTCCGGTTACTTCAGCAGGTGGAAGCCGGGTGTTCGGGCCCAGGCTCTGAGGAATTCCGCCGAGCCGTACGCGGTGGGCCAGGGGGTGGGCGTCGTGGCGAGGAAGCCCGGGAGTTCCGCCACGAGGGGCAGCTGGTCCTCCCTGAGTTCGGCGGTGGCGACGCCGCCCACCACGTCCATGACCGCTGCGGTGAGCAGGGCCGTGACGGCGTGGTCGACCGGGCTGTTGCAGAAGGCCACGACGTCGACGGCGTGGGTCGGGGTGAAGCCGATGCGGGGCTCCGGGTCGGCCGCCTCATCGGCGTGCTCAGCCTCGTGGACGGAGACCAGGAAGGGGCGTCGGCCGTCTACGTCCCCGGTGGGCCGGATGCCTAGGCTCTCCGCCCGGATGTGCAGGGCGTACTCGCCGGCCCGCGTCTCCTCGAACCCCGACGAGGAACGGGTCAGGAGGTCGCGGAGGGTCTGAAGCGCCGGGCCGGGGACGGTATGGGCCAGCTCGATCGACAGTACCGGTCCGCTCATGGCCCGGAGCCTAGCGAGCCACGGTCGCCCTCTCGTCCTCGCCCGCGATCTTGGCGGTGCTCAGGGCGATGCGGTTCCAGGTGTTGATGGTGAAGATCAGGGCCAGCAGGCGGGCCAGCTCCTCCTCGTCGAAGTACTGGGCGGCGCGGGCGTAGACGCCGTCGGGGACGCCGCCCTCGCCGAGGCGGGTCACGGACTCGGTGAGGGCGAGTGCCGCCTGCTCCTTCTGCGAGAAGAAGTGCGGGGCCTCGCGCCAGACGCCGACCATGTGCAGCCGCTCCTCGCTCTCGCCCGCCTTACGGGCGTCGCCGGTGTGCATGTGGAGGCAGTACGCGCAGCCGTTGAGGAGGGAGGCGCGGATCTGCACCAGTTCGACCAGTGCCGGGTCGAGGCCCTCGCGGGCGGCGGCGTCGAAGCCGATGAGGGCCTTGAACGCCTTCGGGGCGGCCTTGGCGAAGTTGATCCTTGAGCGTGTGTCGCTGTTCGTCATGGCCATGAATCTACGGAGTGAAAGACCCTCGGTAGAGTTCACTTTCATGTCGGAATCCTGGGTCAATTCCGCCGAGCTCGGCGGGGCCGATCTCCCGTTGCGGCTGCCGGAGAGCGGCAGTCGCCAGGCCGCGCTGACCGGCGCGCTGCGGGACGCCGTCCGCGAGGGGCGGCTCGCGCCCGGCACCCGGCTGCCCCCGTACCGTTCGCTCGCCGCCGACCTCGGTCTCGCCCGTAACACCGTGGCCTCCGCCTACGCCGAACTCGTCGCCGAGGGATGGCTCGTGGCCCGTCAGGGCTCGGGGACGCGGGTCGCGGAGCGCGCCGCGCCGCCCCGGCCGGTACGGGTGCCGAAGCGGGCGCCCGTACGGGAGGGGGCGGAAGGGGCGCCGCGCGGGCCCGTGCACAACCTGCGGCAGGGGCAGCCCGAAGCCGCCTCGTTCCCCCGCGCCCCCTGGCTCGCCGCCGCGCGCCGGGCGCTGAACGCCGCGCCCCACGAGGCGTTCGGCCCCGGTGACCCGCAGGGGCGGCATGAGCTGCGCGAGGCGCTCGCGGAGTATCTGGCGCGGGCGCGCGGCGTACGCACCACGCCGGAGCGGATCGTCATCTGCTCCGGCGTGGTGCACGCGCTGCGGCTCCTCTTCGGCGGCGGCGTGCTGCGCGGTCCGCTCGCCGTCGAGTCGTACGGGCTGACGTTCCACCACGGCGTCCTGGAGGAGTCGGGCGTCCGTACGGTGCCGCTGGCGCTCGACGAGTACGGGGCGCGTACCGGCGAACTCGCCTCCCTGGGGCGGGTGCGCGCCGCGCTCCTCACACCCGCGCACCAGTTCCCGACCGGCGGCCCCCTCCACCCCGAGCGGCGCAACGCCGCCGTGGACTGGGCCCGTACGCACGAGGGGCTGCTCCTGGAGGACGACTACGACGGCGAGTTCCGCTACGACCGCGAGCCGGTGGACCCTACACCCAGGCAACTCACGCGTCAGCAGGTCAGGGCGCATGCGGAAGCCCCGCCCATGCGCCACGAGGGCAGCGCACGGACGGGGCTCCGTCTGTCAGCGGCACATCACACGGCCCAGGACTCCGCTGGATCGTCCAGCCATGCGGTTTGCCCTTCCGCCGTGACGGTGAGCCCGAACCGCTCGAACCCTGGTCTTCCCTTGCCGTTCCACCAGCGGTATGCCGCTTCGGCTTCGTCCCACAGTCGTCGCGGTCCCGACTGCCATACGGCTGCCTTGTCCTGCCCGTCCTGGAACATGACGCACGCCCAGGACCGGTCCGTGCGCCCGTACAGCCACACCGGACGCGCCCCGTTGACCTTCACGGCGTCTACCTGGACGCACGCAGGCACGCGCAGCCCGAGCGCGAAGCGGGAGGGAGCGAACCGATCGGTGACAATGTGGCTCTCACCAAGGGAAGTTGACGACAGGTCAGCTCCGCCGACGCCGTCGGGGACGTAGTCCTCATGGATCACCGGGGCCGCTCGCTGTGCCCGGAGCTTCATGAACTGGACCGGGCCCGTGAACGCCCCTGACGCGCTCTCGCCGTCATCTGCGACGACCAGCCGGGCCACGGCGTCACCGTTGCTGTAGTGGGTCCCCCAGGGTGTCACGATGACCGCTCCAGGTCGGCTCTGTTGCACCCACGCGAACGGGATGTGCCGCAGGCCGCACGTGGCCATGATCCGGTCGTATGGCGCTCCTTCCTTGCATCCCTCGAACCCGTCGCCGGTGATCACGTGCACCAGGGACCCCACACGGTCCAGCGCCGCCCGCGCTTGAGCTGCCACCACCGGGTCAACCTCGACCGTGACGACGTTGTGTGCCCCGACTCTGTGCGCCAGAAGCGCCGCATCCCAGCCGGGACCCGTGCCGACTTCGAGCACCTTGTCCCCGGGCTCCGGGGCAAGGTCGGACAGCATCCGGAACACGACAGACGGCATGCTCGCGGAGCTAGTGGACGACCTTCCGGGCGCGGTGCCCGTGTGCTGGCCGTCGTCCCACTGAGTGACGATCGGCATGTCAGCGTCGGCGTACCGGACCCACGTGTCCGGGTCCTCTGCCATGGAGACCGGGAAGCACTCTCCCGTGTCCATGTCGAAGGGCCACATCAGGTCAGGCAGGAAGGCGGAGCGAGGCACCGCCACGAACGCGTTCATCCAGTCGGAAGACAGGGCGCCGCCCGTCACCAAGGCTTGCCCCAGCTCATCCAGCGTGGGACGAGTCTCGGCAGTCACCGGATGCTCTTTGGCGGGTTCGGCACGCCGGGCCCGCCATCGGGGGTCGGCTCCTGCGGGGGACCGGGCCACGGTTCGCCGGGTACCGAACCGCAAGGCTGTGTGTTGAGTCGCATTGCTTCCTCCTACAGATCGAGACTGGCACTTGCGCCGCTCCTTGTCCCCGTGGAGGGACCAGAACGGAAGATCAGTACGGCGCTGTACTCACTAGCGCCCAAACGAGCGCACCACCGACAACAAAGACGGCAACGATCACCGCGCATATCTGCCGCATTGGCGTGCCCCCGGATTCTTGAGTCGGATGGACGCCCCAACCCCGGAACGCCCCAGCACCGGAGTTGGGGCTCTCCGCTCTAGCCGTCACCGTCGCAACGGCGAGAGCGGGAACCCTGCCCGGGGAATGGAACGGGCAGGGAGATCATTGGATTCATCGCCGGTCTTGCTTCTGCGGTGCCGCTCGCACTGACATGCCGGGTAGTTGCATGGATTCGTCGGCACTGCGGCAGCATCAGCCTTGTCCCGATCAACGACGACCCGCTTCGTCCGCCCCTGCTGCCGAGTGCCGTCCGGGCCGACCGTCATCACTCGCAGAGTCATGCGGCTCGTCTCAGTCATGCGACGGGCTCCGGAGGCTGATCATGCTCCTGTGCTCGTTCCGTCGTGGACGACAGGTGACCATCCGTCACTAGAGGTAGACGCAGGACGTCGGTGCTGGACTCTTCGTGCTGTGCTTCCAGGCCAGATGTGGTCTTCGGATCGTTGTGGACGTCAGGGGTCGCAGCCATCGGGGTACCTCTACTAGGGGGTTACTGGTTCCATACGCATCGTGTTCACTGTCAGTCGCGCTGAGAAGAGGAATTCGGTTTCCAACGACTTTGGAAACAAGGGGAGTTGAACGCATGAGCGAGCCAGCGAACGGACTGGAATGGTTCGGGCGTGAGGTAGACGCCGCCCTAGAGCACGTCGGAGCGACGGGCCAGCAACTAGCGGCAGCCACGGGCTACAAGCCGCCCTACGTGTCCAAGGTGAAGCACGGGAAGGCACTGGCGAGCCCGCACTTCGCGCGAGGCTGTGACGACTTCTTCAAGACCTCTGGATACTTCGAGCGGATGCTGACGCGAATCTCTGAGTACGGGCATCCCGAGTGGTTCGTCCCGTACCTGAGACTTGAAGAGCGAGCCAGTCAGATCCTCGACTTCTCACCGTTCCTGGCGATGGGCATACTCCAGACCCCTGAGTACGCAGCAGCGCTGTTCAAGGCAGCGAATCCGCGCTTCAACGCGGAGCAGATCAAGGAGAAGGTTGCTCTTCGTCTCCAGCGCCGGGGCGTGATGGAGAGGGAAGTGCCGCCGCTGCTGTGGGTCGTGCTCGACGAGGCCGTCATACATCGGCAGGTCGGCGGCCGAGCAGCCATGGCCAGGCAGATGGAGCATCTCGCGCAGTTGGCCGAGAGCCCGAACATCGTCCTCCAGGTGCTCCCGTACGACTCGGGTGCACCGAGCGCGGCCGAGCCGTTTACGCTGCTCACGTTCGATGACGACGACGATGCCGCCCCTGTGCTGTACTCCGAGGCGCAAGGTATCGGGCGCGTGATCGATTCAGCGTCCATGGTGCGCACCGGACACGAGCGGTACGAGCGGCTGCGAGCTGACGCCCTGTCACCTGAGAAGACCCTCTGCGCACTGCGCGAAGCGAGCAAGGAGTACACGGAATGAGCAACACGCCCCGTACGTGGGTCAAGTCCAGCTACAGCAGCGGGGATGGGGGGCAGTGCCTTGAGTGGGCACCCGCCGACGCCATAACCGGATCCGTCCCTGTGCGCGACTCCAAGATGCCCGATGGGCCGGAACTGACGCCGTGCACCGAGGCGTTCGCGGTCTTCGTCTCTGCCGTGCAGCGCGGGGAGCTGTAGGTCACGCCAGCGGCCCCCGCTCCGTGATCGACCCCACGGGAGGAGCGCTGAGCCGACGAAGCCCACGCCCCGACGAGGAAGGGGCGAAGCCCCGTTCCGGCCGAACGCCCCGACGACCACGGACACGACGAACCGGCGCCGAGACCGGATCGGTGTAACTCTTCTTCACTTACTCAAGGGCGCGCCTGCGGCGCGCCGTCCGGGCGGCTCCTGCCGCTCCGGACCGGCGTGCGGCCTGACGGCCGGTCCGGTCCGGGCGGCACGCCGCCCGGACGCGTTGCAGGAGCCCTTGAGCCGCCAGAAGCTACGCCCCCAGCTCGTGCCGTCGCCAATCCGAGCCCGGCGCGGTCGGCCGTTGGCGTTTCGCCCACCTCTTCGGGCTCAGCCTCGTGTCGGGCACTCTCCGAGGCGATCAGCCCCGGGGCGCGGGGGGCAGCAGCTCGCGTGCTTCACGGCGCGAGACCGCGTGATCGCGGTGCGACGACCGGCACCGCGCCTCATGAAGAGCAAATGGCGTGGTTGGCGCGGCGGGGTGGTGCGGCGAGCCACACGCGCGCCAGCCCGCATGACTTGCCCTCTCGCTGTGGCGTGCGGTCTGTGGTGACTGTCCAATACGGGCAGGGGCCAAGTTCCATGCCACCGGACGCCGAGCCCGCTAAGCAGCTGAGGGACGCCATTCCCACAAGTCCTTAAGGACACCCTCCCGGAACGCCGGGTAAGCGTAGTCAGCCGCCCCGTCGGCCCAGGTTATTTCCACACGGTCCCAGCCGTTGAATCGCACACCCCGTTTCGGTGCACGGGTAACCGTGATCCGGTCGATAGCCAGCCCGATGAGATCACGCTTCAATTCCGGGCCCGCATCCTGCCACTTGCGTTGAGTCCACAGAGGATTGAGCAACCAGGCGATATCGACAGAACCGTGATCTGAGAGTTTTTCAGCGCGTTCCTGAGCCACAGTCAATTTCGCTTCAGCATCCTGGACCAGGCGCGGGAAGTGCTTCCCCATGGCCCCCGCGTAGAGCCCAGCGGCGCGATCATCTGCGAGCTGCTCGATCGCCGCCTCAGCCGCTTTCACGGCCGCTATGGCGTCCTGGTGCTCCTTCGTCTCTTGAGGGCGCGTGAGGGAATCCCAGCGTTCTGCGACGATACGCAGCAGCGGGTCTGTAGGGCTCGTGTTCGTGAACCGGGCCAGCCACCGCATCATCACGTAGTTCTCGATCGCAGTGCACCATGCCGAAGCGGGGGACGGACAGTCACCGCACACCGCACGCATTTGGCAGTTGTATGACTTGCCCTCGGTGCGCATGGCGTGATCGCAATGCGCACAGACGAGACGGCCGACGAGCAGCCTCGAAGGCCTGCCGGGGCGCGACTTCCGGGGCAGGATCTGATGACCGCTCAGCACCCTACGCGCCCGCTCCGCGAGATCAGCGGGAATCATCTCCTGCATATCGGCCGCTACCTGAACGCGTTCCCCGGCGGGGTTGTAATACAACTGAGGGGCCTTGTGCGACTTCCCACCCGGACTGACAGTGAGCCAACCCTCATACGCCGGGTGAATAACAATCGCCCGAATCACGTCAGCCCGCCACCCCTTCCCAGTGGCCGACTTTATCCCCTCGGAATTGAACTGGCGGGCAAGTCCGCGTGCAGAGACGCCCTCAGCTATGGAAGTGAAGATGCGCACGATGAGATCCCACGGGCAATACGTCTTACCCGCGACCTTTTCCCGGTTGGGCGACAGCTTGCGCGTTACCTTGTCGGCAATCAATCCGAACGGGGCACGAGAAAGCCACCGGCCCTCATTCCTCTGACGATTCTTCGTCTGCCGAACGTTGTAGGAGAGCCGGACAGAGTACTCGCGGGCATTCTCGGCACGATCAATGATCCACCGCCGGTCACGCTCGTTCATGGAGTCGAGATCTTCATAGTCGAAGATCACGCGGGCCTTTCCGAGGATGGGGACTACTGCCTCAGCGCCCTTCCGGCTGAACCTGTCCAGCGCATAGCACCACAGCGCGGGAACCTCCCCGTTGAGGACAGCCGCCATTGCCGCGTCGTACTTCGGCCGCTCTACGTCGCTCCAGGCCGACAGGTTCTCTTTCCAGACCTTCCGCACCCGGTACCCGTTGGCGTCCGCCCAGCTCCGCCCCCGCTCCTCCTGAGCACGGAGCGACAGAGCACGTTCCCCCTCGCGGACGATCTTGGACTTCCGCAGCAGGAGATCAACCTCCGGCCTGTTGTCCTTCTCTTCCTCACGAACCCCCATGCCTACAACCTTCCGACCTGCGGGAACGGCCCGCAACCGAATAGATCCCCTGGTGTTGGACCCACTCCGGTCGGCGCCGTACAGGGACTGGACCCCGAACGGATCGTCTACCTCGGCTCGGTCAGCAAGAGCCTCAGCCCGGCGCTCCGGCTGGGCTGGATGGTGCTGCCCGAGCACCTCGTCGGGCCCGTGGTCGCCGTCAAGGGCGAGCGTGAGGCGTGGGCGAGCGTGCCGGATCAGCTCACGCTCGCCGAGTTCCTCGCCTCGGGGCAGTACGACCGGCACGTGCGGCGCATGCGGCAGCGCTACCGCCGCCGTCGCGACCAGCTCACCGCCGCGCTCGCCGCGCATGCCCCGCACGTCGAGGTGACGGGCATCGCGGCGGGGCTGCACGCGGTGCTGCGGCTGCCGCTGGGGACGGAGCCGACCGCGCTGAAGGCCGCCGCCTGGCAGGGGGTCGCCGTCGACGGCCTCGCGTCCTTCCGTCACGCGGGCGCGACGATGCCGCACGCCGACGGCCTGGTCGTCGGCTACGCGACCCCTCCGGACCACGCCTACGCCTCCGCCCTGGAAGCCCTGTGCCGGGCGCTCCCGGCGGCCACGTGACGAGAGACGTGCCCCCCCAGGGGCGCGGCCCTGTGCCGATGTGCGGCTCCGCCGCGCGGGTGCGCCCAGCCACGAGTGGCGATGCCGTGCGATGTCCCGGCCCAGGGGCCCTGGGCATGAGTCAGGGCGCACAACCAGGCGTACGCCCCCGGCGCGCGCACACGGCACATGAAACAGCGGAACGCTCTTGGTGAGTACCCGATTCTGGAGCGCCACCGGATGTAGGCGGTGACAGTGGACGGCGCGAGGCAATGGTGGTGATCGAGAGTGCTGGACCCGACATTCCCCGGCGAGGTCGTGGCAGCGATGGCATGGCTTTTGACGGGGGTCGCAGCGATCGCGGCGCGGGGCCGAGTGGCGCAGGTCAGAGAGAAGCGCAGGGCGACGGCTGACGTGGCCAGGGCGTTCGCGGCGAGTGGCCGCTGGCCGGCGGGGCTGCGGGTGCGGTACGAGATCAATGGCCACCAGTGGCTGCTCGATCTCGATGCCTCCCTGACAGCCGCCAGCGTCCAGAAGGCTTCGGCGCCCTGGCACGTGGAGAGTGGGAGCCGGTGAACCACGCCCCAGCAGAGGAGAGCGGACGCCGACGGGCTTCCTGTGACGAACGGCGGAACAAAGCCTGGTCCGACTTCTACGAGCAGCAGCAGCCGAAGTTGCGGAAATTCGTGGCCCGTCGTATCGGAGGTGACGAGGCACATGACGTCTGCCAGGAGACTTGGCGGACCTTCTTTCGCTGGTGTGACCTTCGCCAGCCGGAGTTGAACACGTCGCTGGGAGCTTTCCTGTTCCATATCGCGCGTCTACGCATCGCAGACTTCTGCCAACAGCGCAAAAGGCAACCGCCTCCCATGGCCGGGGAAGATCTCGGGGCGTTGGCCGACAGCATGAAGTCCCGGCGCGACGAGTTCCAGATGGTCGACTGTCGAGTAGACCTGAGGAGGGCTCTGTCATGTCTCACCTTCCGGCAACGTGAGGCACTGCACCTCCAGTACGTCGACGGACTGAGGCTCGGCGAAGCCGCAGTGCTCATGGGAATCAGCCTGGGGGGCGTGAAGAACCTCAGGAAGCGAGCGTTGATCAAGCTCCGCAGCGCACCCGCCCTGGCTTCGTACGGGCCGACGGCCCCCGTCAAGTTCCGGAAGGTGGCCAATTGACCCGCGCCAGTGCAGGAAACGACGACCGCCGCATGCCCGAGCAGGAGCTTGCCACGGGTTTCGCCGCGGTCATGGCCAGTCTTGAGCAGGCCACCCCCGACGAGCTGGAGACGTTGGACCGGGTCGCCGACCGCGCCGAGGTGGGTCTTGACGCCTATGCACTGGGTATGGAGCACCTGGCTCGCGGGGCGCAGGACCAGGCCAGGGAGCGGCTGGAGCAGGCAGCTCGATACGGCGTGACGAGCGCCGAACGAATCCTGGCAGGGATCCGCGAGGGCCGGCTGCCGGACGACCTGCCCGGCCGACCATGCGCTCTCGACCTGGTCCCCGCGCCCGACCGCACGGATGATGCCGGTGACGTCCACGCCTCTGCCGCGGAGATGATGGAGGCCGCTGTGGCACACGCCGCACAACTGCGTGAAGAAGCCGAGGCGGATGCCGAGCGGCTGGTGGCGGAGGCCAGGAACTGGGCAGACAGGATGCGCACCGCAGCCGTCAAGCACGCGGAGGCGCTCGCCAAGGAGGCGCACAGGAACGCGCAACAGCGGAAGGACACGCTCAGTTCCGAGGCCGCGCGCCTCATGGCCGTTGCCAAGAGCACCCTTGAGGCACTTGAGCACCACCGCGACGGCGTCGGCCAGGCGATCGCCGGTGCCAGAGAGCGAGTCGACACGCTCACGCAGCGCACCGAGCGGGTGAACGATCTGGGGAATACCGGCGCATCTCCGGCAGCGTGAGACCAGACTCGCGATCGGATGATCCGAAAGGAACGGCCTACCCCTTCACCGCCCCACCCAAGGCGAAACCCCCTCCCAGCTTTCGGGAGATCAGGACGTACAGCAGGATCACCGGCGTCGAGTACAGGATGGAGAAGGCGGCGAGCTGGCCGTAGACGACCGCTCCGTAGTTGCCGAAGAAGGTGAAGATGCTGACGGAGGCCGGGAGTTGGTCGGGGCTCAGGAGGAGCATGAAGGGGACGAAGAAGTTGCCCCACATCATCACGAAGCTGTAGATGCCGACGACCGCGATGCCGGGGCCCATGAGGGGGAGGATGACGCGGATCAGGGACTGGAACCAGGACGCGCCGTCGGTCCAGGCGGCCTCCTCCAGGACCTCCGGCACGCCGTCCATGAAGTTCTTCATCAGCCAGACGGCGAACGGGAGTTGCGAGGCCGCGAGGAAGAGCGCGGTGCCGTACATGGTGTCGATGAGGTTGATCTGCACGTAGAGCCCGTAGACGGGCACCATCACGGCCGTGACCGGCAGGCACGTCGTGAAGAGGATGCCGAGCAGGTACGGGCGGCTGAAGCGGGAGCGGAAGCGGGAGAGCGGATACGCCGCCAGTGCGGCGCACGCCACGGTGAGCGCCGTCGCGCCCCCGCACAGCACGAGGCTGTTCCGCATCGGCGTGAAGGTGATCTCGTCGGTGAGGACCGCCGAGAAGTTGTCGAGGGTCGCGGACTCCGGCGGCCGTACGCGCAGCGTCGCCTCGGCGTCCACGGAGGCGAGGAGAAGCCAGGCCAGGGGCACGATGAACGCCGCTGCGACGATCAGCAGTCCGGCGTCGGCGGCCAGCCTCTGCCGCGTCTTCCGCTTCATGCGGACCCCCGCTGCGACGTCGCACGACAAGTGATCGTTGGGAGGTAACAGCGGGATATTCCGGGGTCGTTGTGTTTCGCGTGGCTGAGGGGAGTACCGTGCTGTCGCCGCCGTGTGTGCTCTCCGCACGGCGTGGCCCTACTGGAAGGAAGAACATGACAGCACTGCGCCGAAGGTGGCAGCGGTCGACGGCGATCGTGGCGACGGGGGCGGCGGCTTTCCTCGGCACGGCGATAGCCGCGACTCCCGCCCAGGCCCACAGCAAGGACTGGTCGGTGGACTGCTACGCGGTCTCGGTCGATCTGACCAACTACAGCAAGGACGACGACAACAAGCTCACCATCACCGCCGGTGACAAGTCCCTGCTGCACACGTCCTTCAAGGGCGAGTTCCACAAGAAGATCGACCTGCCGAAGCACAGCAAGGAGCTTCCGGTCAGCGTCAAGGTGACGGCCGGGGACGACGACAAGTTCTCGTGGGAGGACTCGAAGAGCTCGCCGGTGTGCGAGACCGAGTCGCCCTCGCCGTCGCCGAGCGAGTCGGAGACCACCGCCCCCTCGCCGAGCGCGTCCACCAGCGCCTCGCCGAGCGAGAGCGAGGGTGGCGGGGAGAAGCCCGCGCCGAGCTCGCCGGAGACCTCCAGCAGCGCCCCGGCCGCCAAGCCGCAGACGGGTGGCGGTGAGGACCTGGCCGAGACCGGTTCCAGCAACACCCCGATGGTCGCCGGTATCGCGGCCGCCGTGGTCGTTCTCGGCGGTGCCCTCGTGGCCTTCGCCCGCAAGCGCCGCTCCTCGTAGGACCGACACCCCCGTCCGATCCTGCGGAATCATCTGCCCGGCGGCCCGCCCCACCCGGCCGCCGGGCGCGGCATGTTCTGAGTCCTCAGGCACTGCCCTCACTTCCCTCACCGCACCTCCTCGCGCATCAGTCGCAGATAGACCACCGAGAACAGCGCGCCCACCAGGAGCAGCAGCAGCGCAACGGCCGTGCCGTAGCCGATGAGCGACTTGGTGAACGCCTGGTCGTACATGAACACCGGCAGCGTCTCGCTGCGGTGGGCCGGGCCGCCCTTCGTCATGGCCCAGATGAGCCCGAAGACGGAGAGCGTCTGGAGGGTGTTGAGCATCAGATTGGTGCCGATGGAGCGCCGGATCATCGGCAGCGTGACGTGCCAGAGCCGCTGCCAGCCGTTCGCGCCGTCGACCTCGGCCGACTCGGTGACCTCCTTCGGGATCTCGGAGAGCGCGGCGGAGTAGACGAGCATCGAGAAGGCGGTACCACGCCAGACGTTCGCGAAGGACACCGCGAGGATCGGCAGGGCGAACAGCCAGTTCTGCTCCGGGAGATGGAGCCAGGCCAGGATCGCGTTGAGCTGGCCGTCCTTGCTGAAGAACGTGTAGAGCAGGAAGCCCGCCACGATCTCCGGCAGCACCCACGCGCTGATCACGATCGCCCCGGTGAGCGACCGTACGGGCCGCGAGGCGCGCTTCATCAGCGCGGCCAGCGCCAGCCCCAGCGTGTTCTGGCCGATGATCGACGAGAGCAGCGTGAAGACGAGCGTGAGGACGACCGCGTTGCGGAAGTGCTCGTCGCCGAAGGCGCGCGTGAAGTTGTCGAAGCCGACGAACGACGAGGACTCCTGCCCGGTGAGCTGGAGGTCGGTGAAGGCGATCCAGACGCAGTAGACGATCGGGCCGACGAGGAAGAGCAGCAGGAGGACGGTCGCGGGGGAGAGGGGCAGCCAGCGCCAGTGGCGCCGGGGTCCCCTGGCCGATGGAGTGGTGGCGCTCACTTCTCGGTGACCGCCCCGTCCGCGATGCCGTCGAGCTGCTCGTCGTACGCCTTCTGCGCCTCCTGCGGCGAGGAGTCACCGGTCGCCACGGCCTCCGTGGCCTCCGTGATGGCCGTCGAGACCTGCGGATAGACGGGCAGCGCGGGCCGGTAGTGGGTGTGCGCGACGCGGTCGGTGAAGAACTTGATGCCCGGCATCGACTTCAGATAGCGGGGGTCCTTCGCCACGTCGTTGCGGACGGCGACCTGGGAGCCGCGGATGCACCACTCGACCGCGTTCTCCTTGGTCTGCATGGTCTGGATCATCTTCCAGGCCAGGTCGGGGTTCTGGGACTTCTGCGGGATCGACCAGGTCCAGCCGCCGGACATGCTGACCTCGCCGGGAGCCTGCCCGTTCTGGGTGGGCATCGGCGTGAGCCCCATCGTCTCCTTCCACTCCGGCCAGGGCTTGCCGCCCGTCTTGATCCAGTTCTGGCTGAGCCAGGAGCCGTCCAGCGCGATGGCGAGCTTGCCCTCGGGGAGGAGCTGGGTGACCACGTCGGTGGTGACGTTGGCGTCGACGACCTGCTCGTCCTCGGGGCCGAGCTTGTCGCCGTAGAGGGTGTCGAGGAAGTCCAGGCTGTCGCGGAAGCCCTTGCCGCCCTTGACCCACTTCTTGGCCTTCGGCTCGTAGAGCGGGTCCTTGCCCGTGCCGTACAGCAGCATCTCGAAGCCCTGCATGGCGGTCGCCTCGCCCGCGCCCTTGCCCGCGAAGACGTTGAGCGGGATGACGCCGGGGACCTTCTTCTTGAGCGTACGGGCCGCGTCCAGGACCTCGTCCCAGGTCTTCGGCTTCCAGTCGGCGGGCAGCCCGGCCTTCTTGAAGAGCTTCTTGTTGAACCACAGGCCCCGGGTGTCCGTGCCGTCCGGGACGCCGTACGTCTTGCCGTCCGCGGCGCTCGCTGCCTGCTTGGCGGCGGGCTCGAACGTGTCCCAGTCCTTCCACTTGGCCAGGTAGTCGTCCAGGGGGCGCAGATAGCCGCTCTTGATGTCGGAGTTGATGAGGAAGGTGTCCTCGTAGACCAGGTCGGGAGCGGTCTTCGGGGAGCGCATCATCTGCTGGATCTTGGAGTAGTAGTCCTGCTGCGGGGCCTGGATGGGGACGAGCTCGACCTTCTTGCCCTTGTTCTGCTTCTCGAACTTCTTCGCCACGAACTTGATGTAGTCGTCGCGGAAGGTGACCTTGTTGTCGGTCTCCTTGTGGAACGCGATCTTGATGGTGTTCTTGTCGCCGCTGCCGGAGCCGCCGCCGCAGGCGGTCAGCGTTCCGGCAGCGAGGATGCCGGTGAGGGTGAGGATCAGTGGAGCGGTGGGGCGCACGGCACGACCTCCTCGGGCCAGGCTGGTGACCGTACGGTCGCGCCTGGCGGGCGGCCGGGTCAATACGCCCGTGACATCGGGTCGGTGCGCGGGGGGCAGCGGGCTCGTGACAGAACCCAGACCTCACGGGCAACCAGCCGTAACTCGCTGCGCGATACAAATATCCCCGAACACAGAAACGAGAGCGTGCTGACCACACGCCCCGCTCCAGCTCTGGGGGAACACCATGAAGAAGTACACCCGCACCTCTGTCTTCGCCGCCCTCGGCGTGGCCGCCGCCCTCTCGCTCACCGCCTGCGGCGGCGACGACTCGGGGAGCGACGCCTCGGGCAAGAGCAAGGGCGGCTCTTTCTCGTCCTCGTCCTCGGGCGGCGGCGACTCCTCGGACTCCTCGAACGGCGGTTCGTCCGACGGGGGTACGGGCGGCGGCGACGCGGAGAACGGCGGCTCCGGCTCGGGCGGCTCGGAGGCCGGGAACGGGAACGGGAACGGGAACGCGAAGCAGGGCTCCGGTGAGGGCACCGAGGCCCGCGCCGGGAAGAACGGCGCGGGCCAGGACGGTCAGGGCGTCAAGTACTGCAAGACGGCCGGTCTGTCGATGACCGCGACGGACGAGGGCGGCGACTCCCTGGAGAACGGCAACGTCGTCGTCACCATGACGAACACGACCGGCGCCACCTGCTCCGTGTCCGGCTTCCCGACCGTCAGGCTGACGGACGCCGACAACACCACGAGCGCGCCGCTCAAGCGCGACAACAACCAGCCCCGGATAGCCGTCCTGAAGACCAACGAGAAGGCCGTCTTCAACATCTCGTTCGACAAGTCCAAGGGCGGCGAGCCCGGCGACTCCGACCCGGTCGAGCTCCAGGTGACGCCGCCGCACGGCAAGGGCTTCGAGAAGCTGCACTGGCCCGCGGGCGCGATCAAGGGCATGTCGAACGCGACCGCCCTGGTCCACCCGATGCACGCCAACCCGTAAGGACGGCGTGCCCAGGGCGGAACCCGCCCGGCCCCGGTGACTAGCCGCCGTATCCGGCCAGGATCTTGGAGAACTCCCACTCCTTCTGGTCGATGCCGCTGCACGAGTCGCCGGGGCTTCCGCCGCCCTCGCAGGAGCGGTCCCGGTTGACGGCCCAGAAGCTCACGCGGGAGAGCTTCTTCGACTTGGCCCAGTCGACGATCTCCTGGAAGTTCGCGGCGGAGACGGACTCGCCCTCGACGTCCGTCTTCCCGTTCATCGAGGAGAGCCCGGACTTGGTGTACGCCTCCTCGTCCGAGAGCCCGTACGCCGCCTTGACCTGGTCCTTGAGACCGTCCACCGCGGACTTGGTCGCGCCGGTCATGTCCGTGGTGCCGTCGCCGAAGTCGAACGGCATGACCGTCCAGGCCGTGACGTCCAGCTTGGCGGCGGCGCCCTTCTTGATGAGGTCCTGGCCGTTCTCGTTGGGGCCCTTGGTGGTCGTGCCGAAGGTGACGTAGATCTTGATGCCGTCGTTCTTGTCCTGCACGATCTTCAGCGCGTCGATCACCCGCTGCCGGACCTCGGCGTTCTCGACCTCGCTGGCCTCGATGTCGATGTCTATCGACTTGAGCCCGTAGGCGTCGATCACCTTCTGGTACGCCCCGGCCAGCTCCTCGGGGCTCTTGCACGCCTCGCCGAGCTTGTTGCCGCTCCAGCCGCCGACCGACGGCGTGATGTCGCCGCCCGCCTGCTGGATCGCCTTGATCGTCTGCTCGTCCTGCCCGCCGGTGAGCGGGCGCTGCCCGTCCCAGGCGGGGGAACAGCCGCCGTCGGACAGGATGAACGCCATGGTGAGCTGCTTGGTGCCGGTGTCCTGCATGAACTTGGTGGCCTCGGGCGGGTTGCCCCAACCGAGGTAGAGGTAGGGGCCGTTGAGCCCGCTGGCCGCTGCCGCCTTCGTCGGCGCCTCGTCCTCGGGCGCGGCCTGCGCGGTCATGGCGAGGGCGCCGCCCGTGGTGAGCAGCGCCGCGGCGCCCGCGGCGAGCCCGATCCTGCGACGGGCGCGGTTCCTGCGGCGGTGGGGGGAGTGGGGGGACACGTCGATTCTCCGTTCCGGATGGACGGTTGGGGTGCGAGTGGTGCCGCCGCCGCACGCTAGCGAGGGGTATTGGTATAGACAATAGGCCGGAGCAGATGTGCAGGAACCTTTACTGTCCTGCCGTCCGGTGGGCCTCTCAGTGCCGGAGCCGCCACACGTAGCAGAACTCCGGCCGCCCCACGTGCCCGTACCGGGGCCGCCGGTCCGCGCCGCCCGTCGTGACCAGGTGCTCCAGGTAGCGGCGCGCGGTGATCCGGTTGACCCCGATCCGCTCGCCCGCGGCGCCCGCCGTCAGCCCCTCCTCGCCCGCGGCGCGCAGCGCCTCGGTGACCTTCCGCAGCGTGGGCGCGCTCAGCCCCTTCGGCAGCGCCGTCGGCGCGGACGGCGCCGCGCGCAGCGCGGCCAGCGCCCGGTCCACCTCGTCCTGGCTCCCCGCCTCGCCGCGCTCGGCGGCGGCCGTACGGAACTCCGCGTACTGGCGCAGCCGGTCGCTCAGCGTCCGGAACGTGAACGGCTTCAGCACGTGCTGCACGACGCCCAGCGAGATGCCCTCCCTGATCACCGTCAGGTCCCGCGCCGAGGTCACCGCGAACACGTCGGCCCCGTGCCCGGCCGCGCGCAGCGAGCGCAGCAGCGCCAGGCCGTGCCCGTCGGGGAGATAGAGGTCCAGCAGGATCAGATCGATGCCGGGATGCTCATCCAGCGCCCGTACGGCCTCCGCGCGGGACCGTGCGACGGCGACGGCCGTGAAGCCGGGGACCCGGTCCACGTACTGCGCGTGGGCGTCGGCCGCGACGGGGTCGTCCTCGACGACGAGCACCCGCAGCGCGCTCACCGGGCCGTCACCTTCTGCTCCTGCCGCGCCGTCGGTATCCGTACGGTGAACTCCGCGCCCCCGTCCGGGAGTTGCGCGGCATCCGCGGTGCCCCCGTGGCGGTGTGCCGTCTGGCGTACGAGTGCGAGGCCGAGCCCGCCGCCCCTGGTGGACCAGCCCCGTTCGAAGAGGGCCTCGGCGCCGCCGGGCGGCAGCCCGGGCCCGTTGTCCGCGACGCGGATCAGCAGCGTGCCGTCCTCCTCGCGGCGGACGGTGACATGGACGCGGGGCGTGCCGGGGCGGGGCGGGGCCACGGCCTCCACCGCGTTGTCGATCAGGTTGCCCAGCAGGGTGACCAGGTCGCGGGAGGGGAGCGGGGTGTCGTCCCAGTGGCTGTCCTCCGTCAGGCTCAGCTCGACGCCCCGCTCGTTGGCCTGCGCCGCCTTGCCGAGCAGCAGCGCCGCGAGGACCGGCTCGCCCACCGAGGCGACGACGTGGTCCGTCAGCGCCTGGGCGAGCTCCAGCTCCTCCGTGGCGAAGTCCACCGCCTCCTCCGTGCGCCCCAGCTCGATGAGGGAGACGACCGTGTGGAGCCGGTTCGCGGCCTCGTGGGCCTGCGAGCGCAGGGCCTCCGCGAAGCCGCGGACCGAGTCCAGCTCGCCCGCGAGCGCCTGCAGTTCGGTGTGGTCGCGCAGGGTGACGACCGTGCCGCGCTGCTCCCCGCCGTCCACCGGCGAGGTGTTGACGACCACCACGCGCTCGGCGGTCAGATGGACCTCGTCCACCCGCGGCTCCGCCGCGAGCAGCGCCTCGGTCAGGGCACGCGGCAGCCCCAGCTCGGCCACGCTCCGGCCCATGGCCTCCGCACCGGCCGTGCCGGTCAGCCCGAGCAGCTCGCGCGCCCCGTCGTTGACCAGCGCCACCCTGCCCTGCCCGTCGAGCATCACCAGGCCCTCGCGCACAGCGTGCAGCGTCGCCTGGTGGTAGTCGTGCATACGGCTCAGCTCGGCCGCGTTCATCCCGTGCGTGTGGCGGCGCAGCCGGGCGCTCGCGAGATACGTACCGGCGCCGCCCAGCGCCAGCGCCAGCAGCGCGACGCCCGCGATCGCGGCGACCTGCTCGCTCACCTTCTCGCTGATCTTCTCGACCGTGATCCCCGCGCCGACCAGACCCACGACGCGCCCGTCGCCGTCCCGGATCGGGGCCACCGCGCGCACCGAGGGCCCGAAGGAGCCGGTGTAGGTCTCGGTGAACGTCCGCCCCTTCAGCGCGGGGCCGATGTGCCCGGAGAAGCGCTTCCCGATCAGATGCGGCCTGGGGTGGGTCCAGCGGGTGCCCTCCGGATCCATGATCGTCACCCAGGTGACGCCCGCGCCGTGCCGGACCCGCTCGGCGTAGGGCTGGAGACCCGCCGACGGGTGGTTCGAGCCGATGGCCTCGTGGACGGAGGGGGAATCGGCCACCGTCCGTACCGTCGCGGTGGTCTGGTGCCGCGCCGAGCTCTCGGCCTGGCTCCGGGCGCTCAGATACGCGAAGACGGCGCACCCCGCGACGACGACCGCGACCAGCCCGACCTGCATCGCGAAGAGCTGCCCCGCCAGGCTGCGCGGCAGCAGGCGGCGGGCGGAACGGGACGGGGCGGGCATGGGAACAGTGTGCCGTGGCTGATTTCGTGCACGTAATGCACGTAAGGGTGACGGGCGTCACTCGCTGGTGCATAGTCGCCGGGACTCGTAACGAGTCGTGCAAGCGATGATGCGATGACGCATGGACGAGGAGCCGCCGACGTGTCCGGAGACGTGACCGAGCAGACACCACCGCCAGTGCCACGGACGAAGCGGGACCGCACCCACTACCTGTACATAGCGGTGATCGCGGCCGTCGTGCTCGGCGTGACGCTGGGGCTCGCGGCGCCCGGGGTGGCCACGGAGCTGAAGCCGCTCGGCGAGGGCTTCGTCAATCTGATCAAGATGATGATCTCCCCGATCATCTTCTGCACGATCGTGCTCGGGATCGGCTCCGTCCGGAAGGCCGCGAAGGTCGGCGCCGTCGGCGGCCTCGCCCTCGGCTACTTCCTCGCGATGTCGCTCGTCGCGCTCGCCATCGGCCTGGCCGTCGGCAACGTGCTGGAGCCCGGCCACGGCCTGCACCTGACGGAGGCCGCGCGCGACGCGGGCTCCGAGCAGGCCAAGGAGGGCGGCGAGGGCATGACCGAGTTCCTGCTCGGCATGATCCCGACGACGATGGTCTCCGCCTTCACCGAGGGCGAGGTCCTCCAGACCCTGCTGATCGCGCTGCTCGTCGGCTTCGCGCTGCAGGCGATGGGCCGCGCGGGCGAGCCCGTGCTGCGCGGCATCGGGCACATCCAGAAGCTCGTCTTCCGGGTGCTGGCGATGGTCATGTGGGCGGCGCCCATCGGCGCGTTCGGCGCGATGGCCGCCGTGGTCGGGGAGACGGGCGTGGACGCGCTGAAGTCCCTCGCCGTCATCATGATCGGCTTCTACATCACCTGTTTCCTCTTCGTCTTCGTCGTCCTCGGGCTGATCCTGCGCGTCTTCACGGGCGTCAACATCTTCAAGCTGCTGAAGTACCTGGGCCGTGAGTTCCTGCTGATCCTCTCCACGTCCTCGTCCGAGTCCGCGCTGCCGCGGCTCATCGCGAAGATGGAGCACCTGGGCGTCAGCAAGCCCGTCGTCGGCATCACCGTGCCGACCGGCTACTCGTTCAACCTCGACGGCACGATGATCTACCTGACCATGGCCTCGATCTTCGTCGCCGAGGCGATGGGCGACCCGCTCACGCTGGGCCAGCAGATCTCGCTGCTCATCTTCATGTTCATCGCCTCCAAGGGCGCCGCGGGCGTGACGGGCGCGGGCCTCGCCACCCTCGCCGGCGGCCTCCAGTCCCACCGCCCCGAACTCGTCGACGGCGTCGGCCTCATCGTCGGGATCGACCGCTTCATGAGCGAGGCCCGCGCCCTGACGAACTTCGCGGGCAACGCGGTGGCGACGGTGCTCGTCGGCACCTGGACCAAGGAGATCGACAAGGACCGCGTCGGCCAGGTCCTGGCCGGACAGCTCCCCTTCGACGAGAAGACGCTGGTCACCGACGAACACGGCCCGTCGGACCCGGCCCCCGGCTCCGAGAAGGAGATCCCGTCCCCGGCCTCGGACAGCTCGGACAAGGTGACGGCCTGATGCGAGGGGTCCGGGGCGTCCGGGACGGAGCGACCGTGGTCGCGGCCGTACTGGGGCTGGCACTGTGCCTGGTGCTGACGGCCCTGACACCGGCCTCGGCGAGCGACCGTACGGTCACGAGCTCGGGCCTGTCGGGCCTCCCGGGCCTGTCGGGCCTCTCGGGTCCCACCGGCTGCGGCAAGGACCCGGGCCAGTCCCCGGGCACGTCCCGGACCCGTACGCTCACCTCGGGCGGGAAGGAACGCACGTACGCGGTCCACCTGCCCGAGCACTACCGGCCCGACCGCCCGACGCCCGTGATCCTCGCCTTCCACGGGCAGGGCCGCACGTCCGCGTACATGGAGGAGCTGACCGGCTTCTCGGAGACGGACGCCCTCGCGGTCTACCCGCAGGGCCTGCCGGGCACGGAGGAGAAGAAGCCCGCGTGGCAGGGCGCGCCCTACTCGGCGCCCGGCGTCGACGACGTCCGCTTCACCCGCGACCTCATCGACGCGCTGGAACGGGACCTGTGCGTGGACCCGGCGCGGATCCACGCGGCGGGCAAGTCGAACGGCGGCGCGTTCACGGCCCTCCTCGCCTGCCGCATGCCGGAGCGCATCGCCTCGTTCTCGGCGGTCTCCGGCGCGTACTACCCCCAGGCGGGCCCCTGCGAGCCCTCCCGCGCCGCGCCGCTGCTCACCCTCCACGGCGGCGCCGACCCGACGATCCCGTACGGCGGCGACCCGGCGAAGGGCCTGCCCCCGATCCCCGACTGGCTCGCGGGCCGCGCCGCGCTGGCGGGCTGCGACGCGCGCTCCCACGACCGCTCCTGGGGCGCCGGTGTCACGACCCGTACCTGGCACGGCTGCGAGGGCCGCGGCGCCCTCCACCACGTCCGCCTCGCCACCCTCGCCCACGACTGGCCCAGCACCACCCCCAACCCGGACTCCGACACCCCCGCGGCCCTCGACGCGACACCCCTCATCCGCCACTTCATGCGGACCCATCCCCTGAACTGAGCCCGGCGAGCGCCTCCTCCACGGTCGTGAACAGGCGGTGTCCGCCGGTCTCGGTGCGGGTCGCCCAGCGGTGCGTCGGGGTCCGCACGTTGTAGAGGGTCAGTGCGCCGGAGGCGGTGGTGGCCACCGACAAGGGGGCTGCGAAGGGGAACCGTCGGTCGAGGGCGCGGCGGGTGGATTCCGGGGTGATGACGGTCCACGCTCCGGGGAGGGGCGTGGGGCGCCAGGCGTGGAACCGCTCCGTGGGGGACGCCGGGGACCGTGTATGCGCCGGTGCCGGGCGGGCGTGGGCGGTGACCAGGGCGCGGAGGAAGGCGAGGAGTTCGGTCTCCGGGGGTGAGGGGAACTCCCCGTGTCCCGTGAGGAGACGCAGCCCGGCGCGGGCCCAGCCGCGGGAGAAGTGGTGTTGCTCGGAGCCGGGTGTCGTGCGGGCGGCGAAGTGACGTAGATGGGCGGCGTCCTCGGCCGTGCCGAAGGCGGTGAGGGCGAGGACGTACCCACGGGCCTCGCGGCCGCCGTTCCCCGGGCGTATCAGGAGTTTGCCGAGGAGGTCCCGGAACGCGGTGCGGCCGCTGAGGGCCACCAGCCACGCGGCGGTCAGCCGGGCGCGCCACTCCGCGTGGAACAGGCAGACCAGTTCGTGGTCGGTGATCGCGGCGGCCCGTTCCGCGAGGTCCGCGACGAAAGCGTCCGCGACGAAAGCGTCCGCGACGTGCGCGGGCCGGTGCCGGAGATTCCAGCCGTGCAGCTTCGCGTACGGCCGCCCCGGCATGACGTAACGCCGGACCGCCGCGAGGACCTGGACGTCTTCCTGGGGCAGCATGCCGCCCATCCTCCCCGGGGCCGTTACGGCGGGGGCCGCCCGTGTCGCCCGTACGGCACTCGATACCTTGTGCGGGTCGGTGTCCGTCACTGAGGGGGTTCGACTTGTCACTGAGAATCAGGAGGAGCTGGGGGAACAGGGGGATCAGGGGGAGCGGTGGGGGTGGGGCGTCGTGAGCGGGGCCTGGCGGGCGCCCAGCGCCCTGGAGATCCAGCTCAGTGAGGCGAAGCTGCGGGGGGACTGGGCCGCGTACATGGACGTACTGACGACCACGCGGCTCTATCACGGGGGCGAGCCGGTCGCGTTCGACACCCCGTACGGCGACGGGCACCCGTTCTACGTGCACTGGAGCACGGAGATCGGCGCGTACTGCGTCGCCCTGTTCACCCCCGCGATGCTGCCCGCGCCCTGCCCCGACTACGTGTACTGCTCCGAGTCCCTCGGGTGGCTCGCGGACACGCCGCTGGAGCGCACCGCGCCGTGGATCGCGGTGAACCCCGGGACGCCGTGCGAGGCGTACTTCCCGACGGGCCCGGAGAGCCGGGCGCTGTGGCGGTACCACGCGGAGCGGGCGCCCGCGGACGCGGGCGGGTTCCGGCTGCGTACGCTGCTCGTCGGCGGCGTCGACCGGGGCCCCGTGGCGCACGGGCTCGCGTGCGGGGCGCTGCTGTGCGTGCAGAACGGCTCGTACTGGAACGCCATGGCCTGGCACGGCACCGGATACCCCGGCGAACGGGCGCGGCTGGAGCGCTCGTGGGGGATCACCACCCGCGAGAAGTGGCGGGAGTACCAGGAGGCCCTGCTCAGGGGCGAGATGAGCAGTTCGGCATGGGAGTTCGTGCTCGACGCGCGCCGCCACATCGCCCGCGACTTCGGCGGCTACGCGGACACCGACTACTGGCGCCGCGCCGTCGAACGCGTCTTCCGGCAGCGCATGGCCGCCGTCGAGCTGACCCCCGACGGCGTCACCCGCGTCGCGGACCGCTCAGCGGCCGAGATCGACGCCCAGGTCGAGGGGCTGAAGCACCTCATCGGGCGCATCGTCCGCTACGAGGCGCGCTTCCGCGCCGACGGGCTCCTCGCCGAGGGCCGTCACGTGCCCTCGATCACGGCATGGGACTACGGCCGCGCCTCGAAGATGGCCCGCTGGGGCCTGGGCGCCCGCTTCTGCACGCTGGAGGAGGCCGAGTCCGCGACCGTACGCGCGGGCCGCGTGAGCCAGGCCGACTACCGGTCGTGGGAGGAGTTCTCGGCGGCCTACATCCTGGGCCGCTGCCTGCACTTCGACGACGAGGAGTTCGGCGACTGGTACCAGGAGGCCCTCCGGGCCCACCGCATCCTCACCACGGAACCGGGCAGCCCCTGGAAGACGCTCCCGTTCCGCTGACCGCGCTCCGCACCATGGGAGCGGTCCCGCTACATCTTGCGTTCATGCTGTCGCTCAGCGATACGGTGTTCGCCCGTGCGGCGGAGGGGACGGATGCGGTGGCGGAATACCGGGGGAGCGTCGAGCGGTTGGCCGGGCTCGTCCCGCCGCCCACGGCGGCTCCGCGGAGGCGCGACTGGGGGCAGGTGGAGCGGGAGATCGGGACCGCTCTGCCGAGTGACTACAAGCGCGTCATCGATGTCTACGGTGGCGGGCGGCGGTTCGGCGAGTTCATCTATCTGTACGACCCGGACTCTTCGAACGCCTACATGGATCTCGCCGTCGAGAGCCGGAACGCGCTGTGGGCGCTTCGCGAGTTGGAAGACGTGTCCCAGTGCCCGTACGCGCTGGGCGACCCACCGGAGCTTCTGGCGTGGGGGCGGAACGACAACGGGGACCCCTTCTTCTGGCATCGCGCGGGGCCGGATCCGGACAGCTGGACGGTGGCGGTCAGCGAAGAAGGGGACCCCGACGAGTGGTTCACCTTCGACGGGGGACTGGCCGAGTTCCTCTGCGCGGTCCTCAGCGGGGAGGTGCGGGTGCCGTTCTTCCCGGAGAACTTTCCGCCGGCTGCGGGATCATGATCACATCACCTTGGAAGGGAATGTCTTGACCGCACCTCAAGGGCCACCGCCTCCGCAGCCGCCCGGCTTCGGGTCCGGGCCGTCTCCTTACGGGGCTCCGCCGCCCGCCGGGCCGTATGCCCAGCAGCCGGGGCCGTATGGGCCGTATGCCCAGCAGCAGCCCGGGCCCTATGGGTGGGGTGGGCCGCCCGTTCCGCCGCCCAGGAGCAGGGGTGGGCTGAAGGCCGTGCTGATCGCGCTCGCGATCATCGTGCCCTTGGGGGGCGGGCTCAACGTCGTGCTGCAGAAGGTGCAGGACCGGGACGGCGGTTCGGCGCCGCGGCCCCGTGTCGAGCACGTGATATCGATGCCCAAGAGCGTGCTCGGCGGGCGGCTCAAGCTGACGAAGGACCTCAGCGATTCGCCGGAGGCCAAGGTGCCCGGGCTCAAGGCCGGGGACAAGCAGTACACGGGCTGGTACACGAACGGGAAGCGGTCGGAGGCCTATCTCTTCTCCGGGTTCAACTCCCCCTCCGCGCGGGAGGACGTGACCGCGGCGAGGGTGCTCGACGGTGCCGTGAATTCGAGCGACGCCCCCAGCCCGCCGAAGCGGCACCGCATCACGCCGCCGGGCGCGGAGCGCGAGGTCACCTGCGTCGTGCTGAGGAAGAAGGACGCCGGACAGGCGCTCACCGTTCCCACCTGCGCCTGGGACGACGACGGCTCGGCCGCGATGGTCGTCGACAACTCGCCCGAGGCCACCGGCACGAAGCCCGCCGCGTACGACCTCAAGGCGTTCGCGAAGGTCGTGGACGGGATACGGGAGGACGTCAGGAAGTCGGCGTAGCCCGTCTGTCAGTGGGGCCCGGCATGCTGGCGTTCATGGACTCACCCTCGATCCACGTCGCCAGCCGTCGTCGTTCGTCCGCCTCGTTGGCCGCCGAGTTTCCGGGGGCCGAGATCGTCGACGTGACGTCGAAGGGGCCCGAGCCGTGGGTCAGGCTGAGTCCGTTCTTTCCGCATGGGGGGATTCCCGTGCCCGGTGGCGCGGGGGTCACGAGTCAGTCCGTCGAGGGGGTCTGGCAGGCGCTCAAGGTGTTCGAGGGCGCCGATGTCGATCTCGCGAAGCTCGACGTCACCTCGATGAAGGGGCTCAAGCGGACCGTGCGGCGGTTCGGGCCCGTTCTCGGTCATCGACCCGGGCCGTACGGGGAAGGGCCGCTGCTCCCGTACGAGACGGCGCGGCGGCGGATCTATCTGCCCGCGTACCACTGGGTGCTGGAGAATCCGGCCGCCGGGGTGGTGGCGCGGCTGCGGGAGATGGCGGCCGTACGGGATGTGGTTCTCCTCGACTACACCCTCAACGGGGACGTCGCCGACCTCTCCCGGCCCCTCTCCCACGCCGCGCTCCTCCGGCGGTACGTCGAGGGGCGTTGACCTTGTCCCTGGGTGAAGGCACAGGCTCGGGCGGGTCAGGATGAGGGAGGGAGCCGGATATGGAGCTGGTCACCATCGGGGCCTTCGCGCGGCTGACGCGGCTGACGCCCAAGGCGTTGCGGCTCTACGACGAGCTGGGGCTGCTGACGCCGGCCCGCGTCGATCCGTTCTCCGGGTACCGGTACTACGACCCGGGGCAGGTCGAGCGCGCCCGGCTCGTCGCGTGGCTGCGGCGGCTGGGCATGCCGCTGGCCCGTATCCGTACGGTGTGCGATCTCGGCACGGCCGCCGCAGCCGACGAGGTGCGGGCCTTCTGGGACTCCGTCGAGTCGGACACCGCCGCCCGCCGCGAGCTGGCCTCCTTCCTCATCGCCCACCTCGCACGAAGGGACCAACCGATGATGGGGACGACCAACGGCGCGCCGCTCACCATTCGTTACGCGGCGCTCTCCGACACCGGCCGCGTCCGTGAGAGCAACCAGGACGTGGCGTACGCGGGCGACCGGCTGCTCGCCGTCGCCGACGGCTTCGGCGCGCGCGGGCAGAGCGCCAGTTCGGCCGCCGTCGCGGCTCTGCGCCGCCTGGAGACCAGGACCCTCCCGGCCGGTGACCTGCTCAACGCACTGGAGGACGCCGTCCGCGAGGCCGAGCACGACGTCCGTGGCGTCGGCCCGGACGACGAGGAGTCGGGGACGACGCTCACGGCGATGCTCTGGGACGCCGCCCGTTCGCAGCTCGCGCTCGTGCACATCGGCGACTCGCGCGCGTATCTGCTGCGCGACCGCGGGCTGTTCCGCATCACGCACGACCACACGCACGTCCAGTCCCAGGTCGACGAGGGCCGGATCACGCCGGAGGAGGCGCGTTCGCACCCGCAGCGCGCGCTGCTGCTGCGCGCCCTGGGCGCCGTCGCGACCTCGCCGCCGGACCTCAAGCTGCACGACGCGCTGCCGGGCGACCGCTATCTGCTCTGCTCGGACGGGCTGTCGGGCGTGGTCCCGGACGCCGACGTGCGGCGTACGCTCACCGAGGCCGGGGCACCGGCGGACGCCGTACGCGCGCTGGTCGACATGTCGATCGCGGCGGGCGGGCCCGACAACGTCTCGTGCGTCGTCGCGGACGTGACAGGCGTGACGGCGTGAGCCGTTACCGCTCGCGCCACCGCTTGCCTTTGCCGTCCAGGCGGTCGATCTTGAGCTCGCGGCTCTTGAGGTAGCCGTCCTCGCCGAACGCGAAGGTGCCGTTCGCACCCCGGACCCGCAGCCCCACCAGGTCCTCCGCCAGGAGACCGCGCAGGGCTCCGGAGTCCGGGGTGCCGTTCTGCTTGGCGAGCGTGGCGGCGAGGGCGTGCGCGGCGTCGAGCGCGCTGCGCCGCGCGCTCTTGCGGTCGGTGGCCTGGTCGCGGAAGCGGTACTGGTCGACGCCCTCGGCGTTCCCCGCGTTCCCCGCGTTCCCGGCGTCCGGGGCCCTGCCGGGGCTCTCGTTCCGGCAGGTGGAGGGGAGCGGGGTGACGACGCGGCCCCGGAACCCGGCCTTGCGCAGCTCCCGCGCGGTGAACGGGCCCTCGTACGGGTCCTCCGGAAGCACGAGCGTGTCCGGCTTCCGCTTCTTCAGCACCTCGGCGACGTCGTCCCGGCCCTCCTGGGTCAGGCCCTGGAAGAGCCGGTGCTCCGCGACCTCGCGCCCGTCCCCGGAGAAGGACTTGCGGAGCCGCTCGCCGAACTCCTCCTCGGAGCCGCTCTCCGTCACCAGCAGCACGGAGCGTACGCCGGGGTCGCGTCGGAGCCGGTCGCCGAGCTGCGTCCCGGTGGCGCCGGGGGAGGTGCGCAGCGCGAAGGAGTTGTCCATCTCGGCGTCCGTGTCGCCGTCGGCGCCCGGGTCGGGGCAGGCGTTGAGCGTGACGGGCAGCACCCCGTAGCCCGAGCCGTACTCCTCCACGTCGTCCCCGGCCACGCCCGGCGAGAGGTCCGTCTCGCCGATCACGGCCACGACGTGGGGGAGCTTCCTGACCTCGTCCTCCAGCTCGAAGGTGGTGCTGTCCACGGGGGCGACGTCGAGGGTCCCCTTCAGCCCGGAGGCCCGTACGCCCTTGCGTACGGCCTTCTCGACGGCGGCGTCGTCGGCGCCCTTGTTCTCCTCGGGGCGGGCGTAGACGACGGTCCAGTCGGGGTCCGGCGCCTCCTCCTTCGCGGACATCAGCGTCACTCCGGTCCCGCCCAGCACCAGCAGCGCGGCGGCGCCCGCGAGCACGACCCGGCGCGAGGGCCTGCGACGGCGCTCCGGGGGGTGGACGACGGTGGTGATCGGCGCGGGCGCGGGGGTACGCGTGGGCTGGGGCGGCGGCGCGTCCTCTGGCTCCGATTCCCTTACGGGCTCCGCTTCCCGCACGGGCTCCGGTTCCGGCTCCTTTGCGGGCCCCGCCCCCTCCCGTACCGCCTCCAGCCGTCGCCCCGCGCTCTCCGCGTCCGCGGGGCGGTCGTCCGCGTCCTTGGCCATCAGGTCCAGGACGAGCCGGTCCACGTCGGGGGTCAGTTCGGCGCGGGCGCGGCTCGGGCGGAGCGGGACGTCGTTGAGGTGGTTGAACATCACGCCCGCCGCCGGGCCCACGAACGGCGGGCGTCCGACGAGGAGTTCGTAGAGCACGCAGCCCAGCGCGTACAGGTCGGCCCGGCCGTCGCCCGGCTCCATGCGGAACCGCTCCGGCGCCATGTAGAGGACGCTGCCGAGCGGCATGTGGCCCGTGCGCGTCAGCTTCGTCTCGGCCTCGACGGCCTCCTGGAACCTGGCGATGCCGAAGTCGAGGACGACGGCCGTCCCGTCGGGCCGTACGACGACGTTGGCGGGCTTGATGTCGCGGTGCACGACGCCCGCCGTGTGCGCGGTGGCCAGGGCGCGGCAGATCTGGGCGCTCCAGTCGAGCGCGTCGCGGACGGGCACGCGCCCCTCGTCCCGCAGCACCCGCTCCAGCGAACGGCCCTCGACCAGCTCCATCACCAGGTACGGGACGCCGTCGTCGGCGCCGTGGTCGTGGACGGTCGCGATGTGCGGGCTGTCGAGCGCGGCGGCGGCGCGGGCCTCGCGCCGGAAGCGGCCGAGGAGTTCGGCGCGCTCCTCGGGCTGGACGTCGGAGGGCGGCGAGAAGAGCTTGACGGCGACCTCGCGCCCCAGGTCACGGTCGCGGGCCCGCCAGACCTCGCCCATGCCGCCCGCGCCGAGTTTCTCCACCAGCTCGTAGCGCCCGCTCAGTACGCGCCCCCGCAACGCCGCACACCCCCGACTCGAACTCTCTTGCGGAGGCCGAGGCTAGCAGCCGGGAAAACCGGTGCTCAGCAGCCGTCGTACCCGGCGGTCGGGAGCGAGAGGCGGCGGTGCACCGCGGCCTTCATCTCCGCCGTGTAGGCGGGCTCGGCGCACTCGACGGTGACCAGCCGGACGCCGCGCGAGGCGCAGCGCTCGGCGAAGTCGGACGCCGACTCCAGCGCCGCGTCCAGGATCCGGGGCCCGGCGCACAGGAACGCCTCCGCGCCCGCCTCCACGTCCTGCCAGAGGGCGGGGGTGGTGACGGGCGCGTTGTTGGTCTCGATGGTGGCGGCGATGGCGTAGCCGTTCCGCTCCGCCCAGTCGCGGCACGCGGCGTACTGGCGGCGGGTGTCCACCAGGAAGGGGCTGTCCTCCAGCTCGGACAGCGGGACGAGCGACGCCAGCACCACCGCGCGGCGCCGCTCAGGCGGGTGAGGAGTAGCCGCAGGCATAGCAGATCTTCCAGCCGTCGTCGTTCGTGGTCAGGGTGTCACCACCGCATCCCGGGCACTGAGCACGGCAGATGGCCTGGCGGTACAGACGGGTCCGGGTACGGTCGCGCATGCGTACTGCCTCCAGCTCTCGTTCACGCCGACCCCGTCGTGGTGCAGTACACCGCTGTTCGGGGGGCGGTGGCAAGCGGGAGGACCGATTCCGAGTACGGCCCCCGACCCCGGCGTCAGGGCCTCAGCAGCGCCTCAGCACGGCGTGAACCACACCGTGGCCAGCGGCGGAAGCGTCGGCGTCAGCGAGTGCGGGTGGCCGTGGGAGGGGACCGGCTCGGCCTTGAGCGCCTCGTCGTTGCGCACCCCGCCGCCCCCGTACCGCTCCTCGTCGGTGTTGAGGACCTCGCGCCAGGACGTCCACTCGCCGGGCACGCCGAGCCGGTACTCCTCGCGGACCACGGGCGAGAAGTTGCTGACGGAGAGCAGCGGCGAGCCGTCGGCGGCGAAGCGGAGGAAGGCGAAGGTGTTGTCGTCGCTCGCGTCGCCCGCGACCCAGGCGAAGCCCTCGGGCAGGGTGTCCCGCTCCCAGAGCGCGGGCCGCGCGCGGTACCCGGTGTTGAGGTCGCGCACCAGGTCCCGTACGCCCCGGTGGTCGGGCTCGGCCGAGTAGGAGGGGTCGAGCAGCCACCAGTCGGGCCCGTGGCCCTCCGCCCACTCGGCGCCCTGCGCGAACTCCTGGCCCATGAAGAGGAGCTGCTTGCCCGGGTGCGCCCACATGAAGCCCAGGTAGGCGCGGTGGTTGGCCCGGCGCTGCCACCAGTCGCCCGGCATCTTGCTGACCAGGGACCGCTTGCCGTGCACGACCTCGTCGTGCGAGATGGGCAGGACGTAGTTCTCGGAGTAGGCGTAGACCATGGAGAAGGTCATGTCGCCGTGGTGGAACTTGCGGTGCACGGGCTCCTTCGTCATGTACGTCAGGGAGTCGTGCATCCAGCCCATGTTCCACTTGAAGCCGAAGCCGAGCCCGCCGAAGCCGCCCTCGCCGACGTGGTGGGTGGCGCGGGTGACGCCGTCCCAGGCCGTCGATTCCTCGGCCGCCGTGATGACCCCCGGGCAGCGGCGGTAGACGGTGGCGTTCATCTCCTGGAGGAAGGCGACCGCGTCGAGGTTCTCCCGGCCCCCGTGCTCGTTCGGGCTCCACTCGCCCTCCTCGCGCGAGTAGTCGAGGTAGAGCATGGAGGCGACGGCGTCGACGCGGAGGCCGTCGATGTGGAACTCCTCGCACCAGTACACGGCGTTGGCCACGAGGAAGTTGCGCACCTCGCGCCGCCCGAAGTCGAATTCGAGCGTCCCCCAGTCGGGGTGCTCGGCCCGCGCCGGGTCGGCGTGCTCGTACAGCGGCGTCCCGTCGAACGCGGCCAGCGCCCAGTCGTCCTTGGGGAAGTGCGCGGGCACCCAGTCCATCAGCACGCCGATCCCGGCCCGGTGCAGCGCGTCGACGAGGAACCTGAAGTCGTCGGGCCCGCCGAGCCGCGCGGTCGGCGCGTAGAAACCGGTGACCTGGTAGCCCCACGAGCCGCCGTACGGGTGCTCGGCCACCGGCATCAGCTCCACGTGCGTGAAGCCGAGGTCCGTCACGTACGCGGGGAGCTGCTCGGCGAGTTCCCGGTAGCTCAGTCCGGGGCGCCAGGAGGGCAGGTGGACCTCGTACACGGAGAGCGGCTCGCTGTGCGGGGACGCCTGGGAGCGGCGGGCCATCCACTCCTGGTCGCTCCAGACGTGGCGCGGGACGGTGACGACGGAGGCGCTGGCGGGCGGGCACTCGGCGGCGCGGGCCATCGGGTCGGCGCGCAGGGTGTGGCTGCCGTCGGGCCGCGCGACGTCGAACTTGTAGAGCGCGCCCTCCTCGACGCCGGGCAGGAAGAGCTCCCAGATGCCGGACGAGCCCAGTGAGCGCATGGGGCAGGCGGTGGCGTCCCAGTAGTTGAAGGAGCCCGCGATCCGTACGCCGCGCGCGTTCGGCGCCCACAGGGTGAAGCGGGTGCCCGCCACGCCCTCGTGCGTCATGGGGTGGGCGCCGAGGGCGCGCCACAGCTGCTCGTGCCGGCCCTCGGTGATCAGGTGCAGGTCGAGGTCGCCGAGCGCGGGCAGGAAGCGGTACGCGTCGGCGGTCCGTACGTCGTCGGCGCCGGGCTCGTCGCCGTACCGGACCAGCAGCTCGTACGCGGGGATCGCGTTGAGCGGCAGCACGCCGGAGAAGAAGCCGTCCTCCTCGTCGTACAGCTCGGCGCGCAGGCCCTTGCCGACGACGGTGACGCCCTGCGCGTACGGGCGCAGCGTGCGGAAGAGGATTCCGCCCCGCACCGGGTGGGCGCCGAGGAGGGCGTGCGGGTCATGGTGGGTGCCGGTCAGGAGGCGCTCGCGGTCCTCGTCGGGCAGCGGCGGCGCGGGCCGGACGCCGCGCCGGGCTTCCCGCTCCACCGTCCGGCCGGGGGACGCCTGTTCCCGCCGGGGGGCGGGCGTATGGCGCCGGGGGGCGGGGGAGGCGTCCGGCTCACGGAGGAACGTGGCGGGAATCTGGGGAGCCGAGGGCCGGTCGGGTGTCACGGGAGGGGGCCTCCTGGTCAGGAAGAGGGGGAACGTTTCTCGTCGGCGAGCCTGCGGATCGCCGACAGGGGGATGGACAGCCAGGACGGCCGGTTACGGGCCTCGTACAGCACCTCGTAGACGGCCTTGTCCGTCTCGTACGCGCGCAGCAGCACCGCGTCGTCACGGGGGTCGGAGCCGCACGCGTCCGCGTAACCGGCGCAGTAAGCGGCCCGGTTGGCGGCGGCCCACTCCTGGGACCACGCGTCGCCGGGGCCCGCGGTGTCCGCGGGGCCCGCCGGGCACTGGCAGGCGGCGTAGTCGAAGGAGCGCAGCATCCCGGCGATGTCGCGGACGACGGGCTGGTCGGCGCGGCGCTCGGCGAGCGGCTTCGCGGGCTCGCCCTCGAAGTCGATCAGCGTCCAGCGCCCGTCGGCGCCGTCGCGGTGCGCGGCGAGCCCGTCGTCCGCGCCGGTGGCCCCGGTCCCGCCGGGCGGGGGCGCCGCGGTGTGCAGCACCTGGCCGAGGTGCAGATCGCCGTGGACGCGCTGCGCCGGGCAGGCGGGGCCGTGCCGCCCGCGCTCGGCCAGCTCCCGGAACGCGCCGAGCAGCGCGGGGCGGTACGGGCGCAGCGCGGGCACGGCGGCGCTCGCGGTGTCGAGGCGCGCCGCCATTCCGGAGGCCAGGTGTTCGAGCTGGTCGCTGCCGAGGACGGAGGTGGGCAGCGCCCGCGCGAGGCCCGTGTGCACCTCGGCGGTCGTACGGCCCAGCGCGGAGGCCGCGCCGGTGAAGTCGCGGCGTGCTTCGAGGGCCCGCAGGGCGAGCTGCCAGCCGTCGGCGGCGTCCGGCAGGAACGGCTGGAGGACGCCGAGGGTGACCGTCTCCGGGGAGGGGCCGCGCGTCACCGCCTCGAACCAGGCGGTGGGCGCGGGCACGGGCGTACTGCCCCGGCGGGCCAGCGCGAGCGGCAGCTCCAGGTCGGGGTTGACGCCCGCGCCGACGCGGCGGAAGAGCTTGAGGATGTACGCGCTGCCGTAGATCACCGAGGAGTTGGACTGCTCGGCGGTGAGCGGCCGGGGGCGCAGGCCCGTGGGGATGACGGCCTTGGGGTCACGGGAGAAGCGCAGCGGCCCGAGCCGCCCCGGGGCGCGCAGGCGTTCGAGGAGGAGCCCGGTCAGCCGGGGGTCGTGCAGCGCCTCGTAGACGGCGCGGCCTCGCAGCGGCCCGGTCGAGGGGCGGCCGAGCAGCGCGGGGGCCAGCTCCGGCGGCAGCGCCTCGCGCACGCCGAGCAGCAGCTGGTAGCAGTCGTCGGCGGTGCCGGGCGCGGCGGACTGCCGCGCCCGGACCAGGAAATGGAGCAGCCCGGGCGTCGCGCCGCCCGCGCCGCACGGCAGCAGCTCCGTCGCCGCCACCGGCGAGAAGCCGGTGAGCGGACGGCCCTTGCCCGCGAACCACCGCTGGCGCGGCAGCCATTCGGCCAGCAGCGGGGAGAGCGAGCGGAGCAGGGCCGTGCCGCCGTGGTCCCCGTGCACGGCGGCGGCCGGGACCACGGCCGCGAGGGGCAAGGAGCTGTCCGACATGGCGTCCTTTCCCCGGGCACACGAAAGGTACGCAGAGTGTCCCGGATTGCGGCATGGGATGTCCGGGTGTGCGAGCAGTGTCGTGCGGATTCACTTCGATGCGGTACGAGGTGCCCGTGGCGGGGGCGCCTTAACGCGAGCCGTTAACTCGGGCGGCGCAGCCGGAACCAGTAGAACCCGTGCCCGGCGAGAGTGAGAAGGTACGGCAACTCACCGATCGGGGGGAAGCGCACGCCGCCGATCAATTCGACGGGGACGCGCCCTTCCCAGGCGCGGAGATCGAGTTCGGTGGGCTGCGGGAACCGCGAGAAGTTGTTCACGCACATCACCAGATCATCGCCTCCCTCGGGAAGCCTGACCTCGCGGAGAAAGGCCAGCACGGCCGGGTTGGAGGAGGAGAGCTCCTCGTAGGTGCCGAGGCCGAAGGCCGGATTCTGCTTACGGATCTCGATCATCCGCCGCGTCCAGTGCAGCAGCGAACTCGGCGAACTCATCGCCGCCTCGACGTTCGTCACCTGATAACCGTGGACCGGGTCCATGATGGTCGGCAGGAAGAGCCTTCCCGGGTCGCAGGAGGAGAAGCCCGCGTTGCGGTCCGGGGTCCACTGCATGGGGGTGCGGACGGCGTCGCGGTCGCCGAGCCAGATGTTGTCGCCCATGCCGATCTCGTCGCCGTAGTAGAGGATCGGCGAGCCGGGCAGCGCGAAGAGCAGGGCGGTGAACAGCTCGATCTGCTTGCGGTCGTTGTCGAGCAGCGGCGCGAGCCGCCGCCGGATGCCGATGTTGGCGCGCATGCGCGGATCCTTGGCGTACTCCGCGTACATGTAGTCGCGCTCCTCGTCGGTGACCATTTCCAGGGTCAGCTCGTCGTGGTTGCGCAGGAAGATTCCCCACTGGCAGCCGGAGGGGATCTCCGGGGTCTTCGCGAGGATTTCCGAGACCGGATAGCGGGACTCACGGCGCACCGCCATGAAGATCCTCGGCATCACCGGGAAGTGGAACGCCATGTGGCACTCGTCGCCCCCCTTCTCGAACGAGCCGAAGTAGTCGACGACGTCTTCCGGCCACTGATTGGCCTCGGCGAGCAGCACCGTGTCGGGGTAACTCGCGTCGATCTCGGCCCGCACCCGCTTGAGGAATTCATGGGAGCGCGGCAGGTTCTCGCAGTTGGTGCCCTCCTCCGCGTACAGATAAGGGACCGCGTCGAGCCGGAATCCGTCGATTCCGAGGTCCAGCCAGAAGCGCAGTGCGGAAATCATCTCGTCCTGGACGACGGGGTTCTCGTAGTTGAGATCCGGCTGGTGCGAGAAGAAGCGGTGCCAGTAGTACTGCTTGCGTACGGGATCGAACGTCCAGTTGGACACCTCGGTGTCCACGAAGATGATGCGCGCGTCCTGGTACTGCTTGTCGTCGTCCGCCCAGACGTAGTAGTCGCCGTACGGCCCTTCGGGGTCCTTCCTGGACTCCTGGAACCACGGATGCTGGTCGCTGGTGTGGTTCATGACGAAGTCGATGATGACCCGCATGCCGCGCTGGTGGGCGGCGTCGACGAACTCCACGAAGTCCGCGATGTCGCCGAACTCGGGGAGCACGGACGTGTAGTCCGAGACGTCGTAACCGCCGTCCTTCAGGGGTGACTTGAAGAACGGCGGCAGCCAGAGGCAGTCGACGCCGAGCCACTGGAGATAGTCCAGCTTCGCGGTGAGCCCTTGGAGGTCTCCGATGCCGTCGCCGTCGCTGTCCTGGAACGAGCGCACCAGGACCTCGTAGAAGACGGCGCGCTTGAACCACTCCGGGTCGCGGTCCCTGGCAGGGGTGTCCTCGAAGGTGTCGGGGACGGGCTCATTGACGATCATGTGTGGGTGACCCTCCGGTCGGTGAGGACGGTCGCAGGGTGAGGATGTGGGCCGCGGCAGGGGAGTCACCCCCCGGCTCCAGGCGCACATAGTTGTCCCTGCCCCAGTGGTAGGTCTCGCCGGTGAGCTCGTCGCGCACCGGGAAGGACTCCGAACCGCTCATCTGAGCGGCACTCAGTCCGGATGCTTCGAATTGCGACATGTCCAACGACACCGTCGCCTCGTGGGTGTGGTGGGGGTCCAGGTTGACCACGATGAGCACCGTGTCGGCGTAGGGCTCCGTGCAGTGCTTCGAGTACGCGAGCACGTTCTCGTTGTCCGTGCGGTGGAAGTGCAGGTCGCGGAGGTGCTGGAGCGCGGGCCGGTGACGGCGCAGCCGGTTGAGCGCGGTGATCAGCGGGGTGATCGAGCGGCCCTCGCGGTCGGCCGCGGCCCAGTCGCGCGGACGCAGTTCGTACTTCTCCGAGGAAAGGTACTCCTCGCTGCCCGTACGCAGTGCGGTGTTCTCGCACAGTTCGAAGCCCGCGTACATCCCCCACGAGGGAGAGAGCGTCGCCGCCAGCACGGCCCGGATCTCGAACGCGGGCCGGCCGCCCTCCTGGAGGTAGGCGTGCAGGATGTCCGGGGTGTTCACGAAGAAGTTCGGCCGCATCCAGGCGGCGGCCTCGCCGGAGAGCTCGGTGAGGTACTCGGTGAGCTCGTGCTTGGTGTTCCGCCAGGTGAAGTACGTGTACGACTGCTGGAAACCGATCTTCGCGAGCGTGTGCATCATCGCCGGACGGGTGAACGCCTCGGCGAGGAAGATCACGTCGGGGTCCGTCCGGTTGATGTCCGCGAGGACCTTCTCCCAGAACGCCACGGGCTTGGTGTGCGGATTGTCGACCCGGAAGATGCGTACCCCGTGCGCCATCCAGTACCGCAGCACGCGCAGCGTCTCCCGGACGAGGCCCGCGTACGCCGAGGGGTCCGTGTCGAAGGAGACGGGGTAGATGTCCTGGTACTTCTTCGGCGGGTTCTCCGCGTAGGCGATCGTCCCGTCGGCGCGTCTGGCGAACCACTCCGGGTGCTCCTTGACCCACGGGTGGTCCGGCGAGCACTGGAGCGCGAAGTCGAGCGCGACCTCCATCCGGAGCTCGCGGGCGCGCTCCACGAAGCGGTCGAAGTCCTCCATCGTGCCCAGGTCGGGGTGGAGCGCGTCGTGGCCGCCCTCGGCCGAGCCGATCGCCCAGGGCGAGCCGACGTCCTCGGGCGAGGCCGACAGTGCGTTGTCCCGGCCCTTGCGGTACGCCTCGCCGATCGGATGGACGGGCGGCAGATAGACCACGTCGAAGCCCATCGCGGCCACCGCGTCCAGCCGCTCGGCCGCCGTCCGCAGCGTCCCGCTCACCGGCGGCCCGCCCCTGCGGACGACCGCGCCCTCCGAGCGCGGGAACAGCTCGTACCAGGAGCCGAACAGCGCGCGGCGGCGCTCGACTTGGAGCGTCAGCGGCCGCGAGGAGGTGATCATCTCGCGCAGCGGATAGCGGTCCAGCACGGCCGTGACCTCGGGCGCGAGCGCCGCCGCGAGGCGCGCCGCGCCGGTGCGCCCGGTGTCGCGCAGCGCGTCCACGGCGTCCAGCACGGCGGCGCGCCCGTCCCGCTTGGGCACCTGCGCGGCGGCGCGCTCGTGCAGCAGCGCGCCCTCCTCCAGGGTGAGTTCGGTGTCGATGCCCGCCGGGATCTTGATCTTCGCGTGGCGCCGCCAGGTGCTCACCGGATCGCCCCACGCCTCCACGGCGTACGTCCACCGCCCCTCGGCGTCGGGGGTGACCCCGGCCCCCCAGCGGTCGGTGCCGGGCGCGAGTTCGCGCATCGGCGTCCACGGCCCCGCGCGGCCCGCGGGGCCGCGCAGCACCACATTGGCGCCCACGTCCTCGTGGCCTTCGCGGAAGACGGTGGCCGAGACCTGGAAGGTCTCGCCGGGCACGGCTTTCGCGGGACGGCTTCCGCACTCCACGACGGGACGGACGTCGAGCACGGGGATGCGACCAATCATCAGCTCACCTGGGGTCATAATGGGAGATAACGGGCTCGCCCTACTTTGTATCCGCTCGGCGGAGCGCTTCCGTGCTGCGGGCATGACGGCTCCTGTCCGCGTTCACTCGGGTGGGGGTTCCGTCGTACTCGGGAGGCACCGCGTCGGAGGCGGTGTTCTCGACCGTACGGAATGGCCGCCGTCCCGCAAGGGCGCGGATCCCGTTTCCGCTAGCCGCAGGAGATGCCGCTCTTTTCGGAGAGACAGGTCTTGCCGATCGGCGCCCGAGCTGTTGCCGTGCTGGCGGACGCGGGGCTTGATCTTCCTGCTCCCGCAGCCGACTCCGCCACCGACTCCGCCGACGGCTTCCCGGGAAGGCCGGGTTCTTTCGCGGGGGAGTCGCCACGGCGCGTGGAACGGTTGCCGACTCCCGACGGACCGTTACTGTCGAACCGTGAAGGCCATTCGCCGCTTTTCCGTGCGCCCCGTCCTCCCCGAACCGCTCCGCCCGCTCAGCGAGCTGGCCAGAAATCTGCGCTGGTCCTGGCACCCCGAGACGCGTGAGCTGTTCCGCGCCATCGACCCCGAGGCATGGCGTGCCGCGGGCGGGAATCCCGTACGGCTGCTGAGCGCCGTGCCCGCCGAGCGGCTGGCCGAGCTGGCGGACGACCGGGGCTTCCTGCGCCGCCTCGCGATGGCCGCCGGGGACCTGACGGACTACGTCAGCGAGCCCCGCTGGTATCAGCGCGCGGGGGCTGGGATGCCCGAAGCCGTGGCCTACTTCTCGCCGGAGTTCGGGATCACCGGAGCCCTGCCGCAGTACAGCGGCGGCCTCGGCATCCTCGCCGGGGACCACCTCAAGACCGCCAGCGACCTCGGCGTCCCGCTCATCGGCGTCGGACTCCTCTACCGGCACGGCTACTTCCGCCAGTCCCTCACCCACGACGGCTGGCAGCAGGAGCACTACCCCGTCTTCGACCCCAACGAGCAGCCCCTCCAGATCCTCCGCGAGCCCGAGGACGGCGCGCCCGTACGGATCGAGCTGCGGCTCCCCGGCGGGCGCGTGCTGCGCGCGTTCGTCTGGCGGGCCTGCGTCGGGCGCGTACCGCTGCTGCTGCTCGACTCGGACGTCGAGGAGAACGCCCCCGGCGAACGCGACGTCACCGACCGGCTCTACGGGGGCGGCAGCGAACACCGGCTGCTCCAGGAGATGCTGCTCGGCATCGGCGGCGTCCGCGCCGTGCGCGCGTACTGCCGCGTCAGCGGCCACCCCGAGCCCGAGGTCTTCCACACCAACGAGGGCCACGCGGGCTTCCTCGGCCTGGAGCGCATCCGCGAACTGGGCGGGCACGGACCGGGCGGGACCGGGCTCGGCTTCGACGCCGCGCTGGAGAAGGTGCGCGCAGGGACCGTCTTCACCACCCACACCCCCGTGCCCGCGGGCATCGACCGCTTCGACCGCGAGCTGGTCGCGCGGCACTTCGGCGCGGACGGGGAGCTGCCGGACATCGCCGTCGAGGACGTGCTGCGGCTCGGCATGGAGAGCTACCCGGGCGGCGAGCCCAACGTCTTCAACATGGCCGTGATGGGCCTGCGCCTCGCCCAGCGCGCCAACGGCGTGAGCACCCTGCACGGCCAGGTCAGCCGCGAGATGTTCGCCCCGCTGTGGCCCGGCTTCGACTCCACCGAGATCCCCATCGGCTCGCTCACCAACGGCGTGCACGCGCCGACCTGGACCGCGCCCGCCGTCCCCGCCGACGCGCGCGACCTCAAGGACGGCGAGCTGTGGGAGCTGCGCAGGGGGCTGCGCGAGCGGCTGGTGCAGGAGGTACGGCAGCGGCTGTTCGCGTCCTGGCGGCAACGCGGCGCGGCCCAGGCCGAACTGGGCTGGATCGACGGTGTGTTCGACCCCGATGTGCTCACCATCGGCTTCGCCCGCCGCGTCCCCTCCTACAAGCGGCTCACGCTGATGCTGCGCGACCGGGACCGGCTGATGGAGCTGCTGCTGCACCCGGAGCGGCCCGTGCAGATCGTCGTCGCGGGCAAGGCGCACCCGGCCGACGACGGCGGCAAGCGGCTCGTCCAGGAGCTGGTCCGCTTCGCCGACGACCCGCGCGTGCGCCACCGGATCGTCTTCCTGCCCGACTACGGCATGGCCATGGCCCGCCACCTCTACGCGGGCTGCGACGTCTGGCTCAACAACCCCCTGCGCCCCCTGGAGGCCTGCGGCACCAGCGGCATGAAGGCCGCGCTCAACGGCTGCCTCAACCTCTCGGTGCTGGACGGCTGGTGGGACGAGTGGTTCGAGCCAGACTTCGGCTGGGCCGTGCCCAGCGCGGACGGCGCCGCGGCCGACGACGCCGAGCGGCGCGACGCCATCGAGGCCGCCGCGCTCTACGAGCTGGTCGAGGAGCACATCGCCCCGGCCTTCTACGAGCGCAACGGCGGCGGCGTCCCCGACCGTTGGGTCGAGATGGTGCGCCAGACCCTGACCCGGCTGGGGCCCAAGGTCCTCGCCGACCGGATGCTGCGCGAGTACGTCGAGCGGCTCTACGCCCCGGCGGCCCGCGCCCAGCGGGAGCTGACGCCCCCGGCGGCGGAGGAGCTGGCGGCGTGGAAGACCCGGGTGCGCGCCGCGTGGCCCGGCGTGGTCATCGACCACGTCGAGACCTCGGGCGAGGCCGGGAGCGGCGAGGCGCTGGAGGTCGGGGCCTCGCTGGGGCTGCGCGTGCGCGTGGGCCTCGGCGGGCTGGGCCCGGACGACGTGGAGGTCCAGGCCGTCTCGGGCTGCGTCGACGAGTCGGACCGCATCGCGGGTGCCGGCGCCGTGCGCACCCCGCTCAAGCCGACGCGGGGCCCGGACATGGAGGGGCGGTGGCTCTACGAGGGACCGCTCGCCCTCGACCGTACGGGCGCGTTCGGCTACACGGTCCGCATCCTGCCCGCGCACCGGCTGCTGGCGGGCGGCGCGGAGATGGGGCTCCTGGCGGTCCCGTCGGAGAACGCGGCCTCGTCCTCCGACGGAACCGGTGGGCTGCTGATGCGCTAGCTAGCGCACCTCAGCAGCCGCTCCGGATCTCAACAGCCGTCCAGGTACGCCGTGTGGATCCAGACCCCCGTGCGACCTCCCCACAGGTCTCCGTGGACCCAGTTGCCCTGGACCCCCTTCAGGTTCATCTTCTGCCCGCGGTTCACCTGTCCCAGCACCGGATATTCGGGGCCGGGACCGCCGCGGAAGTTCACCCCGTTGTCGTTCACCGTGCAGACCGCGTCGACGCGGGCGGACGCCTGGTGCGGGGCGGCTGCCGCCGCCGCGCCCGGGGCCAGCGTGAACGCCATGCCCAGCGCCGCGGTGGCACCGGCCACCGCGAGACCGGTCTTACGGAGAACCGACGTGAGTCGAGCCATACTGGATATCCTCCAAATGACGGAAGGTCAGGTAAGTTGACCTGTCATCAGGTTAAGTCGGCCTTATCCGGTATGTGCATCCCTCACAGGGGTGAACGCGTGACAGAGCCCCACCGCCTGTCCAGCGGTGGGGCTCTGTCGTACCTGCTACGAACTGATCAGCCGGCGACGTTCACGCCGGTCCAGGCGGCGCCGACGGCCTTGACCTCGGCGCTGTCCGCGCCGTAGAGACCCTCGGCGGCCTTGAGCGTCGCAGCGCGCGCGGCCTTGTAGTCCGTGGTCGAGGTCATCTCCTCGGTGAGGGCCTTGAACCAGATCTTCTCGGCCTTCTCGATGCCGATGCCCTCCAGCTTCTCGCCGCCCTTGGTCGGCGAGTTGTACTTCACGCCGTTCACCTCGCGCTCGCCGCTGCCGACGGAGAGCAGGAAGAAGAAGTGGTTGGCGATGCCGGACGAGTAGTGGACGTCCACGTCACCGGCGTTGGTGTCCCAGTAGTCCAGGGACTGGCCGTCCTTGCTCGGCTCGTCCATGTACCGCAGCGGGGTGCCGTCGCCGTTGATGTCGATCTTCTCGCCGACCATGTAGTCGGGCACGTCTTCCTTGTTGTTCGCGTTGAACTCGACCGCCGCCGCGAAGATGTCCGAGGTGGCCTCGTTCAGGCCGCCGGACTCGCCCGCGTACTCCAGGTTGGCGGTGGTGGAGGTCACGCCGTGCGACATCTCGTGGGCCGCGACGTCGAGCGAGGTGAGGGGCTTCTTGTTGCCCTCGCCGTCGCCGTACGTCATGCAGAAGCAGCCGTCTTCCCAGAAGGCGTTGACGTAGCTGTCGCCGTAGTGGACCCGGCTGCGGGCGCCCTTGCCGTCACCGGCGATGCCCTCGCGGCCGTGCACGTTCTTGTAGTAGTCCCACGTCGAGGCCGCGCCGTAGTGCGCGTCGACGCCCGCGGTCTGCGCGTCCTCGGGCTTGCCGGTGCCCCACTTGTCGTCCTCGTCGGTGAACAGCTCGCCGTCACCGCTCTGGCCGTTCTTGAGGTCCGTGGTCTCGTTCTTGCCACGCTTCTCGTCGACCATGGTGAACTTGCCCTCGGAACCCGAGGTGCCCAGCTCGACGGAGCCGCTGTACTGGCTCTCGCCGGAGCCCTCCTTCACGCCCTGGAACTCGAACAGCTTCTTGCCGGTGTTCGCGTCCGTGATGACGTGCAGCTGGTTCGGGGCGCCGCTCTTCTGGGTGCCGCCGACGACGGTCTCCCAGGCGAGCACGGGCTTGCCGTCCGAGGCCCAGACGACCTTGCGGGGGGCCTTGCTGCCCTTCGCGTCGGCCTTGGCGGGCTTGTGCGCGGCGGCCGCCGTGGTGGACTTCACGGCGATCTTCGCCTTGGTGGCCTTCGACGTGCGGGTCACCTTGCCGTCCGCCGACTTGTGGACGACGAGGTCGCCGCCGAGGACGGGCAGACCGTCGTACGTCCGCTCGTAGCGCGTGTGCGTCGCGCCGTCCTTGTTCTTGATGACGTCCTTGACGTGCAGGGCTTCCTTGGCGCCGAGGCCGAGGGCCTTCGCGTCGGCGGCCTTCGCGGCCTTGGTGTCGGCCTTCTTCACCAGCGAGGTGTGCTGGGACGCCGAGAGCTTCGCGGGCAGTGCGCCGTTCGCCTTCGCGTCCGCCGAGCCGGAGGGGGCGGCTCCCGCGGTACCCGCGGTGACGCCCGCGGCGACAAGCGCCGCGGTGGCGGCGAGTGCGGATATCCGCTGCTTCTTCGTGAGGGGTCTCACTCAGGCTCCTTCTGCCGTTTCTGCCGTGGGGACCGGGCGGCATGGTGGGGCGCCGTCCGGGCAGAACTTGAAGTGCGTGGTGCGCAGCGAAGACTGCCACTGTTGCCGCGAACATGTCACTGGAATGACCCGCTCCAGTAGGAGGATGGCCAGATTTTGTTCGTTAGTACGAGCCCTGTGCGCGCATAACGGACACGTCCGGCCATACGAAAGGGGTGGACGGTGTCATACCGTCCACCCCATCGCTCAACGGGCCGTGGTTCAGCGACCCTTCACGCAGGTCTCAGGCACCCAGCCCTTGCGGTGGCCGGCGACCGCGTAGACCCAGTTGTTGCTCGTCTTGCCGCACTTGGTGTACTTGCCGCCGTTGTACGACTTGCCGTCGTTGCAGACGGTGCCCTCCTCCTTGGTGGTCCAGAGGGCGACGGCGGTGGCGCTCGACTTGGGGTGCGTGCGCTGCTTGACGTTCGCCTTCACCTTGTACGGGCCGAGCCCGGACGAGCAGTTCTTGGGGTACGCCTTGGCCGACACGTCGGCGGGCTGGGCCGCGGGCTGAGCGGACTCCCCGGCGACGGCGGAACTGGCCATGAAGGCCGTCCCGGCGAACGCCACGGCAGCCGCCGTGATACCCAGCGTCTTCAGCTTCATCTTCATGCGTTCTCCGATGAGTTGGAAGAGGCTCCCCCGTGGAGCCGGAGGCAAAGGTACCCCCTTGGTGATCATGCGGGGTGCACAAGGCGTGATTCATATGCGAAGACCGCTGCCTGCGTCCTGTCGCGCAGCCCGAGTTTCACCAGAATGCGGCTGACGTGCGTTTTCACGGTCTGCTCCGCCACCACGAGACGCGTGGCGATCTCCGCGTTCGACAGGCCCCGGGCGACCTGCGCCAGCACCTCCGTCTCGCGTTCCGTCAGGTCCGCGATCCGGCCCGGCGGGGTGCGGGGCGTGCCCGGCAGCCGGGCGAACTCCGCGATCAGCCGCCGGGTCACGGTCGGCGCCAGCAGCGCCTCGCCCGCGGCGACCACCCGTACCGCGTGGGCGAGTTCGGCGGCCGAGGCGTCCTTGAGGAGGAAGCCGGAGGCGCCCGCGCGCAGCGCCTCGTAGACGTACTCGTCGAGGTCGAAGGTGGTCAGGACCAGGACCTTCACGGGCGGCGTGCCCTCGGCCGTCAGGAGGCGGCGGGTCGCCTCGATGCCGCCGAGGCCCGGCATGCGGATGTCCATCAGCACGACGTCCGGCGCCAGTTCGGCGCAGCGCGCGAGGGCCGCGTGGCCGTCCTCGGCCTGGCCCACGACGCGGATGCCGGGCTCGGCGTCGAGCAGCACCGTGAAGCCCTGGCGGACCATCGCCTGGTCGTCGGCGATCAGGACGCGTACGGGGTCGGGCGTCACGGGAACTCCTTCACGGGGGTGGTGGGCAGCAGCGCCGTCACCTCGTAGCCGCCGTCGGGGGTGGCGCCGGTGGCCAGTTCGCCGCCCAGCATGGCGACGCGTTCGCGCATCCCGAGCAGCCCGTGGCCCGCGCCGGGCGGGGACGGACTGCCCGGACCGCGCGTAGGTGCCGTGTTGGCGACCCGCACCGAGACGCCCGCCGGGCGGTGCCCGATCTCGACCCGTACGGCCGCGCCGGGCGCGTGGCGCAGCGCGTTGCTCAGGGCCTCCTGCACGATGCGGTACGCCGACAGGCCGACGCCCGGCGAGAGGGGACGCGGCTCCCCGGTGACCTCCGTGGTGACCTCGACCCCGGCGCCGCGCACCGGCTCCACGAGTTCGTCCAGCCGGTCGAGGGTGGGCTGCGGCGCGTGCCGTACGCCGTCGGCCGCCGCGTCCTCGGAGCGCAGGACGCCCAGCACGCGGCGGAGTTCGGCGAGCGCCTCCACCGCGTTCTCGCGGATGCCCGTGAGGTTCTCGCGCAGTTCCTCGGGCGGGTTCTCGACCAGGTGCGGCGCGACCTGCGCCTGGATGGAGATCACCGACATGTGGTGGGCGACCACGTCGTGCAGCTCGCGCGCGATCCGGTTCCGCTCCTCCAGCAGGGCGCGCCGCGACCGCTCCTCCGCGGTGATCTCCTCCTGCGCGACCAGCTCCGTCCGCGCCGTCCGTACGCCCCGCAGCGCCGCGCCCACCACCGCCACCGTGCCGAGCACGGCGCAGGCGCGGGCGACATCGGCGGGAGCCGTGCCCGGCGGCGCGAACGGCACGCAGGCCAGGCCGGTCAGGACGCCGAGCAGCAGCGCCTCTGCGGTGGCCCGCGCCCGTATCCGCAGCGCGAGCAGGAAGAGCGCGGCGGCCTGCGCCGCGAGCCCCGCGCCCGTCCACGGCTGCAGCTCCGCGCCCTCGGCGGAGGTGCCCGCGCCCGCGACGACGGCCATCACCACCGTCGCCAGCCACCAGCCGGTCAGCGGCCGGTAGAGCGCGACCAGCGGGGCCGACGCCTGGCAGACGCCCAGCAGCGTGCCGAGCGTGGTGCCCAGCCGGCTCTGGTCCCCGAGGAGATCGTTGATGCCGAAGACCGCGACCCCGATCCCGTACAGCACCATCCCCAGCGTGTAGACCGGCATCCAGAGCCGCGCGTCCGGCGACAGCGGGTCGACGGAGCCCCTGCCCAGATCGGCGCGCAGGACCCGCAGCGCGCCCGGCGCCGCCCGCCCCACCGCCTTCATCCCCCTCGTCACGCGCTCAGCGTAGGGAGCGGGGCGCGGTCCGGCGTCCCGCTGGAGGAGGGCTTCCGTAGCTCTCCCGTACTACGCCCCGGGACCGGTGCCTCACGTGAGGCTGTCGCGCCAGGCCCGGTGCAGGTCCGCGAAGCGGCCCGTGCCCGCGATCAGCCGCTCCGGCGGGCCGTCCTCCACGATTCGGCCGCCGTCCATCACCAGCACCCGGTCCGCGACGGCGACCGTCGAGAGGCGGTGCGCGATCACCACGGCCGTACGCCCGCGCAGCACGGTGTCCATCGCGCGCTGCACGGAGCGCTCGCCGGGGATGTCCAGCGAGGACGTCGCCTCGTCCAGGATCAGCACCGACGGGTCGGCCAGCAGGGCGCGCGCGAAGGAGACCAGCTGGCGCTGCCCGGCGGAGATGCGGCCGCCACGCTTGCGGACGTCCGTGTCGTACCCGTCGGGCAGGCCCGCGATGAAGTCGTGCGCGCCGATGGACTTCGCGGCCTGCTCGATCTCCTCGCGGGTGGCGTCCGGACGGCCGATCGCGATGTTCTCCGCGACCGTGCCGGAGAAGAGGAACGCCTCCTGCGTCACCATCACCACGCCGCGCCGCAGCGCGAGGACGTCCAGCTCGCGCAGGTCCACGCCGTCGAGCCGGACCTGCCCCTCGCTCGGGTCGTAGAACCGGGCCAGCAGCTTGGCCAGCGTCGACTTGCCCGCGCCCGTCGCGCCGACGACGGCGACCGTCTGCCCGGCGGGCAGCGTCAGGCTGAACTCCGGCAGCACCTCACCGCCCGTGCGGTACGCGAAGCGGACGCCGTCGAAGACCACCTCGCGGCCAGGGTGCTCGGGGGCGCGCGGCGGCAGCTCGCGCGAGCGCTCGGGCTCCGGCACGGCGGGGCGCCGCGCGAGCAGCCCCGCGATCTTCTCCAGCGAGGCGGCGGCCGACTGCCAGGAGTTGAGGAACATGCCGAGCCGGTCGATCGGGTCGTACAGCCGCCGCAGATAGAGCGCCGCCGCGGCCAGCACGCCGAGCGCCAGCTCGCCGGACGCCACCCGGTAGGCGCCCCAGACGACGATCCCGGCCACCGCCGTGTTCGCCGCCAGCCGGGAGAGCACCACATAGCGGGCCATCTCCAGGATCGCGTCCCCGTTGGCCTTCAGATGGCGGCCGTTGAGCCGGTCGAACGCCGTGTCGTTGGGCTGCTCGCGGCGGAAGGACTGGACGGGACGGATCCCGTTCATGGTCTCCGCGAACTTCACGATGACGGCCGCGATCGCCGTCGACTTGCCCCGGTAGACGCGGAGAGAACGGCGCTGGAAGTTCCGTACGAGCAGCGCGAGCGGCACGAACGACAGCAGCGCCGCGCCGCCGAGCCCGGGGTCGAGCCAGATCAGGGTCACCAGGATGTAGACGACGGAGAGGACCACCGCCAGCAGCTCCTGGAGCCCCTCGTCCAGCAGCTCGCGCAGCGCCTCCACATCGGTGGTCGAACGGGATATCAGGCGCCCGGAGGTGTACCGGTCGTGGAAGTCGACGTCGAGCGCCTGCGCGTGGCGGTAGATCCGGCCGCGCAGCTCCAGCAGCACCCGCTGGTTGATCCGCGCGGCGGCGATGATGAACGCGTGCTGGAACCAGCCCGAGGCCACCGCGCACACCAGATAGCCGACGGCGACCGCGATCAGCGGCCCGTAGTCCCGCCCGGCCCCGCCCTCGCCCCCGGCCCGGAGCGCGGGCAGCGCGCTGTCGATGGCGTACGCGACGAGCAGCGGCCCGGCCTGCACGGCGGCCTGCTGGACCAGGAGCAGCGCGGCGGCGCCCGTCACCCGGCGCCGGTGCGGGCGCAGCAGCGAGCCGAGCAGCCTGCGCGAGGCGCCCTTGGGCGTGGGCAGCACGTCCTTCTCGAACGCGTCGTCCCCGGCCGGATCTTCGGGGGACGGCCCCGTCGGTTCGGGTCCGGCGGCCTTCTCCGGGGCCCGCTCCGAGGGATCCTCGGGGTCCCCGGGTTCCTCGGGGTCCTCCGGGCGTGCCCCGTCCCGCACGGTCGTGGTCATCGCGCGCTCTCCTCCGTCCGCTCCTCGGCCGCGCCGGACATCAGCCAGGCGTACTCCGCGCTCTCGCGCAGCAGTTCGTGGTGGGTGCCCACCGCCGCTATCCGCCCCGCGGAGAGCAGCGCCACCCGGTCCGCGAGCTGCACCGTCGAGGGCCGGTGCGCGACGACGAGCGCGGTCGTGGACGCCAGCACCTCGCGCAGCGCCCCCTCCACGGCCGCCTCCGTGTGCACGTCCAGCGCGGAGAGCGGGTCGTCCAGCACGAGGAAGCGTGGCCGTCCGACGACGGCGCGGGCGAGCGCGAGCCGCTGGCGCTGACCGCCGGAGAGGCTCAGGCCCTGCTCGCCGACCTGGGTGTCGGCGCCGTGCGGCAGCGCGCCGACGAACTCCTCGGCCTGCGCCACCCGCAGCGCCCGCTCCAGCCCGCCGGACCCGACGGCGCCCTCGTCCGTGCCCATCAGCACGTTCTCCCGTACGGACGCGGAGAACAGCGTCGGCTCCTCGAACGCGACCGCGACCCGGGCGCGCAGCTCGGCGCGGGAGAGCGTGGCGACGTCGTCGCCGTCGAGCAGGATCCGGCCGCCGCTGACCTCGTGCAGCCGGGGGACGAGCGCGGTCAGCGTCGTCTTGCCGCTGCCGGTCGCGCCGACCAGGGCCATCGTCTCGCCCGGACGGATGTGCAGGTCCACGCCGTCGAGCGCGGGGCGCGACGCCGGGGACGCGTCGGGGTGCCGGAAGACGACGTGCTCGAAGCGGAGCCCCGCCTCCGGCCGTTCGCCGTCCGCCTTGCCGTCGGCCTTCCCGGGCGCCTCGCGCAGCACGTCGGCGGGGACCGGCTCGTCCATCACGTCGAAGAAACGGTCCGCCGCCGTCGCCGACTCGTTGCACATCGCCAGCAGGAAGCCGATCGACTCCACGGGCCAGCGCAGCGCGAGCGCCGTGGAGAGGAACGCGACGAGCGTGCCCGCGGACAGCCCGCCGTCGGCGACCTGGACCGTGCCGAGGACCAGCGCGGCGCCGATCGCGATCTCGGGCAGCGTCATGATCATCGCCCAGATCGCCGCCAGCAGCCGGGCCTTGCCCAGCTCCGTGTGGAGCAGCCGCTCGGAGAGCGCGCGGAAGGCGCGGGCCTGGCTGCGGTGGCGGCCGAAGCCCTTGATGATCCGGATGCCGAGCACGGCCTCCTCGATCACCGTCGTCAGATCGCCGAGCTGGTCCTGGGCGCGCCGCGCCGCCACCGCGTACCGCACCTCGAAGACCGAGCACAGCAGCACCAGCGGGACCACGGGCGCCAGCAGCACCAGGCCCAGCGTCCACTGCTGGACGAGCAGGATCACGCAGCCCACCAGCACCGTCGACCCGTTGACCAGCAGGAAGGTCATGGGGAAGGCGAAGAACATCCGCAGCAGCTGGAGGTCCGTCGTCGCCCGCGACAGCAACTGGCCGCTGGGCCACCGGTCGTGGAAGGAGACGGGCAGCCGCTGCAGCCGCCCGTAGAGCGCCCCGCGCATCGACGCCTCGACCCCGGCGAGCGGACGCGCGACCAGCCAGCGCCGCAGCCCGAAGAGCAGGGCCTCCGCGACGCCGACGGCGAGCAGCAGCCCGCCGCCCAGCCAGACCCCGCCCGTGTCCTTCTCCGCGACGGGACCGTCCACGATCCACTTGAGCACCAGCGGGATCACCAGGCCCAGGCACGAGGCGACGATCGCCACGAACGCGGCGGTGAAGAGCCGCACCCGCACCGGCCTGACGTACGGCCACAGGCGCAGCAGCGAACGCACGGTGGAGCGCTCGCGCGCCGGTGATGAGGCAGGATCGTCCGCGGGATGGGTGCTGTCGGTCATTGTCGTGAGGTTACGGGCCTGGTCCGACATCCCTCATGTGCTTTTCGAGCCGTCACCGAACGCAACTCCCGTACGGGCCGGACCAGCAGGAGGGCGCAGGTCACCACGAGCGGCGCGGCCCCGCACACCAGCAGCATCGCCCGGGTGCCGAAGAGCGCCGAGGCCGGTCCCGCGAGGGCCTGGCCGACCGGCATCATCGCGAGCGAGCCCGCGACCTCGTACGCGTGGATACGGTTCAGCACGGGGCCCGGCACCTGCGTCTGGACGCTCGTCGACCACATCACGCCCCAGAAGCCGATCCCCGCGCCGGAGAGAGCCGCGCCGCCCGCCATCACCCCGACCGAGGCGCCGAGCCCCACGGCGGTGGGGAAGCAGCAGCAGCCCAGCAGCGCGAACGACCCCGCGCGCAGCTGCCGTTCCGGCCGGATGCGCATCGCCAGCAGCCCGCCGAGCGCGGTGCCCGCGCCGAGCGCCGAGTTCACCAGGCCGTAGACCTTCGCGCCGTCCGTCGAGATGATCTCGCTCGCCGTCAGCGGTACGAGCGGGCCCGTCGAGGTCAGCATCAGCGCCATCCAGATGACGATCACGCTCCACATCCAGGTGCGCGCGCGGAACTCCCGCCAGCCCTCGACGAGATCGGCCCGGTAGCTCGTCCGCGTGGCGAGGGGTTCCTTCGCCGGTCCGGGAGGCAGCCGGAGGAAGAAGAGACAGAGCGCGCTGAGCGCGTACGTGCCCGCGTGCGCGGCGAACACCGCCCCCGGCGACATGGTCGCCACCAGCATCCCCGCGAGCGCGGGCCCGGCGAGCATCGCGAGCGCCTCGGCGGTACGGATCACGCCGTTCGCCCCCTGCACGTCCCGCGCGATACGCGGAATGGTGCTGGCCACGCCCGGCTGGAACATGCCGCCCGCGATGCCGTTGACGGCGCCGATCACGCACATGTGCCACAGCTCGACGCGGTCGCTCAGGAACAGTACGGCCGCGAGGGACTGCGTCCCGAGCCGCACCAGGTCCGAACCGATCATCAGGGCCCGTGTGTTGAAGCGGTCGCAGAAGACGCCCCCGAAGATGACGAACCCCGCGAAGCACACGGTGAACGTCGCGAGCGCCGCACCGATCGCCCCCGGCCCGTGCCCCCTCTGGATGAGCCCCGCGGACAGCGCGATGGGGAGCATCGCGTCCCCTAGCTTGGCTATCGCTCTCGCGGAGAAGAAGAGCAGGAAGGGGCCTGAGCGAAGTGAGGTCACGGAGGGAAAGTCTGGACCGGAACGGCCCGTACGGCTATTCGATTTCCGAGCCCCGCCTGCCCCCGCCGGTGCTTCGCGGGCTGCGGGCGCGCCGTGCCCGCTCGCGCAGTTCCCCGCGCCCCTGACGGGGCACGTCCGCTGCTCCCTCTGCGCTTGGGAAGTCTGCGCAAGGCGCAGGGTTGGCAAGCGCAGCCCCCGATGCCGGGTACGGCTATGTACGGGCCTTCAGCAGGAACGCCGAGCGGCCCGGCAACCTCAGTTCCGTTTCTGCGGGGTAGAAGGTGCCTCCTTCCTCGACGGAGTCGGAGGTCGTGTCGAGGATCAGCTCGTACTCCGTGCCCCATTCCGGGCCCGGCAAGGTGAAGGCGCCGGGGTCGGGCTCTGCACGGAGGAGCAGGAGGAAGCTCTCGTCGCGTACGGGGCGGCCCCGTGCGTCCCGTTGCGGTATGTCGCGCCCCGAGAGGTACATGCCGAGGGTCGTGCCCGGCGCGTACCAGTCGGCCTCCGTCATCTCCTCGCCGCTCGCGGCGAACCAGGCGAGGTCCCGCAGCCCCTCGGCTCCCTGGCGGCGCCCGGAGAAGAAGGCCTTGCGCCGCAGGACGGGGTGGGCCCGGCGCAGCCGGATCAGCTTGGCGGCGAGCGCGGAGAGCGCGCCCCACTCCGGGTCGTCCAGCAGCGACCAGTCGAGCCAGCTGATCTCGCCGTCCTGGCAGTACGCGTTGTTGTTGCCGCCCTGCGTACGCCCCATCTCGTCGCCCGCGACGAGCATCGGCACGCCGGTGGAGAGCAGCAGCGTGGTGAGCATGTTGCGCACCTGGCGGCGGCGCAGCGCCCGTACGTCGGGGTCGTCGGTCTCGCCCTCGGTGCCGCAGTTCCAGGCGCGGTTGTCGTCGGTGCCGTCGCGGTTGCCCTCGCCGTTCGCGGCGTTGTGCTTCTGCTCGTAGGTGACCAGGTCGCGGAGGGTGAAGCCGTCGTGCGCGGTCACGAAGTTCACCGAGGCGTACGGGCGCCGCCCGCCCCAGGCGTACAGGTCGCTGGAGCCGGAGAGCCGGTAGCCGAGGTCGCGGACGTCGGGGGCCGCGCCGCGCCAGAAGTCCCGCACCGTGTCGCGGTAGCGGTCGTTCCACTCGGTCCACAGCGGGGGGAACGCGCCCACCTGGTAGCCGCCGCTGCCGACGTCCCAGGGCTCGGCGATGAGCTTCACGCGGCGCAGGACCGGGTCCTGCGCGATGACCGCGAGGAACGGCGAGAGCATGTCGACGTCGTGCATCGAACGGGCCAGCGCGGCGGCCAGGTCGAAGCGGAAGCCGTCGACGCCCATCTCCTGCACCCAGTAGCGCAGGGAGTCGGTGATGAGGCGGAGCACGTGCGGCTGGACGACGTGCAGGGTGTTGCCGCAGCCCGTGTAGTCGGCGTACCGGCGCGGGTCGTTCGGGGCGAGGCGGTAGTAGCCCCGGTTGTCGATGCCGCGCAGCGAGAGGGTGGGGCCGCGCTCGTCCCCCTCGGCCGTGTGGTTGTAGACGACGTCGAGCAGGACCTCGATCCCGGCGGCGTGCAGGGCCCGCACCATCTGCTTGAACTCGCCGACCTGCTGGCCGCGCGTGCCGGAGGCCGCGTACGCCGCGTGCGGGGCGAAGTAGCCGATGGAGTTGTAGCCCCAGTAGTTGCGCAGCCCGCGCCGCAGCAGGTGGTCCTCGTGCGCGAACTGGTGCACGGGCAGCAGCTCGACGGCCGTGACGCCGAGCTTCCGCAGATACCCGGTGGCGGCCGGGTGCGCGAGCCCCGCGTACGTGCCGCGCAGCCGCTCGGGGATGCCGGGGTGGCGCATGGTGAAGCCGCGCACGTGCAGCTCGTAGATGACGGAGTCCGTCCAGGGGGTCTTCGGCCTGCGGTCGTCGCCCCAGTCGTCCTGGTCGTCGGTGACGACGCCCTTGGGCACGTACGGCGCGGAGTCCCGCTCGTCGCGCACCGTGTCGGCGATGTGCTGCTGCGGCCAGTCCCGCACGTGTCCGTACGCCTCGGGGGGCAGGGCGTACTCCCCGTCCACGGCGCGCGCGTACGGGTCGAGGAGCAGCTTCGCCGGGTTCCAGCGGGCGCCGGTCCACGGGTCCCAGCGGCCGTGCACCCGGTATCCGTACCGCTGCCCGGGGCGTACGCCCGGGAGGAAGCCGTGCCAGATCTCGTGCGTCAGCTCGGTCAGGGGGCGCCGGGTCTCGGCGCCGTCGTCGTCGAACAGGCAGACCTCGACGGCCTCGGCGCCGCCCGCCCACAGGGCGAAGTTGGTCCCGGCGACGCCGCCGGGACCGGTGTGGAAGCGCGCGCCGAGCGGCTGCGGGCTGCCGGGCCAGACCGGCGGCACGGGGCCGTGGCCGCCGGGCCCGTGCGGCGCGGGCTCGGGGCGCGGCAGGGCGCGGCCCGGCCGGTGGCCGTTGGGCTGCGACGGAGCGTGCTCCGTGCTCCGCGGCCCGGCCGCTCCGTCGGTCAGGGCCCCCTGCTCGGGTGCGTGCGACACGTGACCGCCTCCCGCGGCTCGCGGCTCGTTCGGACCCCGCGCGCGGTGTCCCGGCCGCCTGCGCGTGGCCCTCCCTCCGATACTTCCCCATTACCGCGCTTCCCTCGCAAAGTGATTCGTTTCCCCGGCCGACACCCGTCGTTGGTCCCTGCGCCGGACGGAGGTCGGCGCGAGAGGGAGGGGACGGCCATGGGCCGGGGGCAGTACGGGCAGGACTGGCAGTACGGGCGGGGCAGGGGGCGGCTGGTGCGGTGGGCGGCGGCGCTGAGCGCGCTCGGCGCGCTGGCCGCGGCGGGCTGCGGGCCGCTGAGCGACGAGAAGCCGCCCGAACAGGCGATCCGGATCACTCCGGACGACGACACGAAGGGCGTACGGGCCCGCGACCGGCTGGAGGTCACGGTCCCCGAGGGCAGGCTGGAGCGGGTCACGGTGGTCCGCAGGGGCGGCGGCGACCGCGTCCCCGTGCCCGGCAGGCTCTCCGAGGACCGCCGGAGCTGGCGCCCCGCCGCGCGCGGGGACGACCCGGACGGTCCGGCGGCGCTGGAGCTCGCCAGCGAGTACGCGGTGGACGCCGTGGCGCGCGACGGGCACGGGCGGCGCGTGGCCCGGCACACCACCTTCACCACGCGGGTGCCCCGGCACCGGATCATCGGCTTCTTCACCCCGGAGAACCGCCAGACCGTGGGCACCGGCGCGATCGTCTCGATCCGCTTCAACCGGCCCGTCACCGAGCGTGCCGCGTTCGAGCGGGCGATCCGGGTGACCGCGAGCCCGTCCGTGCCCGTGGCGGCGCACTGGTTCGGCCGCTCCCGGCTGGACTTCCGGCCGCGTACGTACTGGCGTCCCGGCACGCGCATCACGCTGGACCTGCGGCTGCGGGACGTGCGCGGCGCGCGGGGCGCGTACGGGGTGCAGCACAAGCGGGTCCGGTTCACGGTCGGCAGGGACCAGCGCAGCGTCGTCGACGTGCGCCGCCGCGCGCTCACGGTCCGGCGGGGCGGCGAGGTGGCCGCCCGGATCCCGGTGACGGCGGGCGCGCCGGAGAACCCGACGTACAACGGCCGCATGGTGATCAGCGAGAAGTACGAGGTCACGCGGATGAACGGGGACACCGTGGGCTTCGGCGGCGAGTACGACATCGACGACGTGCCGCACGCGCTGCGGCTGACGGACAGCGGCACCTTCCTGCACGGGAACTACTGGGCCTCGCCCGACACCTTCGGGGCGCGCAACGTCAGCCACGGCTGCGTCGGGCTGCGCGACGCGCGCGGCGGCAGCGCGGACTCGCCCGCCGGGCGGTTCTACCGCGAGTCGCTCGTCGGGGACCTGGTCACCGTGCGTGGCTCCCGGGAGCGCACCGTCGCGCCGGACAACGGGCTGGGCGGCTGGAACATGTCCTGGGAACGCTGGCGGACGGGCTCCGCGCTGTCGTCGTAGAGCGGTGTTGTAGGAGTTCGGCAAAATCCCCGGCGACTCGGGCAAGAGCGGGTGATCTCCGGCAAGCACACCCGAAGCCGGACCACTCCCTTCACCTCCTTCTTCCCTCCTCAAAACTGCGACCGAACGGTGACACGCGCGGGAACTCCACCCTCTTTGGGGTGTGGTTATCTAACAGGGCATCGCGCGCCGCCGCCCGTTCGAGGGTGCTGCAGGGACGCGCGCGTTCGGGGGCGCACAAGGGTGCGCGGCGCCTTGTGAGGGGAGTAGGCCGTCTTGGATCTGAAGACTGTGGCCAGGGACAAGCTCAACGGGGAGAGCCGGAAGCAGATCATAGGAGGCTCGGCCGCGGGTCTGGTGGTCCTCCTCGTCGTGATGCTGCTGGTGCTCACCACCTGTGGAGGAAGCAGCTCGGGCGCCGACGGGGGCGACGGGGAGAAGAAGGCCAAGGGCCCGTCCGAGGCGGTCGTCACCCTCGCGCCCAAGGACGGTGCCGACGAGGTCGCCACCTCCGGCAAGCTGCGGGTCTCGGCCGCCAAGGGCAAGCTCACCGAGGTGAAGGTCCAGGACAGCAAGGACAACGTCGTCAAGGGCAGGTTCCTCGACGGGCGTACGGCGTGGAAGCCCTCGACGCATCTCAACGCGGGCACCAAGTACACGGTCGACGCCGTCGCCAAGGACTCCGAGGGCCGCGAGTCCGCCAAGCACGGCAGCTTCACGACCTTCGTCCCCAAGGACACCTTCGTCGGCTATTTCACGCCGGAGAACGGTGACACGGTCGGCGCCGGGATGCCGGTCTCGATCAACTTCAACCGTCCGATCGCCAACCGCGAGGCGGTCGAGAAGGCGATATCCGTCAAGGCCGACCCGGAGGCCGAGATCGAGGGCCACTGGTTCGGCGACCAGCGCCTCGACTTCCGCCCCAAGGAGTACTGGAAGGCCGGGACCAAGGTCACGGCCGACCTCAACCTCAGCGGCGTCGAGGGCTCCAACGGGGTCTACGGCAAGCAGCGCAAGACCGTGAAGTTCACCGTGGGGCGGCAGCAGGTCAGCGTCGTCGACGCGAAGAAGAAGACCATGACGGTCACGCGGAACGGCAAGAAGATCAAGACCATCCCGATCACCTCGGGCAGCCCGGCCAACCCGACGTACAACGGCAAGATGGTGGTCAGCGAGAAGCACCAGGTGACCCGGATGAACGGGGACACCGTGGGCTTCGGCGGGGAGTACGACATCAAGGACGTGCCGCACGCCATGCGGCTGAGCACCTCGGGCACGTTCATCCACGGCAACTACTGGTCGGGCGAGGGCGCGTTCGGCAAGGTCAACGCGAGCCACGGCTGCGTCGGTCTCTTCGACGCGCGGGGCGGCGGCATGAAGGGGACGCCGGGCGCCTGGTTCTTCCGCAACTCGATGGTCGGCGACGTCGTCGAGGTGAAGAATTCGCAGGACGAGACCATCAAGCCGGACAACGGTCTCAACGGCTGGAACATGAGCTGGGAGAAGTGGACCGCGCCGCAGTAGCGGAGACGGTCACGTGGGGCCCGGTGCTGTGAGCGACAGCACCGGGCCCCCCGTGCGTAACGCCCGTTAACCTTCCCCCATGACCGCTACTCTCGAAGTCGCCGACGGCGTGGGCACGATCCGCCTCGACCGTCCTCCGATGAACGCGCTCGACATCGCCACCCAGGACCGGCTGCGCGAGCTGGCCGCCGAGGCCACCGACCGCGACGACGTGCGCGCCGTGGTGCTCTACGGCGGGGAGAAGGTGTTCGCCGCCGGGGCGGACATCAAGGAGATGCGCGAGATGGACCACGCCGCGATGGTCGTCAGGTCCCGCGCGCTCCAGGAGTCCTTCACCGCCGTCGCCCGTATCCCCAAGCCCGTCGTCGCCGCCGTCACCGGGTACGCGCTGGGCGGCGGGTGCGAGCTGGCGCTCTGCGCCGACATCCGGATCGCGGGCGAGAGGGCCAAGCTCGGGCAGCCCGAGATCCTGCTCGGCCTGATCCCGGGCGCGGGCGGCACCCAGCGGCTGTCGCGGCTGGTCGGCCCGTCCCGCGCGAAGGACCTGATCTTCACCGGGCGTCAGGTGCGGGCCGACGAGGCGCTCTCGATCGGCCTCGTCGACCGGGTCGTGCCGGACGCGGAGGTGTACGAGCAGGCGCACGCGTGGGCAGCGGGGCTCGCGAAGGGGCCCGCGCTCGCCCTGCGCGCCGCCAAGGAATCGGTCGACACCGGTCTGGAGACGGACATCGACTCGGGCCTCGCCGTGGAGCGCACCTGGTTCGCCGGGCTGTTCGCCACCGAGGACCGCGAGACCGGCATGCGCAGCTTCGTCGAGGACGGTCCGGGCAAGGCGAAGTTCCGCTGACCGACGCCGTGGTCGCCTCCCGGGGTGGGGTGGCTGGGGGTGGCGCGCGACGCTCCCCCCTCCGCGCCCCACCTGTGGGGGACCGCGCTTCTGTTGAAGTGGCCACGGATTTCCCCGCTTTCGTGGCCGGTTGTGATCACTTGCGTACGGGATGTCATGCCAGGTCAACCCTGTGATGCGCGTGACCCGTACGGCTCACGGACGCGCGGGGAGCGCTCCTGGCGCCCCTGCCGGGCCCGTTCCGATCCCCGTGAACCGTCCCCGACGCCCCTCCGGTGCCGCCATCATGGTGCCCATGGCGGGACAGGGAGATGTGGCGGGCGTGACCGATCGGGTTCCGGAAGTCCCAGGTGAGGCGGGCGAAGAGGCCGCGCGCAAGGTACTGGACGAGGTGGGCGACCCGACGCAGGGGGAGGTGCAGCTCCCCAACCGGCCCGAATCCGCGCGCCTCGCGCGCCGGCTCGCCCATTCCGTCCTCCAGCTCCGCTGGGCCCTGCCCCTCTCCCTGACCGACAACGCGGTGCTGCTCGTCTCCGAGCTCGTCGGCAACGCCGTACGGCACACCGGCGCGCACACCTTCGGGCTGCGGATGATGCGGCGCAGCGGCTGGGTGCGCGTCGAGGTGCGCGACCCCTCGCGCGGGCTGCCCTGCCTGCTGCCCGTCCATGAGCTGGACACCAGCGGGCGCGGCCTCTTCCTGGTGGACACCCTCTCCGACCGCTGGGGCGTCGATCTGCTGCCGTGCGGCAAGACCACCTGGTTCGAGATGCGCGTCACGGACCACTGACCCGGGCTCACCTCACGAGCGGGTCGCGGGTTTCCCGGTGCGGTGTTCCGCCGGCGGTGGCGGTGGCGCGTTCTTGTTCAGCGGCTTGCGCGGCAGCAGCGAGGCGGGCACCAGGATCGCGACGATCAGCCAGAAGGCCACCCAGAAGGTCTGCCCGAAGGCGGTCGCCAGGAAGTCCCCGGCCCGCTCGCGCACCTCGGGCGGGATCTCGCCCACCTCTCCCGTCGGACTCCCGCCGCCGGGGGTGTCCGGCATGTTGGCCTCGATCCGGTTGGAGAGCGTCAGGGAGAGCACGGCGCTGCCGACGGAGCCGCCGAGCTGCTGCATGCTGCTGATGGTGCTGCTCGCCTTGGGGACGGAGGCGGGCGACAGGGTGGCGTAGGCGGCGGTGAACGTCGGGGCCATGGTCGAGGCGAGCCCGAATCCGCGCACCACGAGCGCCAGCGTCAGGAGCGTGTACGAGGTGTCGTCCGCGACCTGGGTGAAGACGTAGGTGCCCGCCAGGGCGAGCATCGCTCCCGTGAGGACGATGCGCCCCGGCCCGATGCGGTCGGTGAGGATCGCGGCGAGCGGCATGGCCAGCATGGCGCCCACCCCCTGCGGCGCGAGCAGCAGGCCCGCGTGCAGGGCGCCCTCGCCGCGCACCACCTGGTAGTAGAGGGGCAGCAGCAGCATCACGCCGTAGAGGCCGATGCTGAAGAGGAAGATGGTCGTCGTGCTCGCCGCGAACGTACGGTCGCGGAAGAGGCGTACGTCGACCAGCGCGCGCTCCCCCCGCTGCACGGCCGACAGCACGAAGGCCGTGGTCAGCACGGCGCCGACGAGGAGGAAGCCGAGCACGGGGCCGTCCCCGAAGCCCTCGGTCCCGGCGCGTGAGAAGCCGTAGAGCAGGCTGACGAGCCCGAGGGGCAGCAGCATGAGTCCGCGGACGTCGAGGGCCCGCGCCGGCTCGCTCCGGCCCTCGCCGCGCGGGAGCTTCCAGGCGGCGAAGAAGATCGCCAGGATGCCGACGGGGATGTTGACGAAGAAGATCCAGCGCCAGTCGACGTCCTCGACCAGCCAGCCGCCCAGCACGGGCCCGAGGACGGGGCCGAGCAGGGTGGGGATCATGACGAGGCCCATGACCCGGCCCATCCGCTGCGGTCCGGCCGCCGTGGCCAGGATGGTCTGCACCAGCGGCAGGATCATGCCGCCGCCGAGCCCCTGGAGCACCCGGAAGCCGATCAGCGCCTCGATGGACCAGGCCATGCCGGAGAGCGCGGAACCGAGGACGAAGAGCAGCAGGGACAGCAGCCACAGCCGCTTGGCCCCGAAGCGGTCGACGGCCCAGCCCACCAGCGGGATCACCGTGCCCATCGCCAGGAAGTAGCCGGTCACGGTCCACTGGACGGTGTTGAGGTCGGTGTCCAGGTCCGAACTCAGGGTGTTCAGGGCGACGTTGACGATCGTCGTGTCGAGTACGGCCATGATCGAGCCCAGCGTCAGCACGCCCGCGAGGACCCAGATCTCCTTGCTCAGTTTTCCGTCCGGCGCGGCGTCGGCGCCGGCCTCCCCGGTGGAGTGCGGCAAGACTGCTCCAGTTGCATCGATATCAGAATTACTTGAGCTTCGAGATATCTTGCAGTGCAGCAGAGAACATGTTGAACTTCAAGCCATGCGCGAAGAACGCGAGGAAGCGGAGCTCACGGACGTGGCACGGCTCGTCGGGCGGCTGCTGCGCCAGGTGCGCGGCCCGATGGACGACATGCCGGAGGCCGTGCACGCGATGCTCGGCGCACCGGGGCTGGGCAACCGTCATCTGGCGCCGCTCATCGCGCTCGCCGTGGACGGCCCGGCCTCCGTCGGCACCCTCGCCGGGCGCATCGGCCTGGGCGCCACCACCACGAGCCAGCTCGTGAACGAGCTGCACCGCGCCGGGCTGCTGGAGCGGCGCGAGGACGACGCCGACCGGCGGCGCATGATCGTGAGCGTCGCCGAGCCGCACCGCTCACTCATCGAGCACTGCGCGCGGCTGCGGATGGCCCCGCTGCGCCACGCACTGGACACGCTTCCGGCGGGCAGGCGGCGGGAGTTCATCGGCACGCTGGACGAGGTGGTCTCCGCGATGGAGGCCGCCGGGGGCGACGCGGACGGGCGCCCGGCGGCCTCCTGAAGGGGAGTCACCCGGCGCCGGCCACCCCGCCCAGCACCTGGGCCAGCACCCGCCGCAGGACCTCTTCCGGCTCCGCGGCGGGCACGGCGGGAGTACGCCAGGCCACGAAGCCGTCCGGCCGTACGAGCAGCGCGCCGTGCGGCCCGATGCCGTAGACGCCGGGCCAGCGGCCCGTGGGGTCCGTCCAGTCGGTGCCCGCGTCGCCGTGCGTGCCGTCCGTGCCGTGCGTGCCGTCCGTCTCGTCCGTGCCGACCGTGTGCACCGTGAGCGGCACCCCGCGTTCCTTCGCGGCCCGCAGCGCCGGTGCCCGCCAGTTCTCGTCGCCGGTGAGCAGCGCGAAGCCGCCGTCCCACAGGTCCAGGGCCGAGATCCTCGACTCCCCGGACTCCAGCGGGAGATGGGTCGCCCGCGTGCCGGGCCGCCCCGTCGGCTTGCGCGGGTCCTCGACGGGCTGCTCCTCGTCGGCGCCCTCCTCCTCCGGCACGAGCGCGCCGGAGCGGTAGCGGTAGCCGAGCGAGATCGCGTTGTGGTCGTCCGCGAGCGACGACCCCGGTGTGCCGGAGGGGTTGTGCAGCCTCCGGCCCGCGGCCCCGACCGTGAGCCGCGCGACCGGGAGCCGCTCCGTCTCGTAGGTGCCGAGCAGGGCGGGCCCGGCGGCGCCGCGGTGCGCCATGGCCAGTTTCCAGGCGAGGTTGTGCGCGTCCTGGACGGCCAGGTTGCCGCCGAAGCCGCCGGTGGGCGGCATGGTGTGCGCGCAGTCGCCGACGAGGAAGACGCGTCCGGAGGCGAACCGTTCCGCCACCGTGACGGTCATGTCGTACGGCACCACGCCCTCCATCGTCACCTCCGCGTCGTCCCGGCCCAGCGCCGCGCGGACCAGGGCGCGGCAGCGCTCCTCCGTGAAGTCCCCGGCGGAGTCGCCCGTCTCGGGGTGGTAGCCCAGGGAGAGCTGCCAGCGCCCGTTGTCACGCGGCATCAGCCCGCTGTCCGTGCCCTCCAGGAAGCACGCCGTGAACGGCCTTCCGTCCACGAGCGGTTCCATGTCGGTCCTGAAGTACAGGCTGAGCCGGCGGCCGAGCACCCCGGGGCCCTCGGTGCCGATGCCCAGCAGGCCGCGCAGTATCCCGTTCGCGCCGTCGGCGGCGATCAGGTGCCGCGCGCGCACCGTCGAGCGGCGCCCGTCGTGGCCGAGCAGCCGGGCCGTGACGCCCTCGTCGTCCTGCTCGATTCCGGTCAGCTCGGTCTCGAAGCGGACGTCGGCGCCCAACTCGCGGGCGCGTTCCAGCAGGACGGGCTCCACCACGTCCTGGTCGCGGTTGCAGGCCTTCGCCGGGCTGATCGCGCTCAGGTCCTCCTCCCAGGCGACCGGCGCCCAGGTGGCGCCGCCCTCGGCCAGGTTGCGCGGCACATGCGCGAAGCCGCCCATGACGGCCTCCTCGCCGCCCGCCGTCCTGATCCGCCGCGCGGCGTCGACGCCGCGCAGCAGCTCCATGGAGCGGATGGTCATCCCCCGGAAGCGCGGGTAGGGGGACGGTCCTGTGCGCCGTTCGACGAGCGTGCAGGGCACGCCGTGGTGGGCGAGGAAGAGGGCGGAGGACAGCCCGCCCAGTGCCCCGCCCACGATGAGTACCGGTGTGTGTTCGGTCATGCTGCCTCCGCCTCTCGGCCGACTGCCTCCCGTACGGATCAGGCGGGTACCGCCTCCAGCAGCGAGGTGGTCACCCCGCCCACCCCCGGCCCGAACGGGCGCGTGCCGGTCAGCCGCAGACCGGCGTCGGCCATCAGCCGCGCGTACTGCGACTCGGTGCGCTCGCTCCCGCCGATCAGCATCATCAGCAGGTCGGGATAGGCGGCGGAGTCGTCCTGCTCCTCGGGGACGAGCTGTTCGAGCACGAACAGCCGCGCCTCCGTACCCATGGCGGCCCGGACGGTGCGCAGGATCGCCACGGCCCGCTCGTCGTTCCAGTTGTGCAGGCAGCGTGCGATGACGTACGCGTCGGCGCCGGCCGGGGCGGTCTCGAAGAAGCTGCCGGGCACCAGCTCGCACCGGTCCAGCAGCCCGGCCTTCGCGAGCCGGTCGCGCGCCGCGTCGAGCACGGACGGCAGGTCCAGCACCGCGGCCCGCAGCTCCGGATCCCCCCGCAGCAGCCCCTCCGCCAGGAAGCCGTCGCCCCCGCCCACGTCGACCACCTTGCGCACCCGGGGCGTCAGCTCCTGGGCGAGGCGGGCGAGCGCGGGTCCGAACGCGAGGGTCCCCACCCGGCCGAGGCCCTCCACGAAGCCGCGCTGCGCCTCGGGCCGCTCGGCCAGATGCGCGAAGTACGACTTGCCGTAGACCTTCTCGGAGGCGGGTTCGCCGGTCTCGATGGTGTGTCCCACGGCCGCGTACAGCGGCAGCGAGTGCTCCACATGCGTCAGGAGCAGCGTGGCACCGGGCATCTCGGAGTCCGAACGCAGCGCGCGCATGGCGTCGTTCAGCGCGAAGAGGCCCGGAGGCCCCTCGGCGACATAGCCGCTCTGGGCGAGCGCGTGCAGCGCGCGGCGCAGCGCGTCCCGGTGGAGCCCGAGCGCGTCGGCGATCTCCTCGGCGGGGCGCGGGGTGTCCGACAGGGCGTCGGGGACGCCGAACCGGGTGACGGCGTGCAGGAGATGGCACTCCAGCACGGGCGCGATGGCGCGGAAGACCACCGGCATCGCGTTGCCCGCGCCGCCGCCCGGCTCGTCGGGGGTGGTGTCCGGCCCGGCGCTCACTCGGTCCCTCCGGTGGCCATGGTGTTCATGGGCGGCGCCTCGACGCGGACCCTGAGGCGCTCCCACAGCTCGTCGCTGGTCTCCATGGGACGCTCGAAGAAGTCGCCGCCCTCGGAGAGCCCGGAGACCAGGGTGACGAAGTCGGCCTTCGCCGGGAGGTCGACGTCCCTGTCCAGCACCTTGCTCGCCTGCTCGAAGTACTCCTCGGTGCTGTAGTCCTGCTGGTAGAACTCGCGGACGTAGGCGAGGATCCCGTCCAGGAAGTTCCGGTAGCTCCGTTCGTAGGCCTGTCCGGTCTGCGCGGCCGTCTCCGGGTCGGTGAGCATGCGGCCGGCGGCCTTGGCCGCCGTCGCGGCGCCGCGCAGGGCGAGGGTGACGCCGGTGGACAGCAGCGGGTCGACGAACGCGGCGGCGTCCCCGACGCAGAGCCAGCCGGGGCCCTGGAACGAGGTGCAGTTGTAGGACCAGTCGCGGATCGTGCGGTAGTCGCTGACCTGGACGGAGGGCTCCATCAGCCGCCGTACCTCGCGCGAGCCCTCGACCTGCTTGACGTAGAGCTCCTCCGGCGTCAGGCCCGTCTTGGCCAGCTCGGCGGTCGGCGTGACGTAGCCGATGCTGGTCGTCCCGTCGTGCAGCGGGATGAACCAGATCCAGCCTCCGGGGCGGTACTCGGTCAGGATGTTGCCCGCGGCCTTGCCGGGGAAGCGCAGGCAGCCCTGGTGATAGCTCCACACGGCGATGTTCCGCAGGTCCTCGTGCCAGTCGACCATGTCGAAGTGGCGGCCCAGCCAGCGCTGCTGGCCTGTGGCGTCCACGACGATCCTGGCCCGCGCGGTGACCGTCTCCTTCTTCGCCGAGGTCCGGTAGCGCACCCCGGTCATCCGGTCGCCGTCCATGACCGGCTCGCGGACGGTGGCCTCCTCGACGACATGGGCGCCGAGTTCGCGGGCGCGGGTGAGCAGCAGCGCGTCGAAGTCGGCCCGCCGCACCTGGTAGGCGTGCTCGTACGGGCCGCCCTGGTCGAAGGAGAAGCTCCATAACGGCAGGCCCTTGCCCCACACCAGGCTGCCGCCGTACTTCCGGACGAAGTCCGAGTCCTTGAGGCGCTGCTGGAGGCCGAGCCGGTCCAGGGTCTGGAGCACGCCCGGGATGAGGGACTCGCCGATGTGGTAGCGGGGGAACTTCTCGCGCTCCAGCAGCAGGACGGAGCGGCCCTCCTGGGCGAGCAGGCCCGCCGTGGCCGATCCGGCCGGTCCGCCGCCGACCACTATGACGTCGTAGCGCGGCTCTGTGAGGTCACTCATCGCCGGTCTCCTCCTCTGCCGTGACATGGCTGTAGATGACGTCGAACGCGAGCTGCTTGCCCTGGGTCAGCTCGCCGATGGGGGCGAAGTGCGGGGCCACGGCGGGGTCCCGCACCATCGCCTCGAAGTCCTCGCGCGTACGCCACTGCGTGTAGTCCACGACCTGGTAGCCGTCGACGCTGCGGTGGACGCTCCCGGAGACGTAACCCGGACGGTGGCGGATCATCTCCTCGTGCGCCTTGACGATCAGATCGAGGACTTTTCGCTGGTCGCGGGGCTTGGTCGGGAACACGCTGATGAAGGTGGCGACGTGGTCGCCGGCCTGGATCTCGGCCATGCGTCCGGTTCTCCTTGTCTGTCGTTCGGCAGGGGCTGAGCCTCTTGCGCTGTCCCGTCCATTATGTAGAGTCATTAATTGAGCAAGTCAATGGATGTGTAATTGAATTGGTGAGCCCACTAACTGGAGGACGCAAGCATGACGTCGACCCAGCAGCCCGGACCCAGGCCCGCCGACGCGACCCGGCTGCGCGAGCTCGGCATGAGCCTCGGCTTCGCCGGGGCCCTCCGCGCCGCCGTCACCCTCGGCGTGCCGGACGCGCTCGGGGACAAGCCGAGCACCGCCGAGGAGCTCGCCCCGCAGACCGGCGCCCACGCCCCCACCCTGGAGCGGCTGTTACGCGCGCTGACCAGCCACGGCGTGTTCGAGGAGACCGAGGAGCGCCGCTTCGCGCACACCGAACTCTCGCGCCTGCTGCGTGAGGACAGCCCCGCCGGCATGCGCTTCATCGTCCTGTGGGCCACCGCGCCCTGGACCTGGCAGGCCTGGCCCAAGCTCGCCGACGCCGTCCGCTCCGGGGAGCGCGTCTTCGACTCGCTGTACGGCAAGGAGTTCTTCGCCCACCTCGCGGAGGACGACCCGGAGGCCAAGGCGACCTTCGACGGCGCCATGACCCAGTCGAGCCGCATCACCTCGGCGCCCGTCGCCGACGCGCTCGACCTGACCGGCATCCGCACCGTCGTCGACATCGGCGGCGGCCAGGGCCATCTGCTGCGCACCCTGCTGGAGCGCCACCCGCACCTGCACGGCACGCTGTTCGACCTGCCCGGCGTCGTCGCCGGGGCCCTCCCCGAGCTGCGCGAGGGGCCGCTGGCCGAGCGCGCCGACGTGATCGGCGGCGACTGCCGCGAGACGGTCCCGCCCGGCAAGGACCTCTACCTGTGCAAGAACGTCCTGGAGTGGGACGACGACAGCTCCCTCGCCGCACTGCGCGCCATGGTGGCCAACGCACGCCCCGGAGCCCGCGTCACGCTCGTCCAGAACCTCGTCGAGGACTCCTCCGAGCTCAAGGTCACCACCACCATGGACCTCTTCCTGCTGCTGAACGTCGGCGGCAAGAAGCACACGGCGGCAGGCCTCGCCGAGCTCTTCTCCCGCGCCGGACTGGCCTACACCGGCCACGCCCCCGTGCCCGGGACGAGCCTGCACCTGGTGAACGGCACCGTCGAGGGCCCGCAATGACCGAGCCAGGCGTGCGGATCCTCTTCCACGCCACCGTGGAGGAGGGCCGCGAGGCCGCGTTCCTCGACGCCTACGAGCACGTCAGGAAGCGCGTCGCCGAGGCCGAGGGACACCTCGGCGAGGAGCTGTGCCAGTCGCTGACCGAACCCGGCGAATGGCTGATCACCAGCGCCTGGGCCTCCGAGGAGCACTACCGCGCCTGGGCGCGCGAGGACGGGCACCAGGACCTCGCCGCGCCCATCGTGGCCACCACCCTGACCCGTGCGGACAAGCCGTACGCCGTGCGCGTACGGACCGCGTGAGGAGAGTCAGCCAGTCATGACCACCGCAACCCATCGCATCGTCGACGCGGGCGAGATCACGCCGAACACCCGCAGGGGCGGTGAGCTGCGCACCATGCTCACCCCCGGTGCGGTCGGCGCCACCTCCGGCTTCATGGGCACCGCCCGCATCGCGCCCGGCGACTGGATCGCCGAGCACTACCACCCGTACTCCGAGGAATTCCTCTACGTCGTCCAGGGGGACGTCGTCGCCGAGCTCGACGGCGTGCCCCACCGGCTCGGGCCCGACCAGGGGCTGATGGTGCCCATCGGCGTCCGCCACCGGGTGCGCAACGCGGGCAACGTCGACGTGCGCATCGTCTTCCACCTCTCCCCGCTCGCCCCGCGCCCCGAACTGGGGCACGTGGACACCGAGCAGCGGGAGGCGACATGACCCGCGCCGCGGCCGTCACGGGGGTCGGCGTCGTCGCGCCGGGCGGCACGGGACGCAAGGCGTTCACCGAGCTCCTGGCCGAGGGCCGCACCGCCACGCGCGCCATCTCGCTCTTCGACCCCGAGGGTTTCCGCTCCCGGATCGCCGCCGAGTGCGACTTCGACCCCGCGCTCGCGGGGCTGCCCGCGCACGAGGCGGCCCGCATGGACCGCTACGTCCAGTTCGCCGCCGTCGCGGCGCGCGAGGCCCTGGAGGAGTCCGGGCTCGACATGGACGCCGAGGACCCCTGGCGGGTCGGCGCCTCGCTCGGCAGCGCGGTCGGCGGCACCACGCTGCTGGAGTCCGACTACGTCCGCGCCTCCGGCGGGGGCGCCACCTGGGAGGTCGACCACGAGCGGGCCTCGCCCCATCTGCACCGGGTCTTCTCCCCGGCGCCCCTGGCGGGCGAGATCGCCACGCTCGCCGGGGCCCGCGGAGTGGTGCACACCGTCTCCACCGGCTGCACCTCGGGCCTGGACGCGGTCGGCTACGCCTGCCAGGCCATCCGCGAGGGCCGCGCCGACGTGATGATCGCCGGGGCCGCCGAGTCGCCCGTCTCGCCCATCACGGTGGCCTGCTTCGACGCCATCCGTGCCACGTCCGTACGCAACGACGAACCAGCCGGCGCCTCCCGCCCGTTCGACGCGGAACGCGACGGCTTCGTCCTCGGCGAGGGCGCCGCCGTGCTCGTGCTGGAGGAGCTGGAGCACGCCCGCCGCAGGGGCGCCCAGGTGCACTGCGTCGTCGGCGGCTTCGCCACCCGCAGCAACGCCTACCACATGACCGGACTCACCAGGGAGGGCGTCGAACTGGCCGAGGCGGCCGAGCGCGCCATGGAGCAGGCCGGGCGCGGCCCCGCCGACATCGACTACGTGAACGCGCACGGCTCCGGCACCAAGCAGAACGACCGGCACGAGACCGCCGCGTTCAAAAGGGCGCTCGGCGAGGACGCCTACCGCGTCCCCGTCAGCTCCATCAAGTCGATGGTCGGGCACTCGCTCGGCGCCATCGGCGCCATCGAACTCGCCGCCTGCGTCCTGGCGATGAACGAGTCGATGGTCCCGCCGACCGCCAACCTGGAGAACTCCGACCCCGAGTGCGACCTGGACTACGTGCCGGTCACCGCGCGCGAGGGGCGGCTCGACACGGTCCTGTCGGTCGGCAGCGGCTTCGGCGGCTTCCAGTCGGCCGTCGTCCTGGACCGCACCTCCCTGCGGCGCCGGGGCCGGGAGGCGGTCGCGTGACCCGTCGTTCCGTCATCACGGGGGTGGGCGCGCTCGCGCCCACGGGGATCGGCGCGGCACCGGTGTGGAAGGCGGCCCGCGAGGGGGTCACGGCGCTCGGTCCGCTCGCCCGCTACCCGGCGCTGGCCGCCGGGGGCGACCGCCATCCGCTCGCGCTCGCCGGGGAGATCCCCGGATTCGACCCGCACGCCCACCTGGAGGGCGGCATCGTCGCCCAGACCGACCGGTTCACCCATCTCGCCCTCGCCGCCTCCGACATGGCGCTGCGCGAGGCGGCCCTCGTGCCCGCCGAGCTGCCGCCGTACGCGGTGGGAGTGGTGACGGCGAGCTGCGCGGGGGGAGTGGAGTTCGGCCAGCGGGAGATCCAGCGGCTGTGGAGCCAGGGGCCGACCCACGTCGGGCCCTACCAGTCCATCGCCTGGTTCTACGCGGCGAGCACCGGACAGATCTCCCTGCGGCACGGGCTCAAGGGCCCCAGCGGCGTCGTCGTCACCGACGAGGCGGGCGGCCTGGACGCCGTGGCGTACGCGGACCGTGAGATCCGGCGCGGCACGGCGGCCATGCTCGCGGGCGGGGCCGAGGCACCGCTCTCGCCGTTCTCCATGGCCTGCCAGTTCGGCCACGGCATGCTCAGCACCGCGAGCGAGCCGGCCCACGCCTATCTGCCCTTCACCAACGGCGCCCGGGGCTTCGTCCCGGCCGAGGGCGGCGCCGTCTTCCTCGTCGAGGAGCGGACGGCGGCCCTGGAGCGCGGGGCCGAGCCGCTCGCGCGGGTCGCCGGGCACGGCACCACGTTCACCGGACCGGCGGACCACCCCGCCTCGGCGGCAGGGCTGGAGACGGCGGCCCGTCAGGCCTTCGCCGAGGCGGGGCTCGGGCCCGGGGACATCGACGTCGTCTTCGCCGACGCGCTCGGTGTCCCCGAGGCCGACGCCGCCGAGGCGGACGCGCTGCGCGCGCTGTTCGGCCCCCGGCTGCCCCGGATCCCGGTGACCGCGCCGAAGACCGGCACCGGCAGGGCGTACTCGGGCGCCGCCGCGCTCGACGCCGCCCACGCCGTACGGACCCTGCGGCACGGAGACGTCCCGCCGACCCCGTACGTCACGGCGCCGGGGCCCGGTTTCGAGGACCTCGACCTGGTCACGGGGCGCGCGCGGACCACGCGCCCGCGCACCGCGCTGCTCCTCGCGCGCGGCCTGTCCGGCAACAACTCAGCACTGATCCTCACCCGTCACACCACCGAAGGAGGCCACTGATGCGACCCGCTTCCGAGAAGCCGCTGACCTACGAGATGCTCGCCGAGGTGATCAAGACGAGTGCCGGAGTCCCCCTGGACCCGGCGGGACTGGAGGCGCCCGAAGCCCGGTTCAAGGACCTCGGGGTCGACTCCCTGGGGCTGCTGGGCATCGTCGCGGAGCTGGAGCGCCGCTGCGGCGTCACCCTCGGCCAGGACGCCGAGCAGGCCCCGTCCCCGCACGAGCTGGTGGGCATCGTCCGCGCCGAGCAGGGCGGCGCCGCCAGCGGAAAGGGGCGGTGAACCATGCCCGAGCACACCCGCAACGAGATCCTCATCCGCGCGCCGTTCGACGAGGTGTGGCGGCGCACCAACGAGGTGGAGCGCTGGACCGAGCTGTTCAGCGAGTACAAGGAGGCGGAGGTGCTGGAGCGGGACGGCGACCGTGTGCTGTTCCGGCTGACCCTGCACCCCGACGACGACGGCAACGAGTGGAGCTGGGTCTCCGAGCGGATCATGGACCGGGAGGGCCGCTCGGTGCGCGCCCGGCGCGTGGAGACGGGCCCCTTCGCCTTCATGAAGATCCACTGGACCTACGAGGAGGTGCCGGAGGGCACCGTCATGCGCTGGTCCCAGGAGTTCGCGATGAAGCCGGAGGCCCCGGTCACCGACGCCTGGATGCGCGACAACATCAACCGCAACAGCAAGGTCCAGATGGCACTGATCCGGGACCGTATCGAGGCGGCGGCGACCGCGCCGTAGCGGGCCGTCCGTAGCGGGTCCGGAGCGGGCCGTCCGGAGCGCCCGGGTCACCCCCGGGCGCGGCGCGGGCCGATCAGCGAGGCCTCCGCCGCCTTGTTGACCGCGTCGATGCGGGAGGTGGCGCCCAGCTTCGCGAACACGTTCCGCAGATGGTGCTTCACCGTGCCCTCGGAAATGGCGAGCCTGCGCGCCGTCTGAGCGTTGGTCATCCCCTGGGCGACCAGGGTGATGACCTCCCGCTCGCGGCCCGAGAGCGGGCTCGCCTCCGTCTGCGCCGAGTGCACCCGGTTCATGCTCTCCCGGGAGACCGACAGGACGATCCGCTCGCTGTCGGCCATCACGGCGCGCACCGCGGAGACCAGGTCCTCGCGCGAGACCGTCTTGAGCAGATAGCCCCGTGCGCCGGAGCCGAGCAACGCCACGATGTCGCCCGGCTCGTCGTACATGCTCACCATGACCACCCGCACCCCGGGCGCGGCCCGCAGCACGCGCCGTACGGTCGACGCCGCGTCGGTGTCGGGGAGCCCGACGTCCATCAGCAGGACGTCGGGCGCTGTGCTGGCCGCCAGCTCGACGGCGCGGACGCCGTCCCCCGCCTCGCCGACGACCTCGAAGTCCCGCTCGGCCTCCAGGATCTCCCGGAGGCCGTCCCGGAAGAGCGTGTGGTCGTCGACGACGCCGATGCGGGTGCGCGCGGGCAGCGGCGCGGACGCCGAGGGCGCCGGCGCCGCCACCTCACCCTCGCTCACGGGGCAGCAGCAGCTCCACGAAGACGCCGCGTCCCAGGTGGCTGGAGACGGCGACCGAGCCGCCCAGCCGCTCGATGCGCTCGCGCATGGCGACCAGCCCGACGCCGTCGAACTCGTCGCCGGTCGCGCCCTCGAAGCCCACCCCGTCGTCCTCGACGGCCGCGCGGGTCTGGTGCGGCGCGATGTCGATCCGCACCGTCACCTTGCGGGCCCGCGAGTGCGCGAAGGCGTTGCGCATGGCCTCGCGCAGCGCCAGGAACAGCTCGTCCGCCGCCTCGCCGCTCAGCCAGGCCTCGTGTCCTGTCAGCACGAGGTCGAAGTCCGCCTCGGGCGGGCACAGCTGGCGGGCGCAGCGCCGCAGCGCCGGCTCCAGTCCCTCCGAGCGGGCGTACGGGCGCAGGGCCGAGGCCAGCAGGCGGATCTCCTCCAGGGCCTCGCGCACGGACGCGTGGGCCGTGGCCAGCTTGGGGTCGGCCGCCGCGTCGCCCAGCGAGCGGTACATCTGGGCGAGTTCGACGTTCTGCTTGGCCACGCTGACCGCGTAGCCCGCTCTGTCGTGCAGGTCGCGGGAGATGGACCGGCGCTCCTCCAGGAAGCTGTGCGCCGTCTCGTGGAGCATCTTCCTGGTCTGGGACTCCAGCGCGGCCTGGAACCGCGCCATGATGCTGTGGTGCAGGCAGATCGCGCCGGCCGTCAGGCGCTGGACGGCGTCCGGGTGCGGCTGCGCGAGGCGTGCGAACGCCTCCATCACGGTGTCGAAGAGCGCCGTGACGGCCGCTCTGGCCTCCTCCGGCCTGGCCGGGCAGGGCGAGGAGCCGGCGAAGGCGCCGCGGTCGGCGTCGAGCGCGCGCAGGCCGCGCAGGGACTGGCCGCTGCGGAGGGCATGGATGACATCGTCGAGCACGGCCCCTGCCTGGGCCGCGCAGAAGCGCCGCATCGCGGGGTCGTCGGCCCCGACTCCCTCTGCGACGAGGCGCTGGTCGTATCGGGAGAGGATCCCGTCCAACTGGGCGTTCAGGGCCCGAGAGATCTCAGGCCCGAAACGTAAATCGTCGAGGACAGCTCCGTGCACATCAGCCTCCGGGTTGATCTGGATGTTCACACGCCTCGGCGGGGCGCGTGGAAGCGGAATCGCATCCGGAAGAAAAGGACCGCTCGAAGGGGACAACCGCATGTCCGGGGGAGACCGGCGGGGGGAGGGCGGCTTCGTGGTCGGGGCGGCCGTTCTGGGCAGCGGGACCCGCACAGCCTATCCGTTGGGAGGTACCGCTGTGAGTCCGGAATGCGCCATTACCACGGGGCAAACCTGCCGGAAGAGGACGGGGCATCTGTCGAAAGGGGGATGCCGCATCCCTCCCTCGACCGGAGGCATTGAGCCGGGGAAGGGCGCGGGTTAGCGTCGGGACGAACGGGGATTCGGGGGTTGTTCGACGAACTGGCCCGGGGCCCATGGAGCCCATGAGGGCACGTGGGGGCCCATGGGGGTGTGCGAGGACGCAGGGGGCGTCCCGGCGCCTCAGTTCGGCGAGAAGCCGGAGGAGGTGGTCGAACCCGACACCTTGTTCAGCAGGGATTCGAGCTCGCGCTTCTCGTCCTGGGAGAGATTGTCGAGGCCGGGCGCCTGGTCGAAGGCGCGCGTCAGCTTCGTCCGGACGCGCTTCCCCGCGGTGGTGAGGGTCAGCTTCTTCACGCGCCGGTCGGCGGGGTCCACCTCGCGCTTCATGAGCTTGCGGCCCTCCAGACGGTCCACGAGCCCGGTGACGTACGAGGCGTCGCAGTGCAGCTCGACGGCGAGCTTGCGCACCGTGGGCGCCGCGGCGACGTGGTAGAGCGCACGGGCCTGGGGCACCGTCAGGCCCAGGTCGGCCGCGGTCTCGGCCAGCCGGTCCTGATGGGACTGCGCGAAGTCCAGCAGGCTGTGGAGCAGTCCGCTCCCCGCCGCCTGCTGCTGCGTGGGGACGGGCGTCGAAGGCGCCTGGGCCGTGGTCATATCCGCTCACCTCTGCCGTACTCGGACCCCCGTCCCGCGCACCTGGCCGTGCGCGGGACGGATAGGGGGCAAGGTCAATGATGGCAGAAGTCACGGAGAGTTGAACAGGACTGTGACCCCGGGCATCGGCTACGACACCGGGACGACGCCCTTGCCGCGCTCCCACTGGTAGAACTGCTTCGCCGACGCCGCGTGGATCGAGCCCCAACTGCCCTGGTAGGGCCGGATGTACTCGTCGAGCGCCTTGCTGATGTCCTTGAAGAGCGGGTTGTCGCGGTTGCGCTCGACGTTCGGGCCGACCGCGGCGGGGGCCTCGACGAGGTGGATGTAGACGTCGTGGAACGTGTAGAGCTTCCGGGTGTGGACGCCGATCTCCTCGGGCAGCCCGCTCGCGTCGGACTCCGCGAAGAGCCGGGCGATCTCGGACTCGCTGCCGGGGATGTGGCGCGCGATGATGAGCGAGGTGTGCATGGGATGCCTCCCGTTGGATGGTCGGTCAGGGCACGCGCGTGACGGTGTACTCGCACACGTTGTGCTGCACCACGGAGCCGTCCGGCCGTACGGACGGGTTCACGTACTCGTCGAAGACCTTGCGCACGGCGTCCTCACCGGCCGTGGCGGACGCCTGCCGCAGCAGGCCCGTGGCGCTCAGCGCCCGCCAGGCCGTCTCCCGGTCCGGGTAGACGAACGGGCAGGACAGTTCCTTGACGAAGGTGACCGGGAGACCGGCCCGCCGGACCGTCTCGCGCACCTCCGTCGGGGTGTTGACGGACGAGGAGCCCGACCAGTCGGGCGGCTCGGGCAGCAGCGCGAGCACGGCGAAGAGCAGCCCCGTCGTCTCGCACTTGCGGGGCTCGCCCCAGCCGCCGACGACGATCCGGCCGCCGGGCTTCACGGCCCGCGCGAAGCCGCGCACGGCCGCGACCGCGTCGGTCGCGTAGCGCAGCGCGTTGAAGGCGGTGACGATGTCGAACTCGGCCTCGCCGAACGGCAGGCTCTCCAGGTCACCGACGCGCAGGTCGGCGCCCTCCGGCAGGGTGCGCCGGGCGACCTGGAGCAGCCCCGGCGAGGCGTCGAGCCCCGCCACGGCGGCGCCGCGCTCCGCCGCGAGACGCAGCAGCAGCCCGGAGCCGCAGCCCACGTCGAGCAGCCTGGCTCCGGGGCCGGCGGACGCGGCGGTCAGCGCGTCCTCGAAGCACACCTGGAACTGCGCCTCCTGGAACTCCGCCCACCCCTCCGCGCCCTGGTCCCATAACGGTCCCTCGGTCTCCGCTCCCGCCATGCCGATCTCCCTTCTGGAGAAAGCTACTTGAGCAACAAAGTCTTTGAGTGAGTCTATTAATTATTTCGGTCCGCGCAAGACCCCCGGAGGCGTACGTATTAGGCTCCGCCCATGGCAATCAGCACCGCCCTGTGGTCCTTCGCGCTCGTCGTCGGCCTGCTCACGCTCACCCCCGGGCTGGACACCGCGCTCGTGCTGCGCACCGCGGCCGTCGGCCACCGCCGCCGCGCCTGGGGCGTCGTGCTCGGCATCCAGTCCGGCACGCTGGTCTGGGGCGCGCTCACCTCCGCCGGGATCACCGCCGTGCTCACCGCCTCGCAGCTCGCCTACGACGTGCTGCGCTGGGCGGGCGCCGCCTACCTGCTGTGGATGGGCGGCCGGATGCTGCTCGCCACCCTCCGCCGCCGGCGCGGCGGCGAGGACACCGGGTCCGTGGAGGTCCCCGGCCCCTCCGAAGGGCGGCCGACGCTCGCCGCCGGGTGGCGGCAGGGCCTGCTCACCAACGTCCTCAACCCCAAGATCGGGGTCTTCTACGTCGCCGTGCTGCCCCAGTTCATCCCCGAGGGCGCCCCGCACCTGGCGACCGGCGTGCTGCTCACCCTCGTCCATGTCGTCCTCGGCACCGTGTGGTCCGCCGTCCTGGTCGGCTGCGCCAAGGCCGTCGGCGGCTGGCTGCGCCGCCCCGCCGCACGCCGGGCGCTCGACCGCGTCACGGGCACGGCCATCGTCGGCTTCGGCGTCCACCTCGCGCTGAGCGAGTGACCTCGCCGCGCGGCGCCGACCGCGACCCGGCGCTCCTCGGCCACTGGAGCAGCGCGCCCTACGACGGGGGCGCGATGGAGAGCAGCGACCTGGCCTTCCTCCCCGACGGGCGCGGCTGGAGCGTGCTGGCGAGCGCCTCGGGCAGCCTGTGCGTCACCCGCTTCGGCTGGAGCTGCCCGGCCCCGGGGGTGCTGGAGCTGCGCGAGCGCTGGTACGCCGACGGGGACTGGTCCGTGGAGAGCGGCGCCCTGGAAGCCGTCCGGGAGAGCGGACCCGCCACCGGAGTGCTGCGTACCGCCTACACCCTCGACGGGGACGCGGACGCGGACGCGCTGCGCTTCGCTGAGCCCGTCGAGTTCGCCTCCGCGTACGCGCGGGGCCCGCGCGAGGCCACGCCGGAGCAGGACCCCTCGTACGGCCTCGCGCCGTAGCTGAGAAGGCCCAGCAGCGGGTGCGGGGGCGCGAGGGGGCTGGTGCGATGGCGGGGTGACCGTGCTCCTCGCCGCTGCCGCCGCGCCCGACGACTGCCTCGCGCGGAACGCGTGGATCTGCGGCGACTACCTGACGACCCGTCGCCACGTCCTGTGGGACGCGGTCGTCCAGCACCTGGAGCTGACCGCGGTCTCGGTCGCGCTGGGGCTCGCCGTCGCGCTGCCGCTGGCCGTGGCCGCGCGCCGCTGGCGCTGGGCGGCGGGGCCCGTCCTCAGCGTGACGACGATCCTCTACACGATCCCCTCGCTCGCGATGTTCTCGCTGCTGCTGCCGCTCTACGGGCTCTCGGCCTCGCTCGTGATCGCCGGACTGGTGCTGTACTCGCTCACCGTCCTCGTCCGGAACATCCTCGCCGGGCTGCGCGAGGTGCCAGAGGACATCCGGCAGGCCGCGCGCGGCATGGGGTACGGGCCCGTGCGGCTGCTGCTCGCGGTCGAGCTGCCGCTCGCGCTGCCCGCCGCCATGGCGGGGCTGCGCATCGCCGCCGTCTCGGCCGTCTCGCTCGCCACGGTGGGCGCGATCGTCGGCCACGGAGGGCTCGGCAACCTCATCTACCAGGGCATGAACACCCAGTTCAAGGCGCAGGTGCTGACCGCCTCCGCGCTCTGCGTGGTCATCGCCGTCTGCGCCGATCTGCTGCTCCTCGGCGTGCAGCGGCTGCTCACCCCCTGGACCCGGGCGGTCCGCGCGTGAACGCCGTCGCCGACGCCTGGAGCTGGCTCACCGACGGCGCCCACTGGGCGGGCGAGAACGGCGTCGCGCACCGGCTCCTCGAACACCTCTGGCTCACGGCCCTCTGCCTGTTCCTGAGCTGCCTGATCGCGCTGCCCGTCGCGCTCGTCCTCGGCCACATCGGCAGGGGCGGCGCGCTGGCCGTGAACATCTCCAACGTCGGCCGCGCCGTCCCCACCTTCGCCGTGCTCGTCCTGCTGCTGCTCAGCCCGCTCGGGCGGCACGGCGACTGGCCCACGGTCGTCGCCCTCGTCCTGTACGCCGTGCCGCCGCTGCTCACCAACGCGTACGTCGGGATGCGCGAGGTCGACCGCGACGTGGTGCGGGCCGCGCGCGGCATGGGGATGACGGGCCCGCAGCTGCTCTTCCGCGTCGAACTCCCGCTCGCGCTGCCGATGGTGCTGGGCGGCGTACGGCTCGCCGCCGTCCAGCTCGTCGCCACCGCCACGCTCGCCGCGCTCGCCGGGGGTGGCGGCCTGGGCCGCGTCATCACCGCCGGGTTCGACCTGGCCTCGACGCCGCAGGTGGTGGCGGGCGCCGTGCTGGTCGCGGTGTTCGCGCTGCTGGTCGAGGGCCTCTTCGCGCTCGTCGAACGGCTGGTGCCCGTACGGACGGACGGGGGCGCGCGATGAGGCGAACGGCGCCCCTCGCGCTCGCCCTGTGCCTGGGGGCGGCGGCCTGCGCGGGCGGGCCCTCGCTGGAGAACCAGGGCACGCCCACCGGGAAGCCGGGCGACAGCCACCGGCTGACCGTCGGCTCGGCCGGGTTCACCGAGAGCGACCTGCTCGCCCAGATGTACGCGCTGCTGCTGCGCGACGCCGGTTACGAGACGAAGATGCTCACCGTCACCAACCGCGAGCTGTACGAACCCGCGCTGGAGAACGGCCAGATCGACGTCGTCCCCGAGTACGCGGCGACCTTCGCCGACTGGCTCAACGCCAAGAAGCACGGCCCCGACGCGAAGACCGTCGGCTCGCCCGACCTCGGCGCCACGATGAAGGCCCTCCGCGCGCTCGCCGCGCCGCGCGGCCTCACCGTGCTGCCGCCCGGCCGGGCCGTCGACCAGAACGCCTTCGCCGTGTCCCGTTCGTACGCCCGCGAGCACCGCCTCAAGACCCTCAGCGACCTGGGCAGGGCGAAGCTGCCGGTGCGGCTGGCGGCGGGCGACGAGTGCGTGAAGCGGCCGTACTGCGAGCCGGGCCTGAAGAAGACGTACGGGATCAAGATCACCGGCATCGACCCCAAGGGCGTCGGCACCACGGCGGCGAAGAAGGCCGTGCAGAACGGCCAGGACCAGATGGTGCTGACCACCACCACGGACGCCACGCTCGACGACTTCGGGCTCGTCACGCTCAAGGACGACAAGAAGCTCCAGAACGCCGACGCGCTCGTCCCCGTCGTCAACCGCGCCCGCGCGGGCCACCCGCGCGTCCGCAAGGCGCTGAACAAGCTCAACAGGGCCCTCACGACGGACGACCTCGCGGCGATGAACGAGCGCGTGGACAGCTGGCGCCGCCTCCCGGAGGACGTCGCGCGGGACTACCTGGAGTCGAAGAAGCTGCTGTGAGTTCGTGCCGTGCGGGAGGCGCCCCGTCAGGGGCGCGGGGAACTGCGCGAGCAACCACCCGCGACGCGCGGTCTGCGACGCACCCGCCCGGGCAGCCCGGACGCAGCAGCCGGGGATGGGGCGACCGATGACCGGCCGTACCGCTTACGCGGAGGTCACCGTGTCGACCTCGACCGAGCCCCGGTCCCTTCCGGTCGCGTCGGACTCGATCGAGCGCCGCAACGCCTCATGAAGGGTCGCCGGAGTCAGCACGCCCCGGAACGTGTCGCCCTCCAGGACGGCGACCCACCCCGCGTCGTACTGGAGCATCTCGCTGAACGCCTGCCGCAGCGGCGCCCCCATCGGGACCCACGCCTCCATCCGGCGCGTCAGCCCGCCGACCTCCGTCCCCTCCGCGGCGTCCGCCAGGGCCGTGGCCGCGACCCAGCCGCGCAGCGCGCCGTCCCCGTCGAGGACGACCGCCCACCGGGCCCCGTCGTTCCGCAGCCGGGCCGCGGCACGCCCCGCGGGCTCGGCGACGCGCACCAGCGGCGGCTGCTCCAGGTCGCCCGCCTCGACGGGCGTGACCGACAGCCGCTTCAGGCCCCGGTCGGCACCCACGAACCGGGCCACGTACGGCGTCGCGGGGGCGCCCAGCACGGCGGCGGGCGCGTCGAACTGCTCGATGCGGCCCTGCCCGTACACCGCCATCCGGTCGCCCATCCGCACCGCTTCCTCGATGTCGTGGGTGACCAGCAGCACCGTCTTGCGCACCCGGGCCTGGAGCGCCAGGAACTCGCTCTGGAGCCGTTCGCGCACCACGGGGTCGACGGCGCCGAACGGCTCGTCCATCAGCAGCACCGGCGGATCCGCCGCCAGCGCCCGGGCCACCCCGACCCGCTGCCGCTGCCCGCCGGAGAGCTGCGCCGGGTAGCGCGGCCCGTACGTCTTCGGGTCGAGCCCGACCATCTCCAGCAACTCGGAGGCGTGCTCCCGGGCCCGTGACCGCTTCCAGCCCAGCAGCGCGGGCACGGTCGCGGTGTTGTCCAGGACGGTGCGGTGCGGGAAGAGCCCGGCCTGCTGGATGACGTAGCCGATGCCGCGCCGCAGCCGTACGGGGTCGGTGCGGGCGATGTCCTCGCCGTTCACCAGGATCCGCCCCGAGGTGGGCTCGATGAGCCGGTTGACCATCATCAGCGTGGTCGTCTTGCCGCAGCCCGAGGGGCCGACGAGCGTGACCAGCTCTCCCTCGACGACGTCGAGGGAGAGCTCCTCCACGGCGGTCGTTCCGTCGCCGTACCGCTTGGTCACTCGCTCGAACCGGATCATGGTCACCATGCTGGTCGTGCGCCGTTGCGCGCGCATCCGGAGGATCGCGGGTGCCCCCCTCTCGGGGCTGGGCAGGGGCTGCCCCTGCCTGTGCGCCGCAGGCTGCGGGTGGTGGGTGGTTGCTCGCGCAGTTCCCCGCGCCCCTGAGGCCTCAGGGGCGCGGGGAACTGCGCGACAAGCCACGGCGACGGCCGCAGCCTGCAACGTTGGGCACGGGGCAGCCCCTGCCCAGCCCTCCATGCAGGGTGCGGCCTACGCGAAGAACTCCCTCAGCGCGGGGGCGAGGGCCGCCGGATCCACGCGGTGGTCCTGGCCCGCCAGCGTGGCGTACCGTCCGTCGCGCACCGCCGCGGCGATGCTCCGGCCGGTGTCGCGCCACCACTCGGGGCCCGCGCCGCCGCAGACCACCAGGACCGGCTGGGTGATCCGCGCCAGCCGTTCGGCGGGCAGCTCGCCGCCGCGGATCACCGCGTCGTCGTAGGCGAGGGTCGGCGCCAGCGCCTCCATGCCCTTCCAGAACGGCGCGTGACGCATCCCGGCGAGGTCCTCCTCCGGCATGCCGACCCGGCGCAGGAACAGCTCGACGGCGCCCGCCCGGTCCCCGGCGGCCAGCAGCCTGTTCAGCTCGGCGGTGTACGTGCCGGAGCCGGCCCGCACCCCGGGGTCGTCGGAGTACGGCACCTCGTACACCGCGACGCGGCCGACCGGCACCCCGCTCGCGGCGGCCTCCAGCGCCAGCGCACCGCCGGAGGAGATGCCGAATACCTGGACCTCGCGGCCTTCGCCGCCCTCGCCGCCCGCGGCGTCGATCACCGCCGCCAGGTCCTCGACCTCGCGGGCCACCGCGTACGGCGCGGTGTCACCGCTCCCGCCGCGGCCCCTGCGGTCGTAGACGTGGACGGTGTGCCGCCCGGCGAGCTCGGCCGCGAGCGGCAGGTCCATCTCGTGGGTGCACGTCGCGCCGCTGACCAGCACGAGCGGCGGGCCCTCGCCGGTCCGCTCGTACGCGATCGGGGTGCCGTCCCGGGATACCGCTGTTCTCATGAGCCCTCCGTCGAGTTCTCCGTGGAATTCCTCACCGGACAGACCGGGCGGAGGGCCGGAACTCATCGCCGTGCCGTCAGGGTGTCAGGGCGTCAGGTGCTCGCGCAGGTCGGCCGCCGACGCCACGGCGCGGCGGGACGCGGCGTGCGCGAGGGACGCGGAGCGTCCCGTGTGGGTGGCGGGGTCGAGCAGCGTGGCGATGTCGTCCTCCGTGAGGTGCGCGGTGACGCGCGGGTCGGCGGCGAGCAGTTCGGGGAAGGAGCCGCCGCCGGTGGCCGCCCGCTGGGACGCCTCGTAGACGACGTCGTGCGCGTGCTGGCGGCCGATGCTCGTCCCGAGCCGCAGCATGATGGCCTCGGCCGAGATCATGCCGCCCGACAGCGCGAGGTTGGCCCGCATCCGCTCCGGGTCGACGCGGAGCCCGGAGAGGATGACGATCAGCCGCTCCAGCGTGTCGCCCGTCAGCACGCAGGCGCGTTCCTGCGCGGCGAAGAGGTCGGAGGGGGCGTGGTCGGCCTCGTGCTCGTTGTGCAGGTGCTCCAGCGCGAGCGGCACCAGCGAGCGGATCTCCGCGGTGAGCCCGAGCACGTCCTGGCAGAGCTGCGGATTGCGCTTCTGCGGCATGGTGGAGCTGCCGATGGTCCCGGCGGGCACCGGCTCCTCGGCCTCCTGGTACTCCGTCTTCATCAGCGTGTAGACCTCGCGGGCGATCTTGCCGCCCGTCCCGGCGAGCAGACCCAGCGCGCAGACGAACTCCGCGAAGTGGTCGGCCGTCGCGCGGGACGGCACCGCCATCGGCAGCAGCCCGAGCCGCCGGGAGATCTCCTCCTGGAGCCGCTCCGGTTCGTCGCCGAGCGCCGCGAACGTCCCGGCCGCGCCGCCCACGATCGCCTGGCACAGCCGCGGTTCGAGCTGCCGCAGCCGCGTGACGTGCCGGTCCAGCTCGTCGATCCACGCGGCCACCTTGAAGCCGAACGTGACGGGGACCGCGTGCTGTCCGTGCGTACGGCCCGCCATCACCATGTCCGCGCCCTGCTCCGCGAGCGCGGCGAGCGCGTCCAGCAGCCGGGCGAGCTGCGTGAGGATCGTGTGGTGGGCCTCGCGCAGCACGAGGACGTCGCCGGTCTGCGTGATGTTCTGCGTGGTGGCGCCCCAGTGCACCCAGCCGCCGTGCGGCTCGCCCACGGCGCGGCTCAGTTCGACGATGAGCGGCATCAACGGGTGGCTGGTGCGGTCCCGTTCGCGCCGTACCTCCTCCAGATCCAGCGCCTCGGGACGGCACGCCGCGGTGATGGCCTCGGCCGCCTCGGCCGGGATCATGCCCTGCTCGGCCTGTGCCTGGGCCAACGCGGCCTCTACGCGCAGCCACTGGCTCCAACGGTGCTCGGTCGCGAACAGCTCTCGCATTCCGCTTGCCGGAACTCGGCCGGACGTGAAGCGCTGTGACATGTGCGGTGCTCTCTTTCTCGGTGCCGGGCACGGGGTGCCCCTGTGCCTGCGTTGCGGGCTGCCGGTTTCGCCGTGGCTTGTCGCGCAGTTCCCCGCGCCCCTTAGCTCTAGTTCGAGGGGGCGGCCTCAAGGCCCCGGCGTCCGCTCTGGATGCGGTTCGACAGTGCGAGGACGGCGAGGATCAGGACGACCTGCAACGTGCCGTAAGCCGCCGCACTGCCGAACTCGGAGGAGTAGATGCGGTTGTAGATCTCGACCGACATCGGCGTGAAGCCCGCCGGGTAGATCACGACGGAGGCCACGTACTCGCCGACCCCGTCGACGAACGCCAGCAGCGCGCCCGCGAGCACACCCCGCATCACCAGCGGCATCGTCACCGTGCGCAGCACCCGCAGCGGCGAGGCGCCCAGGTTGCCCGCGGCCTCCTCCAGCGAGGGGTCGATCTGGTCCAGCGCGGCGTTGGTAGAGCGGAACACGAGCGGCACGTACCGCACGAAGTACGCGACGGGCAGGATCCACAGCGTGCCGACGAGCGTGAGCCCGAGGTTGGAGGCCTGCGGTTCGGCGAAGGCGGTGACGAGGTTGACGCCGATGACCGTGCCCGGCAGGGCCCACGGCAGCATGACCATGATGTCGAGCACCGTCCGCCCGGCCCGGCGCCAGCGCGCCAGCACCCAGGAGGCGGCGGCCCCGATCACTACGGCGGCCAGCGTGGCCAGCAGGCTCATCTGGACGCTCACCGAGATCGGCAGCAGGCTCGCCGGGTCGGTGAAGATGGTGCGGTAGTTGTCCGTCGAGTAGTCGCCCGGCAGGATCTGCGTCGTCCACGAGCCGTCCACGGAGAACGAGAGCAGCGCGAGCACCAGCACCGGGGCGAGCAGCACGAGGCTGATCAGGGCGCTCCCGGCGAGTGCCGCGTACCGCGCGGGGCCGCGGGCGTGCGTCCGTTCGCGCTGCACGCCCTTGGAGAGGCTGCGGTGCACGCGCCGCGACTGGTACCAGCGCATCGCGACGAGGAAGAGCACGGAGACGACCGAGAGCGCGGTGGCCTGCGCGGCGGCCAGCTCCTGGTTGCCTGAGGTGCGCGAGGAGACGATCTGCATGGTGAGCGTCTGCACGTTGTAGAGCTGCGGCGCGGTGAACGACGCCATCGAGATCATGAACGTCAGCAGCGCCCCGGAGACCAGCGCGGGCGTCAGCATCGGCAGCACGACCGTCCGCCAGATCCGCGCGCGGCTCGCGCCGAGGTTCGCCGCCGCCGACTCCAGCGAGGAGTCGAGCCCGGCGAGTCCGGCCGAGACGGAGAGATAGAAGTACGGGTACATCGTGAAGGTGTGCACGAGCAGTACGCCCGTGACCCCGCCCACCGAGAACGTCGCGGGGTCGGCCCCGAAGGCCGAGTGCAGCACGCGCGGCACGATGCCGGTCTCGCTGTAGAGCAGCACGAACGAGACCGAGCCGATCAGCGGCGGCAGCGCCATCGGCACCAGCGCGAGGACCTCCAGCACCCGGCGGCCGGGGAAGTCGAAGCGGTTGAGCAGCACTGCCAGCAGCGTGCCGATCACGCCGCAGGTGAGGACGGAGCCCAGCGAGATGCCGACGGACAGGAGCAGCGCCGTGCCGGACGTACCGCTCAGGAAGCCGCGGTAGTTGGCGGCGAGGCCGTCGCCGCCCGCGCTGGAGACGGCGGTGTGCAGCATCGGCACCGTCACGAACAGCAGCAGGACGAGGACGACGGGCAGCGCGAGGACGTAGACGAAGCGGTCGCCCGACGGGGAGAGGGAGGGCCGGGACCGGTCGCGGCGGCGGGGGAGGGTGAGGCTCACTGCGTCACCAGCCAGGCACGCTCGCGCAGGCAGTCCAGCGAGACGCTCGCGCCGACCTCGGGCGCCGCCTCGTGGTCGGGGCCCGCGACCTGGAGCGTCAGCTCCTCGGAGACGCGCACCCGGTAGGAGACCGTGGCGCCGTTGAACTCCCGGTCGCGCACGGTGCCGTGGAGGAGACCTTCCCCGTCCCCGGAGGTGAAGCGCAGGGATTCGGGGCGCAGCGAGAGCGCCGCCTCGTCCCCGGCCTTCAGCTCCGCGTCGGGCCGGGGCGGTACGGGAAGCCGCGCGCCGCCCGGCAGTTCGACGGTCACCGCGTCGGCCTCGACGCCCAGGACGCGTACGGGGACGACGTTGCTGCCGCCGATGAAGCGCGCCACGAACGTCGTCGCGGGCCGGTGGTAGACCTCGCGCGGCGTGGCGACCTGGTGCACGCGGCCCGCGTCGAGCACGGCCACGCGGTCGCTCATCGCCATGGCCTCGGCCTGGTCGTGCGTGACGTAGACGCCGGTGATGCCCGCGGACTCCTGCACCTGCCGGATCTGCGCCCGGGTCTCCTCGCGCAGCTTGGCGTCGAGGTTGGACAGCGGCTCGTCCAGCAGCAGCACGGAGGGGGAGATCACCACGGCCCGCGCCAGCGCCACGCGCTGCTGCTGGCCGCCGGAGAGCTGGTCGATCCGCCGCGCGCCGTAGCCGTCCAGGCCGACCTGGGCGAGGGCCTTCTCGATCCGGCGGGCCGCCTCGTCCTTGGCGACCTTGCGGACCTTCAGGCCGTAGGCGACGTTCTGCGCGACGGTCATGTGCGGGAAGAGCGCGTAGTTCTGGAAGACCATGCCGGTGTCCCGGCGGTTCGGGGGAGCGGCCGTCACATCGCGGTCGCCGAACAGGACGCGCCCGGTGGAGGGGCGCACGAAACCGGCGATGATGCGCAGCATCGTGGACTTCCCGCAGCCGGAGGGGCCGAGCAGGGTGAAGAACTCCCCGGCGGAAATGGTCAGATCCATGCTGACGACGGGGGACTTCCCGCCGTACGTCTTGCTGACCTCGTCGAGTCGGACAGGGATCATCGTGTGTACTCCGTTCTCACCCGGTTTCCGGAAGCCGGTCCCGGGTCTCACCCGCGGCCCTTGATGTGCTCGCTCCAGTGCGTGATCCACTTCGTCTCGTGGCGGCTGATCCGCCGCCAGTCGACGGGCATCTCCTTGAGGTGGAGCGAGGCGAGCCACTTCGGCTCCTTCTCCAGCGGGACCGTCGGGAGCTGGTAGGTCTCCTGGGCCAGCCGCCGCTGGGTGTCCTGGCGCAGCAGGAAGCGCAGAAAGGCGTCCGCGGCCTTGCCGTTGGGCCCGCCCTTGACCTTGCCGACCCCGTCCAGCAGCATCGGCGCGCCCGAGGCGGGCACCTTGGGCTTCATGGCGATGCCCTTCGCCCGCTGGACCAGCACGTCCTGGAGGTTCCAGACGGAGAGCGGGGCCTCTTCCCGCTGGAGGCGCAGATAGAGGTCGGTGGGGCTCGCCGTGTACTCCTTGGTGTTCGCGTCGAGCCGCTTCAGCCAGTCGTAACCGGCGCCGACGCTCCCGCCCTTCTTCCGCGCCTCGCGGTCGATCATCGCGGTCCAGACGCTGCGCATGGTCCCGGAGGCGGCGACGTCGCGGATCAGGATCTTGTTCTTGTACGCGGGTTCCAGCAGGTCGTCCCAGTCGCGGGGGACGTCCCGCGCCCGCATCATCTCGTCGTTGTAGACGAAGAGCTGGGCCATCCTCATCTCGCCGAGCCACAGGTCCCTCTCGCCCCGGTACTTCGCCGGGACCCGCTCGACGACGTCCTTCGGCGGACGCGTCAGCAGCCCGGCGTCGACGCCCTGGTCGAACTGCTGGGACGTGCCGCCCCACCACACGTCGGCCTGCGGGCTGCGGGACTCCGCGCGGATCCGTTCCAGCACCTCCTGGGCGCCGATGGTCAGGACCCGCACCTTGCCCGCGTACTCGGGGTGCGCCTTCTCGAAGTCCTTGAGCACGCCGCCGCCGATGTCGTCGGGGCGGGAGGCGTAGATCGTCAGCGACTCCGAGGGCGCGGACATGGCGTTCAGGCCGCAGCCCGACAGCGGCAGCGCCAGCAGGGCGGCGGCGGCGGAGGCCAGGGCGCGACGGCGCATGGGACTGCTCCTTACGGGCCGGGGGCGGTGGTTCGAGGGTGGTAGATCGATCTACCAAGCTGGTTCAGGGCATACGGGGACACCTGAAGGCGCCTGGGGGAGGCCGATCTCTGGCGGTCACAAGAGAATGCGCGGGGCGCGTGTGGCTGTCAAGGGCTGTCTTCCGTGGCGGGATCCACAGCGGAATCCGCGCTTCCGTGGCAGCCGCACGAGCGCCGTACGCGCAGCTCCGGCGCGCGCCGGCGGACGACGGGCGGCGCCGAGGGGTTCTCGATCCGGCCCAGCAGCAGCCGCGCGGCCTCCCGGCCGAGTTCCCGTCCGCGAACGGAGATGCTGGTCAGCGGGGGCTCCCAGAGTGCCGCCGCGGGCACGTCGTCGTAGCCGATCACCCGCAGCCGGTCGCTGAGCCCCGCGTCGTAGAGCGCGCGGTAGAGCCCGAACGCCACGCTGTCGCCGTGGCAGAGCACCCCGTCGGGCAGCGCGTCCGGGTCGGCGGCGAGCCGTCGCCCCAGCTCCAGGCCGCCGGTGCCGCTGGTCTCGCCGGGGAGGCTGAGCACGGCTCCGTCGGGGTCGAGCCCGGCGCGGGCCGCGGCCGTACGGAGTCCCGTCAGCCGGTCCCGGCGCGAGACCATGCGCGCGGGGCCGCCGAGATAGGCGACCCGGCGGCAGCCGTGCTGGAACAGGTGCTCGCCCGCGAGTTCGCCCCCGCGAACGTCGTCGGGGCCCACGTAACTCGTCTCGGCGCCGTCCAGGTACCGGGTCATGAAGACGTGCCCGACGCGCGAGCGGCGCAGCTCGTCGATCAGCTCGGGGCTCGTCCCCGTGGCGGGCACGATGCCGAGTCCGGCGACCCGGTGCTCCTGGAGCGCGCTGACGGCCTCCGCCTGCTGTGCGACGTCGTCCCGCGTGACGGCGAGCAGCGGCAGGAAGCCCGCCTTCCTTATCTCCGCCTCCAGGCCGAGGATCAGCTCGGAGAAGAAGGGGTTGGCGATGTTGGTGACGACGATCCCGACGACCTTCGCCTGCCGGGTGCGCAGGGAGGCGGCCACCTGGTCGTAGACGTATCCCAGCTCCGCCATGGACGCGAAGACCCGGTCGCGGGTCTCCTGCGAGACGCGCCCCGTCCCCCGTACGACCAGGGAGGCGGTCGCGCGCGACACCCCCGCGTGGGCCGCCACCTGCTGCAACGTCACCTTGTCAGTCACGTCGTCAATATAGGGCGGCCCCGCGGGGACGCGGCGGGGCGCCGCCGCTCAGCCGTGCTGCTGGGCGATCTGGATCAGATTGCCGCAGGTGTCGTCGAAGACGGCCACGGTGACGGGGCCCGCGTCCATCGGCTCCTGCGTGAAGGTCACGCCGAGGTCGCTGAGCCGCTTGTGCTCGGCGCGCACGTCGTCCACGGCGAACGAGGTGTACGGGATCCCGTCGGCGACCAGCGCCTCCTTGAACGGGGTCGCCGCCGGGTGGCCCGAGGGCTCCAGCACCAGTTCGGTGCCGCCCGGGTCCTCGGGGGAGACCACGGTCAGCCAGCGGTCCGTGCCGATCGGGATGTCCTCCTTCTTCACGAAGCCGAGGACGTCGGTGTAGAAGGCCAGGGCCTTCGCCTGGTCGTCCACGAGGACGCTGGTCAGGTTGATTCTCATGGGGTCTCCCGCTGGTCGGACCTGATCCACCGCTCGGCGATGTGCCGCAGCGGCTCCGTGTTCAGGTCGTGGAACTTGTAGCGCCCCTCCCGCCTGCTCTCCACCAGCCCCGCCTCCTCCAGCACCGCGAGATGCTGCGAGATGGCCTGCCGGCTGAGCCCGAGCTGATGCTTCATGCTCAGGCGCGAGCAGATCTCGAAGAGGGTCTGCCCCTGCCGCTCCGCCAGCTCGTCGAGGATCTTCCGGCGCGTGGGGTCGGCGAGGGCCTTGAAGAGTTCGTCGGCCACACCCCCACCATAGGCAAGTATTGGCTTGCCTGTCGAGAATGACCGGATGCCTCCTTCGCCCCGGCAGCGCGTCGCCGCCTACGTCATCCGCCCCCGCCCCGTCCCCGAGCTGCTGGTCTTCGACCACGTCGGCGCCCCGGAGGCCGGGACGCAGGTGCCCGCCGGGGGCGTACGGGCGGGGGAGGGGCGCGAGGACGCCGTGCTGCGCGAGGTCGCGGAGGAGACCGGGCTGACGGCGGTCGCCGTGGTCCGGAGGCTCGGCGCCGAGGACAGGCCCCACCCGGAGACCGGCGAGCCCCGCAGCACCGTCTTCTTCCTGCTCCGCGCGCCCGCGGACGCGCCGGACGCCTGGCATCACGAGGTCGGGGGCGAGGGCGGGGACGCCGGGATGGTGTTCGCGTGCCGCTTCGTTCCGCTGCCGCTGGGGCGGCCGCTGGCCGACGGGCAGGACGCATGGCTCCCGGCCGATTGCTCTACACTCCTGTAGAGCAATACGCCTTTCTCCCTCCTGACACCGTACGGAGTCCTCATGGCCCTGTGGGACCGCATCAAGGAATCCGCATCGACGATGCAGACCCAGCTCACCGCGAAGAAGAACGACCTCAAGAGCGGTGCGTTCCGTGACGCCAGCATGGCGATGTGCGCCCTGGTCGCCGCCGCCGACGGGAGCATCGACCCCGAGGAGCGCCGCAAGGTCGCCCAGCTCATCGCGAACAACGAGGTGCTGCAGAACTTCCCGGCCGACGATCTGCGCCGCCGCTTCGAGGAGAACTGCGACAAGCTCACCGCCGACTTCGACTTCGGCAAGGTCAGCGTCCTCCAGGAGGTCGCCAAGGCGAAGAAGAAGCCGACCGAGGCCCGCGCCGTCGTCCAGATCGGCATCGTCATCGGCGGCGCCGACGGCGACTTCGACAAGGACGAGCAGGCCGTCGTCCGCGAGGCCTGCTACACCCTCGACCTGCCGCCGCACGAGTTCGACCTCTGAGACCGGGGCTCCGCCCCTCTCCGACCGGGTGGTCGGCGCCCGTTACCTCGTACCCCTCCTCGGGGCGGGCGTCGGCCACCTGTCCCGTCGTCCGTGGCTGTGACGGGATCCGCCTCTTGTGCCGTCCGCACACAGTGGCAGTCTGTCCGGTGTACGGGATGCACGACTGGACGGGGGCGGACGCGAGGAGCAGGAAACCGTGAGCGAGGCCGAGGTGGGGACGCGGTCGTCGGCCGCCGGTCTGGAAGGGCTGCTGCGCGAGGTGGGCCGCCTGGCCACCCACGCCGAGAGTCCCGACGTCCGCCGGATCCTGGAGTGGCTGCACGACCGGACCGGCGCCCAGGTCGCGCTGGTCGCGGTCGCGGACGGTACGGGCAGGGTGGAGTCGGCGACGCCGCGGTTCCCCCGCCGCCTCCCTGACTCGCTGTCCGAGCTGCTCGTACGGCTGTCCACCGGGCAGCTCGCGGCGGCCGCGACCCGGGACGAGGAGCTGCACGTACGCGCCGTGACGCTCGGGCCGCACGAGCCGCGCCCGGTGCTCGTGGCCGCCTTCTCCCGCGAGCCGGACCCGGAGGAGGCCGCGTGGCTCTCCCACACCGCCGCCGTCCTCACGCTGCTGCGCCGCGCCGGGGACCACGACCGGAGCTGGCGCAGCTACCAGCGCTCCGCGCGGCAGATGCGGATCGCCGTGCTCCAGGCCCTGCTGGCGGGTGACGTGCTGCTGGCCCGGCGGATGACGACCGGCGCCGTCCCGCCGCTCCTGGAGGCCCCCCGGGTGCGGCTGCACCTGCTGCACTGCCCGGCGGCCGACCGCGACCGGATCGCCCGCGCCGAGCAGGACGCCTCCGGCTACCACGGCCCGGACCTGCTGGTGCAGTGCCCGGTCTTCAAGGACCACCTGATCTGCCTCGTCGCCGAGGACGAGCAGGAGGACGGCGGCAAGGGGGCGTACGGGCGCGGGGCCATGCTCCGCCGTCTCGTGCGCGACAACCCCGGCTACGCGCTCGGCGTCAGCGGCTCGCACCCCCTCCCCGCGACCGCCGCCGCGTACAGCCAGGCCACCCACGCGCTGGCCGCGGCGCGCGCGGCGCCGGACCGTATCGCCTTCTACCATGGCCGGAGCCCGCTCGAAGGGGTGCTGCCGCGCCAGCCCGCGCTCGACTGGGCCCGCACGCTCCTCGCGCCCCTCCAGGAGGCCCCGGAGACCAGTGCCGATGTGACGCGGCTGGCCATGACCATGCCCCGTACGGCCGTCGCCCGCCTCCTCGACCTGAGCCGCAACACGGTCACCGCCCATCTGCGGCGCGCGGAACGGGCCCTCGGCCGCGACCTCACGGAGGTACGGACACGGGCCGCCGTCCATCTGGCGCTCTCCCTCGACAGCTCCCGCGCGGCACCCGTCGCCGAGGTGCGGCACCGTCCCGTCACCCTGGACCATCTGCTGCGCACGGAGCGCGCCGGGGCCTGGGCGCAGACGCTCCTGGGCCCCCTCCCGGACCGCCATGTGCGCACGCTCCAGGTCTGGATCGACTCCAACACCGACGCCCAGCGGGCCGCGCACAGCCTGGGGATCAGCCGCAACACCGTCCGGGCCCATCTGCGCGCCGCCGAGACCGTGCTCGGCCTGGACCTGCTGACCCTCGGCACCGGCACCCACGACATCGTCCACGCCCTGCACATCGCCCGCGCCCGGACCAACTGAGCAGCGTGCACAACCCGCCCCGGAAATTGCGCACCGTGCACATTGGGCACACACCCCGGTGCGGTCTACCGTCATCAGTGACGGCCCACCCGCCGGTTCGGGGGAACGTGGCGACACGTACGACAGGTGGGCCGTCCAGCAGGCCGGAGGACCAGGGGCGGTCAGCCCCCGGTCCCGGCCTCGCGCGCGTCCCGCCCTCTCACTTCTCCAGGAACTCCGCGATGCGCCGCGTCCAGCCCTGGACGTCCGCGACCGAGCGGGAGACGTGCAGCTCCGCGTCCGGCAGCAGCCCGTGCAGCCGCTCCGCCGTGGACACCGGGTGCAGCGGGTCGGCGTCCCAGGCGAGGACCAGTGTGGGCTGCCGCACCGTCGCGATCTCCTCGGGCGAGGGGAGGTCGGAGGCGGCGACACCGCGGAGCGCGTGCGGCAGCAGCTCGTCGGAGATGTCGGGCGTCATGTCGAACCGCGGATAGCCGTCGAAGAGCGGCATCACCTCGGTGTCCGCCTCCTTCGCCCACCCCTCGCGCCAGTGCGCGGCGCCGTGCGCCTCGATGGTGTCGGCCGCCGCCGTGTACCAGTCCCGGGCGTGCGGCCCCTCGCCGCTCTCCCACGCCACGGGCGGGATCATCACGACCAGCCGCCGGAACCGCTCGGGCGCGAGGAGCGCCGCGCGCAGCGCCGTGTCGGCGCCGAGCGAGGAGCCCGTGAAGTCCATGGGCTCCTCGAAGCCCGCCTCGTCGAGCAGCGCGAGCAGATCGCGCGCGTAGTTCCCGAAGAGGTAGTCCTCCGTGACCGGCCGCCCCGTCGAACGCCCGTGCCCCCGCGCGTCGTACGTCAGCAGCCGCCGTCCGCCCGCCATCGCGTCCAGGTCCAGCAGTTCGAGGCGGCGCACGGCCGCCCTGCTGAGCATGACCCCGTGCGCGTACCCGACCGGCGGTCCCGCGCGCGTCCCCGTCACCTCGTACGCGATCCGCGCGCCCTCCCGGGCCAGATACCGGTCCCCGTGCTGCTCCGTCATGGCTCCTCCTCGGCTCGGCCGTTGCCTCATCAGATACCCCTAGGGGGTATGAGGTCAAGGGGCCGGGACGGCTCAGAAGGGCTCGGGCGGCAGCGGGAGGAGCCGTGTCATCTCGTCGCCGCACGTCCGCTCGGGCTCGCCGGGCGCGATGCGGCTGCTGACGCGGTAGCGGGCCTCGCTGTCCCCGGGCAGCGGCGAGAGCTGCACCGAGACGGGCCCGGTGAAGCTGTAGCGCTGCTCCGCCGCGTAACCCCGTACCTGCGCGGCCAGTTCGGGGCCGAGTGCGGGACCGTGCTCGGCGAGCCTGCGGTGGCTCGCGTACGGCAGCTCGATCGTGAAGTGGTTCGGCACCAGGACGCGGCCGCGGCCGAGGATCAGGGCGTTGAGGTCGCACTCGCGGCGCAGCACGGACACCACCTCGATGGGGCGGTTGCGTGGTCTGCGGACCGCGGACCACACCGTCGCGGCCCAGCGCTCCATCGTGCTCTCCACCCGCGTGATCGTCCTCATCGCTCCTGTCGCCCGCTTCCCTCACGTCCGTCCGGCACGGTCAGGGGGCGCTCTCGCGCGCCCCCGGCCGGTTAACGGGCCTCCGGCGCGAGAGGCACGTGCCGATGGGCCGTATGAACACGTCTGTTACGGGTGTTACGGAGCGGGGACGCGGTGGTCACGGGTGGCGGGTGGCGGGTGGCGGGCCGCGTGTCTCAGGCGAGGGCGAGGACCGCCCGCACCGTCTTGCCGCCGTGCGGATGGCGCGTGGTGCGCAGCCGCCGCGAGAGGTGGCGTACGAGCATCAGGCCCCGGCCGCCCTCGTGCCCGGCCCGCGCCCGGCGCGGCACCGGGTGCCCGGGGCCGTCGTCGGCGACCTCGATGGTCAGGGCGCGGCGCCTGCTCGTCAGCCGGAGGCGGCAGCGGCCGCGGCCGTGCCGCACGGCGTTGGTGACGAGCTCCGAGACGATCAGTTCGGCCTCGTCCTCGTGGTGGCCCGCTCCGGCCGGGGCTCTCTCGCTGAGCAGGAACTCGGTGGTCAGCCGCCGCGCCCAGCGCGCGGAGGCGGCGTCGGCCGGGAGGGCGTACTCGACCCGGGCGCCCCGGGCGGGGTGCGGCCGGACGGTGCGGCGGCGATGTCGGCGGTGGCCCGCGCGCATGGTTCTCACTTCCCTGGAGGTGGCGTGCGTGGGACGGCTGGACGGTCTGTGTGACGGGTGATTCCCGGCCCGGCGTGCCGCGCAACACCCGGATGGGCGTACGATCCGGATCCCCCACCCGATCACTACGACCGGAACTGTGTGTTCCGTGTGGCGCCCTCGTGGCTGTCCCGTGGTGTGATGGGCGGAGCGGGGTTCCGGCCCTCGCGACGGGACACTCGGCCGGAAGTGCGGGCGCACCGGTACGCGCCCGGAGCGTTCGATGAACGATGAACTCGGTGAACGATGAACTGTGCCGGGACTCGGCGGGGGACGGAGGAGTCGGCTTGAGCACGTGGGACACGCACCGTCTGGCCATCACCTCGCTCGCGGTCAGGGACGAGTGCGCGGTGCTCCGGCTCAGCGGCGAACTCGACCACGGCTCCGAGGAGTTCTACCTCGACCGGATCGGCGCGGTCGTCGTCGCCGGATACCGCTATCTGATCCTGGACGTCACCGCGCTGGTCTTCTGCGACTCGCGGGGGCTCAACTGCCTGCTGGCGCTGCGCTGGCTGCTGCGCCGCCGCGAGGGACGGCTGCTCCTCGCCTGCGTGGGCCGCCACATGGCCGGGCTGCTGACGCTCACCGGGAGCACCGGCATGCTGCCCGTCTACCCCAGCGTCAGCGAGGCGCTGCAGGCCCTCCCGGACGAGCAGCGCCCCCAGTGGCCGCCCACGGGCGGCCGCCGTCCGGACATCCCGCACCCGCATCCCCAGGCCGTGGAGAAGTCCTGGCTCCAGGACGACAACCCGCATCTGCCCCCGGACCACGACCTCTCCTGACGGCCCCTGGCGCCCCCTGGCGCCGCCTCTGGCGGGCGTCACTCCACGCGTGCGTCCGTGCCCGCGTCGTCGTCCTCGGGGAGATGGACGTCGTTGATGGCGACGTTGACCTCGACGACCTCCAGGCCCGTGATGCGCTCGACCGCCGCGATCACGTTCTCCCGTACGGCCCCCGCCACCTCCATCACCGGGACGCCGTACTCCAGGACCAGGTCCAGGTCGACGGCCGTCTGGCGCTCGCCGACCTCGACCTTCACCCCGCGCCCCACGTTCGGCCGCCCGCCGGGCACCCGGTCGCGGACGGCGCTGATCGTGCGCGAGAAGCCGCCGCCCATGTCGTGCACGCCGGGGATCTCGCGGGCCGCCATTCCCGCGATCTTGACGACGACCACGTCCGCGATCGTCGTCCTGCCGCGGGAGGCGGCGGGCTGGCCCGCGCCGCGTGCCCCGCCGCTCACCGTCGTCGTCCCCGGCTCCGCCCTCCCGGACGTGCCCGGACCCGCCGCCTGGCCGCTCTCCTCCGTGCCGGTGAACTGCTGCGTGGTCATCGCATCCTCCTGATCACGTCGGACTCGTGGAATCGTGCCGGTTCTCGTTCTCTGTCTGGGACGCGTGTCCCCAGGATCCGTTGCCCGAATGCGCCGGAAGAACCCCGAAGACCGGAGGACCTAGATGCCGAAGACGCGGGCCGCGTTGTCGTGGCAGACGGCGCGCAGCCACTCCGTCCCGAGCCCGGTCTCCCGCAGCCCGCGCAGGGCCTCGGCGTACGTATAGGGGATGTTCGGGAAGTCCGTGCCCAGCAGGACGCGGTCCTGGAGCGCGGCCAGCCGGGGCAGCGCGGCCCGCGGGAAGGGCGCTTCGGCCTCGGTGAAGGAGGTGAAGGCCATGGTGGTGTCGAGCATGACGTCCCCGTGCCGCTCGGCCAGGGCGAGGAAGTCCTCGTACTCCGGCATCCCCAGGTGCGCGACGACCAGCCGCAGCCGCGGATGCCGGGCGAGCAGCGCGGCGACCGGCTCCGGGCCCGTGAACGGGCCGGGCACGGGGCCCGAGCCGCAGTGCGTGACGACCGGCGCGCGCGCCTCCTCCAGCAGCCCCCACACCTGCTTGAGCACCGGGTCGTTCGGGTCGTAACCACCCACCTGGAGGTGGCACTTGAAGACCCGCGCGCCCTGGTCGAGGGCGCGCCGCACGTCGTCGTACGCGCTGGGCTCGGCGTAGAACGTGGCGGTGTGCAGGCAGTCGGGCGTACGGGCGGCGAAGTCCGCCGCCCAGTCGTTGAGCCAGCGGGCCATGCCCGGCTTGTGCGGGTAGAGCATCGAGGTGAACGCGCGGACGCCGAAGCCCCGCAGGACGTCGAGCCGCCGCTCCTCCTCGTGGCGGTAGGCGATCGGCCAATGGCGGCCGATGAGCGGCCCGGCCGCTTCGAAGTACGCCCACACCTTCGCGAGGACCCGCTCCGGCATGAAGTGCGTGTGCACGTCGATGAGCGTGTCCAGGCCCAGCGACGCGCGGAACGCGGCCACTTCGGCCCGCTCCCGCGCGGCGGCGTCCGCCTCCTCGGTCATCCTCCGGCCTCCCGTCCTACGCGCGCACCGAGCCCATTGTCCTGGTGACGGTGATTTCGATGACGACACGGTTCGGATTGACGCGGGGCGGGCGGTAGCGCCGGGTGTACCGCGCCTCGGCGTCGGCGACCGCCTCCGGCTCGTCCCGTACGACGGCCGTGCCCTCCAGCGTCGCCCAGCGCGCCCCGTCCGCCTGGCTCACGGCCACGCGGGCGCCGGAGGGCCCCGCGGCGAGCACGTTGCGGGCCTTCTTGCTCGAACGGCTGGTGATCACGCGGGCGACGCCCGCGCCGCTGTCGTACGTCACGCCCACCGGGACGAGGTGCGGCGAGCCGTCCGGCCGGAGGGTCGTCAGGAGGCCCACGTGCCGCTCCTCCCAGAAGGCGAGGTAGGCCGGGTCGGACCGCAGGGCGGGCCGGGACGGGGGCTGCGCCATCGTTCTCCCTCGGGTGTGCGCGGGACGGACGCCTCCGACTCTATGGGGCAGCCGGATGCCGCAGGGCGACGGGTGCGCCCGTCCGTCGGAGAGCGGAGACATGGCACGCGTGGCCGTAGACGCCGCCGTACGTACGGCGCAGCGCGCTCTCCCCGTGCGCCGCGGGCGAACACGCCTGTCCCACCCGTACGACGGGGCCGCACAGGAACTGACGAGTACCACCACAACCAGGCACATGGGTCAAACACCTGATGTGTCGGGCATCTACGGGAGTACGCTCCGCGTTTCAACAACCCTGGGGGGACCATGACAACGCGAAGAGGAAGAGGGAAGGCCGTCGTCGCGCTCGTCGCCGCGGTGCTCGTCGCCGTCACCGCGTGCGGGACGGAGGGCGGCGACGGCAAGGGCGAGGGGACGAGCAGGGGCGAGGTGTCCACGGGCGCCGAGGGGCGGAGCGGCAAGGGGGCCGCCGCGTCCGACGACGCCGACCTGAGGCTGCGGGAGGGCGAGACGTTCAGCTGGCCCGACGGCCTGGAGGTCACGGTCGTGAAGGCCGACGAGGTGAAGACGTCGGGGTACGGCGCGGGCCACCTCCCGTTCCAGCTGCACTTCAAGTTCCACAACAGCGGCAAGGAGACCCTCGCGCTCGACGACTTCGCCACGTTCGTCGAGGGGGGCACGCGGGGCGGGGAGGCCACGCGGACGTCCTTCAGCGACGACACGGGCGGGATCGGGGGGCGGCTCGCTCCCGGCGCGACGCGGACGAAGACCGAGGACCGCGTGATCAAGAAGGAGTTCGGCCGCAAGATCGTGATCACGCTGCAGTACGGCAAGGGCGCGACGACCGAGGACTACCCGAAGGTCACGGCCACGATCCTCTGAACCACGGGTCCTTGGGGCCCTACCGCTCCGCGGTGAGCGTGGTGGCCAGTTCGTCCAGCCCGTCCGCGTACCAGGTGAAGGCGTCGGAGTCCTTGGGGGGATCTCCGCCCGGGCGCCGGACGTAGGCGGTCCGCATGCCCACCGCCTGGGCCCCGTGCAGGTCCCAGGCGTGGGCCGCGACCATCAGCGTGCGCTCCGGCGGGCAGCCCGCCGCGTCGAGCGCGAGGCGGTAGACCTCCGGCGCGGGCTTGTACGCGCGGGCGTCCTCGGCGGAGAGCGCCTGGTGCCAGCGCAGCCCCGCGTACGCGTTGAGGCGGAGCAGCGCCGCGCGGCTCGCGTGCGAGAGCCCCAGCACGGGGAAGTGCCGCGCGAGGCGCGCGAGTCCGGCGGCGGAGTCGTCCCACGGGCTGAGCCGCCGGCTCGCGGTGGCCAGCCGCGCCACGGCCGTCGGGTCGGTGATCCCGGCGCGCTCGGCCACCCGGTGCGCCGCCTCGCGGTCGACGGTGACGGATTCGGCGTACGCCCGTTCGCCCTTCTCGATCCGCTCCTGCTCGTGCGCGACGTGGTCCTGCCAGACGGCGAGCAGCTCGTCGAGGGAGTCCTCGTCGGAGGCGGGCGCCGCGTCACGGATGGCCGCCCGCAGCCCGCCGGGCTCGTCGACCATCGTGCCGAGGACGTCGAAGACGACGGCCTCGATCTCGGAGGGGTGGGGCATCGCGTCTCCCGTTTCTGCGTCACCGGTTCAACTGGTGACGATTCTTGCCCCCTCCCGCGTCACCGGTCAAGATGGTGACGTGGGATTCGCATTCGTGAGCGGCAGTCCGGCGCTGGACCTGATCGCCACCGTGGAGTCGCGGCGCCACGCGCCCGAGGACCTCCTGGCCACCCCCGCCGACCTGGAGCGGTGGGTCCAGGAGTGCGACGAGCTGCCCGACCGGGTCACGGCCGGGGCCGCGGACCTCGACTCCGGGGTGCGGCTCCGCGAGGCGCTCCACCGGCTGGCCCTCGACCGCGTCGAGGGGCGCCGCTTCACCCCCGCCGGGCTCGTCGTCGTCAACCGGGCCGCGGCCCCGCCGCCGCCCACGGTCGAGCTGAGCGACGCGGGCCTGCGCCTGTCGGGGGACCTGCGCGCCGCGCTGGCCCAGGTCGCGCGCGGCGGCATCGCGCTGCTCGCCGACCGCGGCACCCCGGTGAAGGAGTGCGGCCGCCCCGCCTGTACGCGCCTCTACGTCGACCGTTCGCGAGGCGCCCGCCGCACCTGGTGCGGCATGGACGCCTGCGGCAACAGGGTCAAGGCGGCGGCGTACCGCGCCCGCAAGCAGGGCGAGGTCACTCGATGACGAGCTCGACCGGGATGTTGCCGCGCGTCGCGTTGGAGTAGGGGCAGACCTGGTGGGCCTGCTCGACCAGCTCGCGGCCGCGCGCCGCGTCGAGCGCGTCCGGCAGCTCGACGCGCAGCGCCACCTTCAGGCCGAAGCCCTCGCCCTGCTTGCCGATGCCGACCTCGGCGGTCACCGCGGCGTCGCCGAGGTCCACCTTCGCCTGCCGTCCGACGACGCCCAGCGCGCTGGCGAAGCACGCCGCGTACCCGGCGGCGAAGAGCTGCTCCGGGTTGGTGCCCTTTCCGTCGCCCCCCATCTCCGTGGGGATGCCCAGCTCCAGATCGAGCTTGCCGTCCGAGCTGACGGCCCGGCCCTCGCGGCCGTGGGTGGCGGTGGCGACGGCGGTGTAGAGCGCGTCCATGGAAATCCTCTCCTTGCTGTCCTCTGTCCAGAAGTAGAGCACACAATTGAGTTGCGCACAATTAATTCGTGTCACGCTACCCTGGCCGCATGTCCGCCGACGACGACCTCCTCCGCCTCGACCAGCAGGTCTGCTTCTCGCTGAACGCCGCCTCGCGCGCCTTCAGCGGCCTCTACCGCGTCCTGCTCAAGGACCTGGGCCTCACCTATCCCCAGTACCTGGTGATGCTGGCGCTGTGGGAGCACGGCGAGATGCCGGTCAAGGAGCTGGGAGAGCGGCTGCGCCTCGACTCCGGGACGCTCTCGCCGCTGCTCAAGCGGCTGGAGGGCGCGGGGCGCGTGCGCCGCGAGCGCAGCGCCAGCGACGAGCGTTCCGTGCGCGTCCGCCTCACCGACGAGGGCGCGGCCCTGCGCGAGCGCGCGAGGCTCGTCCCGCGCCGCATCGCCGCCGCGACGGACTTCGGCGCCGACGAGATCGCCGACCTGCGCGCCCGCCTGGACCGCCTCACCGAGGCGCTGGACACGGCGGCGGCGCGGGAGGCTTCCGAGCGCGCGTAGGGCGGAGGGGACCGTCGGCAGGGAGCCGTCCGGAGGGCCGAACAGCCGCCTCCCTTCACGGCACTTGGCGCGGTAGCGTGGGCGCGTAAGGGCTGCCTCGTGGGATCAAGGGCTGATGGTCGAGTCCCCGCTGTTCGTGCCTCGGGCTCCGTCGTGGCCGGTGTCGCCGCTGGACGGAGAGCGCTCATGCGCGGTTCACGCCGGAAGAGTGCCGGAGCCCGCCATGCCTGAGGGGTGGGACGGGCAGGTGGGACAGGCGGGCCGGACCGGGCGGGTCATGGAGAGGGTGGCGCTGGAGGCCAGACGCCGCGGCGGCCAGGCGGACGTCCGCGACGTGTGCGCGGCCGCCGTCGACACGCTGCCGGTGGACGGTGCCGGGATCTCGCTGATGTCCACCCCGGCGATGCGGCACGTCCTGCACACCACCGACCGGATCAGCGGTGAGCTGGAGGAGCTCCAGCTCACGCTCGGCGAGGGCCCCTGCGTGGACGTCATCAGCTCCGGGGCGCCCGTGCTCACCGGAGACCTGTCCCGGGCCGAACTGCGGGAGCGGTGGCCCTCGTTCGCCCCGGCAGCCCACGCCGCGGGCGCCGGCGCGTTCTTCGCGCTGCCGCTCTCCGCTGGCACCAGGTCGCCGGGGGTGCTGGATCTGTACGCGGCCCGGACCGGTCCGCTGCGCGGCGAAGTGCTGGCCGACGCGCTGGCGTTCGCCGAGGCCGCGACCATGCTGCTGCTCCTGGCCTCGCCCGGCATCGGCACGGTCCAGGGGGCGGGCCCCGAGGGCATGGAGGAAGCGCTCGGCTACGACCAGTACCGGGCGGAGATCGACCAGGCCGTGGGCATGCTCACCGAGCAGATGAGCGCGGGCGTGGAAGAGGTGGCCGTGCGCCTGCGGGCGTACGCCTACGCCCAGGCGCGGACACTCGCGGACGTGGCCGTCGAAGTGGTCGCCCGCCGGCTGCGCTTCGGCCCGGACGGCACGGCCCGCTGCGAAGGGCAGTGAGAGTGATGTGTGCACCAGGAACCGGTCGTCCGCGGTCGCGGGTGACCCCGATGTCTTTCGAGATCGCAGGTGAGCAGCGTGGATGAACGGCGTCTGGGGCCCGTCTTCGTCGAACTGGCCGACAGCCTCGTCGACGACTTCGACCTCATCGACTTCCTGACCGTCCTCACCGACCACTGCGTCGGCACGCTGCACGTCGCGGCCGCCGGGGTGCTGCTGGCCGACCGGGCGGGGGTGCTGCGCGTGATGGCCGCCTCCAGCGACGACGTACGCCTGATCGAGCTGCTCCAGGTGCAGAACGACAGCGGCCCCTGCCTGAGCAGCTACCGCACCGGAGAGCCGGTCACCCTCCACGACCTGACCGAGGAACGGGAGCGGTGGCCGCGCTTCGCCGACGCCGCCCTGCGCAGCGGCTTCACCGCCGTGCAGGCCATGCCGCTGCGGCTGCGCGAGAGCGTCATCGGCGCCCTCAACCTCTTCCACACCGAGGCCCAGCCCCTGGACCCCGAAGTCAGCGGGATCGCGCAGGCGATGGCCGACGTGGCCACCATCAGCGTCCTGCAGCAGCGGCTCATCGAGGACCAGACCGTGCTCACCCGGCAGTTGGAGACCGCGCTCGGCACCCGCGTCATCATCGAACAGGCCAAGGGCAAGCTCGCCGAGCGCCACGGGCTGGAGATGGGCGAGGCCTTCACCCTGCTGCGGGGGTACGCCCGCTCCCACAACCGTCGCCTGACCGGCCTCGCCACCGCCCTCGTCAAGGGCACGGAACCCCTCCCCGACCTGCGCCCCGCGCCCTGACCGGGGCGGTTCATGCCGGGAGCGCGTCTCCCACGGCCCCTCCGGTGGCGGTGCGGATGGCGCGCGTGAGGTGCCGGTGCGCGTCGGCGTACTCCGTGGGGTCGGCGCCTCTCAGGAGGCCCGCGCCGATGTCCTCGCTGATGATCCGGAGCGTGGCCGAGGCCGCCGCCGCGTGCAGGCGCACCTGGACGTCGTCGGCCGGGAGCCGCAGGCGTACGGCGACGATCTCGGCCATCTCGCGCTCGATCTGGTCGCAGGCCATCAGCCAGGCGGTGCGGATGGCGGGCTCCCTGTCGGCGAGCAGGATCATCTTCATCGCGAGCACGTCGTCGGCTCGCGCGACGGCGTCGGCCTCGCGCCGGTACCGCTCCCTCTCCACGTCGATGTGCTCTTCGAGGGAGAGCCCCGGGGGCCAGCTGCGGAGCATGGACATCTCCCAGTCCACGCCCTGGCGCACGATGGGCTCGGCGCAGCTCTCCTTGCTGCGGAAGTGGCGCCAGATGGTGCGCGTCGAGAGGCCCACCGCCCCGGCGATCTGGTCCCCGCTCGTCGCGTCCACGCCCTGCTCCCAGAAGAGGCGGGCCGCCTCCCGGGAGATCTCCAGGCGCAGACGGAGCCGCCGTTGCTCACTCATCGCGCCACGCCTCCGCTCTTGATGTGCATCAAGTGTCATATTGACAGTAAGTGACGATCGCCGTTGTCGCCACCATGGGGGTCGCGGGAGTGAGGGCTTGCGTGTTCTGTCACTTAGTGACACGGTCGGTGTCGTCACTAAGTGACAGACCAAGGAAAGGAACGCCATGGCCCTGCCGGACCGGATCTCCGTCGAGGAGTTCTTCGCCCCGCCCGCCCGCGCGAGTGTGACCCTCTCGCCGGACGGGACCACGCTCGCCTACCTGGCGCCCTGGAAGGGCCGTCTGAACGTGTGGACCGAGAGCGTCGAAGCGCCCGGTGACGCGCGCTGCGTGACCACCGAGCCCCGAGGGGTGCTCGGTTACCACTGGACGGACGATCCGCGGTGGCTGCTCTACACCGGTGACCAGAACGGCGACGAGCACTGGCACCTCTACCGCGTCGACCTGGCGGACCCGGACGCCGATGCCGTCGATCTCACCCCCGTCGCCGGGGCGAGGGTCCTGGAGCTGGACCTGCCCGCCGGGCGGCCCGGAAAGGTGGTCGTCCAGGCGAACCTGCGGGACCTCGCCGAGGTCGACCTCACCGAGCTGGACATCGCCACCGGCGCCCGTACGCCGCTCGTCCGGAACTTCGGCGGCGGCAGCTGGACGTACGGCCCGGGCGGGGACGTGCTCAAGGTCGCGCCCACCCCCGGCGGCGACCTGGAACTCTCCTGCCGGGACGCGGCGACGGGCGCCTCGCGGGCCCTCGCGGTGTTCGACGGCACGGACTACCCGATGGGCATCCACCCGCTGGAGATCACCCCGGACGGCACCGGGGTCTGGCTCGGATCGAACCGGGGCACCGACCTGACCCGCGTGGTGCGGGTCGATCTCGCCACCGGCGAGGAGACCGAGGTCGACTCCCATCCGGACCTCGACCTCGACCCGCGCTCGCGGGTCTCCCCCCGCTTCCCCTCACCCTTCATCCGCGACCGGCGGACCGGCGAGCTGACCGGGGTCCGCTATCTCGGCGAACGCCAGGTGATCCGGGCCCTGGACCCGCACTTCGCCGAGGTGCTGGCGAACCTGGAGAAGCTCTCCGACGGCGACGTCGCCTCGCTCTCCTCCGACGAGAGCGGGCAGCGCTGGGTCGTCGGCTTCACGCACGACCGCGACCCCGCCACGTACCTCTACGACCACTCGACCGGCGAGAGCCGCCTGCTCTTCCGCTCCAGGCCCGGCCTGGATCCCGGGGCCCTGGCGCCGATGACCCCGGTGACGGTCCCCTCCCGCGACGGGCTCTCCCTGCCCGGCTACCTGACACTGCCGAACGGGATCGCGCCGGAGCGGCTGCCGATGGTGCTGTTCGTCCACGGCGGCCCCTGGACGCGGGACAGCTGGGTCTACAGCCCCGTCGCGCAGCTCTTCGCCAACCGTGGATACGCGGTGCTGCAGGTCAACTTCCGCGGCTCCATGGGGTACGGGAAGGCCTTCGCCAAGGCCGCGATAGGGGAGTTCGCAGGGAAGATGCACAACGACCTGGTGGACGGCGTGCGCTGGGCCGTCGAGCAGGGGTACGCCGACCCGGACCGGGTGGCCGTCATGGGCGGGTCCTACGGCGGCTACGCCGCGCTGGTCGGCGCGGCGTTCACCCCCGGCGTCTTCGCCGCGGCCATCGACGTCGTCGGGATCTCCGACCTCGCCCACTTCCTGCGCAGCCAGCCCGGCTTCCTCAAGTCCGAGCTGTCCTACAACTGGCATCTCTACGTCGGCGACCCCGCGGACCCGCGGCAGGAGGCCGACATGCGCGCCCGTTCACCGATCAGCCGGGTGGACCAGATCCGCGTCCCGCTGATGGTGGTGCAGGGCGCCAACGACGCCCGGGTCGTCCGCGCGGAGTCCGACAACATGGTCGAGGCGCTCCGCGCGCGGGGCGTCCCCGTCGAGTACACCGTCATGGAGGACGAGGGCCACACCTTCGACAACCCGGACAACGCCCTCGCCCTCTACCGCGCGGTGGACCGCTTCCTCGCCGAACACCTGGGCGGAGGCGGCGCGTTGGGCACCCGGTGACGTTCAGCCAGGAGGCCCCGCCGCGTGTGGCGGCGGGCCTCGCAGGGGATGCGTCGAGCGATCTCCGTTCTACCGGATGGACTTGATCAGCTCGCCCTCCCGGGTGTCACCGCTCAGCTCCCAGAGGAACGTGCCGCCCAGCTTCTGCTTCTTCGCCCAGTCGGCCTTGCCGCCGATGGTCTTGGGGGTGTCGTAGCTCCACCACTGGTTGCCGCAGTGCGCGTAGGCCGTGCCGCCGACCGTGCCGTTGGCGGGGCAGCGGTTCTTGAGGACCTTGTAGTCCTCGATGCCGGGCTCGAACTTGCCCGGAGCCGGGCCGGTGGCCTTGCCGCCGGGTTCCTTCTGCGTCACTCCGGTCCAGCCGCGGCCGTAGAAGCCGATGCCCATCAGCACCTTCTCGGGCGGGACCCCGTTCCAGAGGAGGGACGCGATGGTGGATTTGGTGTCGAAGAGCTTCTTGGGGATGCCGTCGTAGTCCTCCAGCGCCGAGTGCGGCGCCGTGGGGCCCTGCTGGTCGAAGGCGCCGAAGTAGTCGTACGTCATCGGCAGGTACCAGTCGACGTACCGCGCCGCGTCCTTGTAGTAGCCCGACGCCTGCATCTTCCCGCCCTCGGTGGGGTCGGCGGAGACGGCTGCGGTCACCAGCTTGTCGCCGAACTTGCCGCGCATCGCCTTCATCACCTTCGTGAAGGCGTCCGGGCCGCTGCTGTCGCAGCTGAGGCCGCAGGCGTTCGGGTACTCCCAGTCGATGTCGATGCCGTCGAAGAGGCCCTTCCAGCGGGAGTCGTTGACCAGCTTGTGGCAGGACTCGGCGAATGCCTCCGGGTTCTTCGCGGCCTCGGTGAACCCCTTGGACCAGGTCCAGCCGCCGAACGACCACAGCACCTTCAGGTCCGGGTGCTTCTTCTTGAGCTTGAGCAGCTGGTTGAAGTTCCCGGCGAGGGGCTGGTCCCAGGTGTCGGCCTTGCCGTCGACGCTCTGGTCGGCCTTGTACGTCTTCTCGTGGTCGGCGTAGCTGTCACCGACGGCGCACTTGCCTCCCTGGACGTTGCCGAAGGCATAGTTGATGTGGGTGAGCTTGTCCGCCGAGCCCGACGTCTCGATGTTCTTCACCTGGTAGTCGCGCTGCGGGTAGGAGCCCCAGGCGGTGAAGTAGCCGACGGTCTTGCCCGTGGCCGACGAGTTCGCCGCCGCCTCGGCCAGGCCCGGCCGGTCGCCGCCTCCCCCGGACGCGTTGACCGCGAGCAGGGTCGCCGCCACGGCCGCCGCGCACAACGCGCCCGTGAGGGCGAAGAGGCCGCGGCGACGGCGACCTCTGGCGGGGCTGAAGCGTGGTCTTCTGTCCGATCCGAGCATGGTCACCTCACGGAGAGAGAGCGGGGGTGCCCGTCGTTGTCCTCTTGCCGGCACCGCCCCCAGCAACGGCGGCGGTCACCGTTCGGTTCAGTCGCCGGGGCGACTCCCCGCGGCTTCAGGCGGCTTCAGGCGGCTCGGGTGCCGGAAGGCGGAGGAGGCGGAGGAGGCGGGGGGCCGAACGGGTCGAGGCTGTCGACCGGGGGTGTCTCCTTGGCCCGGTGCGCGCCGGGTTTGCAGCCGGCGAAGGGGCCGCTGGGGTCCCGCAGGTTCATCATGATCGGGCCCAGATAGTCACGGTGCCAGTTGGCGGGGCCGCACATCCCGGAGTCGGGGCCGGTCAACTCGCCCCAGGCGAGCCAGAGTCCGTGGAGCTGGGCGACCGCTTCGGGGTGCTCCCACCACCGGGAGCACCAGGGCGCCGTAGAGGTGAGCTCCCTGCCGTAGACCGGCAGCAGGACGTGATGGGTCCACAGGGTCAGCTGCCGCAGAGCCTGCGCGTACTCCTGACCGTCGAGATAGAGGATGAACCGGGGGCCGGTCGGGGGGAGTTCTTCGGACTCCTCCTGTTCGGTGTCCGGGGTGTCGGCCGTCATGGTGTGTCCTCCCGAAGTGCGTCGAGAGCAGCCTGGGGCTGCTCGGGACCACCACGCACGCACGGGGCCCGGGGTTCACCGGAGTCGCCGTTGAACTGATTCTCCCCTGAGCCCGTTGCGGTGTGCGACGCCATTGCCGACAGCGGTGAGAGGGAGGAAGGGGAATCATGAATCGGGGTGACGACGCTGATGAGTCAGCCAGGGAGTTCGAACCTCTCGCGCCAGGCCCCCCGGCCCGTCCTGATGTGCCGGAGGGGGCCGGGGAAGGGGCCGGGACCTCCGCACCGTTCGCCGTGGTCATCGACCGCGACGGCTCCGCGTCCATCGACGGTGAGCCCGTGCCGCTGGTTCCGGGCGAGCCGGTGGACGTCGCGGTCCTCGACACACTGCACGGATACGCACGCGGCCGCGACGCCGCCGTCACGGCGGCCATCTCCGATCTGTCCACGGACTCGGTGTCGGTCGTCGAGGTCCGGCCCGACGGGTCCAGCACGCTGCGGGAAGAGCTGCGCGCGGACGAGCCCGGGGAGCCCGGGGAACCGGCCGTCCCCGACGGGCTGGAGGCTCCTGACGCACTGACGGCTCCTGCGGAACGGGACGAGTCCGACCAGGACACGGACGCTCCTGTCGCCGGGGCCCTGCCCGCCCCGGGGCCCGGCGGGTTCCTGGGCGCGCTTCCCTCCCTCGGCCGGGATGAGCGGGATGAGGAGGACGCGGAGCCGCTGAAGGGGAAGCGGTCCGGGAAACCGTGGAGTGCGCCCTTCGCCCTCCCCGCCGTACGGGTCGGGAATCCGTTCCGGAGGGGAGGTGGGCCCCAGTCGGACGACGAGTACGAGCGGCCCAACCTGTTCGAACGCCCGAAGGTCGCCGGCGGAGTGGCCATCGGCGTCGTCGCGCTGGTCATCGGCTCGCTGGTGGCAGTGGCCACCACCGGCTCCGGGGACGACGGGCGGGAGAACGGAGCAGCCGACTCGGCCGGAGAGAAGGGCGAGCACCGCCTGGACCCGCAGGATCCCCGTAACAAGGGCGGCCCGTCGCCTTCGGACCGCTCCTCACCCCCTTATCTGGGAACCTCTCAGGCGGAGAAGAACCGCTCCGACTCCGACTCGGACTCCGAGGACGGAGGCTCCAAGGGTTCCAAGGGGTCCGAGGGCTCTGAGGGCAATGAGGGGTCCAAGGGCGGAGACGGGGGCGGGGGCGGGAACGGCTCCGACTCGACGGACTCCGACGACGACGCGGAGCCGACGCCGGACGACGACGCGGACTCGCCGCCGAAGGGCTCGCCGAAGTCCGGCGACGGGCGCGGCACGCTGCTCATCAGGAACGTGAAGTTCAACACCTGCCTCGACCTGCCCGGCCTGGGCAAGGGCAAGCCCGACGGCAGGGTGCAGGACAGCCGCGTCTGCGACAGCTCGCGCCATGGCAACCAGAACTGGGCCATGACGAACAGCCCCGACAGGGGCGACAGAGGCAGGAAGCTCCACGCCTTCCGTAACGTCAAGGACAACCTCTGCCTGGACCTGCCGTACTACGGCTCCGCCAAGGCCAAGACAGGGGTGACCGAGTACCACTGCGACAACACGAACAGCGACAACCAGCTGTGGTGGCTGCAGAAGCGCCCCAACGGCTCGTTCTGGATCCGCAACCACAAGAGCCGCGACATGTGCCTCGACCTGGCGAGGACGAGCAAGAGGCCCAAGCACGCCGGAGTCCTGATCGTCCCGTGCAACGCCGGTGACGATCACGAGTGGCGGTTCGTGAAGAGCTGAGCGACCAGAGCGGTTCCGGCCCCGCCCCTCCGCTTCTCCTCCCCGGAGCGCGAGGGGCGGGGCCGCCCCTTTGCCAGGGGGCCCCGCGCGGTGAACCGCCCGCCGCCTTCATCCGTAGTGCGGGCGCAGACGATTGCCGATTCCAGGGGCGTTTCCGTGCGCGCGAGATCAGTGGACTCACTTCGGGTACTTCGACCGCTTCGACCGTTCCGGCCCGTTCTCCTCGCTCTGTTGCTCGTCGTCGCCGGGGTGGCGGCCATGACCTCCGGCGAGATGCCGGGATCCTCCGACGACCGCGAGGACCGGATCGCCGAGGCGGCCGGTGGCGGTGCAGGTGCCGGTGCCGGGCACACCGTCACCGTGCGGAACGAGACGGGGGAGCGGGTCTGGGTGGGGGCCACCGTCAACGCCGACGGCTCGGCGCCGCTGACCGGGCTGCCGGTGCTGGACGACGGGCAGTCCGAGACCATCCGGATACCCGAGCGCGCGGGCGCCGGGCACTGGCGCGGCAAGCTCTTCCCCCGCCAGGGCTGCTTGGGGAAGGAGGGCAGCACGTTCCACTGCGACGTCGGCGACTGCGGCCCGTACGCCCACCGCTGCACCCTCGGTGAACAGCCCGCCAGTCTCGCCGAGTTCAACTTCGACACGGAGGACGAGCTGGCGCCCTGGTACAACGTCAGCTACGTCAACGCGGTCTCGGCGCCCATCACCATCACCCCCGACGGAGCGGACCCGCCCGAGAACGGCGGGGAATGCGCGCCGGTGGGCTGCCCGGCCGACCTGTTGTCCCGGTGCCCGCCCGAGAACCTGACCAAGGACAAGAAGTCCGGCAGGCCACTGGTCTGCGTCAATCCGAACAGGGATGCCAGGACCGCGTACAGCAACGCGCTGTCCAAGGAATGCCCGTCGGCGTACGCGTGGTCCAAGCACGACACGGAGCCGGGCAACCAGGTCGTACGCCAGTGCGCCGAGTGCGACGGCCTGACCGTCACTTTCCACGGCAAGGACAAGGACCGGGACCGAGGCCAGGGCCAGGGTCCGGGCCAGGGGTCGGGCCATGGCAAGGGTGTCGCTGTCGAGCGCGGTGAGGGCGGTGCCGAGGCGTTGGCGGACTCCGGCGTGTCCTGGTACCACAACTGGGCCTCTTCGAGCCCCGGGATCAAGGAGCCGAAGGGAGTCGAGTACGTTCCGACGATCTGGGGCCCCGACTCCGTCACCGACGCCGAGCTGAACGCCGCCAAGAGAGAGGGCAGGAATCTCCTCGCCTTCAACGAGCCCGACCTGGATTCGCAGGCGGACATGACCCCCGAACAGGCCCTGGACCTATGGCCCAGGTTGGAGAGTACCGGCCTCAGGCTGGGAGCCCCCGCTGTCGCCACCGACGCCGACAAGCCGGGCAGTTGGCTGGACAGATTCATGAAGGGGGCGGAGAAGCGCGGTCTTCGAGTCGACTTCATTCCGGTTCACTGGTACGGCGCCGACTTCGGCCCCGCCGCGGCCGACCAGTTGTCCGGATATCTGGAGCGCGTGCACAAGCGATACAAGAAGCCGGTGTGGCTGACCGAGTACGCGTTGACCGACTTCCCCGAGAAGAAGGGGGAGACCCGTCGATACCCGGGTGAGAAGGAGCAGTCGGCCTTCGTCAGGTCCTCGCTCGATTCGCTGAGGAAGCGGGACTACGTGGAACGTTACGCGTGGTTCGCGCTCTCCACCCGGACCAGCCCGACCGGTCTCTATGACGGCGCCGAACCGAATGCGAGCGGGAAGATCTTCCGGAACGCGGAGTGAGTGTCGGAGAACCGGACCATGAGGGAGGGAAGCCATGGCCGCCGCCGAAGACACGCCGGACCCGGCCAATGAGGCTCTGAACCTGGCGAAGGCCCTGATCCACCAGGCCCGCGTCGAGAGCTACCGCCGTACCTCGGCCCTGGAGAGCCTCAAGAGGTTCCTCCGGCGCATTGGCCTCTCGCGGTCCTCCTCGCCGCCCGAGCAGGGGTACGGCGGGGGAAACGCGGAGGAGGGCTACGGGCAGGACCGGGGGCCTCAGCCTCCGGGGCCGCGTTCCGCGCGGGGGGCGGCGCCCACCTACTCGTACTCGTCGGGGCAGGGACGGTTCACGGCGGCGATGGATCTCGATGGTCGCGACCTCAGGATGCGTCATCAGGTCCTGAGCAGGCTGCAGAGGCTGATCGAGACGGACAGGGAGTACGCGCACGCGGCTCAGCTGCCGATGATCCAGCGGCTGCTGAGTGAGCCGCGGGAGCGTGCCGCCGCTCCGCCGGGAACACCGCCCAGGCGGGGCCACGACGGACCGCGCGGCTCCGACGCGTGGTACGCCAGGAATCTGCAGCAGAACGATCTGCAGGCCAGGAGCATGGAGTGGCGAGACGCCCAGAAGCTCGCGAGAGAGCTGGTCATGGAGGACCTCGGCCTCACGAGAGGCCCGTCCGGCTCGGGCTCCTCGCCGGGGCGGGAGCGGGGGCGGCCGAGGGCCGGGCTGGAGGATCTCGACCTCGCGCAGCGCGACAAGACCGCGCGGGCGATGCGGATGATGCTCTTCAACGAGAACAATTCCGAGTATCTGGAGCGCTACAGGAAGGGACCTCTGCCGAACACCGACTTCCTGCTGGGAGCGCACCCCGTCCGGCGGAGCACGGGGCCGGAGAGCAAGGCTCCCCAGCCCAAGCCGCAGGCGCCCGCCTGGCCTCGGCCGCAGGCTCCGATGCCCAACCGGCGAGGGAAGCCCGCTGCGGAGGGAATCGCCAGCAGCGCCGCGGAATTCTCTCCGCCGCCTGCCAAGAGAAGGAAGACGGGTGAGCATCCCTCTCCGGCTTCCGCCCGCCCGGCGGCGGCACAGCCTTACAAGCCCCTGGGCGAGGCCCACAACCCTCTGAAGAGGAAGAGGTGACCGTACCGGTGAGGGGGCGGGCCGGAGAGGCCCGCTCCCTCCTTACTTGTTCCAGCGCTTGTTCGTGTCGTTGACGCCCAGCTCCGCCGCCGTCAGGTCGACGCGGAGGGGGATGCCGGGGCGGCTGCCGACCTTGATGAGGAAGTTGCCGAGGCCGGGCGGGGTGGCGCGGCGGCCGTTGGCCGCGTCCCAGGCGGGGGGCGCCGACCAGTCGACCAGCAGGCGCTGCTCCGCCGCCGTCAGTTCGACGACCTGGCTGAGCTGCGGCATCTCGGCGGGCGGCAGGCCCGCGGAGAGCACCATGCCGGCCCGTTCCACGAAGCCTTTGGCCTTGGTGCGGTCCTCCTCCGCGGGGAGGGCCAGGAGGTCGTCGATGCTGTGGGTGATCATGGCCAGGCCCACTCCGCGCTGGCGGTCCAGGCGGGTCAGGGCGTTGACGCGGTCGACCAGGCCGCGGCCGGCCTGGAGGACCCGCCAGAGCTCGTCCATGACGAGGAAGTAGTTGCGCTGCGGCTCCAGCCCCGCGTCCGCGAGGGCGTGCGCGGCGGAGACCGCGCCGAAGCCGTAGGACCAGCAGGACAGCAGGGCCGCCGCCTGGAGCAGGGTCTCGCTGTCGTCGATGCCGCTGACGTCGAAGCAGACGGGACGGTCCAGCCGCATCGGCTCCGTCGTGGGGCGGGCGAAGGTGCCGCCGAGGCGGCCCTCGCTGAGCAGGGCGGTGAGCGAGGCCTCCAAGTTCTCGGTGATGTCCCGGTAGCGGGTCATGTCGCCGCGGTCCAGGGCGACCGAACGTACGGACTCCGGGGCGTCCTTGATGACCTGGACGAGGTCGCCGAGGACCGGGGCGTGGCGTGGGTCCGCGCCGTGGCGGTCGTCCAGGACGTTCAGCGCGGCCGAGAGGACGGTCTCCTCGCGGTCGGTCGGCGGTGCCGTGCGCAGGATGGTCACCAGCGCGGAGACCATGTGCAGACGGCGGCCGTGGATCTCGGCCAGCATCCTGGAGCGGGCGTCGCCGGTGAGGCGGGACGCGGCCTGGAGGGATTCGCCGGGGTCGAGGACGTTGAGGTTGCCGCGGCCCCGGCCCAGGCTGATGACCTGTCCGCCGATCGCCCTGATCAGGTCGGCGTAGTCGGGCTTGAGGTCGCCGAAGATCAGCGGGTGGACGCCGTAGCCGGACAGCCCCAGCGCCATGCGCCGTACGGCCGTCGACTTGCCGAGCCCCGGGCGGCCGAGGACGAACATGGAAGGGCTGGCCAGCAGCCCCGTACGCATGAACCACGACACGGGGTCGCAGCAGACCGTGGCCCCGGATTCGAGGTCGCGGCCGAGCGGGACCCCGACCATGGGGGTTCCGGCGCCCGCGCCGAACGGCCACAGGCCGCACACCTGCGCCGTGGTGCCGCGCCACTCGGGGGCGGGGTCGATGTAGCCGACCATGCCGCCGCCGGGGCCCGGCCTGCCCCGGGGCGTGGGACGCCTGGCGCGGGGGTCCTGCGACGGCCGTCGCCGCTGCTGCTGCTTCGTGCTCTTTGCCACGGGGGTCTCCTCTGTCGGTGTCGCGTCGCACACGGTCCGCGTCACATCGCGTCGCGCACGGTCTGCGGCAGGGCGGTGTGCAGGGGGAGGACCAGGCCCAGGGGGAGCGCCGCCGCGAAGGCCGCGGCCTGGGAGCCGTAGACGGGCCGTACGGCGATACGGGCGGCGGGCGCGAGGTTGTCCACGGCCGCGGCGGCCTCGGGCAGTTCGGCGGCGGAGTTGACGGTGGCGGTGACGAGCATGCCGAAGCGGATCACGCCGTGGCCGTGGGCCTGTTCCTCGGTGGTCCTGCGCGCGGCGATCACCTCGGCGTCGTCGCGGGCGTGGCCGATCTGCGACTGCTGGGCGCTGAACAGCGCGTTCTTGTAGTCCTGCTGGACGACCCGGGCGGCCTCGGCACGGGTGTGCGGGCGGTACAGGAGCGTGACGCGCTTGCGGGCGATGTCGGGACTGGGCTGTGCCAGGGCGGTCAGGACGTTGGAGAACACCTCGCCCTGCGGGGCCTCGGTCATGGCCCACGTCATGCTGAAGGCCCCGTCGTGCCGGTAGTGGTCCCACGCCTCCCGGGCGGCCATGGGCCCGGCCTGGCTCCAGGTCAGCCCGGTGCCGCCGGTGGCCCGCGCCTCCTCCACCAGGGGGGCCACGGTGGGGTCGTAGGCGAGGCGCACCGCCTCGGTCAGCTCGGTCGCGGTCATCGGTACGGCCGCGCCCGCGCCGGTCATGGAGAGCCCGGCGGTCAGGCCCGGCAGCCGGGTCCCGATGTGCAGGGCCATGTCCTCCGCGCTGCGGCGGGGCGTACCGGCGCGGGCGGCGCCCGAGTAGGTCAGCGCGATCCGCGTGGCGATCTGCGCCGACCCCGCCGGGTAGGTGGCCAGCACCTCGCGCAGCATCGCCGTGGCCAGCCCCGGGGAGTCGGGGGCGGAGTTGGCGTCGATCTCCTGCTGGAGCCGGACTCCGGTGTCGGGCGCCGTCTCCACGGTGACGCTCGCGGCGACCAGGTCGGGCTCCGAGCCCAGCGCGGACAGCCACTGGCCCCAGTGGGCCACCCAGCTGTCCACCTGCCGCTCCTCGACGAGGGCGGCCCCGTCCGGTTCGCAGGCGATCACGACGGTGTGGTGCCCGGTCGACGGGATCGTGATCAGGGCGAACGGGCGGGAGTAGCCGTCCTGCGCCTCCGTCAGCTTCGATCCGGCCGCCAGGCCCGGCAGTTCGCTGGTGCCGTGCCCGGAGCGGCCCATCGGGCCCGAGCGGTACTCGTGGTTGCCCGCCGAGGTGGTGCGCCACCAGGCCAGCCGTACGGCGCCGCGCTGCATCACCGTACGGCCGTGACGGTCCTTGAGGGCCAGCGGCGCCACGACGACGGCCAGCACCAGTGCCAGGCACAGCGCGGCCCACAGGGAGGCCAGCGTGGTCAGGACGACGGCGACCAGTCCGGCGAACAGCAGCAGCGTCGTCCCGAGGGACAGGCCGCGCAGGCCGGAGGTGCGGGGCTTGCGGAAGTTGCCGTAGGTACGGGGGGCGAGTTCTTCAGCGGCCACGGGGATTCTCCTGCGGGTCGTCGGGGTTCTGGCGCTCCGTCGTCGGCACGGGCCGGGGCACCGGCACCGGCGCAGCCGTGGGTTCTCGGTCCTCGGAGCGCCCGGCGGCGTCCTCCGGGTCCGGGGCGCCGGGGGCCGGGTGACGGGCACGCGCGGCCTGCGGCTTCCCGGCCGCCTTCTCGCCCCCCGGCGCCGGCCCCGGTCCGGGTGGCCCGTTCGTCCGTGCGCCGCTCGCGTCGCCGCTCCCGGCCGTCCGCGCGGTCGGGGAGCCGGGGCCGGACCGCGCCGTGGGCGGCCCTGTGAGCTCCGGGCGTACTGCGGCACCGGCCACCGACCGGCCGGTGGCCAGGCTGCGCAGGTGCGGCACGGGCAGCGCCCCGGTCGCCGCAGGGGCCGGTCCGTCCGCTCCGGCCGAGGAGCCGGCCGCGCGGCCGGAACGGGAGCCGGACACCGTCGCCTGCACGACGGGCGCGGCGAACCGCAGCAGCGCGGGCAGCGTGCAGCAGGCCAGGACGAGCAGCACGACCCCGGAGACCATGGAGACGACCTCGTCGTCCTGCTTCTGCCCGGCGATCGAGAACGCGGCGGCGTACACGACGGCGGCGGCCGGTTTGTACAGCACGAAGGCCAGCAGCCACCCCACGGACTTGCGGAACCAGACCCGGCCGCCGGGCGCGGTGCTCGCCGCCGCCGCCAGGGGGAGCGTGCCGGTGAGGATGACCAGCATGGCCATCCGCACGATCATCAGGGCGATCTGCGCCACGCTGCCGACGATCACGAGCACGGCCATCAGCAGCACGAGGAACGACGAGTCGCCGCCGCCCAGCGCCAGCATCGCCGAGGTGCGTTTCTCGAACTCGTCGACGCACTGCGCGACCGGTTCCCCGGTGGCGCTGATCTCCTGACAGCCGGTGGACCTGTCGATGATCCATACGCTGAACTTGTCGCCCGCCGACGTCAGCAGGCCGACGGTGGCGACTCCGGCGGAGGAGACGACCACCAGGTTGAGCAGCCCCTGCAGCGCCTGCCGGGCCGAGTCGCCGCGCCGCTGCCAGGCGAGCTGCCCGGCCGCGAGCAGCAGGCACAGCACGGCGGTGAACGAGGTCACCCACAGCGTGGAGCCCTGGAGGAACGCCACCGGACCGCTGTCGCCCGCCAGTTCGGGGGTGCCCAGGTCCATCCAGGCGCCGCCGAGCGACTTGACGGTCGTCGCCGCGCCCTGCGCCGCGCTCTCGGCGATGTCGTCGAACCCGCTGTCGCCGAGGTCTTCCGGGGAGGGCGAGGCCCCCGAGCCGTCGCCCACGCAGTAGCCGCCGACCGAGGGGGCCACCCAGCCGAAGTCGCAGCCGGCCATCACACGCCTCCCCACTCGGTGTATCCGGCCAGGGAGTCGACCGGTGCGGGGGCGGCGGGGTCGGCCGGGTACTCCAGCCGCCAGTCGCCGTCCCGCCACAGCATCGTCGTGGTGGCGGCCTGCATCCGGCCGTCGGAGAACCGCCATACGGTCTGGAGCACCGCGGTGGTGTCGTTGTAGGTGACGAACTTGAACCCGGCGAGCTGCCCGTGGGCTCCGCGCTCCGGGTCCCCCGAGCCCTTCTTCTCCGCCGCGGTCCGCTGGGCGATGTAGGGCTCGCGGCCCGCGCCGACGGTCTGGGTCCTGGTCACCAGACGCCAGTCGTCGGCGGCCAGGTAGCGCACGCTGATCTGGCTCGCCGCCAGCAGCGCCCCGACGGGCGTACGGGCGTAACAGCGCGCCACGTTCTTGTCGGCCACGGCCGGGCCCGCCTCCTCGGAGGACGGCAGGGCCACGCCGTCGTAGAGGGTCCACTTCACGTGCCGTGGGGCCGCGGCGGGCACCTCCCGCTCCTCGTCGGCCAGTCGGGGGCACGGTCCGTCGTCGTCGGGAGGGGGCGGCGCGGGTTCGCCGGTCGGCGCCGCGGCCGTGCGGGCGGCGGCGGGCGCGCCGTCCTTGCCGGAGCCGCCGTCCCCGCCCGAGCCGTCGGAGGCGAAGACGACCGCGCCGCCGACGACGGTCACGAAGCCGAGGAACGCCGCGGCGAGCACGAAGCCGTGGCGCAGCCACGGGCTGCGCGGCTCGTCGGCCGCGGTGCGGGTGCCAGGATCTGCCATGTCCGCCCCCTAGACGAGCGCGCCGACGATGCCCGAGGCGGCCCCGACGAGCAGGCACGCGCCCAGGACGAAGCCGAGCCCCCGGGCGTGCTCGCGCCCGCCTCCCCGGGAGTGGTCGAGGGCCATCCGCGCCGCGACGCCGAAGATGCCCGCGACGCACAGAGCCGTGACGGTCCACGCCACCCACCTGAGCACCTTCAGCAGGTCGTTGGAGCCGGGCGGCGCCTCCCCGCCGCCGACGTCGGGCACGCCCGAGGGCTGGGCGGAGGCCGCGACGAGGTGGGACGCGGTCTCGGGGACGGACGGGGGGACGGACGTGGGGACGGACTGGGAGGCGTCTGTCAGAGCGGCCAGGAGACTGGACAACTCGGGTCCCTTCTAGGCGGGTCGGGTGAGTCGGGTGAGGTCGCGCGCGAGCGACGCGCACGCCTTGGGCAGGTGCGGCTCGCCGAGCCGCCAGGGCTCCACCCACGGGATCTCCCACAGCCGCGGCACGGCCCCGGAGACCAGCCGCACCCGGTCGCGCAGGGCACGCGGGAGCCGGCCGGGGGCGTCGGCGACGACGACCAGGCCCAGCAGATCGACGCCGGTGACCATGCGTGAGGCCCACTGCTGCGCGGCGTTCTGCGCCGCGGCGAGACCGCGTGCGCTGGAGCGGGCCACCAGCACCACCGGCTGGGCCTCGGCGGCGGCCGGCCAGGCGCGCTCGGCGTCCCGGCCGCCCGGTACGGCCTCCTCCAGCGCGCTGACGCCCGCACCTCCGTGCGCGCCCAGCCACCACCAGGCCGGTCCCCGGCCGGGTCCCGCGCTGGCGACGGGCAACGCCCGTTCCGGGGGCGGGATTCCCGCGCCCTGAGGCTCCGTGGGGCCGGTGAGTCCGTCGGGCGGGTTCTGAACCGATTGCCTGGGTTTCCCGTTGGTGCCCCCTGGACTGTCTCGGTCCGGCGGCGCCAACCAGGGATTGACGACCGGCACATCCCCCGACATGGCATCTCCTTCGACCGCTGACAAGACGAGCCGATAGTACACATAAAGTGTCAAAAGGCAATATAAGCCGCATAGTTGGGCTTGCCTCATCAAACGTGTCTAAAGGTGCAAATTGCCCATGTCGCACTACGAGCACTTCTGGGGGTTCAGATGAGGGGTCATCCCGGCCGGGCGGGTCCGAGCCTGCTGGTCGTCATGGCGTCCGCGGTGGGGCTGATCGGCACGATGGTCGGCCTGTCGGTGGTCGGCGGCGCGGAGCAGGACGGCGCGGGCCAGAGCAGCGAACACGACATCGTGACCGCGGGGTTCGCCACCGAACTGAAGCCTGGGCGCGTGCCCTCCGAGTACGTTCCGTGGCTCAAGCGCGCCGGTGCGGTCTGCCCGGAGGTCAGCGCCCCGCTGCTGGCCGTGCAGATCGAGGCCGAGTCCGGCTGGAACCCCGACGCCGAGAGCCCGGTGGGCGCCCAGGGGCTGAGCCAGTTCATGCCGGGGACCTGGAAGACCTGGGGCGTGGACGCGGCGGGGAAGGGCGACGACGCCGAACCGGACGGCAAGGCCGACCCGTTCACCCCGGGCGACGCCATCATGACGCAGGCCCGCTACGACTGCTGGCTCGCGGACAAGGTCAAGGAGATGGGCGCCGACGGCGACGTCACCCGGCTGCTGCTCGCCGCCTACAACGCGGGCCCGCAGGCGGTCGACGACTACGACGGCGTGCCCCCGTACCCGGAGACGCAGAACTACGTCAACCGGATCATCACGGCCCTGCCCCAGTACACGGGCGGCGAGGAGTCCGAGTCCGGCGGCGCGTTCGGGGACCGGGTCGTGGCGAGCGCCAAGAAGTGGCTGGGCACCCCGTACTCGTGGGGCGGCGGCGGCCCCGAGGGCCCCGGACGCGGCTTCGCCCAGGGCAGCGGCACGGTGGGCTTCGACTGCTCCAGCCTGGTGCAGTACGCCGTCTACCACGCCAGCGGCGGCGAGACCCTGCCGCCTCGTGTCTCCCAGCTCCAGGTCACCTCGGGGAAGCCGGTCTCCCGCGACGAGATGCGGCCCGGGGACGTGATCGGGTTCCAGCTCGGCAGCAGCTTCGACCACATCGGCATCTACCTCGGCGAGGGCCAGTTCATCCACGCGCCGAGCACCGGCGACGTCGTCAAGATCAGCAGCCTTGACGAGCCCTACTACGCCGACAAGCCCCAGGAAGTGAGGAGGTTCGGTTGATCACGCGCAGGCCGCGAGGCGCCACGGCCCTCGCGGCGACGCTGCTCACGCTCGCCCTGGCCGCAACGGGCTGCGGCGCGGACGGCGGAGGTGGAGGCGACGGGGGTGACGGAGGTGACGGCGGAGGCGGCACCGGCGGCGGCAAGGCGCGCACCGCGCCCTCGACGCCCCCGGCCACCGGCAACGGCCCCTACCCGAGCCCGTCCGACTCGGCCACCACCCCGGCCGGAACCCCGGGGCCCGGCGGGCCGAGGCCCACCGGAACGCCCAAGGGCGGCACGGCCCGCCCGGGCGACGTGGAACAGACCGACGCCGACGAGATGAGCCGGGGCGCGCTCAAGGCGCTGTGGACGTTCGACACCACCGTCGACCGCCGCCCCCAGGACGCCGAGCTGCGGACGGCCGAGGCGGGCTGGCTCACCGGCGCCTACGCGGACCGGCTGCGCGCGCACCGCTCCCGTCCGGTGCCCGGCGCCCAGTGGCAGCAGTGGGACGACCACCGCGCGTACACCACCGTCGGGCTGAAACAGACGCAGGACGCCGCCAAACCGCCCGACACGGAAACCGAGGCGTGGCGGCAGTGGACCGTCACCGCCACCCCGACGGGGCGCGACCGATGGCGGGGCGACCCCGTCACGGTGACCGCGTACGTCCAGCTCACCCGCTCGGCGCCCGGCAAGCCGTGGCGCGTCGCCGGAATCACCGTCCCGTAGTCCGGAGGACCCTCATGCCCTCTGCGCACGACCGCGCGCACGAGCACGCCGATGTGCCCACCTGGCCGCTCTACGACCTCACCGTGCACGAGGACGGGCGGATCGTGGTGTCCGGCCCGCTGATCCCCCAGGCCGGACACCCCACCCGCGCCGCCGCCGTGGACACCGTGGCCGGTGCCGCCGCCAGGCTCGGCCGTCCGGTACGGGCCACTGCCGTCGAACCGGACGGCAACGTATGGCAGTTGATCATCACGCCCGACGGCGAGGTGCGCGAGGCGTCGGCGCCAGTGCCAGTGCCAGTGCCAGCGCCAGTGCCAGCGCCGAAGAAGAGTCAGGGGAAAGGCGGCGTAAGGGAAGAGCCCGAACCGTTCGAGGCGCAACTGAAGCAGGTGGAGGAGCAGTTGGCGGCGGGCCGCGCCGAGCGGGCGGCGGAGCTGGCCGCGGGGCTCGACGAGCGGGCGGCGGGCGTCCTCGGGCTGTCCCACCCCGACGCGCTGCGCATCCGCGAGGTCTGCGCCGACGCCGCCGCCGCGGCGGGAGACGTGATCGGCGGAATCCGGCTGTACCGTGACGTGGCCGAGCGCTGGTACTACCGGGGAGACGGCGAGCGGGCCGAAGAGGTGGCGCGCCGCGCCGAGGCGCTGTGGAAGCGGATCAGCCGCGTGGACCTGGCGCTGTCCGCCGGGGTCGCCGTGATCCGGATGCGCAATCAGCTCCCGGGAAGATCAGGCGAAGCGCTGGCCATGGTCCTGGAGCACTGGGCGTGGCTGGAGTCGCGGGCGAGTGCCGCGAGCGAGCCGGACAGGGCCGCGCGGGGCGTCGCAGAGGTGCCCGCGCCGCCGCAGGAGCCGCGTCCCCTGTCGACCTGGGAACGGCCCGCTGTGCACGCCGTGAAGTCCGAAGTCTGAACGGTGATGACGCAGCAGCCGGGCCCCCAGGGCGCCTCTTCCGGGCCGCCCTTCGGCTGCGCGTCTCACGCCGCGGAGGGGTGCTGTCCCGCGGAGTCGCGGCCGGCCGCGTCGTTCGCGCCGACCGCGCCGTTCGCGCCGTTCGCGCCCGGGACGGCACCGGCACCCATGGTGAGGCGCAGCGCCCGTACCGCGTGGTGCACGCGCGACTTGACGGTGCCGGGCGGAATGCCGAGCACCTCTCCGGCCTCGCGCATCGATCTCCCGGAGAAGAAGGTCTCGTACAGCGCTTCCCGGTGGTTGGCCGACAGATGCTGGAACGCCTCCTTGAGCACCATCGAGGAGAGCAGCCAGTCCACTTCGTCCGGGCTCGTCAGCAGGTCGTCCAGCCAGGCGTTGCCGTCGACCTCCTGCGGACGCGACATCCGCAGCCGGTAGTCGTCGACGACGAGATTCCGCGCCACCCGGAACAGCCACGGCCGCAGGGGCCGGCCGGAGGCCAGGTCCTGGGTGCGCCAGCAGCGCAGCAGCGCCTCCTGCACCACGTCCTCCGCTCTGTAGCGATCACCTCCCAGCAGCCGCACGACGTAGGAGTACAGCGGCCCCGCCTGTTCTTCATAGAGCTTGCGTATCGCGCGTTCCCGATTGCTCATCGCTCCACAGGAGCCCATCACGGTCCAGCTCACGATCCGTTCCCTCGTTCCATGACCTCGTGCGAGTCAGGTCCGGGACCCGGCGGGCCCGGATACGGGGAGTGTCACGAGAGGGGCTCCACATGCCATTGATGTGGGATTGACGAATGGTGCGTGGGATTGACGGACCGGAGGGAAGCCGTCCGGAGACGAGGCGAGGAGAGGGAACCGGAGGTACCTGTTCCGCGCCAGCCGCTCACCGCTGACGTGCGATTTCCTTCTCCCGGCCGCCGGTCTCCGGGTCGGCGCCGCCGGTGTTGAAGGCGTGTATACGACGGATGATCCGGTTCACCAGGTCGGTGTCCACCGCACCGCCGCTGCCCTGCCGGGACCATACGGCGAGCAGGGCGCGGCCGTGCTTGACGGACGCGGGCACGTCCTGGATCAGCGACCAGGCGGCGGCGGCCCGCGTCAGATCCTCGTGCGCGCGGGGGTCCCCCTGGGCGTGGCGCAACTGGGCGAGTTCGAGGCACAGGGCGGCCGCGCCGGGGAAGTTGCCGCACCGGTATGTCGCGAACGCCTCCAGTTCGAGCGCTTCGAGCGCGAAGGGGTGCTCGGCACCGAAGCGCCGCCTGGCGTGCTCCCGCAGCCGGAAGGCGAGCGCCGTCGCCCGTTCCGGCGCCCCGGTGTCGAGGGCGCGGTGAATGCCCGTGACGAGCGCGGCCAGTTCGTCGGGCACCGGCGGGGACGAGCCCGGAGTGGTCTGTCCTGCGGTGTCGGCGCCGGTGTCGGCGCCGGGCGTGGTGGTGGGGGGTCTGTCGGCCCCGTACACGGGCAGGACCTCGGTGACCGCTTCGGTGTCGGCCTCGGGTTCGGGCTCGGGTTCGGGCTCGGGTTCGGGCTCGGGGTCGGGTTCGGCCTCGGGCTCGCGCTCGGGTTCGGCATCGAGTTCGGGCCAGGGTTCGGGCTCGACCTCGACCTCAGCCTCGGGCTCGACCGGGGGCAGGACCTCGGTGAAGCCTCCGTCCGGGTCCTCCACCAGCCTGCTCGAACCGTCGGGGCCGACCTCGATGTGTGTGGCGTACTCCTCCTGTTCGTCGATGATCACCACCCCGACCGGTTCGCCCTGGGCCCGCGCCACGTGCTGCATCGCGTCGAGGACGGCGACGTGCACCGGCTCGCCGTCCGGCACGGGGAAGTCCTCGCCGCCGACCGCCACCCGGCCGTCGCGGCCGATGACCACGTCCCAGACGGCCGGGGGCGGCGCCGCGCCCTGGGGTTCTTGCGCTTTCCCGCGTTGTCCGGACTTCTTCTTGAACATCTGAGCCCTCCTTCGCCTCTCCCGGTCACTGCCCGTCGTCGGGCTTGGGGGAGGGGCCGGTGTTCGTGGGAGCGGGGCTGGTTTCCACGGGGGTGGGCGTGGGATACGGCTTGTCATCGGGGACCTTGATGACCCCCGCGTACAGCGAGAACCAGGTGCGGACCGAGGCCACATACGTCTTCGCGTCCTCGTCCTTCGGCACGCCGTTCGCCTTTTCGACCGCTTCGATGCCCAGGCGATAAGCGGACAGAGTCATGTCCAGGCGTTCCGGGTCGTCCACCTCTACTTTCTTGCCTTCCTTGTCCCGCTTGTTCTCGGCGATTTCGTCGACGTCCTCCGCCAGTGAGCACATGTATCTGGCCTGTGCCATGATCGAGTCCTCGGCGTCCAGGGCCGAGGTCTCGCCGTTGTCGTCGTCGTCCTCGCCGAACTCCTCGAACTTGTCCGGGGGCAGCTGGGAAATCCCCTCGGCCCCGTCGGGGCCGACCTGCTTCTCCTTGAAGCCGGACGCCTGGTGGATCTGTGCGGCAATGACGATCGGCCCGATCTGGGGGCACTCTTTTCCGGCGTTCTTGATGGCGTCGACGTAGTCCGGGGGCACGGCCTTCTTGTTCAAGTCGCCCTTTCCGTCCCCGTTGAACGCCTCGGCGAGCTTGTCACCGTCGTCCTTGTTGAAGAACTTGTCCATGTCGGGGGTACTGCAGAGGCCCAGCTCGCACACGATCTTCAGCGGCAGAAGGATGGTGTTGGAGAGGACGATCATGATCCCTCCGAACACCAGGATCACCGCGAAGAGCGGGAGGAGACACCCCACGAGAGTCAGTCCCCCCGCCGTACCGGCGACCGCGACCGTGGTGTTCTTCCCTTCCTCGTTGTCCTCGGACATGCCTGGTCACACCCCTTACGTTCGCCTGCTCGACGTGGGGCCTGACGTGTTCTGAACCAGGTCACCCGTTTTCCCGTAGTGGCTGCCCGACGGATCACCGCGGGCCCGTACGCCGTAACGGACACGGCGGCCGCTCAGTTCAATGCGGGTTCCGGGGCCGTCGCCGTAGTCGGAACTGTGAGAAGGGGGGAAGTATGGCTGTCCCACCGGCGGCGTCCGCCGGTCCGCAGATGTGGGTCCGCGGGCCGTCCGCCGAGCAGGCCGCCGCCCCGGCGCCGACCGCGTCCCGGCCGCCCGCTCCGCGACCCACGCGACCCACGCGACCCGCTCCCGCCTCTCCGTCGGCGGGCGCCACACGCTCGCCGCACCGGGGAGAGCGGGTCGCGTGGGTCAACGCGCACGGCGGCGGCGGGGCCAGCACGCTCTCCCGGGTGCTGGGCGGCGCCGACCTGGGCCGCCGGTGGCCCGAACCGGCCCAGGGCGAGCCGGGCGGCGTCCTGCTCGTCGCCCGCACTCATGCCGGGGGCGTCCGGGCGGCCTCGCAGGCACTGAACGAGCTGCGGACGGGGAACCACCCCGCGGGGGTGCACCTCCTCGCCGTCGTGCTGGTCGCCGACGCTCCGGGACGGCTGCCCGGGCCACTCGGGAAACGCGTGCGCGTCCTGCGGTCGGCGGCCGAGGTCCACCGCGTGCCGTGGATCCCCGCGTGGCGCCTCGGCGAAGAGGCCGAGTCGTTGCCGAGGGCGGTACGCGCACTCGCGGACCTTGCCTCGGCGCCGCCAGGAGGGGCGGTGGGGCGATGACTTGGCTCCCCGAGGACGACTGCCCGCCCCCGTCATCGAAAGAAGACATCGGGCCTTGCAAGACCTTCGATCCCACCGAGGCGAACGAGATCCTCAGCATCATCGCCTGGTGCGTGACGGCGGCGGCCGTGGCCGGCCTGATCGTCATCGGCATCAACATGGCCCTGCAGGTGCGCAACGGTGAAATGGGCGAAGGGGCGACCCACTTCCGGGGCGTGGTCATCGTCGCGACCTCCTGCGTTCTCTGCGCCACCGCGGGGCCGCTCGTCGAATTCGTGATCAGCCCATATCTCTGATGGTTGCTTCTCTTTCATCCGACTGGCCAGCAAGAACACGGAGAACTCCATGAAGCATGTACTGAACTCGCTCTATCTCAGGGTCCAGGCGGGAGCGGAGCCCCAGCAGAATCAGCCGCCGAAACCGGGCCGGTCGGCGCCCGGAGAACTGAGCAAGGCGGTCGACACGATTCTGTCGCTGGCCAGTTGGCTGGGTACCGCCGCCGGTGTGGCCGGTGTCATCTTCGTCGGCGCGAAGATGGCGGTTTCCATGAAACAAGGACAGGGATCCGACGATCTCCCCCGCCTGGGGATGGTGATGGGGGGCTGCATTCTCGTCGCCACCGCGGGCCCCGTTGTCACCTGGTTCTTCAATCTCAACGGATAGTCCGGGGGAGAGGTCGCTGACATGTTCGGCATGAGGCGCAGCAAGGACCCGCCCGCAGGGCCGTTCTACAAACAACGCAGTTGGATCGGCTCAGCGCTCTTCCTGGGATTCTTCCTGGCCATGTTGCCGGTGACCCTCTTGGTCGGTACCGATGTCAAGGGTGCCTCGGACAGCAGCCGGGAGATTCTCTCCGGAGTCAGGGGTCCTCTGTCGCCCGGCGACCCGCTGCACGTCCGGGGTGGCCCGGACGGCAGGCCGGAGAACTGCCGTACCGACGATCGGGACAAGGCACAGCCGGCCACGGCACCGAAGGACGTGCGCTGGCGGAAGCGTGGCGAGTACATGGTGCCCCTCTCGCGGACGGCCGGACCGCTGCGCACCGATGACGCCGACATGTGGTGGTGCTTCGCTCGCACACCTATCGGGGCCGTGCTGGCCGCTCACTCCATACCCGTCCAACTGAGCGGCCGGCACTGGCGTACGGCTGCGGAGCAGCAGGTCGTGCCCGGCGAGAAACGTGACTTGTTCATCAACAGCAGAGCTGGCGCGGGCACAACTGACTCCACAGAGAGCGGGCGGTTCGTGGGTTTCGCCCTGGACTCCTACTCGGACCGTGCCGCGACCGTACGGCTGCTGCTCACCAATCCCGCCGGCGGCTATCTGGCGACGTCGACATCCGTGCACTGGCGTGACGGCGACTGGAAGGTCGTCCTGCAGGGGGACGGGTCCCTCTACTCCCCGGCGAAGCAGGGAAAGCCGGACGGGTTCGTCATTTGGGGAGCTCCGCATGATGGCTGAAGGCGAGGAAATGTAATGGCAGCAGGTCCGTGTTTGGCGGTCCCGGACATCGGAAGACTGTTCACCGACCCCATCGGCATGATGGTGAAGATGCTGGCCCAGCTCCTCATCAATGCCGCCTTCGCAGTCTTGACCGCCGCATCGCGCATCGGGTCGAAGAACGATGACGTGTCCACCCTGATCTCAGGGGAGGTCCGGTGGATCGTCGTCTATCTTTCCGTCGGCTCGATCCTCTTCGCGGCGGCCAAGATGGCCCTGGACCGCCGCGCTGAATCGGGCACGACCATGCTGAAGGGCGTGCTGCGCCTCATCCTGGTCAGCACCGCGGCGAACACCGTGATCGGCCTGTTCGTCGTCCTCATGGACCGCTACACCGTGCATCTGCTTCGGCGGGCGCTTTACACCCTTCGCAGACACATGGATTGCAGCGGAATCGGTTCGGACATGCTGCTGTTGGTCATCGGGGTGTTCCTGCTCATCTCCGCGATCATCTATGCGGTGCTGATGTGGGTCCGGCTCGGCGTGATGATCCTTCTGATGGGGACGCTCCCGCTGGCGGCCTCCGCGTCCATGACGGACTGGGGCATCACGTGGTGGCGAAAACACATCGGCTGGCTGGTCGCCTGGCTGCTGTACAGGCCCACGGTCGGGCTCGTGCTGTGGTCGGGCGCGCAGATGATCATCATCACGAAGGACGGCAACCCAGCGGGAGGGGACGCCGGAAAGATCGATACGCATATCGCGGGAATGGCCACGCTGCTGATTTCGGCCATCGCCCTGCCGGCGCTCATGCGGATCATCGTCCCGGCGACAGAGGCCCTTGGCAGCTCCGACGCGGTGGGCTCGGCCACCACGGGTGCCATCGGCGGTGTCGCCTCCGGCGCGAAGGCACTGGGTGGATCGGTCCTCAACGCCGCAAGCAGTGGCGGACAAGGCTCAAACAATAGCCAAGGACCGTCCGGCTCTTCGAATTCCTCGGGCTCCTCCGGCTCGTCGGGCTCTTCGGGGGACAAGGGAGACAAGGGTGACGGCGGAGCCCAGGGCAAGCGGGGCGGACCAGGCCGGCCGGGCTCCACGGACGGCGGCGGTGCCCCGGTCCCGGGCGGCGGTTCGTCCTCGGGCGGCTCCTCCAAGCTCGCCGCCGCCAGGGCACATCCCGCCATGGGTGTCGCGCTCACAGCGGCGCAGGTGGCCGCCAAGACCGCGAAGGGAACGGCCAAGGGAGCCCTCAAGGTCGCCCAGAGCGGCGTGGACGGCGCCAATCCGAACCACATGAACAACGACAACAACAGCCAGGGCGGGAACAGATGACCTCCGCCACCTCGGTGTGCGACCGCTCTTCGCGCACCCTGCCCGCGGGCCGCGCCGCGCGCGCGGCCTCGTGATCCGTCCAACGGAGGAGACCCAGGTACCCCATGTCCACCGAATCCCTCTCCGTCCATCCCACGTACGGGAACTGGCGCAGGCCCCGGCGCCCGGGGCTGGGGCCGCTCGGCCTCGTCGGCACCGTCGCGGTGTTCGGCGGCCTCATCTTCGACCTTCTCGTGTCGCTGGCTTCCCTGCCCGCCGCCCTGGTGCTGGTCGCGCTGCAGGCCGTGTTCCTCCTGCCGCTGGCCGCGCGCACGATGGACGGGCGCAACGTCTACCAGCTCCTCGCGCTGCGGATCAGCTGGTTCCGCCGCAAGGGCAACGGGTCGACCACCTATGTCTCCGGGCCCCTCGGCCGTCGGTCGGGGGGCAAGTACCGCCCCCCTGGGCTGCTGAGCCGGGTCACGGTCATGGAAGGCCGGGACCCCTACGACCAGCCGTTCGGTGTGCTGCACCATCCCAAGCGGAACCTCTACACCGTCGTGCTCGGCTGTGAACCCGACGGCGGCTCCCTGGTGGACCCCGACCAGGTGGACACCTGGGTGGCGACCTGGGGCCAGTGGCTGGCCCGGCTGTCCTCCGAGCCGGGACTGCGCGGGGCCAGCGTGATCATCGAGACGGCCCCGGACACGGGGAGCCGGCTCGCCAACGAGGTGCTGCCGCGCATCACTCAGGACGCGCCCCCGGCGGCACGGGCCGTGATGGAAGAGGTGGTGCAGAGGTATCCGAGCGCTTCCTCGGAGATGCACACCTACATCGCGCTGACCTACGCGATACCCGGCGGCCAGAAACGCACCGACGAGGACATCGTCGACGACCTGGCCACCCGGATCCCCGGCCTGCTGGACGGACTCGTGGGCGCCGGCGGCGGCCCCGCCGCCCCGCTGTCGGCCGAGCGTATCGCCGAGGTCGTCCGGGTGGCCTACGATCCGGAGGTCGCCTCCGACGTGCTCGACGCCCGTGTGCAGCTCGGCGGTACCGGGCTGGAGTGGGAGGATGCCGGACCCTCCGCCACCGTGGAGACCCCCAAGGCCTACCAGCACGACTCCGGCGTGTCCCGCACCTGGATGCTCACGCAGGCACCGCGCGGCACGGTCCGGGCCAACGTGCTGCGGGGCCTGCTGGAGCCCGCGCCCGGCACCCGGCGCAAGCGCGTCGCACTGCTGTACCGCCCCATAGACCCGGCGACCTCGGCACGCATCGTCGAGTCCGACCGGCGGGCGGCGCAGTTCATGGCCACCTCCAAGCGCGGCCTGGTGCAGGCCCGGGCCGCCAACGAGGTGCAGGCCACCGAGCAGACCGCCGCCGAGGAGGCCACCGGCGCGGGGCTCGTGGAGTTCTCGCTGATGGCCACCGTGACGGTCGACTCCGACGCCGAACTCGACGACGCGAACACCACGGTGCGCAATCTGCTGGCCGGAGCCCGGCTGCACATGCGTCCGGCCGACCGGATGCAGGCGGCGGCGTTCAGCTGCACGCTGCCGACCGGGATCCTGCCGTGGGAGTACACGCTGGTACCGCGTGAGCTGAAGGAAGCACTGTGACGAAGAGGGAAGCAGGCAAGCCGAAGAAGCAGCCCACCCGGTCCACGGGCCGGCCCACCTCCTCGCTCGGCTGGCCCGGCCCGGGCGGTGGTCAGGTCGCCAACATGGACCCGCCGTCGATGTGGCGTGCCACCACCGTGCAGGCGTGCGGGCTGTGGCCGTTCGCCGCGGGCTCCGGGGCGCCGATGAGCGGCGTCCCGCTGGGCAGGCACCTCTACACCGGCGCCACCGTGTGCGGCGACCCGCTGTCGTGGTTCACCCGCGCGCACTACATCTCGAACCCCTCGCTGTTCATGCTCGGCATGCCGGGCCTGGGCAAGTCCACCCTGGTCAACCGGATGCTCATCGGGCTGGCCGCGACCGGTGTGGTGCCGCTGGTGCTCGGCGACCTCAAGCCCGACTACGCCGACACCGTACGGGCCCTGGGCGGCCAGGTCCTCTCCATCGGGCGCGGGGTGGGCGGCATCAACGTCCTCGACCCCGGGGCCATGGGCGCCGCGGCGCGGCGCATCGGCGGCGCGGCGGGCCAGGCGCTGGCCGCCGAGACCCACGGGCGCGTCCTCAACATGGTCGCCGCGCTCGTCACCATCGTGCGGGACCGGGCCATGGACGACCACGAGCAGTCGGTGCTGTCCGCCGCCCTGCACCACCTGCGCGAACGCACGCCCGAGGGCTACCAGCCGGTGCTGCCCGACCTGGTGCGGGTCCTCGCCGAAGGCCCCGACCGGGTGCGCGCCGTGACCCTGGACCGCGGCGACGAACGTCGCTACCAGGACGCCGTGGACCCGCTGCACCGCTCGCTCCTGGGCGTACTGGACGGCCCGTTGGGCGACACCTTCGCCTCGAACACCGTCACCCGTATCGACCTGAACGCGTCGTCGGTGTGCGTGGACATCTCCCGGATCGGCGAGGCGGACACCCAGCTCACCGCGGCGGCCATGCTCGCCGCCTGGTCCGACGGCCTGGGCACCGTGGCCGCCTCGCACGCGCTCGCGGACGCCGGACTCCAGCCCCGGCGCTGGTTCTTCACCGTCCTCGACGAGCTGTGGCGGCCGCTGCGCGCTGCCTCGGGCATCGTCGACCGCATCGACGCGCTGACGAGGCTCAACCGTACGCTCGGCCTGGGCGACGCGAAGATCACGCATACGCTCAAGGACGCCGAGGCGCTGGGCAGCGAGGCCGACCGCTTCAAGGCGCGCGGCTTCGTGGAACGCGCGGGCATGGTGGTGTGCGCGGGGCTGCCGCGCCAGGAGATGGAAGAGCTGGGCCAGGTCGTCGGCCTGACCCGCAGGGAGATCGAACTGGTCTCCTCCTGGTCCTCGCCCCCCGGCTGGGCCGCGCAGGGCGAGCGTGACGAACCGCCCGGCCGGGGCCGATTCCTGATCAAGGTCGGAGGCCGCCCCGGCATCCCGATCCAGGTCGCCATCACCGACACCGAGCGGCAGCTCCACGACACCAACAAGCGCTGGATACCCAACGAACCGGCGGACGGGGCACAGGCAGGACACGTCCTCGACCTGTCCGCGCGCGACCGGACGCCCGGGAGGCGGGCCGTATGAGCGGCCCGCGGGGCGGCGGCCAGGGATACGGCAATGACCTGGCCGCCTGGGCGATCCCCCTGGCGGCGGCAGTGGGGCTGGTGCTGTTCGGAGGGGTGTGGGCCGGCGGGACGCTGGGCGCGGTGCTGACCGGATCGGGCTGGCATCCCCCGCCGTTCGCCATGACGACGTTCGGCACCCTGCTCAGCGACGGACCGGGGGACCTCTGGCCGGGCGCCCCGCCGTTCGCCGTCGTCGCCGGGATCGTCCTGGTCTTCGGCTCGGCCGCCTACGGGGGCTGGCGGCTCGTACGCAGCGTCATGCGGTACTCCTCCCGCACGAAGGGCCTCGCCGGGACGAAGGAACTGGCGGCGATGTGCCCAGCGGGCATCGCCGAACGCGCCCGCGACCTGCGCCCCACTCTCAAGGGCCGCGAGCACCTCCACCCCGACGAGACGGGCAATCTGCTCGGCGACCTCGACCCGAGGGGGCCCGAACTGCGGTCCTCCTACGAGGACGTCGAGCTGGACCTGATGGCCCCGCGCGCCGGGAAGTCGACCGGCATCGCCGTCCCGCGGGTGCTGCGTGCCCAGGGCCCGGTGCTGCTGACGTCGAACAAGTCCGACGTCTACTCCGTCACCCGTGCCGAACGCGAGAACGCCGGGACGGTCTGGACGTTCGACCCCCAGGGCATCGCCCACACCCCGCGCGGCATGTGGTGGAACATCCTCTCCGACTGCCACACGATCGAGGGCGCCCGCCGCCTGGCCGGGCACTTCGTCGCCTCCGTCAACGACGACCAGTCGAAGAAGGACTTCTGGATCTCCGCGGGCCAGAACACCCTCACCGCGCTCTTCCTCGCCGCGGCGCGCGGCGGGGCCTCCGTGACCGACATGCTGGGCTGGCTCGCCGACCCCGCCGACCGGACCCCGATCGACCTGCTGCGGGACGTCGACATGCACGCCATGGCCGAGCAGTTGCAGGGCACGATCCGCGGCGCGGTCGAGACCCGCGACGGCATCTTCGAGACCGCCCGGCAGTGCGTGGCCTGTCTGCTCGACCCGGAGATCGTGAAGTGGGTGTCGCCCGATCCCGTGCGCCCGGAGTTCAAGCCGCACGAGCACGTGCTGGGCAAGGACACGCTCTACCTGCTGTCGAAGGACGGCGGCGGCTCGGCCGCGGGCGTGATCGCGGGGCTCGCCGACGCGACGATGCGCGCGGGCGTGATCGCGGCCGAGCGGATGGGCGGCCGGCTCGATCCGCCGATGACCGCGGTCCTCGACGAGGCCGCCAACGTCTGCCGCATCTCCGACCTGCCCGACCTCTACAGCCACTTCGGCTCGCGGGGCATCAACGTCGTCACCCTGCTGCAGAGCTACCGCCAGGGGCAGCGCGTATGGGGCGACGCGGGCATGGACGCCATGTGGAGCGCGGCCACGATCAAGCTGCTCGGCGCGGGGCTGGACGACGCCGACTTCGTGGAGAAGGTCTCCAAGCTCGTCGGCAACCGCGACGTGCGCACCCCCTCGATCTCCAAGAGCAAGGACGGCACGTCCCGTTCGTACTCCTACCGGCTGGACCCGGTGCTGCCCGCGGACAGCATCAGGGCTCTGCCCAAGGGAACGGCACTGCTGCTGGCGACCGGCGTACGCCCGGCGCTGATCCGGCTGCGCCCCTGGTACAAGGAGCCCGACGCGGGCCGGATCTCCGCGGCCGCGAAGGCCGAGACGGAGGCGATCACCGCCCGGGCCGCCCGCTCCTGGGCAGGCCTCCCGGTCGAGGACGCAGGGGGAGCCGGGGGAGCCGGGGGAGTGAGCCGATGGGTCCGGGACGCGGTGCCCATGGACAAGCCGTAACCCCCAACCCCCAACCCCCTGGATGACGGTCAGGGGCGGCGGGCCAGCGTAGCCGCACGGAGCAGCCACTCGGCCGGACCGTACCGGAAGCGCCCCAGCAGCCATCGCCCCAGGGCGAGTTGTGCGGCGTACAGCGCGAAGCACCCCGCCGTCACGGCCGCGGCACCGTGGCAGCCGTAGCGGGCAAGCCCGTATCCGGTGAAGACCCAGGCCGTCACCAGGGACTGCGTGAGGTAGTGCGTCAGGGACAGCCGACCGGCCGTGGCCAGGACGCCGGCGCACCGGCGTCCTGGCACCGTGCGCAGCAGGAGCAGCACGCCACAGGCGTACGCCGCCATCAGCGCGGGGGCGGTCAGGACGGTCACGGCCGAACCGATGTCGCTCCACCGCGAGTCCAGCGGCCCCATCCGGCAGATCGCCGTGAATACGCCGCCCGCCACTCCGAGGGGCAGACCGACAAGAAGGATCCGCACCAGCCGGGCGCGCGGCAGCCCCGTACCGTTGAGCAGCCCGAGCCGGCCCGCGGCGACTCCGGCCAGGAAGGCCGCGAAGATCTCGGCCCCGTAGAGGAAATTCCAGGGGAGCGCCGCGCGCAGCGACCGCAGATTGGTGTCGACGACCGATCCGGCGTCCCCCCGGCGGGCCTCCAGCCACTCGCGTACCGCGGCCGTCGTGCCGCTCTGCGCGGCGGCGGGCTCCGTCATGGTGAGGACGAGCAGGCCCCAGACCAGCAGGCAGGCGGTGGTGAAGGCGACGAGGCCCGCCGCGACACGGACCGCCGTGCGCGGGGCGATGTTCCGGACCGCGAACAGGGGGAGGCTCAGCACGGCGTACGACATGAGGATGTCGCCGGAGAAGAGCAGGACGCCGTGGGCGAGCCCCAGCAGGAACAGGCAGCTCAGCCTGCGCAGATGCCGGGCGGCGAAGGAGGCCTCGGCGCGCTCGGCGGAAGACCGCTGCAGCGTGAAGCTGTACCCGAACAGGAAGGAGAAGAGGACGTAGAACTTGTTGCTGGCCAGCACCGCGACGAGCCACTCGGCCGCCACGTCCACTCCGGACCCGGCCGCACCTCCCCCGGACTCCAGATGGAGCCCGGCCATGCTCGGGGAGTTCCCCAGCAGGATCCCCAGCACGGCGACCCCGCGCAGCACGTCGACCTCCCGTATCCGGGCGTGCCCCTGCCGGGGCTGCGCCGTGGCGCGGCCGGAAGAGGTACGTGGCCGGTGGCCCCGCGGCCTCGCGACCCCCTGATCCCGATCCGGCACATCAGCCCCCACCTCTTGCCCTCCGGCTCGGCCCCTGCCGATGCGAGCGTGACGAGCCCTCGACGGGTGGCTGGGCAGAGGTCTGGTGCGAGTGGCCCTGTGGCGAATGCGCTGCTGCGGCCGCGGCCTGAATCCGCGACCTCATCGTCTGCTCCATGCGCTGCTCCAGGCGCTGTTCCCGCCGGTCCCGCTCACGCTGCGGCAGCTGCTCGTATTGCATCAATGCCTGCTGTTGGGCATATCCGTGGCCCGGTGGCTTGTCCCACTCTTGATGCCACGCGGTCGTGAAGCGCTGCTCTGCCTTGCTCACCGCGTGCAGCTCCTCCGTCAACTCCGCCCGCATCGACCGCCAATCGCGGATCCTCGGGCGAGGGCCTTCGCAATCCCGCTGCAACAGGTCATACATACCCTCCACGCCTGCCCAGGCCTGCTGAACCGCGGCCCAAGCGCGGGCCACCTCCGGAAACTGTCCGAGCTCCGCCGGTCCGTATCCTGCTTCTCCGCTCATGCGCTTCCTTCGACTGTCGGCTGCCGGGGGCCGGGCCCGGTCTGGTTCTGGCACGACTCCGTGTCGCCGGTGCCGGTGCCGGTGCCGAAGCCGTCGGCGATCGATGAGTGTCGAGCGCCGAGCGGCTCCGTCACGGTTCACGGCGTGGCCCTACCGCATCGGGTCGAGCGTGAGCGTCATCTCCGTCGGAGCGCTGTCCTGGACGTAGGAGGCGAAGCCCGCCACGTCGTCGAAGGCGAAGCCGTACGCCTTGCCGTCCTCGTTGATCTGGTGCATGACCTTGAGGTACTCGTGGGCCGAGCGGCCCTGGTGGAACCGGCCAGGGTCGGTGGCGGGCTGGCGGTCCACGGCCGCCAGCGTCGTGCGGTTGAGCGCGGCGCCGATGACGGCCGCGACCGGGCCGCCGAGCTGGTCGTTCGGTGCGGCCAGAGCGCCGTCGCAGAACAGCACGTCACGGGTGGTCGGCTTCTCGATCGTGACCGTGCCGGGGCCGGTGAAGACGAGTGCGCTGCCGCTCACCCGCCCCTTGAACTCCCCCTGGTCGGTGGTGACGGTCAGGTCCTTCGTGGAGTAGGTGTTCCACACCTCATCGATGTACGCGTCGAGGTAGTCACCCGGGAACTTGCCGGCGTCGATCCCGTGGCCCGGCGCGATGATGCGGCGGTCGTCGACGATCAGGTCGGCGAACGCGCCGCGCGCCAGGGCCTTGAAGGCCCTGCTGCGGCCCCCGGGCCTGAGTTTGCCCGCGGTCTGCCTCTTCTGGCCCTTGAGGGCGAGCGAGAGCGGCACGCTGAACATGTCCACCGCGGTGGTGTTGCAGTACATGCCCGTGTCCTGGAACGTGAACTCGGCCCAGTCGTGCAGCACCGGGTAGTTCGGGTCCGACTCGACCCAGCCCGCCGGGTAGGCGAGCGCCGCCTTGCCGGTGCCGTCCGTGACGGCCTTGAACTTCAGCTTGTCGCCGAGCGCCGTGTAGATCCGGCCGCCGTCCATGTGCGGCAGATGAAGGCCGCGCGCGTCGGACAGCGGTATGGCGTAGTCGGTGAAGCCGTCCTGGCGGTTGTCGCCGAGCCCGACGGGCCGCGCCTCGCCCTCGGGCGTGAGCCACACCCGTTGGCCGTCCTTCTCGCCGAGGACGTAGAGGAAGACGGAGGTGTCGTCGAACTCGCCCGTGTTGTTCACGATTCTCAGCGGCAGTGCGGCGGACGCGACGCTGGAGGCGTTGAAGCCGCCCATCGTGCGTCCCCCGGCCAGCGCGAGCCCGGTGGCCGCTGCCGCGGCCGTGGTTCCACCGAGAAGTTTCCTTCGCGAGATCATGTGCCAGGTCCTCCTTGCTGGGCGTGCCAAGTCCGCTCTTCGAGCGGCACTACGCCCGCAAGCCGGCAACGGTTCACTCCGAGAGGCGGTGGTCCAGGACGACGAGCGGGGAGGCGGCGCGCGGCTCGGTCCCGTTACCTCTCAGTCCCGTGCGGGGCGCCGTCAGGGGGGCTCAGGGAGCCGTGCGGAGAGCGGTGAGGGCTTGTTGGACGAGCCAGTGCTCGGCCCGCTCGAAGGTCCACCCGTTGTCCTCGACGAGAGTGGTGAAGCCGGCGTAGCCGAAGAAGAACCACAGAATGTCGGTGGCCTGCTGGACGGTCATGTCCGGGTGCAGGCCGCCCGCCTCGTGCAGATGGGCCGCGACGGTGGCGACCGCGTCCCGGTAGCGGTCCGTCCCGAGGCGCAGTGCCTCGCTCGCCGCGGGGTTGTGGGGGGCGGTGGCCAGCACGACGCGCATGATGTCGCCGTAGTCCTGCCGCATCGACCGGACCACCCCGGCCGTGTACCGCAGGATCTCCTCCGGGTCCGTCATCCGGGACTGCCGCTCCATCGTCTCGGCGACGACGGGCGCCTGGCTCCACAGGTCCGCCAGCGTGCGCAGCAGCCCCTGCTTGCCGCCGCCGACGGCGTACACGGTCGCGGGTGCCACCCGTGCCTGCTTGGCGATCTCCTCGACCGTGGTCGCGAAGTAGCCCTGACGTGCGTAGAGCTCACGGGCCGCGGCGACGATCGCGCTCTGCGTCGCTTCGGCGTATTCGGCCCGACGGGTCTTGGGGGGTTCGGTCACAGCCCCTCATCGTAGCCGTCCAACGATCGATAGAGTTGCTATCAACTCGTCAGAGCTAGACTCTGATGAACGTACGACTGCTCTGCCCGCCATGTCGTCGCCCCTCCCGGCGGCCGAGATCCGTATCGAGGTGCCCATGACCGCATCGCCCGCTGACCCGACCACCGCGCTGACCGCGGCCCTGCGGCGCGTGATTCCCGCCGACCGGGTGCGGACCGCCGGTCCCGGTTACGCATCCGCCCGTGCCCTCTGGAACGGGGCGGTCACGGCACGGCCGCGCGTGATCGTGCACTGTCTCGGCCCGGCCGACGTGCAGGCGGGGATACGCGCCGCGCGCGAGGCCGGCGTGCCGCTGTCGGTGCGCGGCGGCGGGCACGGCTGGGCCGGGAGCGCGCTGGCCGACGGCGGCCTGACCCTGGACCTGTCCGGCATGCGCCAGGTGGAGGTGGACCCGCGGTCGCGGACAGCGCGCGTCGCCGGTGGTGCGACCGCCGACGACGTCGTCGGCGCCGCGCAGGCGTACGGCCTGGTCGCGGCGACCGGCACCGTCGGTACCGTCGGGATGGCGGGACTGGCGCTCGGCGGTGGCTACGGGCCGCTCTCTGGCCGTCTCGGGCTCGCGGTGGACAGCGTGCTGTCCGTCGATGTCGTGCTGGCCGACGGCTCCTCGGTCACCGCCGACGCCGAGCACGAGCCCGAGCTGTTCTGGGCGGTGCGCGGCGGCGGCGGCAATTTCGGCGCGGTCACCGGCATGCGCCTGCGGCTGCACGAGATCCCGGCCCTGCTGTCCGGCATGGTCATGTACCCCGCCACACAGGCCGATTCGGTGCTGGCCGGGCTCGCCGACCACGTGCCGGGGGCGGGTGCCCCGGACGAACTGACCGTGCAGAGCGGATTCGTCGCCGGACCGGACGGGTCGCCGGTGGTCTTCGTCGCGCCGACCTGGTGCGGTGAAGCGGAGGCGGGCGAACGCGCCATGGCACCGCTCACCCGCCTCGGGGACCCGCTGCTGGCACAGCTCGGCCCCACCACGCTCGCCGAGTCACTGGCCGGGACGGACGCCATGTTCCCCGCCGGACGACACGTCGAGATCACCACCCGTACCCTCCCCGGACTGACCCCCGAGATCCGCGCCGCACTCGTCACCGGCGGCGGCACCCTGACCTCGCCGCTGTCGGCGCTCAGCCTGCACAGCCTGCACGGCGCCGCCACCCGGGTCCCCGCTGCCGACACGGCGTTCGGCCAGCGCGCCCCGCACCTCATGGCCGAGATCATCGCCATCTGGGAACCGGACGACCCCGCGCCCGCCAGGCACCGCTCCTGGGCCCACGAGGTGTCGCGGGCGCTGGAACCCCACGCGCTGCCGGGCGGTTACGCGAACCTGCTCCCGCCCGAAGCGGCCGACCAGGCCGCGCACGCCTACGGCGCCAACGGCGCTCGCCTGCTCGCCGCCAAGCGCCGCTTCGACCCCGACGCCGTCTTCCACGCCATCCCGCTGCCGGGACCACCCCGCGCCGCCCGCTGACCGCGCTGCCGCAGGGACTTCCGAGGGACTTCTGAGGGCTTCTGAGGAACTTCTGTAGGGGCTTCCCGCCTCAGCACTCGATGACGTTCACCGCGAGCCCGCCCCGTGCCGTCTCCTTGTACTTGACCTTCACGTCAGCCGCCTCCCGGAGGAGCTTCGTGACCTGCGGTTTCAGGTCCAGCATAGTGATCGGCAGTGTGGTCAGGGACTTCTCAGGGACTTTCTGCCCTGCGCTGCTCGGGGCGAGCCAGGAGTCCATGGCCGCGAGCCCACGCCTGCCCGCCTCCGGCATGAAGTGAGCGTAGTGGTCGAGCGTGATCTTGGGCGAGGAGTGGCCGAGCCACTCTGCGAGGCTGACGACGGACTCGCCCGCTTCGAGCTGCACGCTGGCGAAGGTGTGGCGCAGGACGTGGAACATGTCCTCGCGAGATACCTCGTAGACGGGGTGCTTGCGGACCCGCTTGCCGTGCTGCTTCACCTTCTCGCCGACGACCTTGATCAGACCGGCGGACGCGAGCGCGGGCTTCCACGAGCGTTCGTTCCAGGTGTTGTACTTGATCGGGTTGCCGTGTGAGGTCGTGAGGACGAGGTTCACGGCCACGGGCCTCCGCTGGCGGGCTTCCGAAGGCGTCTCGGGAGCCTCGGGGTTGCGCCACGGGAGGGTGCACTCGACGGAGGGGAACCGCCGGAAGTGGTCCCGCGCGCGCAGAGCAAGGTTCGGGGAGAGCGGGGCCGTCCTCGTCTTCTGCCCCTTCGGCAGGCAGAAGTAGGGCCGGGCCTTCGCGTCCCAGCGCAGTTGCCGCCGGATGTGCACGACGCCAGCCTCGAAGTCGAAGTCCTCTTCGGCGAGCCCGAAGGCTTCGCCTTGACGGAGCCCGGATCCGAGCCCGACGTCGACTGCCAGGTGGTACCGCTCCTGGAGGCCAGCTCGTACGGCGTCGACCGTCGCGCGGCGCCACGCTTTGGCCTTCTTCCGGGTACGCCTCGGAGCCTTCACCGTCTTGAACTGCTTGCACGGGCTCTTGAGGATGCGCTTGTCGTCGACGGCTGCGTTGAAGATGGTCGTGAGGTGAATCCAGATCACCTCGGCTGTGGAGGCTTCGACCCGAGAGAGGAGCTGCCCCTTGAAGGTGCGGAGTGCCGAGGCGTCGACGTCGCACAGGGGGAGAGGGCCGAGGAACGGAATGATGTGATTCCAGATCCTGCTGCGCATCGGGGCGGCCGTGGACGGCTCGTCGGAACGGCTGGGCCACCAGTGATCTTCGATGTAGTCAGCGAGGAGGATCGCACCGTCGCGCGGGTCGATGAACTCGCCTCGCTTGGTGTCCGTCTGCGCGGACGCCAGCCACTGCTTCGCGTCCTCGGCCGTCGCGAACGAGCGGTCCTGGATCCCAGGGATGCCTTTGACCCGGTAGCGCAGCCCTTTCCCGTATTGGGAGGTGCGCTCGCGCTTGCCGGTCTCCTTGTTCGGCCGCTTCTTGAGCCATCGGTCTTCTATGTAGCCAGGCAATGGTCTTGCTGCTCCCCGGTAGGCACACGCGGAAGGTCCGCCGGTCGGTCGGTGTGAACCTGACCCGGAGCTGGTTCTTATCCCGCGTTCGAAGATGGATTTGAAAACTTGCGAGCGCTACGGGAGCGGCTACGCCTTGGGCGAGCGCACGCGCCGCTGCGGCCTCTTGGCCAGGGGGCTCAAAGCGGGATTCGACCGCGAATCCGCCATTTCCTGCGCCGCGACCCAATCGTCCAAGGCCGAGATGCGGTACATCACCCGTCCGCCCATCCGGAAGCTCGGCGGGCCTTGGCGGCGGTGTCGCCACACGTAGAGGGTGTTGGGGGATATGCCCAGGTACTCTGCGGCCATTGGGAGGGTAAGGAAGGCTGCTTTCGGGTGCGCGGTCGTCACGTCCGTCATGTAGTAGACCCCACTTCAGTCGGAAGTGGGGCCACTGTGCTGAAGGCGCAACGGTTTGGCGGTGCCGGATATCGATGATAGGGGGAGCGTTGGCTCCTCTGGTCAGGCGAAGGCTGCGGGGCGGGCACATGAGGGGGTATCGGTCATCTTGTGGAGGAGGCGGGCGATGGTGCTGGCGCCTTACCTTCCGGGAGCTATCGACCGGTCAGCGATTCGATGATCTGAACTACGCGATCCCAGCCGACGAACGGCAAGGCGGCCAATATCGCGGTACCGGCCGTCACCCATGGGTGCAGATAGTCGGGAATGCCGTGACCAGGCAAGAGTCGGCTTACCAGTACCGCCATGCAGATCGCGGATGCGATAGCCAGGCCGATCCGGAGAGTTCCCCCTGCGCGTAGCCGTGCGCGTGAGACGGGTTGCGCATCAGCCAGGGCGTCTGGGTCGAGCAGCTTGGACAGCCGTCCTTTCGCGTGTCTCTCACCCACCACCGCAAGCAAGTTCGCCAGTTCTTTGAGACCGGTGTGCGGCGACTCGTCCACCTTGGCTAGGCTCTGTCGTAGTGCCCCTGCGACAAGAGCCGCGTGATCGCGGGCGGGGCTTCGTCGGGTGGACTTCAGCGGGATTGTTCCCCGGGTCCGATGTGCAGCCAGGACATGCCCTTCCACCGCGCGACATGAACGATCCAGCCGCCGTAGGGTTCTTTCGTACTCAGCCGGCTCGCCGTCGAAGACGTTGGCGCAATCCTTCAAGGCCCTGTAGCACCACCAAGTGAGGCGGTACCGGCGTAAGGCACCACGAGCAGCGCGAAACCATGCGAGCCATATCGTGGGGAGGAGCCACGCGAACAACACCAAGGCGCCCGCTGTCGTGCTCCCATCGGCCTCCTGACCGCCGATCAACACCTTTGCGGCTACACGGACCGGTGGGACTGGACGGGAATTCTCGATGGGTTCTTGCAAGGCGCGGACCAGTGGCTCGTACCACTCCGCAGTGATCGTCATAGCCACTACGGCCACGAATCCAGCCAGGTACGGGAACGTCTCCAGCGTGCTGCGCATGGCATGCAGAGCCACGTGCGTCTGCGTCAACTCCGCACCCAGCTTCAGCCGTTCTGTGGCGTTGTCGAGTTCCTGTAAATCGTCCGCGCTGGCCTTCACGTTGACCCTTCTCCGCCATCGGTGGAAGCGGACTACGCGCACCAAGGCGAGACGTCGAGTTCGGACTCTCCAAGGACTGGCTATACCTGAATTTCGGGGGAGCAACGTCATGGGCGGAAACAGTAGAGCCGCCCTCTGACAATCGGCATCGACGGCCGAGGCGTCCTCCTTCGCGGGTAGGGCCAGGTTCGGCGGCGGGCCGAGGCCATGACCACGGGCGGCCCGTCGGCGGGCCGCCCGTGGGGCACGTGGGCCCATTCCTCATGCGAAGGCGGTGCATATACCCGTAAGGGTAGGAGGATTGAAGCCTGCGGCACGCTTCTCGGGCGGTCGGCTGTCGCCGGATAGCTCGTCGGCGGCCGACTCGTGGGCTGGGGCGCAGCGAAGCTCCCCTCTCACGTTCCAGGCCACTCTCTGCCTCCCTCGCCTGGGGTGCGCGGGAAGGTATGCCGGGGTCGCTCGGTCGTCGCAGGGAGCGGCACGGAGTGGGGTCTGGGTATGCCTCATCGCGGGTGTGGCAACGGTCTCGCGCCGCAACGCGAGACGGGTCCATGCACGAGTTGCGTCCGCAGTCCATGATCACGCGGATGAGAGCATTGCTCTCTCCGGGGTAGGGGTTTCCCCGCTTGCACCAGATCGCGTGGATCTCTCGGACGAGGGTAATGACGAGGAGACCGAGGAGGGACGCATGACCGTCGAGCTTCCGCCAGGACCAGTGCACTTCGTCAACCGTCACGACGAACAGGAGCGCGCGTTCCGCGCACTGGAGGGCTGGCGGGGCCGCGCCCGACCGCTGATCCTGGCGCTGCGGGGGCCAGCGGGTCTGGGGAAGACGGAACTGGCCGGGGTGCTCGCCCGGAAGCAGCTTGATCGGTTTCCGGACGGTGTGCTGTCGGTCGATCTCGACGACTTCCGGGTGGACGGTGCCGTGGATCCCGGGGAGGTGCTCGACCGCCTCCTGCGGTCCCTCGGCGTGGAACCCTCCCTGATCGAGGAGCAGTTCGCGGCGCGCTGCGGGCAGTGGCGGAACAAGACGTTCGGGATCAGTCTCATCCTCATCGTGGACAACGTCCGGTACGCCTCGGAGCTCGTTCCGTTGCTGCCCGCGTCGGGCGACAGCGTGGTGATCGTCGCGAGTCACGGTCCGCTGTACGACCTGGAGGCCGGAGCCGCCGTCGATCTGCCTCTGCCGCCCCTTGAGGAGGAGGCGGCGACGGAGCTGCTGGGGCTCATCGTCCAGGACTCCCGGTTGGCCACCGACCCGGACGCCGTACGAGAGCTCGTAAGGATCTGCGACGGACTGCCGACCGCGCTGCACGTCGCCGGTCAGTGGGTGCGGGCGCATCCCCTGCGGCCGATGTCCAGCCTGATCCGGCAACTGCGGGGGGACATGGAAGAGAAGGGGATCCCCGGCGTCGAACGTGTCTGGGACACGGTGTGCGGCGAGCTGTCCCGGTCAGGGGCTCTGCTCTACCGTCTGCTGCCTCATCACCCGGGAGCGACTTTCACAGTGGCCTCCGCCACTGCGTTGCTGGGGCTGGGAGAGGAGGCATGTCAGGAGTCCCTGGAAGAACTGGTCCAGGCCGGATTATTGGATCTGCAGCCAGCGTCGCAGTCCGGGGACGAGGCGCTGAGGCGAATGAGGTTGCCGGGACCGTTGCGTGCGCATGCCCTCCGCCAGTCCCGTCGTGACGCCGGGGCAGGAGAAGTGGCGGCGGCGACGGGCCGGGTGGTGCGCTGGTTCGCTCGGCAGGCACAGCGGGCTGACAGGTTCGCTGCGGGCCGTCGCCTGATGGTCGCGGACGTGTACGACCCGGTTTCCGGCGCGCCGGATGCGCCGCTTCCGGATCCGGCCGAGGCAGAGTCCGATGAGGGTCGGGCCGAGCGCTCCGCACGGGCGTCCCGCTGGCTGTACGAGGAGCGTCATGCGCTGTTCGCGTGCGCACGGCTGGCGCACGCGCGCGGGTTGGACGCCGAAGTGGTGGCCCTGTCCGAGCCTGTCTGGACGTTTGCCTTGGACCACCCTGGTCAGCTCGACGTCGTGGAGGTCTTCCGACTCGCGGTGGACTCCGCGGTCCGGCACGGTGCGAACGCGGCGTGGCTGGTGCGCACCCGCTGTCAGCTCGCCCGGCCGCTGTGGGAGTCGGGCAAGCTGGACGAGGCGGGAAGCGAGATGGACGCCGCCATGTCGGCGCTGCGGCTGCTGGGCGACAGCGACCAGGACCGGAAACTCACCGCGTCGGCGATCGAGTTCCGAGGCATGCTCAACGGCGCACGTGGCGAGTGGGACACAGCGGTCAGTGACTTCGCCCGGTCCCGCGACATCCACCGGACACGTGACCAGGCCGGAGCCGCGTACGGAATCATGCTCCAGACCTACCGGATGGGCGAGGCCCGGGCGAAGCTCGGCGAGCTGGAGGAGGCGCGTCACCTGTTGGAGGATGCGCATGCGAGCGCCAGGGAGCAGGGGCGGGGGCGGATGACGGGGCGCACCGGCTTCGCTCTCGCCGGTGTCCTGCGCCGCCTCGGCCGTTCACCGGAGGCCAAGCAGCTCTACGAGCAGTATCTGCGGGGTGCCCGCCGACGGCGCTCCAGCATCGACCAGATACGCGCCCACGATGAGCTGGCCACGGTGACCGAGGAGGAAGGGCGGGCCGAGGAGGCTGCGGAGCACCGCGCTGCGGCGCACGCCATCCGACAGCGCAACGGCCTGGTCTAGACGGCCTGAGTGGCTTCCTCCGAGGTGGCCGGGCGGAGCTGGACGGGGAAGGCTCCGTCGCCGATGACGCACGTCAGCCGCGACGGAGCGTCCGGCCCTGGTCCTGGCCCCGGCCCCGCGCGGCGCGAGACGAGCCAGGCATGGACGGCCGACAATGCGGCGGCCGGGTCGATACGGGCGATTCGGCCGTTCACGCTCCGGGGTTCTGCCTCGACGGCGTACGGCGCTTCCCGGCCGCGCACTCTCAGCAGGCACACCCCCGAGGGCAGGACGGCTGCGGCCGAACGGCAGGCCGGGTGCTCGGAGAGGGCCCACCGGGTCCACCCGTCCGACGACCACGCCAGACCTGCCGTAGCGCAGGGCTGGGGGAGCGGGCGTCGGTACAGCAGATCGGCGGAGCGGGCGAATCTCTCGGTGGCAGCACCCTCTTCGACGGCGAGATGATGACCGGGCGGTCCGGTGCCTGCAGGGTGCCGAGCGACGCGTATCCCGTCCGGAGCGCTCTCGATGTGCACGTCGAACGCGGTGGGGACCCGTGAGGCGGGGCGGGGGGACGGCAGTTCGCGCACAGTGCAGGTGAAGTGCGGAGGATCGAGCCCGAGCAGGGCGTACAGCTCGGTTCGTATCCTGCCCAGGGCATCGCCCTGATGCGCGAACGCCGCACGGGCCGCCGCGGTTGCTGCCCCCGGGCGGTACGCGGCGAGGGCGCTCACCACTGACCCCGCGTCTCCCAGCTGAGGTATCCGGCTCAGGAGCACCTCCATCGGACTGTCCCGGATCAGCTCCGAGGTTCCACCTCCGGCACCGACGAGAGGCCGGTCCTGAACTGCCGCGTAGTACAGGGCGGTCGATCCGTGGTCGGTGATCAGGGCGTCGGCGGCGACCAGCACGGATGCCCACTCGTCCCGGGGATCGGGAAGGAGCATGCCTCCTTCCAGGGCGGGCGCCAGCCACTCGTGCAACTCGTACTCGCCGAGTCTGCTCCACTCGTTGGGATGGACGATGAGCGCCACCTGATAGTCGTCGTACGGGAGCTGGGCGACAAGCTGCGCGGGCAGCTCGGGGCGTCGCCACAAGAGGGAGTCCGGTCCCCATGTCGAGGTGAGCGCGAGGAGTTTCCGGGGCCCGGTGCGCATCGCGCCGCGGTAGCGGTCACGGGACGAGTTGGCGGCGAGCACACGGTCAAGGGTGGGATCGCCGGTCACCTTCGCTTTCTGCGCGGCCCGCGGTGCCACGCTGGCGAGCCGGGAGATCTGGTCGGGATGGGACACCGCGTGCAGCGCTATCGGTGCCGCGTCATCCGTCTGCTCCAGAAACAGGGGGTCGAGGCCGGACGCCGAATCCGACGAACCCTCCCAGGGGAGGGCCTTGTTGAACCCCGCGCCGTGGGGCAGAAGGACACGCTTTCCGCGCAGGAGATGCAGATCGCCCTTGGGACTGGCGGAGACGACCAAGTCGTAGGAGCGTTCGCACGCTTCGTGCCACGGAATGAGTCGACCGCCCACCGTGTCGATGAGGGTCAGCGCGTCAGCGCCGAACTCGGACCCCGGAACCAATGCGAAGAAACGCGCAATCCGGCTATCTCCGGACAGTGCGGGGAACACATCGAGCAAGCGATGCAGGGCAACTGCGGACCGGGCCGCGAGAAGTACGGTCTTCTGCCCGTCGCCCGTCGCCCGTCGCCCGTCGCCCGTCGCCCGTCGCCCGTCGCCCGTCGCCCGTCGCCCGTCGCCCGTCGCCCGTCGCCCGTCGCCCGAACTCTTCATTCTAGCAACGCGGGGCGCGGGAGGAGGTTCGATTCCGCAGGTCGGAGTGGGTTTCTCGGCGTCGTCCGGCGACATGATCCGATCCTACCGTTCGACTTTCAGGCTGCTGAGCTGTGACTGAGGCCCCACCTGCGGCAAGGGGCGTGCAGGGAACCCCGGACGCCCAGGAGGATGGTGGCATGGGTGAATGGGGAGTCGCGTTGATTACTGCTGGAGCAGCGGTGGCTGGTGGCCTCGTGACAGGTTGGTTCGGTCGCAGCGCAGGAGTCAAGCAGGCAGATGCCGCTCGTCACGCGGGGGAGCGTCAAGCCGAAGCGCTGCTCGACTCGGTCCGACTCACGATCGAGGCTGAAGCCCGTCAGCGGTCAGTCACCCTCCGTCGCCAGGTCTACGCGGAATTCCTCGGCGTCGCGGAGGCCAGAATCCTGGCCGAGCGGACGGGGCGGGGACAGCCCGACGATGCGGTGCGTTTGCAGACAGCTCTTGGATCAGTCGTTCTGGAAGGGCCCGCCGAGGTCGCTGCTGCGGCTCAACATCTGCTTGACGGTTTGAGGCGGCACGGGACGCCAGATGAGCTTGGGCAGGCGAAGCTCGCTTTTATCTCGGCGGCTCAGGAGGCGTTGAACCGTCCCGGGCCGTCTGGAGTTCGCTGAGAGTGGGCGTGATTCCTGGCCTGCGTGGAGGGGGCGCTGAGCTTCGCGCGGGTGCTGTCTCGCCACTCCACGGCGTTGCTGTAGCCCTGCTCGATGTACTCGACCGCTTGGATCACGCACTCCAGCTTGGCGGCGTCTTTCGCGACGAGGACTTCGAGACTGTCGCCAGTCTCGTACTCGTCGATGATGGCCTGGATGCCCGCAGCGATCTTGGGGTGTGCGTCGGCGACTTGGTTGGCGGTGACTTCCTGGTTCGGGATCGCCTTCAGGTGTCGACGACATACCCAGGGGTGTCTCCGATGCGGGTCTCCTAGTAGTGCTTCGTTAGGTGTTCCGATCTTGCCTGGTCGGGGGATGGTGTCGGGTATGAGGCTTGGGGAGGTGGAACGGCTCCGGGGCGAGTTGGCGGGGTTCGTTGCCGATGTGTTCGGTTCGTTGCCGCGGCGGGATCAGCGGCGGTGGGGCGAGTGTTACCTGCGGGGTCTGATGCTGGACGGGCGGCGCAAGTCGGTCCAGCCGATGGCCGCTCGGCTGCCGGACGGGAACATGCAGGCCCTGCAGCAGTTCGTGAACCAGTCGCCGTGGGAGTGGACCCCGGTACGGCAGCGGATCGCCCGACGGCTGTGCGGGGCGGTCGACCCCGAGGTGTGGGTGATCGACGATGTGTCGTTCCCCAAGTGCGGGCGGGCGTCGGTGGGGGTGGCCCGGCAGTACTGCGGCGCGTTGGGCAAGCGGGCCAACTGCCAGGTCGCGGTCAGTGTCCACGCGGCCACCGACACCGCGTCCTGCCCGCTGGAGTGGGCGCTGTTCCTGCCCCAGGAGTGGGCCGAGGATGCCGGCCGGTGCCGCCGGGCCGGGGTGCCCGAGGAGGTGGGGCACGTGCCCAAGACCGGCCTGGCCCTGGGCCTGCTGGACCGGCTGGCCGCCTTCCTGCCCCGGGTGCCGGTGCTGGTGGCCGATGCGGGATACGGACGCAGCGTCTCCTTCCGGCTCGCGCTCGAAGCACGCGGCTGGTCCTACGTCATGGCACTGGACCCGAAGGAGACCGCCCGGCCGGCAGGCGCCGAGCCGCGCCGGCCGGCCTATGGCGGGCTGGGGCCGCCCACGCTGCCCCGCTACCGCGGCCCGGCCCAGGCCCTGCCCGCCCTTGTCGCGGCCGGAGCCCGCTTTGAGGAGGTGACCTGGCGCCAGGGGAGCAAGGGCACGCTCACCTCGCGTTTCGCCGTCCTGCAGGTGCGGCCGGCGGGCAAGGAAGCCTGCCGCGCCGCCCAGGAACACGCCGGGGGACGCAGCTCGTGGGACGGGGTGCTGCCCGTACGGACCCTGCTGGTCGAGCGGCCCGAAGAAGCCGACGAGCCGACCGGCTACTGGATGACCAACCTGCCCGCCGACACCCCGATCGCCGACCTGGTGCGGTGGGCCAAGATGCGCTGGCGCGTCGAGCACGACTACCGCGAACTCAAGCACGGCCTCGGGCTGGACCACTTCGAGGGCCGCACCTGGCGCGGCTGGCACCACCACGTCACCCTCGTCACCGCCGCCCAGGCCTTCCTCACCCTCCGCAGGCTCGACCCAAAAGCCCACACGCCGGCCTGACCCTCTACCAGGTCCTCGACACCCTCCAAGACCTGCTGAGGTGCTGGACCGGCCACTGCACCACCTGCGGCCGCCCAATCACCCGAGCCAGAACCTAACGAAGCACTACTAGGTGTCGTGGAAGGCGCACATCAGGCACGCCTTCGCCGGGTAGGCGCCTTCCACCACGCGCGAGCACCGAACCGACGATTGCCGTACGCCAACTGTGCTCGGCGATGGTCTCGGGGTCCTTGACGCCCATGACGAATCAGCCAGTTCGCTTCATGTGCTTGAGAGTGCCCGCCTCCGGGAGGTAGCTGGCAGTGCCGCGTGCGTTCTGTACATCTTCGGACATCTGGCCCGTTCCTCCGAGCAGATCAGTGGCGACTCACGAAGCGATGAGCCTGCTGGTGAAGCCGTCCCTCACGAGAGATGTGTAGGCGTCGGACACCCCTCCGGGGACGCCTTGCTCGATGGCGAAGCCGAGTTTCGGGTACTCGATGACGCGCTGGAGGTCTCCTACGAGCATGTCGCCGACGAGCTTCTCGTCGCCGATGGCCTTGAGGTAGTCGTCGAACTCCAGCGGTTCGGAGGCGCAGGCTACCTCCACCTCGGGCCACATCTTCCGTGCGGTCGCATAGGACCGGCGCTCCATGTACGGCTTGGAGACGAGGAGCACGGAAGTGGGGTGCACTCCGGCGGCGGCCAGGACGTCACGGGCGAGGGTGATGTTCTGACCGGTGTTCGCGGCCTTCGGCTCCAGGAGGACGGCCTCGGGCGGTACGCCGAGTTCCAAGGCGTGCTCGCGGTAGTGGACGGCCTCGCCGCGGGGGAAGCGGGCTGCCGTGGTGGGGCTGTTGCCGCCGGAGAACACCATCACGGGGAAGAGGCCGGCGCGGAAGAGCTGTGCGGCGTGCGTGGCGACGCCGAGGTCGTGGCTGCCCAGTCCGATCGCGGCATCGACCGGCCGTGGCTCGTGGTGCATCTGGTGGAAGTCCCAGATCAGCATCGCGGCCTGCCGCTGCTCGTCCGTGAGGGTGTGCCGGGTGCCTGTCACTCGCTGGTCTCCCTGATCATGTTCGTCGCTGGCCGGGGGCACGCTCGCCTGCCGCCCGGATGTTCTTGATGCTGTGTAGCTGGTGGCTGAGGCCGTGTTCGGCGGCCTTCGCGGCGGCCTCGCCGAGCACATGCAGCCCATCATCCCGGGTCGCGGAGTCTGACAACAGGATGTGCCCGTAGGCGGTCTCCAGCCTGACCCGCTGCATCGGCGAGTCGGTTGCCGCTGTGCGGCGGGCGACGTCGATCAGGCGTAGCGCGTCGTCGAGCCTTCCGGCGCCCCGGTGGGCGAGGGCGAGCTTCTGATGAGCGACGGACCAGTCCTCGGCCTCATTCAGGTCTTCGAACTCGTTGATGGCGGCCTGCATGAGGCGAGCCGCGTAGCCGTGGTGGCCGTCCTTGCTCAGCGCGGTGCCGACCCACAATCGGGCTCGGGCCCGGTCGCGGAGGGCGAGCCGGTCATCGACGGCCAGAAGTTCGTACTGCCGCGCGGAGGTCTCCAGTTCTCCCGTCATCTCCGTGACGACGGCCAGCGACAACGGGTCTCAAGGCCCGTCCACTCGTGCACGGTCGCCACGTCGCCCTCCTCTCGCTGGCCATGGAACCACGGTCCACGAAGGACGAGAGACGGAAGTGGGACAGAAGTGGAACGGCGGTTGATTCCCAGCGAGGCCAGCGAACGCGAGGGTCGAACAACCAGCACTTTCCCGACCGTTGAGGGTTCTTTCATGGAGCTGACCGAGCAGCGTGGCGTCGGCGACGTCGTCGTCTTCGGCTTTCTGCGCGCGACGATAGCTTCGTCGGCGCGTCAGCAATCGCTGTTGGCCGCGCTGCGCAGCTACTGCCACCGGCACGAATTGCTGCTGTCGGGGACTTTCACGGAACGGAGCCCGCACTGCCGGTCCGCGTTCACCGGCCTTCTCGACGTACTCGCTCTTCCGGGTGTGTACGGCGTGGTGATCCCAGCCCCCACCCACCTCGGCACGCGGCGCGAGGCGACGGCGCGTCGGAGGCGCCTTGCCGAGCTCGGCGCGCGCGTCCTGTTCGTCCGGGGCGAGCGTCCCAGCGTAGTGGCTCCCGCCGAGGCGACCTCTGGGCAGCGGAGCCTTCCGGGCGAGGAGGTCGCGACATGAGGCGGGGCGGAAGTGGGGGTTCAGCGGTCCTTGGCGTCGCGCCAGTAGTCGGTGAGCATCTCGCCCGGCCAGGTGGGCTGGGTGACGGGGCCGCGCGGCAGCATCTCCTGGAAGACGGCGACGAGGTCGATGATGGGGGTGCCGTCGTCGGCGTCGAGGTCGGTGACGTGGAGGTCACGTCCGTCGACGCCGAGGAGTCTCGGGAACGAGGTGGCGATGCGGGCCGGTCGTCGGTGGTTGTGGTGGGCGAAGGTGCCGGTGGCGGGCCAGGCCGGGTTGTCGCGGGGCGAACGGGCGTGCAGCGCGACGTCGTCGGGCGATCCGGCGCTGAAGAACCAGGTCACCTGGAGGTGGCTGAACTCCTCGATCCCCTGGAGGGTCTCCACCGGGTACTCGTCCGCGAGCCGGATGGTCGACTCGACTCCGCCCTTGAAGTCGTCGAGGCGGCCGGTGTGGCCCCCGACGACGGTGGCGATGACCGGGACCTCGATGTGCTCGGGCACGCGCATCTCCTCGATCTGTCCGGAGGGACGCGGGGTGCAGGGCCGCCGCGCCGCCTCGTTGGCGTGGCCGGGTCAGGCTACTCGGCCCAGGACCTCGCGGGCGCGCTCGTCGATCTCGGCGGCTGCGCTGATGCCGCGGTTGCGGTACGGGGAGAGCAGGCGGCGCATGGTGACCGCGCTCTCGCGCGTCCGGCCCGACTGAACGCCCTGCATAGCGTCGAGCGCCTGGCCCCACACGTGGCAGGCGGCCTCCACGCCGCCCTGCTGGGCCTCCAGCGCGCCGAGGAAGCCCAGGGTGACCGCGTGCGTACGGCCGAAGGCGCCGGCGTTTCTGGTGCGGACGCTGCGCCAGAACTCGGCTTCGGCCCCTTGGAGGTCGCCGAGCGTCCACAGGGTGCGGGCGGTCTCGTGGGCGAGGGAGGCTTCGGAGAAGAACCAGACCCTGCTGGGCTCCTCGTCCCCAGGCTTGGCTGCTGCGAGGTCGTTCTCGGCGCGCAGGAGGGCTTCTGTCGCCGCGCGCCGCTGTCCGTTCGACGCGAGAGACCGGGCCTGGACGACGCCGAGCAGGGCCTGCTCGCGTGGGGTGGCCTGGGCGTAGCGGCGTTCGTCGACCGAGGCGCCTGCCAGGTCGACGGCGTTCTTCGGGTATCCCAGGTCGGTGGCCTGGTGGGCCATGGCGCGCAGGATGTGGCCCGCGAGCGGGCCGTCGTCGGCCTCGGAGGCCAGCTTGAGGGAGAGCGTGAAGTAGCGGCGGGCGGCTTCGTGCTGGGAGGAGTCGAAGGACATCCAGCCCGCGAGGTAGACCGCCTCGGCTGCTGCCGCGTACAGGCCGGTGCGTGTCTCGTCGCTGTCGAAGGTGCCGGTCAGATAGGCCGTGATGTCGTCGTAGATGTACTGGTGCAGCGCCGTGCGGCCGTCCAGGCCGCCCTGGCGCTGGTCGCGGCGGGAGAAGAACTCGGTCATCTCCCGGACAGCCGCGATCTCCGACATCCCGATCCGGCGGCCCGCGGTCGCGGCGCGCTCCTTGGCCCGCTGCGGGGCTTCGTCCCACCAGCGCTGCGAGGGAAGGGCGAGGGCGCCGACGGAGTAGGCGGTTCCTTCGAGCAGCCGACGTCGTTCCACGTGGTCACTCCCGAGATCGACGAGCGCGGTCAGCGTATCGACGTGCCACTCCGATGCGCCGGGAGGTTCCGGCGCGTCCAGCCCGATCTCGGCGGGGCTGACGGGGCGTTGGAGTCGGCGGGACAACGTCTCGCACAAGATACGGGGCGCCCGCCCCGACGGCCGTGTCCCCGCGACCCACATGGCGATGTGCGAGCGGGTGACCGTCGTCAGCTCCTCGGCGCCGGCCTCCTTCGCGACCCGGACCATCGCGGCAGCCACCTTGGCCTGCGACCAGCCGGTTTTCCCGATGACGGCGGCCAGTTGCTCGTTCCGCTCACGCGCCATGGTGCGCCCCTGCTCAGAAAACGATCTTTGACGGGTTTGACGGCATCCGGAGCCGCCCGGGGATACCGACCCACCGTGCTCACCGGTTTGCTCAGTGTCAACAAACCCCGCAACTGCCCTTCCCCCGAGAGGAGTCCGGTGAATCACCCCCAGGCACCCGACACCACCGCCCGCCGCCGGACGGACCTCGTACGGCCCCCGCTCGCGAGCGGCACACGAACGAGCCCCAAGTCCAGTGGAAGGGCGGTGCCCGGCACGGAGTGGATGGACCGCGAGTACGCGTTCCACCAGATGCTCCACCCTCGCACCGTGGGGGTGCGGCCGGATCCGGGCCGCTGCTTGATGCTGCGGCGCTGCGCGAATCTGAGACAGCAGCTCGCGTCTTTGCGGGCCAAGGGCCGGGTGCCGCGGGTGTGCCTGTACGCGCTCACCACGACCCCGGAGGCCGAGCCGCCGGTGCGGTCCCTGGAAGAGGCCCGCGCCTTCGCGGTGCGCAAGGGCTGGCAGGTCGGCTCCGAGCAGGTCTTCGTCGACCACACCGGTCCCACCCACCCGGACCACCGGCCGGGCTGGGCGAGGGTCCAGCGGCAGTTGCAGTCCGGCTTCGCCGACGGCGTCGTTGCGCTCACCCAGGCCACCATCACCCCGCACCACGACGAGTACGACCAGCAGCTTCGCTGGTGCGCCGACCGGTATGTCTTCATCGCCCTGGTGCACCCCGAGATCGCGGCGGTACGGCCGTGACGGCGGCGGCCCCGGTGGACCCCGGCGAAGACGTTCTCCCGGTACAGGCCCTGGAGGTCCGGGACGACCTGATCCTGCGGTTCACACGTACTCCACGCAGGCCCGGCCAAGAGGTGCCTGCCGGTGATGCTGTCTGGGTCGAGCGCTTCCGTCGCATCGGCGCCGCCAAGGCGCGGCAGTGGAGCATGCCGGGCCTGGTCGGCGACCTTCAGGTCTTGGTCAGCGAGCTGGTCACCAACGCCCTCCAGCACGGAACCGGAGCCGAGATCGCTGTCCGGTATGTCGTCGCGGACGGGCGGGTGCTGGTTGCGGTGGACGACGGGTCCCCCGGCGCGGCCCAGGTCCGGCAGGCCGACGACGAGGACGAGACGGGCCGGGGGATGTTCCTGGTCGACGCGCTGGCCACCGACTGGGGTGTCAGCGAGGACGGCACCACGACCTGGGTCGCCCTCGCCGACGAAGGGAGGAGCCGGTGAAGGACATCGAGGACTCCCTGTCCCTGACCGTCCTGAGCGAGAAGGAGCTGGCGTCCGACCGCTTCCCCGGCCAGCCCGTCCGCCTCCTGGTCCACGCCACCTTCGCCGAGGAGGACCGCGAGGACGAGCCCGCCCGGGTGGAGATCCGGATGCGGCCGGACCGCCTGGCCGAGCTGGCCCGGCAGGTGCGGGCGGCACAGACTGCCATGGCCGTCGTCGAGCGCCGACGTGCGGAGGCCGAGGCGGCCCAGGAGGAGCGAGAGCACGCCGCTCAGGTCGCGCTGTGCTCCTCGGAATCGACCGACACCGGCACGCTCAAGCGCGTGCTGGCCGCACTCGACGACGAGAGATCCAGCGCCCCCATAGACGCCTGATCAGAAAGCAAGAACCCCTAAATCTCCGTCGGACGGACGGCGTTCGACGGACGGCGGGGAGAGGGAATTCCTCCCATTCCGCTATTGCGATACGTGGGAAGTGCCTCTGAACCCTCTCCCCGCCACGCACAACAGGTGACTCAACGCACCGGATCAACATGGGAAGACGAGAGGTGGCATGGCGCGGAAGCGCTACCGGGTCGGTGGAACGGTGACCAGCACAAACAAGAAGGGAATTGCGTTCAACGAGACCGTCTTCGCTGATTCTCCGAAATCTGCGGAGAACCTCGCGAGAACCAGAATCAAAAAGAAGTATACCGATGGCTATATCACCATCGGGGTCGTCACGCAGCAAGACTGAGAAGCAGGAGGAGTCGTGCGCTCGAACGTTGCCTCCATTCTGCGCCGTTGGCGGCGCATACCTCACCCGATGACGCCCTTGTGCGAGGCGGACACGGACGCCTTCAACCACTGCGTGCGGCACCTCACCACCCGTGTCGCTGTGGAGCGCGCCCTCGCCCAACCCCCTTTCGTGGTGTCGGGATCGCCGAGGGGAGGCGATCCGAGATGACGAACGCCCTCGACGCCACCGCTCCACACCAGCGCGAACCACTGAACACGGACCTCTCCCTCCACCTCCTCGCACGGCTCGTCGGAGCGAGCTACGTGACCCAGGAACCCCGAGAGCCGGAGCGACTGACCACCGCATGCGCACGCGTGTCCCTGACCGTGCGCCTGGCAGCGGCGGGACCAGCAGGGCTCTCGGACGCGTCCGTGGCCTCGGCCGCCGCCGCGCTCGCCTGCCGTGCCCGTACGACCGACGAAAGGACCACCCCGATGACCCCCACCCTCCATGCCACCTACGACGGTCTTTCGCCCGAGACCGCGCGTACCTACCGGCTCCTGGGTGCCGGGGAGCAGACCGTCATCGACGTGAACAGCACGGCCGCCGCGTGCGCGATGGAACTGGAAGACGCCGCCACGCATTTGCGCTCACTGGCCGCAGTTCGGCTGCTGGAGGAGCGTCACGACCGGCCCTGGGCCGGGGCCTTCTTCCGGTTCCGCGACGAGGTCCGTGAGCACGCGCGGCAGCGGGCCGTCGAGGAGGAGACCGGCGCGGGGGTCGAGGAGGCCGTGCGGCGGTGGCTGGACTGGTTCTTGCTGACGTGCACGCGCGCGGAGCGGATCCTGACCCCCGCGCACCGCCTCATGGACCGCGATGTCCAGTACGAGCCCGCGCAGGAGCCGCCGTTCCAGGACGAGGACGGTGCGCTGGCGTGGCTGGAGGTCCACCTATCCGATCTGGAAGTGGCTGTGCGGGCGGCGGAGGAGCGGGGCTGGGATGTGCTGGTGTGGCAGCTTGTCCACAGCGCGTGGCCGCTTTTCCACAGGCTGCGTCCGCTGGAGCTGTGGGTGGACCTGCACCAGCGCGGCCTGGCCGCCGCCCGGCGCTGCGGGCACCGTGCGGCGCAGCGCGAGATGCTCACCACCCTCGTGATCGGCCTGCGCGGGCTGGACCGGCACGCCGAGGCGATCGAACGTGCCGCGGAGGCGCTCCAGCTCGCCCGCGAGGACGGCGACGCCCGCTCGGAGTCCCAGGCGCTCCACGAGACCGGCGTGGCCCTCCACGCCCAGCACGAGGGCGAGCGGGCGGTGCCGGTCCTGGTCGAGGCCATCGCCATCCGCGAGCGCGTCGGGTACGAGCGGGGCGTCGGCCTCTCCCGCATCATCCTCGGCCTGGTCCATCTGGAGGCCGACCGCATCCCCGAGGCCATCAAGCAGCTCACGCTCGCCCTCACCGAGCTGGAGTTGTGCCACGACCGCTTCGACGCGGCGCGGGCGGCGGCCTGGCTGGGCCGCGCCCGCGCGCGGGCCGGCGAGTTCGTGAAGGCGACCGACCTGCTCACCGGGGCCCTGCGTGACTTCCGCGGACTCGGCTCCGCGCCCTGGCAGGCCCGCGTCCTGCACCTGCTCGGAGCCACTGCCGAGGAACAGCAGCACCTCGACCGCGCCCTCCAGCTCTACGCCCAGGCCCTCGCGCTCGCCGACAGCGCTGCCCCGCAGGACGCCGAGCACTACCGCGAGGCCCTGTCCCGGGTCACCGACGCCCGGAACAAGGAGGAGACACCATGACCCCCTCCGCAGCGGCCTTCGCGCTCAGGGGGCAGCGCGACCCCTTGTTCGCGAAGCACCCGCTCACCGGCCGGTCTGTCCGCGTGCCATACGTCGCCATGTGGGACAGCGAGAAGGCGGTCGCCGAGGCGATGCTCGCGGTCGAGTTCGCGCCTGCGCCCAGGCTGGCCTATCAGGGGCGGACGCTTCCGGGGGACCGTGACGGGTTCGGGGCGCTGTGGGCCCGGTGCTCGTACTCGCCCGGTGCCAGCGAGCCCGAGTTCGCGTGCATGCATCCGGGGCGACAGTACGAGTGCATGTACGCGATGAAGTGCCAGGTCTGCCGCACCTCGGCGGACCGCAACGCGGACGGATGGCTCTTCCTCGACTGGCGCCACGAGCTGGACCCGCCGACGTGGCCGGAAGGCGCGCTGACCGCGATGCCCCCGCTGTGCGCGGAGCACGCACGGCTGTCCAAGGCCGTGTGCCCCAAGAGCGGTGCCTTCACCGCGCTGCGGGTGAAGGCTCCCCGGCTGTGGGGAGTGGGCGGGGTCAGCTACCGCCTCACCACCGACGGATGGCGGCTCAACCACGGCGAGAACGACGTCTGGCTGCCGAAGGACGACCCAGGGCTGGGTTCGATGCTCGTCTCCAAGCTGATCCGCGAGCTGAACAAGGTCACCCCCGTCGACCCTCGCGATCTGTGCACACCCCGCCCTCCGACCGCGTAGCGCCGGTGCCGCGCCCGGCCCTGCGGCACCCGTCCTTGGACCGCCGCCGTCCCGGCAACTCCAGCGCCCGCCCCACCCAGATTCCACGCGCTCTCCAAAGCCCCGGCATCCCGGGCACGCCGCACCACCACCAACCGAAGGAGCACACGTGATGCACAAGGACACCGACTGGGCGAGCCCTCCCCGCCGACGTCACGGCTGCCTGGCTCTGATCCGCAACGAAGAAGATCAAGTGCTGCTGGTCAAGCCCAACTACAAGCCGGGCTGGCAGCTTCCCGGCGGTGGTGCACTCGCCGATGAGAACCACTTGAAGGCGTGCGTACGCGAAGTTGCGGAGGAGACCGGCCTGACCGTCTCACCCACCTTCGTCCTCGCCAACGACTACGTGAGCGCCACCCCCGAATCCGCCGAAGGCTTCAACGTCGTCTTCGACGGTGGCGTGATCCCCTCCGAGACACCCATCCAGATCCAGACGGAGGAGCTGGACGGCCACCGGTGGGTCGGGCTCGACGATCTCGACAACTACGCCAGGCCGCAGCAGGCCGCACGCATCCGGCAGGCCCACTCCACCGCCACAAGCACCGGGGGCATCCCGTACCTGCGCCGTGGCGCACTCCCAGGTTGAGAACACTTCACCCGGCCGTCGAATCGGCGGCCGGGCAACGTGCCACCTACTCCTGCCCGTGATCCTTTCTGCCCCGACGAGGGGGCGCCGGTGACGGGCTCTGGAGACGAAGGGCCCTCCGCACCGTGTGCGACCGCGCTCGCGGCGTCGATCCGGACTACGCACTCGCCGAGCTGCTGCGCGAACACCACCTCCGCCTCCACGGTCCGGGGCCCTTGAGGCCGGGCTCGCCCCACCTTCCTCTCGCGCCATCGTCCGGCCGACGGCAGGGCATCCGGCCTGCCGCGGACTCACTCCGTAACCCCGGCTCGATGAGCACGGGGACTCGCAAAGGATCGGGAGATGACTGGACATACTCCGCGTCACGCGGTCGTGATCGCCTCCGGCGGCCTCGACAGTTCGGCTGCCGCCTACCTGCTGGCCGCGCAGGGGGCGAGTGTGAGCCTGCTGTCCTTCGACTACGGCCAGCGTCACCGCAAGGAACTCGACAGCGCCGCCGCCATCGCTGACCAGCTCGGGGCCGTGCACGACGTGGTCGATCTGACGAGCGTCGGCCGGTTGCTGGCAGGTTCAGCCCTCACCGACCCGGCCGTCGATGTGCCCAGCGGGCACTACACCGACGCCTCCATGGGAATCACCGTGGTGCCCAACCGCAACGCGATCATGCTGGAGGTCGCGGTCGGTGTCGCCGTCGCCGCCGAGGCGGACGCCGTCGCCTTCGGAGCGCACACGGGTGACCATGCCGTCTACCCGGACTGCCGGGCCGACTTCTTCGAGAAGCTCACGGAGTCCGTCCGGGCGGGGAACGAGGGCTTCCTCGCTCCGGGCTTTCAGTTGGTGGCGCCGTTCTTGCACGTCACGAAGGCGGACATCGTCGAGACGGCTGCCCGCTTGAACCTTCCGTTCCATCTGACGTGGTCGTGCTACAGGGGCGAAGACCTGCACTGCGGTACGTGCGGCACCTGCTCGGAGCGCCGTGAGGCGTTCGCCGAGGCCGGGGTGTCCGACCCCACGCCGTACGCGACGGCGGTGGTCCGGTGAACAGGCTGAAGGGGCGACACCGGATCGGCAAGAGGTTCTCCTTCGACGCCGCACACCAGCTCCACGGCCTGCCCGAGGGGCACAAGTGCGCTCGCCTGCACGGCCACACCTACACGATCGAGATCATCGTCGGTGCAGACGAGCTGAGCCAGCCTGGATTCGTCACGGACTACGGCGATCTCACCTGCGTCAAGGACTACCTCGACGGCCACCTGGACCACCGGGTGCTGAACGAGGCGCTGCCCATCGAGCCGACCTCGGAGAACCTCGCCCGGTACCTGGCCGAGTGGTTCACCGAACACGTGGAGCCGGGTATCCCCGGTCGGCTGGAGGCGGTCCGGGTCTCGGAGACCCCCTCGACCTGGGCGGAGTTCGAGGTGATACGGCCATGAGTGCTGTCGTGAGGCACATGCTGGCGCAACAGATGGTGGATGACCGGGGGCTGTTCATCGCCGAGCGGTTCGGCCCGACCTTCCAGGGTGAGGGCCCCTCGCTGGGACGCCAGGCGCTGTTCATCCGGCTGAGCCACTGCAATCTGTCCTGTGGCCAGGGCCCGGGAGCACGCTGGGCCTGCGACACCCCCTACACCTGGGACTTCGCCGCGTACGACCCTCAAGACCCGGAGGTGCGCAGGCGGGAGAGCGTGGAGGACCTGGTCACCTGGGCGCTGTCTCTCCCGCCCAAGCTCGTGGTCCTCACGGGAGGCGAGCCCCTGGTCCAGCGTCCGGGGCTGGAACGGCTGGCGGGTGCTCTGCACGAGGCCGGGCGCGAGATCGAGGTCGAGACGAACGGGACGTTGATCCCGAGCCCGGAGCTGGTGGAGGCCGTCACGGGCTTCAACGTTTCCCCGAAGCTCGCCGCGGCCGGGGGGCGCGAGGTGATGCGGATCGTTCCGCCCGCGCTGGAGTCCTTCGCTTCGTGCGGGAAGGCGCGGTTCAAGTTCGTTGCCACGGGGCCGGAGGAGTGCAAGGGGATCGCCGAACTCGTCGAGCGGTTCGCGATGGACGAGGTGTGGGTGATGCCGGAGGGAACGTCGGCCGACACCGTGCGCGCCGGACTCCGGGATCTCGCCGAGGAGGTCCTCGCCCGGGGGTGGAACCTCAGCCCCCGGCTGCATGTGGAGCTGTGGGGTGACGAGCGTGGCCGCTGAGCAGAGGGAAGGGCTCACGCCTGGGTGGGGCCGTCGTTCCAGCACTTCAAGGCCGCGCGTGTGGGATAGCGGCCCTTCACAGGGCGAAGGCGGGATCGTTCCAGCCACCCAGGCTGGGCCCAGCATAAGCCCCAACACCCTTACTGTGGCGCCTCATTCGCTGATGCCGTTCCTCATCGAGCCGGTGCACCTGAAACGGGCGGCACGCGAGTGCATGCGGCGCGCGTCCGCGCCCGGGGCCGACGCGCAGACCTGGGCCGCCCTCCGCAAGGGTCTGGACGCACGGCTGGAGGAGCTGGCCCAGGACCTGCGCCGGGGCACGTGGCGGCCCGGTCCGCTGAGGGCTTCCCACGTGGTCGCGTACACCGGCAAACGCATCGAGACAGTCATTCCTACCGTGGCCGACCGGGTCGTCCACCGAGCCATGCGCCGGGCGATCGAGCCGGTCCTGGAGTCCTCCGCGTTCTTCCCGTGGGCTTCCGGGTTCCGGCGAGGCCGCAACCGGATCACCGCGCTGCGCCACAGCACCGCTCACCTCGCGGACGGCCGCACCTGGGTCGCCGACCTCGACGTCCAGGACGCCTCGGCCGGCACCGGTACCGAAGAGGTCCTCGACTGGCTGGCCGTCCACGTCCACGACGGGACCTTCCTGGACCGGGTGCGCACCGCGCTGGACGCCTTGCCCTCGCCCCTGGCCCCCGGGCAGGGTCTGGCGCCGCTCTTCCTCAACCTGCGGCTCTCGCGCGCCGACGCGCTGCTCGTCGATCGCGCGGCGGTCCGGTTCGCGGACAACTACTGCCTGTTCGTCCGCACCCGCCGTGAGGCCGAGGACGCGTTCGCCGCCGGGACGGCCGCCCTCGCCGGGATCGGGCTCAGGCCGCACCCGGACAAGAGCCGGATCCGCGACCACGCCCACGCCGAAGACCTCTTCCTGATCAACGGGTGACTTCTGATGACCTCACCATCGCCCGCGCGATCCACCCGCGCACGAACACCGGTGTGCTGGGTCCGTATCGAAGGCGGCATCTGCCGGTTCGGCGACGCCGCACGCCCGATCCGGGTCAAGACCCTGGAATGGACGCAGACCGTGATCACATACGCGCACCTGGGGCGCGGAGGGGAGGACCGACCGCTCACCGGCCTCTCCCAGCCCGCCGCAGCGAGGATCGCGCAGGAGCTGGGCGCACGGCTGCCCCGGTCCGTCGAATGGGAGTGGGCGGCGGCCGGACCGCACCGCCGCACCTACCCCTGGGGCGAGGAGGAACCGACCGCCGACCGAGCCAATCTGCGCCAGGGCATCGGACAGCCCGCCCCCGTGCGGTCCTTCCTCCAAGGCGCCACCCCGGACGGGCTGTTGCAGATGGCTGGCAACGTCTGGGAGTGGACCAGCTCGACCGTGCTGGGCGGCGGCTTCGTCCTGCGGGGCGCCTCCTTCACCTCGCCCGCGCTGTACGCCAAGACCACCTTCCTCAACGCCGCCCCCGCCGAGCTGGAATCGGCCGGGATCGGCCTCCGGATGGTGCGCGAACCATGAGCGCACACGCTGCGCAGCCGGGCACGCTCGTGCTTGCCTCCTGCTCCCGCCGCAAGACGGCCTGCACTGCGGCCGTGCCCGCGCTGGAGCGGTACGTCGGGGGGATCGCACCGCACCTGCGCGCCCGCTTCGGGCACCACGCGGACCTCCGCTCCAGGATCCTCTTCCTCTCCGCGCGGCACGGCCTCATCGACGCGAACACCCCGCTGTGCTCCTACGACCAACGGCTCACTACCGAACGCGCCGACGAACTGCGTCCCCGCGTGCACCGCGCCCTGCTCCGCCGCCTGGACGGCATAGCCGTCCCCACCCGTCTCCTGGTGGTCGCAGAGCCCCTGTACCTGGGGCTCCTCGCCGATCTTCTCGCCGCCGAGGACCGGCCCACCCTGCGCTGGGTCCCCGATCCACGCGGCTGGTACACCGCCGCCTCCGTACTCGACGAATGGAACTGGCCGTGAATCACCCCACGCTCGCCGGCACGCTGGCCGCGCGTCCCAACGACCACCACAAGCTCCGGGACGCCTTCGAGGCTCGCACCGGGCACCCCTGGCACGCACCGACGCCCGCCGCCCTGGCCGCGGGCCGCGCCGTCTCGGTCGTCATCCCGGCACGCAACACGGCGTACTGCCTCACCGAAGTGCTCGACGCGCTCGCGGCCCAGGACACCAACGGCAGCGTCGAGGTCCTCGTCATCGATGACGCCTCCATCGACACCACCGCCGACGTCGCCCGTCAGCACCCCGTCGTCGACGCCCTGGTCCGCCTCCCGGCCCCGGCCGGGGCCGCCACCGCCCGCAACATCGGCACCCTCCTGGCCGGAGCCGACACGGTCCTGTACCTGGATGCCGACATGGTCCTGCCCCCGCACGCCCTGGCCGACGTCGCCGCCCGCGCCAGCAGCGAGACCGTTCTTCTCGGCTTCCGCCACAACGTGCCCTACGAGACCGGCCGTGCCGGGAGGATCCGCGTACCGCGGTTTCCCGCCTCACTGGACGCCGACCACCGGGTCACCTGGCACAGCAACGGGGGCGAACAGCTCTACACCGGGACTGTGCTCGACGGCCCCACCACCGGCAGCCCGCTCAAGGACACCCACGACTTCGCAGAGCTGGGACATGCCGCCCGCTATCTCGACTGGGACCTGCCGCGCACCGTGGTCACCGCCGTGCTCGGCGTCCCTCGCCACGCCGTCGAAGACGTCGGCGGCTTCGACCCCGCCTTCGGCCAGATCGGCTGGGGCATGGAGGACACCCACCTCGGCGCCGCCCTCATCGCCGCCGGATGCCTCGTCGTGCCCCTGCGGCAGACCGTCGGCTATCACCTCGACCCGCCGGACGCTGCCAGCCAGTGGAAGACGAAGCTCGCTTCCTGGCCCGCCACCCTCGCGCACTACCGCGCTCTGCTCCGGGCCCCCGCCCCGACCGGCCGCACCGCACGATTCCGTGCCGCCGCCGAACGCATGCTGGCCACGGCAGAGGTGATCCCCCGATGACCGCACGGACCTTCTGCTCGGCCGTACCCGCAGGCCGCACCGTCGTCTACGACCCGGCGGCCGAACTCGCACACCTCGCTCCCCGCACGCTGCCGGTCGGCCGCGTCCTGCTGGACGACACCGAAGTTGCCCAATGGCCCACCGTCTCGCAGAGCCAGTTGGCCACCCGCGTGCCGCTGAACATCTGCTGGTCACCCCTCGTGCGCTGCAACCTGCACTGCCCCCACTGCCTGGACGACAAGACGCTCCCCGAAGCCGGGGCCGCCGAACGGGCTCGCGCCGGGGAGATCCTCGCGGCCTCCGGGGCACTCGGCCTGGACATCTCCGGCGGTGAGCCGCTGCTGCTGCGGGAACTCGCCCACCTCCTGGACATCCTGGCCCGTCACGGAGCCGCCGTGAGCTGCACGACCAACGGCTGGCACCTCCAGCGCCGCGCCGCCGAACTCGCCCCTCACCTTGCCGCGATCCGCGTCAGCCTGGACGGTCCGGACGCACCCGCGCACGACCACTGGCGCGGGGCGGGCTCGTTCGCACGCGCCCGCGAAGGCATCCAGGCAGCCGTAGCCGAAGGAATCCCGCTCCAGATCCACGCGGTGGTGATGCGTTCGACGCTCGACCGCGTCCAGAGCATGGTCGACCTCGCCGCCGAGCTGGGCGCCGTGGGAGTCACTTTCCTCCAGATGCTGCCGATCGGTGACGGCGCTCGTCTGGCCCGCAGCGAGATGGTGACCGACACCGAGGCCGCCCGTGCGATCAGCACCATCCACGCTCCCGAAGGCGTCCACGTGCGGTTGCGCACCCGCGAGAGCGCCGAAGGCTTCACGGTCGTCCGCGCAGACGGGCTCGTCTACCGCAACGGTCCGGCCGTCGCGCGCATCATCCCCTCGATCCGACTGCGTACGGCGGGCGATCTTCTCCTGCCCACTCCCCACGCGGACAGGAGCACCCCATGACCGTTCACCGCACGCGACAGGCCAGGCGGGTCTTCCGCCGACAGCGCCCCTACGCGCTGAGTGAGGCGGTCTGCAACGTCGCCCTGTCCCAGCTCACCGCCGCCATCGGGCAGCGAGGAGCGCCGAGCGGGATCATCGGCATCGCCTCTGGCGGTCGCCACCCGGCCGAGAAGATCGCCGACCAGCTCGACGTCCCCCTCTTCCACGCCACGGCCCGGCACAACGCCACCGACGACCTCTACGTTCAGGCGACCGGACGTGTCGAGATCCACCTCCCCACCGACCTTCCGCGCCTGCTCTCAGGCCGTTTCGTAATCGTGGACGACATCTGCGGGACCGGGGCCACGCTCACCGCGCTCACCGACGCCCTCACACCCCGCCGTGCGCCCGGCACCCGCCTGGAATGGGCAACTCTCTGCCGCAACATCGGCAGCCCGATCGCCCCGCACTGGTGGTGCTGGGAGGTCGACGAATGGACCGTCTTCCCCTGGGAGCCACGCCCCACGATGCGCACCCAAGCCCTGACCGTCCCGGAAGGAGTGCGCACCTCATGACCGCCCCCGCAGCCACCCGGCGCAGCATCGTCCTCGTGCTCGCTTCCTGGCGGATGAACGCGCCCGCCGGCATCGAGCGCGCCACCGCCGCGCTGGCGACGGGCCTGGCCGAAGAGGGGCACCACATCGTCATCGCCACCGCGATCCCACAGCGATCCGACCCCCGGCTGCCCAGGGCCGTCATCGAACACCTCGACCTCCCCGTCGCCTTTCCCTGCGACGACGAGGCGCTCCGCGCAGCCCTCACTCGCGGCGAAGAACGTCTCCGGCATCAGCTGCGGCGGATCATCGCGCGCCACCGCACGGACACCGTGGTGTTCACCGAAGCGCTGTGGGGACTCGGACGGCTCGACGCCGAGTTGCCCCAGGACGTGCGCCGGGTCCTGGCCGTACACGTACTGCCGCACCGCGAGGACCTCGCCCCCGCCCTCGCCCGCGCGGACACCGTCCTGACCCCGTCACCGATCGTCCAGGCCGAGGCGGCGCAGGCAGGCTGGTGCACCCGGAGCTGGAAGGTGGTCCCCAACGCCCTGCTCCGCCCGCCCGCGGGGCCGGACACCGCCGATCCGCCGTCACCTGCCCTGGACGCTCCCATCCGGGTGCTGGCCCGGCTCGGTCACGAGAAGGGCGTGCTCCCCCTGCTGGAGGCGGCAGCCCGGCGCTCGAACCCCCGCCGTATGGAAGTCGTCCTCGCGCGGGCGGGATTCGAGGAATCCGGAGGAGCCCAGGACCGGCTCCTGGCCGACTGCCAGGCCATCGCCGAGGCGTCCTCGCGCATCAGCCTCACCACACACGCCCTGGCCTGGAACGACGTCCCGGACTGGCTCGCGGGCGCCGCCGTGGTGATCGTGCCCTCTCTGAAAGAGACCTTCGGGCTGGTGGCGCTGGAAGCCATGAGCACAGGCACCCCGGTCGTCGCCTACCGCGTCGGGAACCTGCCCGCCCTGCTGGACGTCAGCCCGCACGCCGACCTCCTCCTGGCCGACTCCGCCCAGGGCCCGGACACGCTCCTCGACCGTGCCGAACGGCTCCTGGCGGATCCGGTAACCTACCGGCGAACGTCGACGGCCATGTACCCCCTGGTGCAGGACTACAGGCCCTCTCGAATCGCCCAGCTCTTCTTGAAGGCGGTGTCGTGATGGGTGCTGCTCTCCCGTCCCACTCCCAGGCTCCTCTGTTGCTCGTTGACGGCTTCAACGTGTTGTGGCGCGGCCACTTCGGCTTCCCGGCCCCCGTCTACAGCCGCGACAAGACCCGCAACCTCACCGGCCTGTTCGCCTTCTTCGCCTTGCTGCGCGCCTCGATCCGCGATGACCTGGACGTCGGACCCGTCGAGGTGTGCGTGGTACTCGACGGCGAACACGGCAGCGCCGATCGCAAAGACGCCGACGCGGACTACAAGGCCAACCGCGAGGAGACCCCGGCCGCGTTGGAACCGCTCCAGTTCCTCGCGCCGATGAAGGAAGCCCTCGACAACTACGGCATCGTCTGGGTCGAGATCGAGAACGCCGAGGCCGACGACGTCATCGCCACCCTCACCCACCGCCACACCGACCGCCCCGTGCGGATCATGAGCGCCGACCAGGACTACTACCAACTGCTGCACGGACAGCAGGTCCGCATCATCAACCGCTCGCGCGCCGCCAGCAGGCGCATCATCACCGAAGCCGAAGTGCACCAGCGCTACGGCGTCACCCCCGCCCAGTGGCCGGACTACCGGGCGCTGACCGGAGACACCTCCGACAACATCCCCGGCGTCAAAGGCATCGGTGCCAAGACCGCCGCCCGGCTGCTCGCGGACGGCTTCACGCTGGAGGATCTGCGCGCCTCCGACCGGCTGGCCGGGGCCAAGGGCGCCACCGTCGCCCACACCTGGCCGGACGTCCTGCGCTGGCGGGAGCTGAGCCGCATGCGCCGGGACATCGCAGTGTCCTGGCAGCCCACCGGCGCTGCTAGCCCGGCACTACCCCGCCCGGCCGATGTCGTCGAGAAGCTCGGGATGTGGTGATGGCTCCCGGATCCGTCCTCGCCATCATGGCGCACCCGGACGACGCCGAATTATGGACCGGAGGCACCCTCGCCCTCCACGCCCTCCACGCCCCCGTCATCGTCGCCGTCCCCGCCCACGACGCCATGCGTGACGAGGAAGCCATTGCCGGTGCGGCCGTGCTGGGCACTCACCTGGAACTCATTCCCCGCCTCGACGACGCAATCGTGCTCTCCCTCATCGAACGCCACCGGCCCGAGGTGCTGATCACCCACCCGGTCCACGACGTTCACCCAGACCACCGCGCCACCACGCACGCCGTGCTCGCAGGACTGCCCGACGCGCACATCGCCACCGGAATGCCCCAACGGCTCTACTCCTGCGACACCTACAACTCGCTGACCATGGACGGCCCGGTCGACGCGGACGTGATCGTCGACATCACCAGCACCTACCCCCAGAAACGACGGGCTCTGGCCGAGCACGCCTCGCAGCCCATCGACGACCACTTCGGCCCGATGGCACACACCCTGAGCACCCTTTGGGGCCAGCGCACCGGAGTGGCACGCGCCGAAGCCTTCACCGCCATACCGATCCTCGGACGTCTCCCCGGCGCCACCCACCTGTAGCACCCCACGCCGAACAGACCGGGAGCTGCCATGCCGTACAAGGCCGTGATATTCGACTTCGGCGGAGTCCTCACCACCAACCTGGACGAGACCGCCCGCGTCTTCGCGCGAGAATCCGGACTCCCCGAAGACGCCTACCTCCACGCGGTCTCCGCCCACCCCACCGGACGTCACCTCAACGCCCAGCTCGAACGCGGCGAGATCAGCCAGGAAGCCTGGAACACAGGCATCGCAGCCCTGCTGGGCATCGACGGAACCGACCTCATGCGCCGGGCTCTCGCCACCCTCCACCCCGAACCAGCCCTCGTCGAGCTGGCCCGAGCCATCCGTACCGCCGGGCTCAAGACCGCCGTTCTGTCGAACAGCATGGGCATGAACCCCTTCAACCCGTACGAACCCTGGGACCTCTACGAACGGCACGATGTCGTCGTGCTCTCGGAAGAAGTACGGATGCGCAAACCGGAGCGCCAGATTTACGAAATCACGCTGGAACGCCTCGGACACCTCGGCCACGAGTGCATCTTCGTGGACGACATAGAAGCGAACTTCCACCCCGCGCGGGAACTCGGCATCACCCCCGTCCTGGCAACCGAGCCCACCCGCACCGTTCAGCAGCTTCGCCAGCTCGTGACGCCCTCCCTCGGAAGCTAGCGCCGAACCGAGCAGTGTCCGTCCAAGGAACCCCGGCAGAAAGGCCACCTCTTGACGTATCCGGAACTACGCCTTTTCTGACGGCTCTTGCGCACAAGCGATTCGTGGTGCTGCTGTTGAGCCGTCTGCTGTCTGACGCTTGGGGAAGGCTCCGCAGGGTCTCGGCCCGGGGCGTCGCGGAGTAGCCTGTTCGCCACAGTGAGTGGCGAATCTCATGGGCCGACCTCCATGGGGAGCGGGAGGGCCAGCATTGAGATCGTTTCATCCTGACTTTGCAGGTCACGGGGCTGGTGTGGGCTGGGAATGACGTGCTCACGCTGGTCAGGGGTGTGATTGTTGCGGGGAGATCGTCGGTCACTTCTGGACTTCGGCGTTGGCGAGGACGAGGAGGGCTCGCAGGAGGGTGGTCGCGTGACGGGCGTTCATACGGACCTTGGTGAGGATGCGCCAGGACTTGAGGTTGGCGAAGCCGTGTTCGACGGCGGCGCGTTCGCGGTTGAGTAGGCGGTTCGCTTCCTTCTCCGCGTCGGTGAGCTTGTGGTTCTTGGTGGCCTTGCGGCCGGTGATGATCACCGGGTCGGTCTCGGGCTGGTCGTCGAGACCGACGAACCCGAGGTCGGCCAGGGCGCCGAGACCCGCCTCGCGGAGGTGGGCGATGACCTTGTCGTGGCGGGCGGCGGTGATCTCGCTGGACCGGCCGGGCCTTGCCGAGGAGATCCAGATCAGGTTGCCCTTGACGTCGGTCAGCGCGAGGAACAGCAGGCCGTGGGCCTTGTGTTTCCCGCTGTAGTTCTTCCGGTTGTCCTTCCCGGTGCGCCGTCGGGTGCGGACCAGGGTGCCGTCCAGCAGGACGACCGCACCGCCCTTCGTGGCTATCTTCTTCAGCGCGCGGTCCAGGCGCGGGGCCCGCGCGGCGAGCAGGTTGATCACTTCGGCGACCCAGCGGCGCACGGTGGAGGCCGAGACGTCGTTGCCGCCGGCCATGTCCGCGAGCCGCTGGTCGTGACGGAGGACGGCCAGGACGACGATCGCCTGGCTCCCGGGATCGAGCTTGCGCCACCGGGTCCCGAGCCGGTTGCGGTGCCGGCGTATCAGTCCGGCGACGAGATCGATGGTTGACTTCGACAGCGGGAGCCGAACCTGATAGACAGCACGGTGAGAGCCCTCGGCGGGCTGGTTTTTCGTCACAGATTCACCAACACCCGCCGGGGGCCCTTGCGTTACGGGCAGAACCGGCCCCTCCGCCGCTGCCCCGGGAAAATCAGCGCGGCAGATAGCGACCCGCTCCGGTACGGGCCAGCCAGCCCCGGTCGGCGAGTCTGCGCAGCTGCCCCCGGACCGGCTCGACCTTCGCCGGGGTGAGCTCACGGCCCATCGCGCCGGCCACGTCCTTGGCCATCACCGGACCGCCCGCAACGGCGACAATCTCCATGATCCGCCGATAGTCCGAGGGCAGAGCCTCCACCCCCATCCCGCCCACACGGTCGGGGACCAGCCGCATCCCGGCCGCCCCCGGCGTCACCGCCACGGACTCCGGCTCCGGCTCCGGCTCCGGCTCCGGCTCCGGCTCCACGATGCCCGACGACCTCCGCCCGCCGTCCGTCGCCTCGGCCCACTCCCCGAAGACCGCCTCGGCGGCTTCCAGACGAGCCAGCCTCCCCTCGACCTCGACCAGCTCCTTACGCAGCAGCTCCGCACGTTCCTGCAGCTCAAGCCGCTGCTGCACCGTCCACGCCAGCACATCCGTCATGCCGCGGAACCTACGCGGCCAGCCGCCGAGCCCGCCCCGGAAGGCCAGACCCCACCCGTGACGGACGATCACGTGCTAACCATCTCGCCCCCGACCAGCCCGAGCCCACCAGCCACAGCTCACACCAGGCACCTGACCTACGACTTCAGGATGGCGGGACTTCATTGCCTGACGAGGTGTCTGTGCGGGAGCTGTTGGACGACCTGGTCGGCGCCGACAGCTCGGGGGAGCAGCGGGTGTGGGCGATGCGGTGCGCGCACGCGCTGGGGCTGGATGGACTGGGAGTCTCGTTGCGGTGGGGCGATGAACTGGTGTGGTTCAGCGACGAGATCAGCCTCCGGCTGGCGGACGCGCAGTTCGCCCTGGGGCAGGGGCCGGGCCTGTGGCCGGACTTCGAGACGGCGTCCTTCATAACGGTCGAGATGGACGGACCGGGCACGAGCTGGCCGCAGTTCGCCGCGGAGGCGCGGGAGCTGGGCGTACGAGTGGTGTGCGCCTGGGCGGTACGTACCGGGGCGGCCTGGATCGGGACGCTGACCGGCTACCGGAACACGCCGGGGCCACTGAGCGACCGGCAGATCACGGACGGGCTGCTGGTGGCCGATGTCATGTGTGGCCGGCTGCTCGCCTGGCACCCCGGAGCCGACGGTTCTCAGGACGGGCCTCGGACCGCCGGGGTCGTCGACCTGCACCGTGTCGAGGTCCACCAGGCCACCGGCGTCCTCAGCCACCGCCTCGACATTCCGATCGACGAGGCCCTGGCCAGACTACGGGCCCGGGCCTTCGCCGAGAGTCGGCCCATCACCGAGGTCGCCCGTGAAGTCCTCCACCGGCACCTGCCGGGCTGAACGGCACAGCCATACGCGGGCCCCGGTCGGGGGGTGCGCTTCCACATCCAGGAGACAGGACATGAGTCGGGAAGAGAAGATCGCTGAGACGTTCGTCGAACTCGCCGACACCCTCGTGGACGACTTCGACCTGATCGACTTCCTCCAGCAACTGCTCGCCCGCTGCCGTGACATCTTCACCGTCGCGGACGCTGCGGTCCTGCTGGCCTACCCTGGCCAGCGCTTCCACAGCCCCGCCCCCTGCGACCCGAGCCACGCCCTGCAGCAGGTGCTGGACCTCGCGACGCGCGAGGGGCCCGGCCGCGACGCCTACCAAACCGGCGACACCGTTGCCCCCGGCCGCCTCACAGAGGCACCCCCGGAGTGGAACGACTTCGCCACGCACGCCCGCGCGCAGGGATACACCCACGCCTGCGCGGTACCGCTGCGGCTGCGCGGCACGATCCTGGGAAGCCTGCTGCTCCTGAGTACCACCGAGGAACCGCTGCCCCCTGAAGACCTCGTCGTGGCCCGCGCCTTCGCCGCCAGCGCCACCATCGGGCTGCTCCACGCCCGTACCGTGGAGCGCTCCGAGACGGTCAACGAACAGCTTCACACGGCCCTGCACAGCCGTATTGTCATCGAACAGTCCAAAGGGCTCCTCGCCTCCCGGCACAGCAGCACCCTCGACCACGCCTTCGACACCATGCGCCAGCACGCCCGCAGCCACCAGCTCCTGCTCACTTCCGTCGCCCGCCACATCATCGACACCGGCGACCTCCCCCGAACCGCACCCCCACCCGCGACGCCGAAAGACGCACCCCCTGCATAACGGCCCCACCGCCACAAGATCGGACTCTCCTGGTGCAGCGGGGACAGTTCCGGTCAGTAGCAACCCATTTCCAAGAGCCATCAGAATCGACCTAAGCCCGTTTCCGATCAAGGACACGGAGCAACTGGATGAGCGCCGAGCCCAGGTCGGTCCGGAGCCGCATGCCGACTACTACCGCCGAATCCGCAACCGGCAGTCGCCCTGAAGCCACTACCGAACGGCACGACGTGACATCGAAGAGCTGTTCCGACTGGCCCCACCCGCTGTACGTGATCGACGTAGAGGGCAACGGCGCCAGCCCGCCAAATCTGGTCGAGGTCGCCGCAATCCCCCTCGAAGGCGGCCGAGCGCGGGCCGAGGAGGCGCGCACGTGGCTCATCAGGCCGCCGGAGCCGATCCCGGCCCGCATCACCCGTATCCACGGCATCACCAACACCATGCTCGAAGGCGCCCCCTCCTGGGAGCAGATCCGCGACGAGGTGCGCGAGCTGCTGGAGGGCGCGTGGATCGCCGCCCACAACGCGAGCGTCGAGTACAACGCGCTCACCCGGCACCTGCCCGGCTGGCAGCCCGACGGCGTCCTCGACACCCTGCGCCTGGCCAAGAACGCCGACCCCGTCCACCGCAGGTACGGGCTGGACGCGCTGCTCGACCGGACCGGCATCGACCTGAGCGGAGTGCCCGGACAACGGCACCGCGCGGCCTTCGACGCCCACGCAGCCGCCCTGCTCCTGCTTCACCTCGCCGAGCACTACCCGACCTGGGACGCCCTCACCGCCGCTGCCGTGCCACCACGCATGCCCGGCGCGTCCGCCTCCGCACCTGCGCCCACGGCGGACACGCTCTGGTGATCCGCAGCGCCGCGGTCGGAAGACATTGCACAGGCGAGACAGCGTCCTCAGCCTGGGGTCGAGGACCGTCAGCCCGCGTACGGCCAGCAATGGGGCACGGTTCTCGTTAAGACGGTGGGACCCATGCCCCATTGCTGGCCGGGGAACGCTCTTCACTAGGTTCGGGCAAGCGCACATGGTCCTCGCGTGGCCCCATGTCGAGTGCGTCGGGTGGTCTCCTGGGTCCCAACACCGTCGCAAATGCTGCGAGTTGATGCTTCAGTCCGCGCTCGGGCGGAGCGTGTCACCGGGTTCCGTGTCCCGTGATGAGGGTGTCACGGGACGGGAACGGCTATTCGAGTGCCCTTCTGTGTCACGCAGGTGATGGGCGAGCATGACGGGATCTCCTGGTCCACATCCTTCACATGGGGAGAAGCATCAATAGACGCTGAGGAAAGAGGACTTATGCACTCACGTAATGCTCTGCGGGGCAGGCTGGCCACACTGGCTCGCCTGTTGCCTCTCGGCGCCCTGCTGGCCATGCCGCTTGCGGTGGGGGGTTTACCCGGTTCCACGCAGTCGGCCGAGGCCGCGCCAGGGGACCGTACGACCGCCCAATGGAACATGCGCGGCCAGAATCAGGGCGACGGCGGCAGTCCGGAGTCACGTTGGCAGAACATGGTCCCGGAGTGGATGCGTCACACAGACGTCCTGGCCCTCCAGGAAGCGGGCAGCGCGCCACCTGAGCGTGCCGTGTGGAACGAGCACAGGTTCGTGGGCACAGGTGTCACCGAGCACACGCTGCATTTCGGCGGGCCGGACCGGCCGGACCTCTTGAACATCTACTGGGTGGAGGTCGGCCAGCAGCGCAACGGGCTGGCCATTGTCACCAGGGAGACCGCCACCGACGTCGTGCAACTCCCCGTCCACAACGGCAACAACGATGACTCCCGGCCGATCATGGGGATTCGGCTGGGCAACGACTGGTACTTCAACGGCCACGGCCGCTCGCGGGGACCGAGTAACGCCAACGACATGTACGAGACCGCCCGGCAGGAAATGCAGAGGCGTGGCGTTCCCGATGCGAACTGGCACATGAACGCTGACTTCAACACCCGCCCCTCCGACATGCCCGCCGACATGCAGAACCGCATCGTGGCCGTGCGCCAGCCCACTCACCAGGGCGGTAATGAAATCGATTTCGGCATGGAAGGGGCGCCCACCAACGTGAGCCAGCGCGTCGAGCGGCACTGGCTCAACTCCGACCACCATGGGCTGCTGTTCGACTACCAGGGATGCCGCAAACGCGATCTGTCGTGCCAGGCGCCGCTCCCGGGGCATACGTACCGCTTCTTCTCGAAGCACGAGAGCGGCTCGGTCATCTCCCGTATCAGGGACGGCGAACCGGCGCTCCTGCCCTACCGGCACGGCCGTGACAAGAGCAACCCCTACTACACGGTGCAGGTGCGCTTCAGCTCCGATCCGGGCGAGTACCTGCTCGCCTACGGTGAAAGCTCCGACACCTGCATCGCGCGGAACGGCAACGACACCGTCGCCACGCGCTGCGACCCCGGCGACGAGGAACAGCACTGGAAGCTGAACGGCGACAGGCAGATCCAGAACCCGGACCACACCGGCTATCTCCAGCCCGGCGCCAACGGCCTCATCGTGCGCGGCTACCGCTACGACTGGGAGCACAAGGGGCTGGACTACGTACCGCCGCACGACGAGCTGAAGCGGGACCAGGCCGAGCACGAGCAGCAGGACAGGGACGACCGTGAGAAGCAGGAGCAGGCCGAGCACGGGCAGGACGACAAGGAGCGGGACTCGAGCCGCGTCGGTACGGGCGCAGGGGACCCCGACCGGACCGGGGCATCGACGCGGGATCAGGCGAACGAGATCAGCGTCGACGCGGGAGAGACCCGCTAGGGAGTGAGCGTGCGGCCCGGGGCGCGGAGGCGGGGGCGCGTCCCGGGCGTTCTCTATGCGTCCCGGCTCCCGGTGGCTTTCCCCGCACAGGAGGTGCGCCCAACTGCGGCACCGATCGGGTAAGGGGCGGCTGATCAGCATTGAGGTGGATCGGAGTACGAAGGAGTGGACCCTCGAATAGCTCGTCCAGGCCGCCGAACTTGGTCACCTGGCGCTATGGCTTCGGTGGAGCCTCACCCCTGTCGCTTAACCGATCCCACCCACGGTCCGACTCATCCGGGCTCAGGCGCTCATGCGCACCACGCTCACGCGGGCGAAGGCCCACTCGCTCTGGCCGGACAACTGCGGTTGGCGGGGTGGTTCGCGCCCGGCGGCGCCATAGGTGCTGAGGCGGACCGACAACGGACTTCTACCGGCCCCCGCGTCCGGGTCACGGGGCCCGCTTCAGGAAGCCTCGGCGCTGTCGAAACTCGCGAGCATTCCGGTCGGCGCGCGACCGCCTACCGCCTCCCGAGCCGGTGTCGAAGTGCTGCCCGTTCTTGTGAACGGAGCCACGTGATGTCGGTCAGCCGACCAATCAGCGCAGCAAGGTGAAGACGATGGCTGAGATGGCGCCGAGCGCGGTTCCGCACACGAGCTGGACCATGGTGTGAGCCTTGAGGAGCCGTCGGGACCAGCCGATGAGGAAGACGATCAGCGCGGTGGGCAGGGCGGGGAGGCCGAAGACCAGCAGCAGGATCATCACGGAGCCGCCGGCAACCGCGTTGTGGGCGGAGATCTGCCACCACACGGTCACGAGCAGGACCGAGGCGAGGCCGACGAGCATGGCGACGACGAGCGCGGACACGTCCTTCGGCGCGTCGAGCACGTACAGCAGCACGATGCCGACGACGACGGAGACGAGGCTCGCCGCGAGCGGGACGATGCGCTGCTTGCGGACACGCACGTGCTTGTCGGTGAGGCTGCCGCGTCGTACGCCGAGCTGGACGATGGTGATCGGGATGATGCCGCAGAACAGCGCGGCGAACAGGCCCCAGCCGACGCCGGTGAAGCTGTGGGTGCTGTGCCAGCCGATGACGAGCAGGAGCACGATCACGAGGTTGGCGGGCGCCAGGATGTCCGTGACGAGCTTGGCGGCCTTCATCTTCGGCGTGGCCTCGGCGTAGGAAGGCGGGGTGGGGGGCGTGAACGTGCTCATTGCTGTGTCTCCAGCGTGGGGGCGGAAGGACGGTGCTCGGTCGCGTCGATGAACGAGCGGGTGAGATTGGAGAAGTAGGCGTCGGACAGTTGGGTCAGGGCACGAATCTCGCTGGTCAGATTGGATCCGCCGCCGGAGGGTTCGTGGGGTCGGGGAGTGGACGCGTCCCCCCGAAGGCGGGCTCGGCGTGCTGCTGCCAGTCGGCAGGCTTCAGCCGCGGTTTCGGCCTGGGTGCCGATCAGGCCGTCGGCCGCAACGTGCTCGTGGGCGCGCAGCTCGACATCGGTCGTCACATGGTCGTTGAGGGTGAGCGCCGCGTCGCGGATCTCCACGGTGCGGCGGTAGAGCCGGTCCTGGACGTGCCGGACGTCGAGCAGCTCGGCGATGCGCCTACGAGGAGGGTCGAGCCGCACGGAGGGCACCGCCTCCGTCAGCTCGCGCCACAGCGCACGAAGACGGTGTAGTCCGCGCCGCTCGCCCTGCCATGAGCGCAGCTTGCCCAGGACGGGGAGCGTGCTCCCGGTGACGACCAGGAAGAGCGTCGTCAGCAAGAGGTAGCTCGTCACCTGGTCGTCGAGGTTGCCGGGTAGAACTCCGTTCCCCTCGAATCGGGTGACCAGCGCGATGATGCGTACCAGGGCGTAGACGACTCCGATGCCGAGGCCAATCCCGATGAGGCGAAGTCCCCAGCCCAGAGCCCCGTTTCCCTTATCCCGGCCCCATCGCCAGGAGACGCGAACGCCGTTGCAGAGGGAGAGGCTGAGGAACCCGAGAAAGATCACTGTGTAGAGCAGGAGTGCCAGCCGTGCTCCGAAGTCCTGGTAGATCGCGAGAGTTTCGTATGGCTGGAGCTTCGCGAAGAACAGGGCGGACATGCAGATTGCCGTCACGATAGGGAGGGCTATGCGCAGCCTCTTCGTCGTGACCCTGGTGTCCCGATTCCCGGAGACGTCCTTCAGGAACGCCAGCAAGGCGGCCGAGCCAAGAACTCCACCGAAGAGATGCTTCAACAGGTATGAGAGGTCCGCAACTCCAAGCATCTCATCGAGCATTCGCCCGACAGGCAATCGAAGCGTCATCATCACGGTCAAGCCGAAGAACGCCCACCAAAGGGCCCTGCTCTGCCCCGGACGCCAATCCTTGGTTCCACGCCAAATCGTGGTGACCCACAGCAGTGCCGTGATAAAAAATTCAATCAATTGCATGGGTCACTCGTAACGAAGAGCGTTGTCGATGCGGTCAAGCTCAGGCGCACGCCTTTTAGGCGGGTATTTGAGTACGGATCGGCCGGCAATCCGTGTAGCGAGCTGCTCGGCTTCACGCTCCTGTGGGGTGCTGAAGTTGGCTCTGCCCAGCACGTTCCGGACCGTGCTCGGGTCGATGCCCGTGAACAGGGCGCCGAGGTTGGCGACGGGATCCACCCCGTTGGAGGTGGTGTGCCCGAGGAGGATGTGGCTGATCTCGTGCAGCACGATGTGATCACGGTGGAGCGGGGAAGTCGATGCTTCGTAGAACACGTAGTCAGCGCTATCGAGTTCCACCCACAAGCCGCACAGTTCGTCCTCCTGGCCGTTTACTCCCTCGACTGCCTCCACGACGAGGGGGCGCTTGCGGTGCTTGGAGACGGCATTGCAGAACCTGCCGAGGTTGAACGGGGCGGGTATCTCGATCCCGAATAGTGGATCTTGGAGGTCTCGCGCGTTCTGGTGAGACGCTCGGACCTGGAGTCGTCGTCGAAGACGCAACGGAACTCCCGGGTGATGCTTCAGGGCGGAACAGGTTCGGGGTCTGCTCATTTGCAGGTGCCCGAATCCTAGAAGGATTCCGCCTGAAAGTAAGTCGCGGGTTCCGGTCCCTGTGATTCTTCTATCGCCAGCGAGTCACGGCCCGTCAGATCGACGTTGCGCAGCGTTCTGCGGTAATCGGACATCCGGTAACAACTGGATGAACTGACTTTGACGCGATCTTGGGATCTATATGGTTCCGTAATCCGGCGTACCGCCTGTGGCATGGGCCACGTTTACTCGTCGGTCTTCTCGCCGCGGTTCAACCCTTCGAGGTCCCGGGCTCGCTCGATGAATCCCTTGATCGTTTCCAGGGTCTCCGTGGAGAGCCCGCTGGCGCGCATGGCGACCGAGCGAACCTGCTGATCGCGCATCGTCGCGAGCATCGACAGCTCGGCGGTGATGCGCTCGGACTCCTCCTCGTCGAAGAAGTACGACGGCGACACCCCAAAGAAGCCAGCGAGGGCTTCCAGGTGCCGCATGGTCGGGTTGTCCCGCTTGCCCGTTCTGAGCTGCCAGATGTAGCTGGAGGACATCACCGGGCCGCCCTGGTCGCGGATGCCGGCCTCGACCTCCTTGTACGAGTACGGGCCACGCCCCTTGGGGTGGATCGTCTCGAAGAGGCGGTCGATCTTGTCTGCGAGGGAGTCCCCCGGCTCTGGAGGGCCGTCGCCCATGGCAGTGCCTCTCTCCTCGGTGCGGTCCGAATCTGCTGGTCGGCGTCGCGTCATCGACTGGTGAAAACGATACACGTCTAGCGCGGGTTCGATCATCTTCACCAGTTGACATGCTCCGTCCTCATCAGCCTATGGTCGTTCCATCGCCATCAACTGATGCGAATACGGGACGGAAATGCCTGGTCAGTGAGCTAAGGGAGGGCGTGTAGACCGACGACCGAGCTGAGACGCCGGTCGCGGGGAGCGGTGAATCGGTGTCCGGGGCGGTCACCCCGGACACCGCGTCCGCGCCCTTCGACGAGGCACGGATCCATAACTGGGACGGACCGGCCGGCCTTTTCGACGAGAACCGCCGGGCCCACCCCACCTACGAGTGAGGGATTCTCGCATGCCCCCATCGCCGCGCGAAACATCGACGGACGCTGCCCCGGGCGCCGCTTCTGCCGATCGCCGCCGACGCTTGGCCCATCTCCTCGCGGACATGGTGCCGGGCGCGACCATCATCCGCGTCACCCAGCGTGCGCCTGGGCTGTCCTGGCCGAGCGCCCATGCCCGCGCGTACGACCACGAAGGCAACGGCCTGCCCATGACCCGGGCGCAGCGGGTCTCCGCCGCCCGCTGGGTGATCCGTACCTACCAGGGCGTGGACTGGACCGAACCCCACGACCTCGACCTTCCCTCGGGAACTCTGCGGCCTCTGGTCCAGTACGCCCACGGCACGGGGGGTGAGTGATCATGGCGCGGATTCGCACCATCAAGCCGGAGGCGTTCACCTCCGAGACGCTCGCCGAAGTCTCGCTGACCGCCGAGCGCACGTTCTTCGGGCTGCTTACCCAGGCCGACGACCACGGTCGCTTCCGGGACCAGCCTGCCGTGCTCACCGGGCTGCTGTGGTCGCTACGGCCCGAGCACGGCCCGGTCGGCGTCGAGGACGATCTGAACCAGCTCGCTGCGGCCGGTCTGATCTGCCGCTACGGAGGTGAGGACGGTAAGAGGTACCTGCACATCATCACCTGGCACAAGCACCAGAAGATCAACCGCCGAGGCGGGGTCCGCCACCCGGCCTGCCCGCAGCACGATGTCGATACCCCCGGCGCCGGGGATGCACCGCAGGCTCAGGACACCGTGCCTGAGCCCTCAGCGCAGGCTCACGGAGTGCGCAGTGAGGACTCCGACGTCCCGCATGAGCCCTCACCGGATCATGAAGCAGCAGGTCATAAGGCATTCCGTGAGCCCTCACTGCATACTCACGACGCAACCAGTGCACCAGCAGCGAATACTCACGGTCCGGATCTAGGACCTAGGAACGTGGATCTAGGATCTCCCCCTTCGGGGGGCGCTGCCGCGCCCGCACCGGAGTCCGTCTCGACGCAGCAGCTCATCGCCGAGTACGCCGCCTCCTGCGCCCACCGCCCGCCGAACGACGTGCTCGGCCACCTCGGACGCGAAGTCGCCAAGCTGCTCGCCGAGGGCATCGCCCCCGGGCACATCCGCGCTGGAATGGCCCGGCACCGGGCCAAGGGCCTGCATCCGAGCACCTTGCCGAGCCTGGTCCACGAGGCGATGAACGCAACCGGCCCGACCGGCGGCTTGGTGCGGCCGGAATCCGCGAATACCGTGCGCGGTCACCGGGCCTGGGCCAACCCCGCCGACCCTGCCGCTGCCTACGCCGAGGAGTTGTGATGCGCGACGTCGACGCCCAGCCCGTCGGCGGCATCGCGCGGCGCCTAGCGGGGATCCTCAAGTCCCGGGGCATCGACCCGGACGCCCCGGTCGCCGACGGGGCCGAGCCCAGCGCAGCGCTGGAGGCCGCCCAGGCCCGTATCCCGGCCCGCTACCAGGACGCCGTGGCCGACCACCCCGCCGTCGCCGCCTGGGTACGCGAGATCGCCGCTGCCGGTCGGCGGGGCCCGGAGGGGGCACCGGGGATCGCCCGGGGGCGGTCGCTGCTGATTGTCGGCACGACCGGCACTGGCAAGACCCACCAGGCGTACGGCGCGGTCCGCTCGTTGCTCGCCGTCGGAGTACGGCTGCGGTGGAAGGCGACGACCGCCGCCGACCTGTACGCCGAACTGCGGCCCCGGCCCGGCAGCGACGGCGAGCGTGAACTCCAGGACCTGGCCCGCTGCCCGCTGCTGATCGTCGACGACCTCGGCGCCGCGAAGGCGTCGGAGTGGACCGAGGAGATCACGATGCGGCTGATCAACCGCCGCTACAACGAGATGCTCCCGACTCTGGTCACCACCAACCTCGGCATGGCCGACCTGCGCGCGCACATCGGCGACCGCGTCGCCTCCCGGCTGACCGAGATGACCGACAAGGTCATCCTTGACGGCCCCGACCGCAGACGCGCCCTGGCCGCCTCGCTCCGCGTCGCCACCGCCTGAACCGGCAGCCAGCCCGTCACCCCTTCACGCACAATCCCCTGGGCCCGCGCCTGCCCGAACGCGCCCCGGGGGCCGATCGGAGACACCTTCATGCACCACACGGAGTCCGCCGAGCCGCGCATCCTCGGCGACCACACCTGGCACAACCACGCCGCCTGCCGCTCTACCCCCGCCCACCCGGTCGACGTGGAGATCTTCTTCCCGGAGCCGGAGGAGATGGACCGCATCCGCGCCGCCAAAGCCCTGTGCGCCCAGTGCCTGGTCCGCCGGACCTGCCTGGATGCCGCCTTGGAGAACGTCGACCGGTTCGGTATCCGGGGCGGGATGACCGAGGAGGAGCGCGAACCGCTGCACGAGAACCTCCCCAGCCGCCTCGACTACGGCCGCGTCAACACCGTGCTGGCCGGGCGCGACATCCACCTCACCACCGCCGAACGCCGCTCGGCGACCCGCGCCGCCTTCCAGGCCGGCATCCCGGCCGACCGCCTCGCCTGGCTGCTGAAGATCACCCAGGAGCACGCTGAGAAGCTCTACCGTCAGGTGCGCCGGGAGACCCGCAACCGCGCGGTCGACGAGCACCAGAACAACGACACCTCGTGGAGCGCCCCGGCCCCGGGCCGCGACGAGCTGGGGACGGCCGCGTGACCTACACCGACGCGATACCGGTGCGCATCACCGGCTGGGACCGCGCCGCCATCGTCTCCCTCGGTGCCGCCGGATGCGCCCTTTCGTACGACGCGCTCCAGCAGATGGCTGTCGCCATCCACATCCGCGGTCTGCTGACCTACCTCTTCCCCCTCGTGATCGACGGCTTCATCGGCTACGGGGTCCGCGCGGTGCTCGTCATGCGCAGCGCCTCCCTCGGCGCCCGCTGCTACGTATGGGCCCTGTTCGGCACCGCCACGGCCGCGTCGATCTGGGCCAACGCCCTCCATGCTGTCCGTCTCAACGACCAACCCGGCGGCGGGGGTCTCCGGCTCGGCGACGTGACGGTCGGCGTGCTGTCCACGCTCGCCCCGCTCGCCCTGGCCGGAGCTGTCCACCTCTACATCCTCATCGCCCGCCGCGCCGCCACCGAGGCCGGTCACCCGGTCACCGCAGGCGCTGCGGACACCGCTGTCCGCGCCGAGCGGATCTCGGCGGACGCCCCGGACACTCCGGCCGGTCACCGTTCCCGAGCGGTCGCGGGAGAGCAGCTTTCGGCGCTGTCCGCCGGTGCCACCGGTCACCCGGCGGACACCCTCCGCCCGGACAACCCGAGTGGCGAGCCGGTCACGGAGCCCGAGGCCGTCCTGGAGCGCCAGGACGAGGACACCGCAGTCTCGGACAACGATCCGGATGCCAGACCCGGACACGGTGAACGGGCCCGTCCCCGGGAGCGGAACGCCTCCGTATCGGATGCGCCGTCGAAGGCCCCGTCCTCCAGCACGGGCACGGAGAACCGACCCAAGGCCGGTGACGCCGACGAGCTGCTCGCTCTGGCCCGCCGGGCGGTCACCGACGCGGGGAAGCTGACCCGCAAGGTCGTCGCGGACGCCGTCCGGGGAGAGGGCCTCTCGCTGTCCAACGACCGGCTGACCGAGCTGATGCAGCAGCTCCGCGCCGAGGCGGACAACCACACCCTCCGCTCCACCGGGTGACCGCCGAACCGCCGGGCGGACACCCCTTCTCTCCGGTCACCCGGTCACTCCGGACACAGGATCCGGGGGTTGTCCGCCCGGCCCCGGTCACCGAACTCGCCCACGCCAACTGTCCTCCGCGAAGGAGAACCTCTCGTGCGCACCACCCCACCGACCATCGACGAGATTGACGTGTGGCTCGCCGTCCTACGCGGTCACGGTCACCTGCACCGTGCCGAACCGGGCCCCGACCGCTCCTGGACGGTGCAGCGGACGCAGTCGAGCACGCCCCGCACCCTGCACCACCCCGTTCTCGCGCTCGACTACATCGCCGAGATCCTGCGCGACGTCCGGCTCGAAGCCGCAGACGGCATCCGATGACCGCCCCGGAACACCCGGCTGCCCCCGACGAGGAGCACTCGTTCGACCGCCCGGCACGAGGCCGAGCAAGCTATACCTTGCGAAACTCCCTCGCCGGACAAGCCGACGAGGGAGTTTCGCAAGGGCATGCCCCTGCCCCAGGAGGGGCGGGGGAGGTCCGGCACCAGGGGGCGCCGGACCACGAGGCTGCGACCGAGGGCGGATCGCAGCCGGAGGAGGGGGAGACGCCGCACGCCGTCGTCGAGACGCGCATGCGCCCGCGCCTTCGCCACGCCCAGTACCGCGACCGCGTCCGCAGCGTCCGCCTGACCGCCGACGAACTCGCCGACGTCCAACAGGCCGCCGCCACCATGGGCATGCGGGTGGCCGGGTTCCTCGCCGACGCCGCGGTCGCCGTCGCCCGCGCCCAAGACGGCCCCCAGAGCTGGCTGATGAACCAGCGCGCCCTCGTCGAAGAGCTGATGCGTGCCTCCGCCCAGCTCGCCCGCGTCGGCAACAACCTCAACCAGGTGGCCAAGGCCCTCAACTCCGGTGCCGAGGCCCCGTACGCGGACGACACGCTCGCCCGCGTACTGCGCGCCGCCGCCCGCGTCGAGGCCGCCGCGACCGAGATCGCGAGGCGCTGACCGTCATGGTGCCCGACATCTCCCTCGGCGGGCGGACGTACGGCCTGCTCGCCTACCTCTACGGCCCCGGCCGCCGCGACGAACACCTCGACCCACACCAGGTCGCCGCCTGGCGACCGGAACTGACCCCCGATCCCGGCCGCGATCCGGCCGCCACGCTCAAGCAACTGCAAGAGCGGCTCGACCTCCCCGTCCAGGCCGTACCGGAGCACCGCCGCCCGGCCCGGCACGTGTGGCACTGCCCCGTCCGCGCCGACGCCGACGACCGACACCTGTCCGACGCCGAGTGGGCTGAAGTCGCCCGCCGCGTCGTGCACGCCACCGGCATCGCCGAAGAAGGCGACGAGCACGCGTGCCGCTGGATCGCCGTGCGCCACGCCGACGACCACATCCACATCGTCGCCACCCTCAAGCGCCAGGACGGCCGCGCCCCCCGCCGCCACGACGACTACAACCGCGCCCAGGCCGCATGCCGCCAGATCGAGAAGGACTTCGACCTCCGTCGGCTCAACCCTGGTGACGGTACCGCCGCCAAGCGCCCCACCAGCGCCGAGCGCGCCAAGGCCGAACGCGCGGGCCGCACCGCCACCGCCCGCGAACTCCTGCGCGACCACGTCCGCCAGGCCGTTGCCGGAGCCGCGGACGAAGCCGAGTTCTTCCGCCGCCTCACCGACGCCGGAGTGCGCGTCGATCGGCGCCTCGCGCCCTCCGGCGACGTGCTCGGCTACAAGGTCGCCCTGCCCGGCGACCGCAACCGCGACGGGACGCCGATCTGGTTCCCCGGCTCCCGCCTCGCCCCCGACCTCTCCCTCCCCAAGATCCGCCAACGCCTCGGCCACCCGGAAGGAGCCGACGAGCCACACTCCGAAACCCGCCCCCACCAGCGGGCGGCTCCGGCACGTGCTCGACGCGAGGCCGCCAGCATCGTGGAGCGCACCACCACGGCCTACAACGGCGGTGACGAAGCAGAGGCCGCCGCACAGCTCTCCGGGCTCGGCGAAGTCCTCGACGCCCTCGCCCACACCTCGCCCGCCTCCACCCGGCAGCAGGTGACCGAAGCCGCCCGCGCCTTCGAACGCGCCACCCGCTGGCACACCCGCGCCGAACGCGCCGAGGGCCGCGCTGTCCGCGACGCCGCGCGCGGCATCATCCAGGCCGGCAACGCCCTGGGACGCGGCGAAGACGGCGGCGCGACCGCCATGCTTTTGTCCACGCTGGTCCTGGCCACCATCGCCGCCGCCCGCTGGCACACCGCCCGCCGACACCACCAGCAGGCCGCAGCCGCACGGCAAGCCGCTGACCAGCTCCGAGCCGCCTACCGCACGGCCGCGACCGCGCCCCTGCGCGCGATGCGGGCACAAGGCCGCCGCCTTCCCGAGCACGTACGGAACCGTCACCTCGGCGCCGTCGAAGCCGCTCTTCCCGGCCGCACCGGCACCCTTCGCCGCGAATACGGCTGGGACGCCCTGGTCGCCACCCTCGACCAGGCCGAACGCGCCGGACACGACCCCGAAACCCTGCTCCAGCAGGCCGTCGCCTGGCGCGAGCTGAACACCGCCGACCGCGTCACCGACGTCCTGGTCTGGCGCCTGCGGCGCCTCGGCCAACTCCCCGCGGACGCACCACAGCGCCCCGCCGCCCCCCGTTCCCCCGCGCAACAGCCCTGGCAGGAGCAGACACACGTCGCCGGGCCGACACACAACCCCGCCCCGCCCGAACACCGGCACCGGCGCTGAAGCCGCCACCCAAGGTGTGGACGACACCGCCCCGAGCCTGTTAGGGCTGGTCAAAGGAACACAAGGAGTCGATGCACATGCCCACCGAAGAACTCCAGAAGTCCAGAACGCTCACGCCGGAGAAGACACTCGCCGACGACCCGCTCCTGCGCCTCCAGGACGCGAGCGAACCGGACGACTCCACCCGGATACAGACCACCACGCACCCAGACCGGATCACCATCACCGGGATCACCGTGATGTGCGCGAAGTGCGCCGCCCGCCGCGAATGGCTGGTCATCTGCGACCGCCAAAACCAGATCTTCCTGCGCTGCCGCTGTGCCCATGAATGGCACGAGCCCGAGCTGACCCGGGCCGAGTTCGACGCCATGGCGGGCGAGGGCGGCCAGAAGTACCCGAGCCTGGAAGCCGTCGTACGGGACACCGGCTACGACGGCACACTCGCCGGCACCTACCTTCCCGAGGGCTTTGCCCCTGGAACGTGGGGCTGACCGGCCCGGGACTCGTGCCGTCGTCCAGAGCGCGTAGACCGTTGGCATATTCGCCAACTGCTGTCATACGTTGCACGTATGGCTGACGCAGGAGACCACGACATACGCAGCCGCACCGAGAACACCACACGTTACCGGTCGCGCAACACCAACTACATCGGCGACGGAGCACAGATCTCGACCGCGATCCAGATCGCCGGGAGCCACTACGGAGGACTCGACCTCCGAGATCTCCCGAACTCCCGGACGTCCCAGACCACTCCTTCGCCCGAGCCCCAGACGAAGCCTGTGAGCGACGCGACCGTGCAGCAGGTGGTGGACCTGCTGTGGCACCTGGCCCGTGTGGATCCGAAGAAGCGCGCGGAGGCGATGGCGGCCATCGACGCCCTGGAAGCGGGGACCAAGGCTGCCTGACGCCGAAGCGGGGCCGTATCGATCGTGGAACGGCCCAAGCTTTGTTGTCAGGAGCCGAATTTCAGCGGACGTACTGGAGGCGCCTGGGCTCTCTTCGAAGTCCGTGGGGGATCTTGACCTGTCTGCAACCAGGTTGGCCGTGGCGGCTTCCTCGCGGCCCTTGTTGTCGTGGTGGCCTGCGGCTCACATCGGCTCCGAGCCGTCGCCTTTGAGGATGTAGTCCAGGTAGTTGATGGAAATATGCCGGATTACCCCGGCGGCGGCCCGGGAGAGCATAAGATCTCGGAAATATCGATCACGGCCCGCGCAGCCCAGGGGCCTCCTTCCCGGAGAAGAGGGCGCCGCGGCTCCGTCAGCGGGGGAATCTGTGTACTTGGCACATCTTCGGGTCGAGAACTTCCGGGTCTTCGGAGCTGCGGCCGAGAGTGAGGGCGAGACGGACGCATCGCTGAACCTGTCGTTCATGGCCGGGACGAACGTGCTCGTCGGCGAGAACGACAGTGGGAAGACGGCGATCATTGACGCGATCCGACTGTGCCTGCAGACAGCGGCGACGGACTACTACCGGGTCTCTCAGGACGACTTCCACCTCGGGAAGGACGGGCGGGCGGAGACCTTCACTATTGTGTGCGGGTTCACCGACCTGTCGACCGAGGAGCAGGCGGTCTTCCTGGAACTGCTCACCCACGACCGCAGCGGCGCTACCTGGCTTTGCGTGACGTTCAAGGCCCAGCGGATGGACCCGGTCCGGAACCGCGTCTCGGTCACCACCCGAACCGGACCGGACGGCAACGGCCCCGCCCTGGATGGCGCCGCACGCGAACTGCTCCGCGCCACCTATCTGCGCCCCCTGCGCGACGCGGAGGCGGAACTGCGATCGGGCCGCGGATCACGGCTGTCCCAGATCCTCGCTGGCTACCCGGCGATGAAGGATCAGGGTATCGATGACTACAACCCCGAGGGCGATGACCCTCCCTCCACGCTGGTGGGGATTCTACGCCGCGCCGAGCACGACATCCGAGACAACGATGCCGTCTCTGATGTGAGCCAAGACATCAACTCGGCTTACCTGCAGCGGTTCGCCATCGGCGATGATGTCCTGCGCGCCAAGATCAGCGTTGCAACCGACGCCACGCTGGCCCGCGCATTGGAACGGCTCGAACTGAACCTCTTCGCTGAGTCGGACGAGTGGACGCGCCGCGGGCTCGGCTACAACAATGCCTTGTTCATGGCCGCAGAGCTCCTTCTGCTGGGCAAGAGTGAACTGGCACCCCTGCTGTTGATCGAGGAGCCCGAGGCGCACCTCCACCCCCAGCTCCAGACGCGGATCATGGACCTGCTCCGCGACAAGGCCCAAGGGCCGCAGAAACGCGGTACGGCCCCGGTCCAGGTCATCCTCACCACCCACAGCCCCAACCTCGCCTCGTCGACGCCCGTCGAGTGTCTGACCCTCGTCGTCCGGGGCCGCACCTTCCCGTTGCGGCGCGGCATCACGCGCCTGAACGGCGAGGACTACGCGTTCCTGACCCGGTTCCTGGACGTCACCAAGGCCAACATGTTCTTCGCCCGGGGCCTGGCGATCGTCGAGGGCGACGCTGAGGCAATCTTCCTGCCCGCTCTCGCTGCCGGCCTGGGCATGCCCTTCAACGAGCACGGCGTCAGCGTGGTCAACGTCGGCCACGTCGGCCTGTTCCGGTACAGCCGCGTCTTCCAGCGCTCCGGCGAGCAGATCCCCGTCCCGATCGCCTGTATTCGCGACCGCGACCTCGTCCCCGCCGACACCCCGGAGGAGATGCGCGGCGGCCTGAAGTGCTGGGACGAGATGACAAAGCAGGAGATCGCCGCGCATGTCACGGACCTCGCCACTGACGACGACGGGCCAGTGAAGACCTTCGTGTCGAACTGGTGGACCTTGGAGTACGACCTCGCGGTCGCCTCCTGGGCCATGGCCAGGCTGATGCACCGCGCGGTCAAACTCGCATCCGTTGCAGAACGGTCGTGGCCTGACGGCGCCAAGACCGATCAGATCATCCTCCGGGCCGACAAGGACGTCGACGAGTGGGAACGCCAGAACCTCACTCTGGAACAGGCGGCCCTGAAGATCTACAGACCGCTCAAGCTCGACAGAGCCAGTAAGTCGATCACCGCGCAATTCGCCGCGCAGCTCCTCGCCTCCACCTCGCTCACGGAGAGCGACGTTCCACCCTATTTGGTCGACGCCTTCAGGCACCTGTGCGGCGAGGTGGCCCCGTGACCGGCATCCACCTGCCCGATGCCTTTGCCACGCACAAGGTGGAGGCGATGCTGAAGCTCCTCGGACTCGACCCGCTCGACGCCGAGCAGTGGGACTTCCTGCAGAGCGAGGCTACACAGGACCTTCAGGCCGCCCCGGGGTCGGGCAAGACCACCTTGATCGGGCTCAAGCTCGCGCTCATGGCCGACGCATGGACCTCCGTGACGTGCGGGGTATGCGTGCTGTCCCACACCAACACGGCCAAGAATGAGATCGCTGACCGAGTGGCCTCTCTTGCTGCGGGCCGGAGGCTGCTGCGCTACCCGCACTTCATCGGCACCATTCAGTCCTTCGTGCACACCTTCCTCGCGCTGCCGGCCGTGCGGGCCAAGGGCGTCGAGGTCCGGTCCGTGGACGACACGGCCTTCGAGACCGCAGCAATCCGCCTCCTGCAACACCCCAACTACTCCACCCTGCGCAGCTACGTGGAACGTCAGCGCGATGGCACCGGCATTGTCACCGGTGCGATGTTCACCTACAAGGACGGTGAACTCGTGGTCACCGGCGCGACCAGGGAACCCCCCTTCCGAGCTGAGACAACCAGCAGCAAGCAGTTGTCCAACCTCAAGTGGGCTCTGGCCCGCCGAGGCGTCTTCCGTTACCAGGACATGTACGCCATCGCCCAGCAGTACCTCGCCGAGCGCCCCGGCATCGTCCCCGCTGTCTCTGCGCGCTTCCCGTTCGTTCTCCTCGACGAGATGCAGGACACCAGCGCCACCCAGCACGAACTGCTGGACCTCGTCTTCGCCTCCTCGCCCACCGTGGTGCAGCGGGTAGGCGACACCAACCAGGGCATTTACAGTGACGCTGGCGCCATGAGCGGACCCGTCTCGGCGTTCCCGCTTTCCGGCGCCGCAGAGCTGCCGGTTAGCCGCCGCTTCGGACCGCAGATCGCAGTTGTGGCCAGCCGCTTGGCCGTCCGGCGCCCCCAGCAAGTCCACGGAGCCGGTCCCGACGGCCAGGTGGCGGTATTGCTGTTCGACGAGGCCACAGCGACTGATGTCGTGCCGACCTTCGAACGTATGGCCGCCGTAAGCGTCCCCGAAGATGTCCTCAATAGGCGTCCGCCGCGTGTGCTGGGCGCGCGGCAGGCCCGGGGAGCTTCCGATGCCTACCCGCAGTCGATCTCCTGCTATGTGCCCGGCTACACCCCGCCCGGCCGCCCGACGGCCCACCGCGCTCTGATCGACGTGGCCCGCGCGGCAGGGGCCCAGTGGAGGTCCGGTGCGGACAGCCATGAAGCGGTCAGCGAGTTGTGGAACGCTCTGCGCGCGTGCTTCACGCCCCTGACCGGCGAAGGGCTACCGGCGCTGGGCCGCCTGGAGAGGTCTGCGGCGACCCCCGGAGGCAGGGTGCGAATCCTGCTGCGTGAACTTCTCGTCCACGGAACCGCGTTCGACGAGGCAGGCTGGGCCATGATCACCGAGCAGCTGACCGTCCAGATGAAGCTGCTCGCCGACCGGCCGCTGAAGGCTGTCGGCCTGGAGTTCACCCCCGCGGCCGAGGCGGCCACAGCAGCGGGCGGCGTCCCCAGGAGTTCCGCCGCAGCGCCGACGGTGCGGGCCGTACCCGGGACCATTCAGAGCGCGAAGGGCGAGACCCATGCGGCGACGCTGATCCTGGAGTGCCTTGAGAAGAACGGCAAGAAGTTCGACGTGACCGAGGCGCTCCGCATGGTCGCGGAGGGGAGCGACCCCCGACGGGAGCTCAAGAGCGTCCAGGCCGCTGTGCAGCTCGTCTTCGTCGGGGCGACGCGCCCCACCCACCTGCTGGCACTCGCCGCCCACCGCGACCGCGGCAAGCGGTACGCGGAAGTGATGATCGAAGCGGGCTGGAACGTCCGGGACCTCACCGAGCACTGACTTGCATCGGTCCCAGCGGGCCCGTCTCGCCCGTTTGCCGCGGTGCGTCTCCGACACCTTGTGGGTTGGGCCGCTGGTTGGCGGGCCCCGTACCCCGGCAGTGACGTGAAGAGGAAGAGGCCCGCGACACGGCATAGCGGGCCGTGTCGCGGGCGGAGGGTGGTCTTAGGACCAGGACAGTTCGGTTCGAACAGCGGGTGGGAGGTAGCCCTCTTGGCCGTTCTCGGCGATGTAGGCCACGGTGCTGGGTCCGTCGGGCACGGTGACGACGCGGTCGATGCGGTGGGCGAAGGGCCAGTCGGGGTTGATGGCGAGGAAGACCGGCAGGTCGTGGTCGAGGGTCTGGAGCTGGTGGATCAGTTGTCCAACGGTGAGCGTGTGGGACATGGGGTGTCTCCGTGGGTGTTAAGGCGCGAGCTGGTCAGAGGCGGGAGCGCTGGACGTTTTTGAGGGTGGAGAGCATGCAGGCGAGGAGTACGGCCGCCCACGTGCCGAGCATGTACGCGGGCCAGTAGGCGGTCAGTTCTTTGCGGGCGAGGCTGTCAGCGGCCCAGAACGCGTTCGTGCACAGAGCGACTTGCGCCCAGATCCGCCAGCATTTGATCCACTTCTTGAGCGTTGCGGCGCGGCGTCGAGCGCGGCGTACTTCGCGAGCGCGGTCGTCCGCCTCGGGCAGGTCGGAGGTCACCGAAGCCAGCTCCGCCAGAGTCTGGGCGGCGAGTGCGGCGCTGGAGCGGTCGTCGCGCTCGGCCTGGTCGAGGCGGCCGTTGGCCAGGGCTGTGCCGAGGATCGTGAGCACGATGTTGCGATCGGTGTCGGAGGCACGCGTCGTGGGTGGTGCGGAGGAGTCGTAGGCGGACAGGGTGGTGGGTCGATGGAGCACGAGCGGGCCTCCCAAGCGCGTCAGGGTGTGGGGTGTGCGTGTCAGATGCAGGCGCACCAGCGGCTGGGGTGGGCGATGAGCGCGGAGAGGAATCCCGCGACGGCGTGGGCGGGGACGTCGTGGTCGAAGGTCGTGCTCCAGGCGCGGCGGCCGTCGGGGCCGTGGACGCTGATGTGCCATAGCTCGCCGAAGGCGGCTTCCGGGCTCTCGGGCAGGAACCCGACGAAGACCCGTCGGTCGGGGCTGGCGCAGTAGACGTTGGCCTTCGGGTCGTCGACCGTGGCCCAGCCGCTGTTGTCCAGCAGCCGCAGGACGGGGTCGGCGCAGTGGCATTCGAGGAGCCACTCGCGCTCGGCGGGCTCGGGGCGAGCCGGGGTAAGGGCTTGCGTTGTCACGAGGAATCCCTTTGTTGGCCTGCGGGTTTTCGCGTCGTCCGTACGTTGACTTGGAATGGGCGCGGCATTCCAGTCCGTGCGGGAGGGTGTGTGTCTGCTGCGGGCGAACTCGGCGGTCGAAGGGCGGGACGGACGTCTCGTGCGGGAATGAATCGGTCGCCCCGCAGGCTGACTGCGGGACGACCGATGGCGAGCGAGAGCGGTGGACGCCGTGTGCGGGGACGAGCGGTTCCGGTTCGAGGAGCGTGTGGACGACGCCGAGGCGGGCTCCCTGGCGCGCTCGCGAGCGGCCAGCCAAAAGCGCGTCGAATTGACCGTGGAGGAACTGGCCCGAGCCCTCGACTCCCCCGTTGCGGCAGCATCAGGAACGCGAGAGGCATCCGGGCCGTGAGTACCGAGGAGCAGGGGGGAGGTTCACCGCCGCCGGGACGGCCGGGCGGGAGCGGAGCGGCTGGTCGCCGGTGGCGAGACCGGGCTCGGCTCCGCTGATGTGCTCCGCGAGGGCGCCGTTGCTCGGGTACAGCTTTGGGCGGCTGCGGCCCGTGGTGCGGTGGAGCGCATAGGGGCTGTGGTGACCGTGGCCTTGGGGTGGAGAACGGCGTCGGCGGCGCGGTCGACCGGTTCGGTGTTGGCCAGCCGTTCGACGGTGGCGGTGACGAGCCGGGTGGGGGTGTGGGCGGTGAAGGCGCCGTACCACTCCAGGTAGCCGTTGTTCCCCGTGCGGCCTCCGTGGATGAGCCAGGGCTGGTAGTCGGGGTCGAGGGGGTGCCCGGGGGCGGTGTCGTAGAAGACTTGGGCGAGCCGGTCGGGGGAAGTGAACTCGATCTCCCATTCGTTCTCGCGGCGATGCCAGCCGGCCTCGGCCAGCGGGTGCAACACGCTGTCCGCCCGGGGGCGACGTCCCCTGGGGGTGTGGAGATCCTCGGCGAGGGCCGTGGTGAGGGCTTCGACGACCTCGGGAGGCGTGCCGGTGGTGAATTCGGCCAGCCAGGTGGGCGGGGTGTAGCGGTCGGGTGCCTCGTAGATGCACCACAGGGCATGGGTCAGGCCGTTGGGCAGGTAGTCGAAGTGGTGCCCGCCTCGGGGCGAGGTGAGGTGGACGTTCCCGGCCCGATCGACCTCCTGACGGAAGCCCGCCTCCCGCAGGGGGCGGCGGGCGTGGAAGCTGGGCGCGGACCCGGCCAGGTACACGGGCGAGACGTGCTGGACGGCGGACTGGGCGTCGGTCTCGGGCATGACAGAACCTCCTGATCGGGTTGCGGTGTTCAGCGCTTCGGCGCCGGGCGGGGCGATGCCGAGGCCGTGGTGGGGAGGCGGGCAGCCTCCTGCGCGTGCGGCGGCCCGGGGCGGTGGCGGCTGCGGGCCTGGGCCGCCGCGACCTGCGCGGAGCGCGGGGACGCGCGCAGGTCGACGAGCGGGCGGTGGCGCTCGGGTAGCCGGTGCGCGGGGCGCTCGACGGGCCGGGGGTCGGCGACGGCGGCGGCGACCGCGGTCAGCAGCGGCTGCGGGGTGTGGCCGGTGAAGGACGCCGTCCACGCGGGGTGTTTGACCGGATCCGGTCCGGCGGTGAACTTCCAAGTGGCCGCGCCTCGGTCGCGCAGTTCGTCGTGGTCGTCGAGGTAGCCGAGGCGCAGGTGGAAGGCGGCGTGCTCGTCGGGGGCGAGCATGCGCCACGGGCGCGTCCCTGGCACCGGTTCCCACTCGTGCGCGGCGAGGAGACGGGCGGGCGTGTGCCCCGCGTAGTGCTGGCCGCCGTGCAGGTGGTCGGCGAAGTAGTTCCCGATGCCGTCGACCAGGTGCTCGGTGAAGGCCAGGAGGACCTCGTCCGGGGTGGCGCGGTCGAAGTGGGCGGACCAGACGGGCATGCCGAGTGGGTCGGCGGCGTAGGTGAAGGTCCACTCGCCGTCCAGGCGCCGTGCGGCGCGCAGGCGTTGGCACGGGCTGGCGTAGTACGGATCCGGCCCGACGAGGGTCCGGGTCCAGCCAGGGGTGGTGTCCAGGAGCGGGACGAGGGGGTCGGTGCCGGTGGTTCCGGCGAGGTAGCGGGGCGCGACGAGAAGGGTCTCGCCGCTGGCGGCGGGGTGCGGCATGAGGGGGCGTTCCGGTGGTGGGGTGCGGGCGCCCGCCCCTGGCAGCGCCGGGGGCGGGCGGGCACTGGGACGGACAGGTCGTCTGAGGCCGGGCACGCCGCTCACCGCGCGCGGGAAGGGTGGGAGAGCGCGGTGACGTAGGCCGGAACGCGGGGCTGCGGCACGGGCGGGTGCGAGAAGAGCCCACGCGCGGCCGGAGCCGCGGGCGAGGACCGGCGCGCGGCGGCGGCCCGACTCGCCGTCGCAGCCGGGCGCTTGCCCCGCTCGTGCCCCACGCCTTGGGCGGCCTGGCTGCGGCGGCCGAAGTCGTGCAGCTCGGCGTAGACCGGAGCGAGCTGCCGGGCGGCCGGGGTGAGGGCGTAGGAGAAGTGCTGCTCGGGGCCGAGGCGAGTTACCAGGCCGTCGTCGAGGAGCTGTTGGGTGCGGTAGTGGAAGGAGCCGGTCGCCATCCCGGCGGCCTCTCGCAGCTCGCCGGGGCGGAGCGGGCCGTGCTCCAGTGCGCCGAGCACCTCGACCGCGCCCTTGCCCCGCAGCCGGGCCAGCGCGTCCTCGACACGGTCGGCCCGCTTCCAGGCTGGGTTGGCCTGCTCGAAGTGCCGCTTGTGCCAGGAGGCGAGAGCACGGTGTGTGGAATGGGCCTGCTGCCCCAGGCGGGTGGCCGCGACGTAGCCGCGTTCGGGCTGCTTGGTCACTAGACCGGTGGACTGCATGCGCAGCAGGACCTGGTGGGTGGCGTTCGCGTTCAGCCACGGCATGGCCGCCGTCAGATCACGCGCCCGTTGGGGGCCGCGCTCGCGGAGGCTCTCCAGCGTCCAGGATGTCCAGCGCGGTGCGAGGACCTCGACGGCGTGGAGCACCCGGTCCGAGGTGGCCGGGGCAGGGGTGGTGGTGTTCATGGTGTTCTCCGGGAGGTTCAGCGACGGGGGCGGGCTGTCGTATGGGCTGCGGGGACGGCGCTGGCAGGGAGCGTGGCGGCGGGTACCGCACCCGGGCGGGTACGGGTTCGTGTGGTGCGGATCTGGGCGGCACGGGCCCGCGCATGACCTGGCTGTTGATGTGCGGCCCGGTGCAGGGCGGCGGAGACGGAGGCCCGCTTCGCCTCCAGCGGGGTGGGCACGGAGGGGCGGTCCCGTGACCCGGCTTTGTGGACGGGGGCGAGCTGGACGAGGTGCTCGACCTCTTGGCGGATCATGTGCCGTTCCCGGACGACCGGGGCGGGCTGGTTCAGCGCGGTGGCGGTGGCGGCGATGAGGTGGTCGGGCGTCTCGGCGGTGAAGGTGGCCTCCGCCCGGGTGAGGTAGCCCGGTGGTCCGGCCCACAGCCGTACGGTCTCCTCCTCGCGGCCATGGCCGCGGGTGTCGATCCAGGCCCCGGCCTGCCCGTCGGGCGCGAGCAGCTCCACCGTGCTGGGCTGGGAGGCCCGCAGCCTTTCCCATCCGGCGTCCAGCAGTGGTTCGACGCTGTCGGCCCAGTAGATCGATGGCCGGGCGAGGAAGCGCTCGGAGTCCGGGTCCCAGTCCTGGACCAGTGCTGTGGTGAATCCGGCGGTGATCTCCGGGGGGAAGTTCTGGTTGAAGCGGGCCGTCCAGCGGGCGGGGCCGACCGCGTCCTCGGCTGCGGTGATCTTGACGGGGTCGTAGTCGTCGCCGAACCAGCCGAGCCGGATCCGGCCGTCGGGGCTGGTGATCAGCAGTTGGCAGAAGGTCTCGTCGTCGAGGTCGTGGTGGGGCCAGTGGTCGACCGGTGCGAAGGCAGGGTCGCCGGTGAAGCCCGAACCGGCCAGGTAGCGCGGGGTGACGTGGTACTCGCGCCAGCGCCGCTCGTCGTCCAGGTCGTCGAACATGCGGAAGGTTCCTCGTGGTGGCGGTGATCAGCGCACACGTCGCAGGTACTGCTGCGGCGTGGCCGTCCCGGGCGCGGGAGCGGGCGGTTCGCTGCGGACGCGTGGGGCGTGGGCGGAGCGTGCGCGGGCGGCGTGCGCCCGCCCGGCGTGCGGCCCGGCTTCGGGGAGCTGCCGCTCGCGGGCCAGGCGGCGGGCGGCGGATTCGTAGGCGGCGTGGTCTTGGCGCTCGCCGACGGCCAGCAGGTAGATCTCCCGGCGGTGCTGGGAGGCGGCGGGGGCTTCGCGGTACTGGATGACCATCCGCCACCGCGTCTGCGGATCGACGTAGACCTTGTGGCAGCCCGCCAGTTCACGGGTGAGGGGAGCACCACGCTCGTTGCCGTGCACCAGGTGCTGGAGTTCGAGCAGCGCCAGGTCCCGGATCTTCTCCGGCACATCGCGAAGATCGGCCAGAGCTTCGGGGTGGGCGGCGAAGGCGTACCGGGCGCTCACGAACGCCCCCGAGCGCGGACGAGATTCGTATCAGGCGTCGCCGACGCCCCCGGCAGGTTTAGCTGCGCGCTGGCCGTGGCGTGGGTCGTGGTCCGCACGAGGGCAGCAGCGGCACGACGGTCGACGGCGCTGCGCGCGGGGGCCAGGGGCAGCGGGGTGTCCCGGTCCCGCAGCCATGCGTCGGCCGCCTCGGCGCTGGTGAACGCGCCCTCGCGCACGGTGTACGTGTCGAGGGACGGTGTGGTCTCTTCCAGGAAGAGCCGGTAGGGCCGCGCGGCGGAGTCAGGGTGGTCGTCGTGGACGAGGGTGCTGACCTCGACGCCCTCGTCGAAGCGGCAAGGGTTGTGCGTGTAGTGGTCCAGCAGTGTGTACCGGCCGTCCGGATTGGCGCGCAGCATGTCCTCCAGCCGGGAGGTGAGCCCATCGGCCGGGCGCGGACCGGGCGCGGTGCTCAGCTCGATCGCCTGGGGTGGACAGCCGCGGGAGATGAGCCAGTTCTGCGTGACCGGCACGGTGGGCTGCCGGATGTGCTCGAAGGTGAAGGTGCTCTCGAACAGATCGCGCTGGACGTGCATCCCGACGTACTCGGCCGTGCCGGGGACGTCCCAGGGGGCAGTGCTGTCGTAGAACAGCAGGAAGGTGTTGCCCTTGGTGTGGTGCGAGGCCAGCTCGGTGTACATGTCGGCGGAGAGCGTTGCGGCGTGGAAGTCCTCCTCGACGAGGTCGCAGGCAGGCTCGAAGCCGTCGATGCGGTAGTCCGGGTCCGTCACGCCGCCACCTCGTACGCCGCGGGATCGGGGTGGGCCAGCAGCCGGTGGTGCGGGCGGGAAGGGCTGGTGGTGCACGCGCTGAACGGGCCGTCAGGCGCGCGCAGTTGCATCAGCGCGGGGTCGAGGTGGTCGCGGTGCCACACGGACGGGCCGGCTAGCCCCGCCTCGGCGTCGGTGAACTGCTGCCAGGCCAGCCACAGCGCGTGCAGCCGGGCGACGGCCTCGGGATGCTCGGTCCACTGCGCGCACCAGGGCCGGGTGGCGGTGATCTCGCGTCCGTAGACCGGCAGCAACAGGTCCTCCACCCACACCTTCAGCGCCGCCAACTCCTCGTCGTACGCGGCACCGGCCATGGCCAGGATGAACACGGATGAAGCCCCGGCCTCGCCGCTCCCGCTGCTCGGGTCGGCAGCGGGAGCGGCCCGGCCGGGCCCCGTCTCGTCGCCCGCGGGTGGGGGCGGGGGTTCGTTGGTGAGACGGGCGAGGGTCTCGCCTTGCTTGCGGGTCTCGGCGACCAGACCGGTGACCGTGGAGACGAGGTCGTCAAGGTCGTGGTCCGTTATCCGTACCGGCTCGTGCTCGTGGGCGGAATCCATCGGCAGCCCCTTCGTCGCTCGGGTGTGGGAGCGACGAGGATCCGCAGAACGAGCGGTTTGGCCCGGCCGGGGAACCAGGTGTAGAAGGGGCGGCTTACCCTCCACGCCGATGACGGCAGACAGGGGCGGAGGGTACGAGGAGCCGTGCTGCCTGGCGGGCTTGCTGCGGGACGACGCCGTTGCCCAGTGCGGTGAGTTGGGCAGGGCGTCCCAGCCCGGGGGTGGCGGTCACCCAGCCGTCGTCCAGGCCCTGCATCCACTCCACGAAGCGTGGGCTCAGGCGGCCCGCTTCGTCGGTGGGCGCCGGTGCCGGGCGCGTGAGGCTCTCCCATCAGGAGATCGCTCCGCCGTAACGTCCCCAATCCCGGGGGCGTTCTTCGTCACGACCGAAGTGTCGAAGAGGACGAGGGCCGGGTTCGGGTGAACGCCAGGCACGGTCGTCCTGCCGCTCAGTTGCGCCGCCGAGGGCAGGGTCAGGTCGCCGATTCCGTGCCGCTGGCGCGGTGAGCCCTTGATGCCATCGGACGCCTTCGGCGTGGGCAGCAGCCACTCGACCTTGTCCGCGAGGTTGGGACCGTGTCCGCCCGCCTTCCGCTTCGCGGGCGGCTGGCTCCCGCCATTGGACGCCAAGTTGCTCGTCGGCGTCTTCAACAGCGGAACCCGGTCGCCAAGCGGCGAGGAAGAGCCGCTCCCGTCGGTGCGGGGCACCGACGTCGGAGGCGCGTAGCACGCACCAGCGCGCATCGCGCCCGAGGTCGGCCAGGGAGCCGAGTACGGCACCGAGTGCTCGCAGAGCAGGTCGGCCTGTGCCGTCTCCCAGACACCACGGGCACGGTTCCACTGCGCCAGCGGGAGCGGCGGGGGAGGTGAGGAGTCTTCGAACGTTTTCGATCACCACCAGGCAGGGGTTGAGGGCGTCGATGGCGGCCACGATGTGGTGCCACAGCCCGGAGCGGTTTCCTTCCAGCAGACCGGCACGGCGTCCGGCGATCGAGACGTCTTTGGCAAGGGAATCCCGCGGTCAGGACGCACACCTTGGCTGTGTCGGTTTCCCCTGATGCCGTTTCGACGCGAGATCGGGAGTCATTCGTCAGGCAGCGCTGTGATCAATCTCAGTGAGAATTGATGTCACTGTGCTGCGCCTGTCGGCGCTCGGCTCCAGCTTCATCGTCGTGGGCAGCGAGAAGGTCCAGCGGCGCCTGGACGGAGAAGTGGGCTTCAGCGGGATGCCGGAAGGAGCCGTCCAGGTAGAGGAAGTGCTGATTGCGCCGTCCGGTGCGCTTCCGGTGCAGGTGGCCGGTCTGTTCGAGGTCGTCCAGGATCGCCTGGACGGTGCGTTCGGTGATCTGGCAAAGTCGATCAGCCGTCGTCGGCCAAGTGCTCCGAAGCGGGGAGCATCACTTGGCTGCGGTTTCTCGGCCGGCGTCGCGGGCTGCGGCCAGGGCTTTGGTATGTCCGTCGGCGGCGAGGTCCTGGAGGTGTTCCATGCCGGGGGAGGTGGCGGCGAGGGTGAGTTCGCGCTCGATGACGACGAGGTCGGCCTGCCACACGTCGGCGAGGATGCGTTTGAGGTACGGGGTGGAGTGGTCCCAGCCTTCGCGCGGAGTGCCGGGGGCGTAGCCGCCGCCTCGCACGGTGGCCAGGACGGTCGGCTTGTCCTTGAGTACCGGGCTGCCCAGGGGCGCCCCGGCGATGACCAGGTCGACCCAGGTCTTGAAGTGCTGGGAGACACCGAAGTTGTACAGCGGCACGGCCAGTACCACCGCCTCGGCGGCCTCTAGTTCCACGGTGAGCGACCCGGCGAGGGTGAGCGCATCGCGCTGGGCGGGAGTGCGGTCGGGTTCGGGCGTCACGTTGCCGGTGTGGGCGTGTGCCCAGGCGTCGGCGGGCAGCGGGTCGGTGCCCAGATGGCGGCGTAGCACCGGCGTGTCCGGGTGGACTGCGGTCCACTCCGATTCCACGAGGTCGGCGAGTTCGGTGCTGGCGGATGTGCCGGGAAGGATGCTGGCGTCGAGTCGGAACAGGCTCATGACGTCTCCATGGTGTTGGTGTTGGTGGCAGCGCGGTTCTGGAGTATTCAGCGCCCTCTGCGCATGTAGGCGCGGAGCGACAGCGGGACGAAGATCATCAGCAGCGCGGCCGACCAGAGCAGGACCGTGGTCACCGGATGCGCCAGTGGCCAGGCCACGTTCCCGGACGGGGCGCCCGGGTTGCCGAACAGCTCCCGTGCGGCGGCGGTGAGCGCGCTCACCGGGTTCCAGTCGGCCAGGAAGCGCAGCCAGCCCGGCATGCCGTCGGTCGGGACGAACGCGTTCGACAGCATCGTGAACGGCAGGCCCAGCGGCACCATCGCGTCGGCGACCTGGTCGTTCTTCACCGCCAGGCCGACGTAGACGCCCACCCAGCTCAGCGCGTACCGCAGCACGATCATCAGCAGGAACGCCTGGGCGGTGGGGATCAGGCCGCGGTGCGGTTGCCAGCCCACCAGCAGGCCCGTGCCCACCATCATGGCCAGCATCAGCAGGCCGGTCAGCAGGTCGGCGCCGGTCTGCCCGAACGGCACCGCCAGGCGTGCCATCGGCATGGAGCGGAAGCGGTCCATCACGCCGCGGGAGGCGTCGGCGGCCATCCGCGTCATGACCCCCAGCCACGCGGAGAAGGTCACCATCGCGAACAGGCCCGGCATGAGGTACTCGCGGTAGTCGCCGCCGTCCGGCACCTGGATCGCGCTGCCGAAGACGTACCCGAACAGCACGACCATGACGGCCGGGAAGATCAGCGCCGCGACGAGCTCGCCGGGAGCGTGCCGCAGCCGTCCCAGCTCGCGGCCGACGAGGGTCAGCCCGTCGGTGAACGTCCATCGCAGGCGGTGGCCCGGCGGCGGGGCGGGGTCGGTCATCGGACCAGCTCCTTGTCGTCCGTGAGGCGCAGGAACACCTCGTCGAGGGTGGGGCGGCGCAGCCGCACGTCGGCCGCGGCGACCCCGGCTCGGTCGAGTTCGCGCATGACGTCGAAGAGCCGGAAGCCGCGGCCCGGCAGGGCGACGCTGAGCCGGTCGGAGCCGGTCGTCGTGGGATCGGTCCCGGCCAGCGCTTTCAGTACGGTCGCCGCCGGATGGAGGGCGGCAGGGTCTTCGAGTTCGACGTCGAGGCGGTCGCCGATCGTGGCCTTCAGTTCGTCGGGGGTGCCCGTGGCGATCACCTGTCCGTGGTCGACGACGGCGATGTCGTCGGCCAGCTGGTCGGCCTCGTCCAGGTACTGCGTGGTGAGCAGCACCGTGGTGCCGTCCGCCACCAGTTCGCGGATGCTGTCCCAGATCTCGCCGCGGCTGCGCGGGTCGAGACCGGTGGTCGGCTCGTCCAGGAAGAGCACCTCGGGGCGCAGGATGAGGCTGGTGATCAGGTCGAGGCGGCGGCGCATGCCGCCGGAGTAGCCGGTGACCTGCCGGTCGGCGGCGTCCGTCAGATCGAAGCGTTCGAGCAGCTCGTCGGCCCGCCGGTGCGCCTCTCGCCGGGACAGGTGGGAGAGGCGCCCGAACATGCGCAGGTTGCCGCGGCCGGTGAGCTTCTCGTCCACGGCGGCGTGCTGGCCCGCGAGCCCGATTCTGGCGCGCACCTTGCCGGCCTCACGGACGATGTCGTGTCCGGCGATGCGGGCGTGCCCGGCGTCGGGATCGGACAAGGTCGCCAGGATGCGCACCGCGGTCGTCTTGCCCGCGCCGTTGGGCCCCAGTACGCCGCAGACCCTTCCTCTCGGGACGCTCAGGTCCAGACCCCGTAGGGCGTGGGTGTCGCCGAAGGACTTGTGCAGCCCTTCGGCGACCACGATCGGATCAGGCATAACTCCTCCACTGAGTACCTTGTACGCGGTCTCGGCGGTCACGCTAAACGACTGGGTACTATGTACGCAACCAAGGAGGTGGAACGGTGCCCGACGCCGAGTACGTGAACATCTGGATGCGGCCCGAGCGCGCGACCTACGGGCCGACGCCGGTCTACAGCCGCGCGAAGATCACCGAGGCGGCCGTCCGGATCGCCGACGCCGAGGGGCTGGAGGCCGCCACCATGCGGCGGATCGCCGCCGATATCGGCACCGGCGCGATGTCCCTCTACCGGTACGTCCCGAACCGCGAGAACCTGGTCGAACTCATGGCCGACCAGGTGATGGGCGAGATCGATGTCACGGACATGCCCTCGGGCGACTGGCGCGCCGACCTGACCCGCTACGCCGACGAGCAGCGGGCCATGTGGATGAGGCACCCGTGGATCGCCACCGTGCAGCGCTCACTCCCCAGCTTCGGCCCCAACCAACTGGTCCTGGTCGAACGGCTGATGGGGGTGCTCGACCCCTTCATCCCCATCGACGAGAACCTCAGCCTCGTGGCCCTGCTGAGCAGCTACGTCGAGAGCACCGTCCGCGAGGAGATCAGCACGGCCAGGGGAATCCGCCGCAGCGGACTCAGCGAGTCGGAATGGATGGAGCGGAGCTACCCGTACATCGACCGGCTGGTGAAGAGCGGGGAGTACCCGATCTTCACCAAGGTCGTGATGGAGGCGCGCCAGCCGCACCTGAGCCGCGACGACCAGTTCCGGAACGGCCTCAAGCGCGTCCTCGACTGCATCGCCGCAGCCCTCCCGCCAACGACCGAGTCTCCAAGCTGAAGCCGAGCCGGGTCGCCCTGCTCTTGTTCGCCACCAGGTCCCAGTCGCCATCTATCCAGCGTGCAGTTCGCCAGCAGCTCCTCTGGCGACCACTCTTGCCGCCCCTTTGGCCTCGATCACTCGATTCGACCAACGCAGCGCCCAGGACCGGGAAACGGGGCGCGTCCAGCTACCCGCGGCCTACTTTGCGGCTGGTGTCTGAGCTAGGACACCGGGGCCTCAGAGACCGTCCGTGAACTTCGCCAAAGGAGACCGCGTGGAACTCGTCCATACCAATGATCCCTACACCCGCCTTGAGCCAGGCGACCAGGGAACGGTCTACTGCTGGGATGCACACCTGGGCCATCTCGAAGTCGCCTGGGACAGCGGCTCACGGCTCAGCATGATCCCCAGCGAGGGAGATCGCGTCCGCCACGCCCCCTCGAGACTGCAAGCAGCCTCACCGCGTGTGCAGGACAGCTGCTGGTCTTCCAGGCCACCCGAAGCGTCGGCTTAGAAGACCAGCAGGGAGATCGTGGGTCAATTGCCCCACCCTGCACATATGAGTATCTGCATGTGATTTGCGCCCACCGGGATGCGGTGAAATGGCTGGCAGGTGAGCCGGGCGATCTTTCTCCGGCGACGACCTGCGCCTCTTCGTGGAGTGTCGTGGCCGATTCTGTTTGGTGTAGACCAAGTACCGGCTGGGTAATGGGTGCGGATAAAGATGAAGTAATGGGTGCGGATAAAGATGAAGTTGTGTAACTGTGCGGGCTGTTGATGGCCATGGTGGTCATCATGTGATTCTTCCGTGGGGGGAAGAAGATGCAGATACGCACATTAGGTGCGCCGGTGAGGCGTGCTCCCAGACGTGCCAGACGGGCGGCGATCGCGATGGTCGCCGCCTTGGCGTTAGGAGCGTCGATCACGCCCGCGCTCGCCGGGCCGGACGAGGAGAAGCCGTCCTCGGCCTGGGGCAAGGACGGGGCGAAGGCGAAGATGCCCGCCGTGAAGGTGGGCAAGACCAAGGCGCCGGGCGCGAAGCGTGAGGTCGCCCCGCCCAAGGCCGTGACCGACTGGCGCAAGGCCCAGGAGAAGCGGGCCGAGGCCCCGGTCAAGGAGCGGGAGAAGCTGGCCGCCCCGGAGGCGGAGTTTGTACCGTCCGGGCAGGGGCAGGTGCCCTGGCAGCAGATCTCCGACGTACGCGTGACGGACGCCCTGGTCGCCCGGGTGAATTACTCGACGGGCAATCTGATGCTGGCCGCGACCGACTTCGACGTGGCCGGAGTGGGCCCCTCCCTCCGGCTCGCCCGTACGTACAACTCCCTCGACGCCCCGTGGGGCAAGGTTTCGCGCCGCTGGTGGCAGGGGTACGAGCGCTACCTGCGGATTCTGCCGGAGGAGAACAAGGCCGTCCTGTACGACGCGAGCGGCGGCTCGGTCTCCTTCGCCAAGAAGGCCGACGGGACCTTCACCACGCCGAAGGGCTACCGGCTCGACCTGGAGCAGAAGGCCGACAAGACCTACGTGCTCACCGACCGTGCCTCGGGGGCGAAGGATACCTACAGCGAGGGCGGCACGCTGACGAAGGTCACCGACCGCAACGGCGGTGAGGTCCGCGTCGAGCAGCACGACCAGGGCGCCGAGCACAAGGGCTTCAAGCTGACGGATGTGCGCTCCGGGCGGTTCGTGGACCTGGTCAAGACGGACACGGCGCAGTGGCAGGCCAAGGACAACACCGGCCGCACGGTCGTGATGGACCTGGACGCGGCAGGCAACCTGGCCAAGACCACCGACACCGAGGGCAAGGCCACCAGCTTCGGCTACGACGCCGACGGCCGCGTGACGAAGCTGTCGACACCGGAGGGGCGGGTGACGGTCTTCACCTACGACACGAAGAACCGCGTCACCTCCATGAAGCGCGCCACGCACTTCGACGGCTCCGGCGAGACGGGCCCGACCTACACCTACAGCTACTCCGCCGACGCCCCGAACAAGGCGGGCTCGACGAAGGTCACCGACCCGGCCGGGAACACGACCACCTACGCGCACACCGCCGACGGCGAGGTCACCAAGGTCACCGACGCGCTCGGGCGCAACCGCGACCGTACGTACGACGCGAACCGCAACGTGGAGACCGCCTCGGATGCGATGGGCGTCGGCGGCGATCCGGCGAACGTGACCACGTATGGCTGGGACGCCCGCTCCAACCCCACCACCGCCAAGCTCCCGACCGGCGCGACCTCGGCGCTGACCGGCTACCGCACCATCGCCGGGGCGGACGTGCCCGGCAAGACGACGGACGCGAACGGCACAAGCGTCAGCTACACCTACGACGACGCGGGCAACACCACCAAGGAAACGGTGGCCGGGGAGCAGGGCGGCACCCGCACCTTCGCCTACAACCCCCAGTCCCCCACCTGCGGCGGCTTCGAGGGGCAGCGGTGCGAGGTGAAGGACGCGAACGGCAAGGCGACGACGTTCCACTACGACACCAAGGGCAACCTGGATAAGGTCACCCCGCCCACCCCACTGGGCGCGACCAGCTACACCTACGACGAGGCCGGACGCCCGGTCACCTCCACCGACGGCCGGGGCACGAAGACCACGTACGCCTACGACCACCGCGACCGCCTCACGAAGGTCGCCGGTCCCACGGCCTGGGCCGAGTACAGCTATGACGGGGACGGGAACGTCACCCAGCGCTCGGACGCCACCGGCATCACCAAGTACGCCTTCGACCCACTCAACCGCGAGACGATCCGCACCCTCCAGGACGGCTCCCAAACCGTGCTGACCTACAGCCCCGAGGGCAACGTCGAGTCGTACACCGACCCGAACGGCACGGTGAAGTACACCTACAGCAAAACCCACAAGCTGCTCACCCTCACCGACCCGCAGGGCAAGAAGACCGAGTACGACTACAACGCCAACGACGCACGCACCAAGACCAGCTTCCCCGGCGGCACCGTCGAGACGACCGAGCGCGACAAGTCCAACCGCCCCGTGAAGATCAAGGCCACCTCCACCACCAAGGGCGTCCTGACGGACCTGTCCTACTCCTACGCCTACACGGCCGGGGGCAAGCAGGTAGACGGCAGCAAGATCCGCACCCGCACCGACGCCGCGAACGGTCTCAAGCGCGCCTACGACTACGACTCGGCCGGGCGCCTGACCTTCACCAAGGAGATCAAGGGCGCGACGACGAACGACAGTTGGCTGTACTGCTACGACAAGGCAGGCAACCTGACCTCGCAGGGCATCAAGGCGGGCTGCCCGGGCGGGACGACGTACGACTACAACGACGCCTCCCAGATCACCGCCAAGAACGGTTCCGCGGACGGCTGGTCGTACGACAAAGCAGGCAACGAGACAGCGGGCGCTCCGACGGCAGGCAGCGCGCGTACGGACAGCAAATGGAATGACTTCTCGCAGAACACCGCGCTCACCCAGGGCGGCAAGGAGTTCCAGGTCAAGTACGCCAGCACGGACAACTCCGAACGCGTCCAGTTCGGCGACACCGCCCTGCACCACGGCCCGCTCGGCCTCTCCGCACAGACCACTGGCGGAGTGGACATGACCTTCACCCGCGAAACGGGCGGGATCCTCAACTCCTTCCGCACCAGCGGAAAGAGCTACTACTACCTCACCGACGCCATCGGCTCCACCGAAGCCGTCGTCAACGACCAGGGTGAAAAGGTCAACTCCTACTACTACAGCCCGAGAGGTGTCACCAACGCCACCGAAAAGGTCCCCCAGCCCTACCGCTTCGCGGGCAGCTACCAGGATCCCACGCAGCTCTACCACAACGCCGCCCGCTACTACGACACCCACACCGGCCGCTTCACCCAACCCGACCCGTCGGGTCTAGAGGCCAACCCCTACCTCTACGCCGCAGGTGATCCCACCAATCACACTGACCCCAGCGGGTTGCTCTTCGGTATCGACGTTGAACTTCCCGATTGGCTCAAGCCTGCTGTGGAAATGTCAATTGACGGCTTCATGGCGGGAGCCATCACGGGCTGCATCGCGACCTGGTCGGAAGGATGCGTAGCGGGCGCAGTCCCAGGAGGAACGATCGGTGCGTTCGGCGGTTTCGGTACCGGGCTCTACCGGGGCGCCCGAGAGGCGAGCAATGGTTCATCCTGACAGCTACATCCGGCTCGGGGTCGCACTCGCGCTCCTGATCGCCAGTTTGCCTGCAGTGCACGACAAGATTGAACAGAGTTCGATGGAGGCTCTGTGGTACATCGTGTGGGCTGCAGCCTGTGCTGGGGTTTCCTATCTAGCTGTCGGAATCTGGCGGCTTGTAAGAAACAGGGGAACTCGCTGAGTCCCAACATCACGGAATCAGCGTAGTGATTCGGGTCGAATCTGTAGGCTCCGAAGCTCGGCAGGCATTCCCGTCCGCCGGGCTTCGGAGCACTTGCGCGTACCGCTGGTCCCTCTCTTCTCCGCCCGCAGGGAAGTGGTTGGGCGAAGGGCATCTCATGGCCTCGGCATCGTCCTCGGGAACCAGTGCAGGACACGTCGGCGCGGCGGTGAGTGCCGTAGGTGAGACGCGTGAGCAAGCGCCGCAATTCTGGGATGTGAGCGGGCCCGGCCCGGCTGATCCGTCTTGCTGTGTTGTATCGAGATCGGCGGCGCGGGTGAATAGGAACGAGTCTTCTGGGTTCTGGCACAGATCTTGGGGGGGCGGTCGCGGAGGGTGACCGCAGTGTTCGATTGTGAAGTTCGGGCTCGGGTGAGACCGCGCACGCCTGCCGTTGTGCCGATGGGAATGACGCTCCGTCAGGTACTCGACTGGTTCCCCCGCGTTGGGCCGTGGTCGGTGACGGTGCTGGTCATGCAGGCCGACGCATCGTTTTGGGACTCTCTCGTGTTCGCCGGGATCGACGACGTGGACGTTGAGGGGGTGACTGCTGCCGTCGGCACGGTCGATGTGCTGGCCAGAGGCCGTGCGACTGGGGCGACGTGTCCGGACTGCGGTCGCTTCTCCGGCCGGGTACACGACTCCTACGAGCGCAGGTTAAAGGACCTCCCGCTCGGTGAGCAGAGTGTCGTGATTCATCTGACGGTCCGGCGTTTCATGTGCGGCGCGCAGAACTGCCCGCGCCGCACATTTGCCGAGCCGTTTCCCGGGCTGACTGCCCCGTACGCGCGTGTCACTGCGCGACTGGACCGCGTCCTGGAACGCGTCGGGCTGGCACTGGCCGGGCGGGCCGGTGCCCGGCTGGCCGCTCAACTGGGACTCCGCGCCGGACGGATGACCTTGCTGCGCAGGGTCATGGCCCTGCCGGACCCGCAGCCCAGCACGCCGCGCGTGTTGGGAGTGGACGACTTCGCGGTCCGCCGGGGCCAGACCTACTCCACCGTCTTGACCTGCGGAGAAACCCATCGTGTGGTTGATGTGCTCCCGACCCGCGACGCCGGGCCGCTGACCGCGTGGCTGACTGCCCACCCGGGGGTGGAGGTCATCTGCCGGGACCGGGCAAGCGCCTACGCGGAAGGCGCCCGCATCAGGGCTCCCGACGCGCAGCAGGTCGCCGACCGCTTCCACCTGTGGCAGAACCTTGGCCAGGCTGTGGAGAAGACCGTGGTCGCTCACCGCGGCTGCCTGCGGCCACTGGCCCCACCGCCGCCCGAGGCGGTCGACCCGGCCGACCCCGCGACCGGAGCCGACCACCACCTCCAGGGACGGCTCGCCGAACGCAAGCGCGCCGCGCACACGCTGGTCCACACCCTGCTGGCCCAAGGCCACGGCATCCGGGCCATCGCCCGGCACCTGGGCTGGGGCCGACACACCGTCCAGCGCTACGCCCGCGCCGCCCGCTGGCAGGACATGCTCACCGGCCGCCGCCCCCGGTCCAGCCACGTGGACCCATACCGGACTTACCTTGACCAGCGCATCGCCGAGAGCTGCGCCAACGCCCGTGCCCTGCACCGGGAGATCACCGCCCGCGGCTACACCGGCGGCTACGCCGCGGTGCGCGACCACGTGGCCGACCGGCGCAGCACCCCGCCCGGTGCCCCTGCACCGGCCCCGCCCACACCCGGCAGGTCACCGGATGGCTCACCCGCCACCCGGAGACTCTGAGCGAGGTGGAATCCCTCCAGGTCAAGACTGCCCTCGCGCAGTGTCCCGATCTCCAGGCCGCCGAGAGACACATCCGTGCCTTCGGACAGATGCTCACCGAACGCCGCGGAGACCACCTGGACGCGTGGATCACCGAGGTCGAGGCCAGCGGTCTGCCGGGGCTGCGCGGGTTCGCCCGGAGCCTGCACAGCGACCACGACGCGGTCGCTGCTGGTCTGACCGTGCCCTACAGCTCCGGCGGAACCGAGGGCGCCGTGAACCGCATCAAGAAGATCAAAAGACAGCTTTACGGACGATCCGGATTCGAACTCCTCCGGAAACTGATCCTGCATCAGTGACCCTCCGCGACCGCCCCCCCCAAGATCTGTGCCAGAACCGTTTGGTGGCCCCTCCGGAACGGGACGGACGGCCCCACTGATGTGATCGGTAACTCGGTGTCCAGCTGAACTGGCCCCACCCATAGCTACGCAGTGGGACGATTGGCGGGCGAAGCGCCACCTGGGGGCAACGATGCCGCCGAAGTCCAAGGTCGAGTTGTATGCCGCGATCCGTCGGGACTCGCGTACCGGGCAGCTGTCCATCCGCGCCCTGGCTCGAAAGTACAACGTGCATCGACGGGTTGTCCGTCAGGCACTGACCTCGGCCTGGCCGGCTCCGCGCAGGCAGCCGCCTCCGCGCGCCGGGACTTCACATAGGTGCGGACCATCGCATAGGAGACGTCCTGGGCATCGTGCTCGTCCACCAGCCGGTCGAAGATTCGCTGAGCGGTATGCCGCTGTTTCGCCGGCGCGTCCAAATCAGCCCGCAGCATGTCATCGACGAGTGCCTTGTAGGCGTCCAAGCGCGACCCACGGCTGTGCGGTCTCTTGCGTTCCTGCGGCCACTGCCCGTCCAGCGCCCGCCGCACCGTTCGCCACGTGACGTTGTACTTGCACTGCAAAGCTCGCTGCGACAGCCCGTTGTGGCGGTGATCCCGGCGGATCTCCGCATACAGATCAACCTTCGACTGCGACGTCCCCATCGGACCTCCTGCGGCAGAAGCACACTGCACACTCCCACCGCAAGCCCTCCAGCGACGTCAAAACAAAGTGACATCGCAAACTCGGTCAGCAGGTGACTCCCACAGTCACTTCAGAACGACTCCCACCCTCGGTTACAGAACCACACACCTCCGGTACGTCGGCCCAGTTGACCGTGGTGATGTCGCCTAGGTTCGGCGTACCGGGCCAGTGGCGAGCGAGAATCCGGGAGGCGCCGGGGTCCACCTCGGCGTGCCAGGCCAGGGTGCCGCCGAGGGCGGCCTGGACGCCCAGGTCCAGGCCGCCGTACCCGGAGCACAAGCTCCCGATCACCGGACCGGAGCCGTCCGCTGCCGGATCACCGTGCACGTGCGGAGAGCGGGAGCGGGCGGCCTGGAGGCGAGAGTCGGATTCGCCGAGGCGCTCGGCGCCAATCTCCAGAGCGGCCCGCGCCGAGATCAGGCCGTCGCGGGTGTGCGTGAGGTGCTGCTGCGACTCGGCGAAGGCGCCCCGGCGGATGAAGGCATGCGCAGGGTGCTCTCCGTGCCGACGGGCGCTCCGGCGTATGAGCGTGATGTTGTGGCAGGCCGCCGCGTAGAGACCCGTGGCGTGGGCCAGCCGCTTGGCAGCCCAGGACCAGTAGAAGGCCGCATCCTCGTGCAGCTCGGGCTCCTCGGCGTCCTGCCCGGGTTCGGCGTGCCCCCGGATGCGCGCGGACAGGTCCTGCACAAGCCTGGCCAACTCGTCCAGATGATCGGAGACGTCGGGCAGGTCGTCCGGCGCGTCCGGTACATGAAGCTGGTCGTGTGCGCGGGTCAGCTCTTCGGCCCGACGCAGCATGTGCTGCTGCTCGGCCTGGGTCTGGGCCTGGTGACCGTTGTCGTTCAAGAGGAGTCTCCTGCGGGTGCGTTAGGGGAAGGGGATTGGGCGGGGTGCTCGGCGTCGACGCACGTCTGCGGAGGTCGGCACGCGGAGTATCCGGAGCGGCTGCGGTCACGTTGTCCTTCCGAGCGGGGGCGGAGGCGGTCCGCAACTCATCGGCTGCGGTGAAGAGTCGGGAGGTGGTCACGACGGGCTCCTATGAGGGCGCACGGGGCGCACCGAGCGGGACGGCATGCTCGCGCTCGACGACGGCTTTGTACCGGCGGAGGGCGCGGTGGTGCGGACACGAGCAGCGGCAGCACGAGCTTCCGGACGTGCCCCCGGCGGCTTCGTGGCGCCGGGATCCGGTTCGCCTTCTCCGACAGTGCGCCGTCGGCGGACCTCGTCGAGTGGCACGAGAGCGGCAGCGGCCCGGTGGATCAGCGGGCCGGGGGCGAGCGCCTCGTCGTCGGCCAGGCCGCGGATGCGCCGGGCGGAGACGGCGGCGGTGCGCAGCACGGAGGCGTCGAGGATCTGCTCGGCGAAGTAGTCGGCCGAACCTCCGGCCGCACTCGCGCACGTGGCGCGGACGCGCTCGGCGTCCAGCGTGCCGTCGGCGAGCGTTCCCCGGCGCTGGCACTCCCACAGCACGGTCAGCGCGTCGATCGGCTCCCCCCGGTGGTGCAGCCCTCCCAAAGCGCGGTAGAGGTGCCCGTGCCCCGGGTCGGAAAAGTCCTCCGGTCGCAGCCAACCGACCACCTCCCGCATCTGTCGCGGGTGGGTGGCGAGCGCGCCGAGGAGAGACTCCTCGACTTCCCGGACGCGCTCGTCCGCCGGACCCCGAGCGGGTCGAGGGGCCGCCTGCGGTGTCGGGGCGTGTGCGGGGCGGGGCCCGGTGCCCCAGCGGTGACCGAGGTCGTCTAGGACGTCGGCCAGGACCTGCGCGTGATGGAGGGTCGCGGCGACTCCGGCGCCGCGGGCCGCGTCCTCGCGGGCGGCCTGGTGCAGGCGGTGGCCATGCTCGGCGACGCTGCGGTGGATGGCGCCCTCCAGCACCATCCGCCCGTAGACCGGCGCGTGCGCGGGACGCGGGCAAGCCGAAGCCAAAGAGTGCACGTACGCGGCCGTCACCCCGCGGGTACGCGCGCCCGCCCTCTCCAGGACACCAGTGACCCAGGAGATCGGCACCGGCTCACCCGGCCGCGCCTTCGCGGCGGGATGCTCCTGAGAGCGCAGGTCGAGCATCGCCGTGTACAGGGCAGCGTGGGCGGGGCGGTAGAAGTGCTCGGGGCGCAGCCACCCGGCCAGGCGGCCGAGCTGGCGCGGCTCCAGCAGCACCGCGCCGAGCACGGCCTGCTCGGCCTGCACCAGCGGCGACTCGCTCACCCCTGCTCCACGGTTTCAACTGCACGGTCCGCCGCCGCGAGATCGACGGCATGACGATCGAGCACATGGTCGAAGACGGGATCGGCGGCGACGGCACCGCTGGCGGCGATCAGCCACCAGCCACCGGATCCGCGTACGACGGGGACATCGGCGAGTTGCCCGGCGCGCGAAGACGGGGACAGGGATGGGGCGGGAGAGAACATGGGGCACCTCGGCGAGAGGAGAGGGGTGGGCGGACGCGGCGGTGGCCGTGCGTCTAGCCGGGGTGCGGTTCCCGAAGCTGCGGTCATGCGGCGGGTCCGTACTGGTCGCGGCGGGGGAGGTCCTTGGCCAGCGCACGTGCGGTGATGGCGGCGGTCGCCTTCTTCGAGGCGGCGCCGATCCGGTCGGCATCGTGCTCGCGGTACCAGGGCTTCAGGTCCAGCAGGGCCGGTCGGACGCCGGTCGCCAGCAGCAGGGCACTGCCCTTGGGCAGTGCCCGGATCTTGTCGGGCGGGAGCACCCGCTCCTGGCGCATGGAGACCGAGGAGGAGTGGCCGGAGTCGCTGGAGGAGACCGAGAGGGTCTGCACGTCGTGATCGCCCGCCAAGCGGGAGAGCTTGTCGGCGAAGTCCGCGTCATCGATGCCGGAACCGATCAGCTTGATCGTCGCCGCACTCCACAGGGCATCCATCCCGGTCTCGCCCCACACCCGCTGACCCTGCCGGTAGGACTGCAGGATCGTGATCGGGATGACCCCGCGCGACCCGAGGTGGGAGTACAGGTCGGGCAAGTCCTGGATCTTGCACACGTTCGCGGCCTCGTCCAGGACGCTCAACAGCGGAGGGTCGAGGCGTCCGCCGTCGCGTTCGGCCTGGATGACGGCCGCGCACATCACCGCGTCGGCCGCCGCCGCGATGATCGCCGAGGCGGAGCCGCCGCCGTCCTTGGACAGTAGATACAACGTGTCCGTACTGCGCGAGAAGTCCTCCGGCCTGAACTCCCGCAGCTCCGTGCCGTCTTGGGGCGGGGTGACCCAGGCGGCGATGTGTGGGTCCAGCAGGCAGCTCGCGTACTGCCGGGCGTTCTCGAAGATGCCGTCCCGCGTCTCGACGGCCCCGGCGACGGTGCCCTGCAACTGCGCGGCCACCGCGTCCAGGCCGGCATCGGTGAGCAGATCGATCGGTGTGCGGTCGGAAGGGGAGGCGAGCCAGGCCGTCACGTCGGTGACCGGCCGTCCCCCGCGGGCGGCGGCGAGGAAGAGCGCGGTGAGGGTGTTGGCGGCGGCCGTCGCCCAGAAGTCCCCGGCGCTGGACTCGTCCACGGAGGCGGTGACGAAGTGCTGGGCGAGCCGTCGGGCGCCGGTCAGGTCCTGGGCGCCCGCGAGGATGTCCCACCACATCGTCTGCTCGGCGTGCGCGATCTGCTGCGGGTCCAGCGTCCAGACCGTGCCGAGGCGGGCGCGTTCGTCGAGCGTGGTGGTGTAGGCGTCGTTCGCCGCCTTGTTGGACGTCAGCAGCACCGCGCCCGGCGCCCGCAGGATCGCGGGTATTGCCAGCCCTGAGGTCTTGCCCGAGCGGGGTGCCATGATCGCCAGGAGGACGTCCTCCCAGGAGGAGCGCACCTCGGCCGAGCCGGGCTTCAGCGAGCCGAGCAGAACCCCGCGATCGTCGGGGGCGACGTCGGCCGGCTTCGTGTCCTGGAGGCTGGGGCGCAGCCCTGTGGCCTTCGCGGCGGCCTTCTTCGGGAGCAGGTCCCCCAACTCGCGGCGGTCGGCGAGCCCCTTCTTGTCGGAGCGGAAGCGCAGCCAGAGCTTCGTCCCGATTCCGGCGGCCGTGAGCAGGAACACGGCGGGGATGCCGTAGCAGGCGGTGAGCAGCGCGAGCCGGGGCAGGTGGGGCCACAGGACTTCTGGATGGAAGAGGGCCTGGTTCGGTGCGTAGGCGGCCCAGCCGCCCGAGCCGAAGGCGGCGTTGGCGAGATTGCCGAACAGCCAGCCGAGATTGCCGCTGCCGATCCCGAGGGCGGCGAGGGTGAGCAGGAGATAGAGCAGGACGTCCGTACCGGTGGTGGCCGACGGAGTCCTGGTACGCGCTTCAGACAAGACGAGATCCCAGAACGTGCGAGGTCGAGCGGTGGGGGAGCGCGGGGCGGGCCGGGGGCTCTGCGGGTGATCACGGGCGTGCTCCTAGCGGTGGCGGCGCGGGGACGGGGCGGGCGAGACGGGTGGTGCCGGGCGGGTGACGATCACGTCGGGGCCGGGGGCGGTCGGGCGCGTGGGCGCGGTGGCGTTGTAGCGCTCGACGCGGTCGCGCCAGTGCGGCGGCTCGGGCGGGCCCAGTTCACGAAGTTGCCGGGGCAGGCCGAGGCTGCGCAGTTCCTCGGAGGCGTCGTCCAGCTCGTCCCGCAGGCCGGTGAGCGTGTCGGCGGCCTCCATGAACCGGGAGTGCAGCTCCCAGCCCTCGTCGGTCTCGGAGTCCCTGGCCTGTTCGGCGGCGGCTTCGAAGAACTCGCCCAGCCGGGCCAGGACCCCGAAGTCGGGGTGGAGTACCTGGTCGGTGTGGTGCTTGGCGCGTGCGTAGGTGTGCGCGCCGTTCATCCGTACGGTCAGGTCGCGTACGTGGCGACCGGCGGCGTAGTTGTCCTGCGGGGCGTCGGGCTGAAGCCGCGCGTCCTGGAGGGTGGGGTCGAGGGCGACCGCGTAGCCCTCCTGGGCCAGAAGCCGCGTCGCGAGGCTCGCTCCCCACCGACGGGCTTCTTCGGGGATGGCGCGTGGCAGGTGATAGCGGGCCGGACCGGGCTGCTGATCTGGGCGGAAGCCGACGGTGGCGACGAGCTGGGCGGAGCGCTCGTCCACGATCTCGGCGACAACATGGTTGTCGTTGAGCCGGGTGATGGCGACTTCGGGAGGCTGAGGCACTGGCCCGCCCCTCAGAAGTGGGGGTTCTCAGTGGGGTGGTCGGCCTCACCGGCGGCCTCCAGCAGCTCGGGCAGATCCGCCGGGTCGGCCTCGCGGTTGTCGATCCACCACCCCGCCCGGGTCAGCGGCCGAACGGCCTCCTCGATGGCCTGCCACGCACTCTCTTCCATGTCGCCCTCGGCGACGAGCACGGTGTAGGCGGCGGTGACGAGCTGGTGGCGGCAGCGGGCCGCCCAGTCGACCGCGCGGTCGCTGCCTTCCAGAGGCGGCATCCGGTACTGCTCGGCCCATGCCTCGGCCTCGGCCGCTTCCTCGGCGCGCTTGTGCGCCAGCCACTCCGCCAAAGACACGGAGTCCTGGCTCTTCGAGGCGCGCCAGCACTCGGCGCAGTCCCGGGAGGCGAGCCAGCGTGCGTATCCGGCACGCCGGTCGGCTGCACGGTCGGACAGGTCGGCTTCGACGGCGTGGCCGCAGGCGTGGTCGATGGACCAGATCTTCTTCACGGGCATCGGCAGGCTCCTTACTGAGCGAAGAGGGCGTGATCAGCGGGTCCGGCGGTTGCCGGTCGGCGGCTGGGTTGCCGCGCGCGGGGACGGGGGCGCGGGCTTCGGCGTAGGGGCGGGACGCTGAGGCGAGGCGGCCAAAGCGGCGCGGGAGCGCGAGGCGTGGCCTTCCCGGCGCTCCTCCTGCGGCCCGGGTCCGGCGGCTTCGGAGTGGGCGGGAGTGTGCGTGGGACCGGCAGGGCCGGGCGGCACGACGGCGCGGGGATCAGCTGCGACCGACAGTCCCGCAGCCTGGAATTCGCGTGTGGCGGCGGCCATGTTCTTCACCGCGTCGTCGTAGGTCGTCTCGGGCGGCAGCAGGTACACGTTCAGCCGGGGCTCGAAGGCGAAGTGGTGCTTGCGCAGGACCTCGTTGAGGAACGGCCGGTCATCGGCGACCGTAGCGGCGATCCCGAATTCGCGGGTGGCGCCGAAGGCGACGTCCGGCTCAAGCTGCGAGGACACAGGAACGTTTCTCCTAGAGGTGGGGTGCTGGTTGCTGGGTGGCGGCCGGGCTGGGCCGGTGCGAGTGCTCGACCGGCGGCGTGGACGGCGTGACGGCGATGCCCCTGCGGGCGGGCGAGCTGGCGGTTGCCGCTTGAACCCGTCGCTGCTGGGCGGAAGCCGTCGCGAAGGGCGGCGCCTTCGTCGGATCACCGGGCGGGGACGGATGCTCGCCGGGATGAAGGTCGTAGGCGGCGTCGGCGCTGACGCTCTGGCGCGCGGCGCGTAGCGCCTGGACGGCGAGCTGGGTGCGGCGTACCGGATCGCGAGCGGGATCTGCCAGGACGTAGAGGTCGCTGTCGTCGAGGCGTTCGAAGCCCAATCGGCGAAGCAGGTGGTCGGTGACGTGGTGGTCGCGGGAAGGGGCGGCTACGACGCCGACTTGGGGGTGGTGGCCGATGGTGATGTGCGGAGCTTCCGCCACGAGCTGCACCTCGCTGGATCGGGGACATACCGGGGGCGAGGATCTGCGGGAATGCGGGATTTGGCGGTGCCGGAGATTTCCGCTAGCGCGTCCGGTGCGTCCGGCCAGGAGGGGACGGAGTGCCGGGCGCCGGACCCTCGACGGGTGGCGTCGTAGCGGGTGCGTTGGTGGAACGGGTGCGCGCGGCATTGGCCTGAGCCGTGCGCGCGTCACGGGAGTCCGAATGGTGGCGGATCGCTTGGTCGATCTCGACCAGGACGTCGGCATGGTCGGCGAACGTGATCGCGTAGTGCCACCCTTCGGCGTTGCGCGAGATCTCCGTCCTGCGCCGCAGCTCGTCGCCTTCGGGCCCGGGCAGGATCATCTCGTTCACCCACTCCCAGGCGGCACGCTCCCGCCGACCCCCTTCGACGGCGTGGCGCAGTTCGGTGAGCTGATGCCTGCGTCGCGCGATGGTTTCCAAGTCCGGGCTCCCGTCGCTCTGGTGGAGGGTGCGGAAGTCGGTCTCGGCTTGGGCGAGCAGCTCGGGGCCGTGGTCGAGGAAGGGCTCGAAGGCTGCCCAGGCTTCGGCGTCTCGCTGGTGCTGGCGCACGTCGTACCGCTCATCGAGCGGTTCGTGGTTCTCGTCGCACAGGCTGTCGGAGACGGCGTTCCAGTCCTCTTGGGCCTTGCGCCCTTGCTCGGCGGCCTCGGGGATCGCGGCGAGGAGGGATTCGCGGGTCGTCGGATCAAGCGGCATCTTGGGCTCCTTCGCAAGGTTGGGTCGGATGGTGAGTGGGGTGGCCGCGTCTCGCGGCGGGTTTGATCGACGGTCCACAGCAGCGGTTGTCCTCTGAAGGAGTGGTTCGCGCTGCTCATCCGAGGGAGGCGCGATTGCGTGCTCAGTGCGGGGAGAGTTGTCGGGCTACCCCCCCCGAAGGAGAATCCATGCCCGTTCGCACCACCCTCGCCGCTACTGCGCTGGCGGCCACCTCCGTCCTCGCCGGAGCCGGCACCGCTGCCGCCGGTGGCGGGAATGCTCAGGGCGCGGCCGTGAACGGCCCCGGCAACGGTTCGCCAGCTCCGGTGATCGCGCCAGTTCTCGTGCCCACCGCCAAGTGCAACGACGTTGTCGCTAGCCACGCCGTCCTCAACGCCGCACTCGGCAACCCCTGTGCAGCACCAGGCCAGCCCGGCGCGACCACGTAGTCGTTGGTCTGACGGGCCCGCAGCGGAGCCAAATCCCCACCGGGCCCCGTGGGCACCCGCACCAGCGGGTGCCCACGTCCAGTACGAGAGCCGCCTACTGGGACCGGGCCGCCGGTGCCCGTGCTTGCCAAGGTGAAGTCAAGGGTTCGGGCAACCACGCGCGTGGCGAGCCCCTTCATCAGGACCTCTCCCGTGGGTTCGCGTCCGTTCCCCGCTCGGAAGCCGGGACCCCGTCGGGGATGCCGTGCATCCGGGCGTCTGTGTCGAACAGTTCGCGCTCGTGCGGGTGGAGGAGATGCTGCGTGATGAAGCTCCGGCCTGCGACTTTCCACAGGCCGCGTCCCTTGGTGAGGGCGGAGACAGCCTGGGCCTCGACGCCGGTCAGGCCGAGGAGGGCGGTGGCTGCGGCGAGCTGGTCGGCTTCCTGGCGGTAGATGATCCGCGTGGAGCAGTCGGTGAGTAGGCCCTCGGCCAAGGCGCGTCCGCGTGATCCGGCGTCGCCTGCGGTCAGCAGGTCGGACAGCCGGTGGATGACCATCATGTTGGCGATGCCCAGGCCGCGGGAGAGCTTCCACTGCGACTGCATGCGCTCCAGCAGGGCGACGTGGCGCATGACGCGCCAGGCTTCGTCGTAGATCACCCAGCGCCGTCCGGCGCCTGGGTCGGCGAGCGCGGATTCCATCCACGCGCTCGCGCACGTCATGGCCAGCACGAGGGCGGTGTCGTCGCCCGCGCCGCCCAGGCGGGACAGGTCGATCGAGAGCATCGGCGCGCTCGGGTCGAAGGCGACGGTCGACTTTGCGTCGAACATTCCGGCCAGGTCTCCGTGCACCATGCGGCGCAGGGCGTGGGCGAGGTCCTCGGCGGCGTTCCCCAGGCGGCCGGAGGACTCGCCGAGCGCGGCGTCAAGCTGGTCCGGTGAGCCGAGGACGTGCGCGACCTGCCCGAGTAGCGGCGTGCCCCCGCTTGCCTCGGCATGCGCGACGACCTCGTCGAGGGCGACGTCGAGCGCGGTGTGCTCCATGGGGTGCAGCTCGCGCCGCAGCACCGTCTTGGCGAGGGAGCCGAGCAGGAGCAGGCGGCGCTTGCGGACCTCGGTGCGCCAGTCCTCCTCGCTGATCCCGTTCGGGCGTGCGGGGGCGTCCAGGGGGTTGAGGCGTCCGGGCAGGCCGGGGCCGAGGGCGATGGTCTGGCCGCCCAGTTCGCGGGCGACGAGGGTCCATTCGCCCTTGGGGTCGCAGGGGACGTAGATGCGGTAGCCGAAGGCGACGGCGCGCAGTGCGAGAGATTTGGCCAGGGCGGACTTGCCCATGCCGATCACTCCGGCGAGCAGGATGTTCGGGTTGGTGAACCCGTCGAGCCGTCCGTAGAGGGAGAACGGGTCGTAGCAGAACGCGGCCTCGGCGTGGACGTCGCGGCCGACGTAGATGCCGTGCGCGCCCAGCCCGCCCTCGGCCAGCAACGGATAGGCGCCCGAGGCGGTCGCGGTCGTCATCCGATGCGCGGGGAGCTTGAGGCTGCCGCCGCGGGCGGAGGCGACCCCCGGGCGCCCGGATGCTGGGTAGGTGGCCCGCAGCTCGGGGTCGAGACCGGAGCTGGCCGTGCGGGCGGCGGGGCGGTTGGTCTGCCGGGCCTGGTCGCGGGCGGTGGCGAGGCGGGCCCGTGCGGCGCGGGCGGCCTGGCGGTCGCGCTGGGCCGGGACGAACAGCGGGCTGGCGGTGGCACGGGGGCGTATCGCGGGGGACATACGAGGTGGTGCTCCTGGGGGTCAGTGGCGGGTGAGGCCGGTGAAGGGATCGCGCAGATCGGAGGGGGTGTGATCCCGGCGCACCCGGGCGGAGGCGGCCAGGTGGCGCTGGCACACCGTGAGTTCGGGCGCCCCCTCGGGCAGCCGGGCCCGGCACGTCTCCCGGGCGGGCGGCCGTCCGGTGTCCGGGAGCGGGGCGGCGTGGAAGGCGGTGTGCAGGTGGTCGGCGGCCTGCCACAGCCGGATCCGGCAGGCACGCAGATGATCGCCCTCGACGGCGGCGGCGGGGGAGGTGCTGGTGGTGTGCGCGTCCAAGAGCCGGTAGAGGGCGACCAGGTGCGCGTGCAGCGAGTCCAGCTCGGCGCGGGCGGCGGCGACGGGTGCGTCGGGAAGGTTGAGCGCGCGGTGGAAGTCGAGCGCGGCGGTGGCGAACGGCACGAAGTCCGAGGCCGGTGTGGGCGGAGGGTCGGTCGGCATGGGGGAGGGACCTTCGGTCGAGCACGGTAGGAAGAGGTGCGGCGCGGTGCCGGTCAGGCGGCGAGGGCGAGTGGGAGGGCGGCGGTGGTGAAGGCTTCGGCCTGCTGCCAGGTCAGGCGCCGCAGGTCGGTCATGGAGGCCACGGCGGCGGTCTCGATCGCGGCGCAGGCGGAGTTGAGGTCGTCCGCGGATTCGGCGCTGACGGTCAGCAGCCCGGTGACGGCGACGTCGGCGTGCCCGGCGATGAGCTGTCGCTCGCGTTCCTTGACGTCGGCGTACTCGACGGCGTCCTCCTCGGAGTCGACCTGGCCCTTGCGCTGGCGTTCGGCCGCGTCCGCGATGACGGATGCCTTCTTGCGCTGCACGTCCTTGAGCGCGGAATCCAGGCCCTTGGGCGTGTAGGTGAGCGAGAGGGCGCGGCGCACGCCGGAGGTGAACAGGAGCTGGTGCAGGAAGCCGGGCGAGGTCTCGGTCCGGGGCCAGTTCTCGATCCAGTACGTCGCGTGGTGCGCGGTGTCCGTCTGGACGCGGTCGCTCTTCTCGACCAGGACCACGGGGCCTGCGGCTGCCGGGTCGGCCTGCGGGCGCCCGGTGGGGGACCACTGGTCGAGCGCGGCGGAGGAGGCCGGGTCGTAGGCGGTCCGGATCACGGCGGCGACCTCGCCTGCGGACAGCCAGCCGCCGGGGGCGAGTCCGGCGTTGCGGGCGGCCTGGTCGAAGGTGGAGGTGAGCTGGGCCAGCACGGCGAAGGCGCCGGTGAGCCCGCCCCCACCCTGGTTGATCAACCGTCGGGCGGCCTTCATGTCCAGGGCGAGCGCGACGTACGCCTCGTGCGGGGCGGCGGCCGGTCCGGCGGCCTGCAGTAGGTCCTGGTAGACGGCTCCGGCCAGCGGGGTCTGCTCGTCGCCGTGCTCGCTCCAGTACCGGTTCAGTGCGTCACCGGAGTCGGGGACGGTGCGCTCCAGGACCTGGACGCGGGCGACGTGGCCGGTGCGGGCGAGCGCGGCCAGGGTGCGGCCCCACCCGGTGACGTTCGCGGACTGGGCGGCCGGGTCCAGCAGCGCGAACGCGCGGGCCGAGACGCGGACCACGGCGGTCAGCGTGCCCGCGTGCGGATCATGAACGGCGCCGAGGTGCCCGTCGGGGGCGGTGGCGACGCGGAGCGAGGCGGCGGTACCGGGCAGGTGCAGCAGCCCCTCGCGGCGGGGCCGGGTGGCGGGCCGGGCCAGCCACACCAACTGCCCCTTCGCGCGCCGCAGTACGTAGCGCAGGGCGATGGGCGCCCAGTCGGCCAGCGAGCGTCCCCGGTGCCGGACGAAGACGCCCGCGAGCAGCAGGGCCCACAGCGGGATGAGCTTCAGCGCGCCCAGGACGCCGGAGGCGAGGAGTACCGCGAGGAGGAGCAGGCCGGTGGTCGCGACGCCGAGCAACTGCGGTACGGAAAGGCCCATCAGCACGCCCCGGCGCGTGCGGTAGGGGAACTTCACGGTGACCGGACCGTCGGAAGGAGAGGTCTCGGAGAGCATGGCAGAGCCGTCCTTGCAAGCAGAGGAGATGAGAGGGAGAGGGACGGGGGCGGGCCGCCAGGCGAGGCCGGAGCCCGCCCCCCGTCACAGGTGGGCTCTAGGAGCCGGAATCACGCGGTGGGCTGGGGTAGACCCATCGCTGCGGCGTGGCGCCGCCCTGCGGAGGCGGACCACTCGACGGCGGCGTCCCGCCCGGCGAGGAGGGCCGGTGCAGCGTCCCCGTCGGCCCGCCGGAGGCGCCCTGCGCGGCAGGACCGGAAGAGCCCGGCGCTCCCTGACCGCCGGAGTCGGAACCCGCACCGGCGGCCTGACCGGGGCGGCGGATGAGCGGCTGGCCCCGGTCCCCGCCGGTCGGGGGACGGCGGATGAGCGCGCGGCCCTTGTCGCCGGGGGCGGCCGGGTCCTCACCGAAGCGGAAGCGGGTCTGCTTCGCCTCGCCCGCACCGCCGCTGCCGGAGCCGCCGCTGGGGTCGATGCCCGAGGCGACGCCGCCCTTGCCCTGGCCGGGGACCTTGGCGGGGCCCTGCGGCGCCGCGCCGCCGGTCTTGGCCTGGAGTGCGAGCTGGCCCGCGGTCTTCGCCGCGCCGGTCGCCGTACCGACTCCGGCCATCCCGGAACGGTGCAGGTCATCCTGGCCGCTGCCGTCGGCTGCCCAGTGCACGAACTTGTAGGTCGCGTAGGGGCAGAGCAGGACGAGGACCATCACGACCAGGCCGGACATGGCGTCGGAGAGGGCGGCCATCCCGCCGTCGGAGTCGGACTTGCCCATCGCGGAGACGCCGAGCAGGAAGACGATCGTCATCAGCAGCTTGGAGACGATGAGGGTGGCGGTGGCCTCGATCCACCCGCGTCGCCAGCGCTTTGCGACCTCCCAGCCGCCGCCGGTACCCGCGAAGACCGCGAGCGTGACCAGCACGAGGATGCCCACCTTGCGGGCGACCATCACGGCCCAGTACAAGAATGCCCCGACCGCGCAGCCCAGCGCGATGATCGCGGGCACGCCCCAGCCCAGGCCGTACATCGCCCCCAGCTCATTCACCTTGATCACGCGGCGGATCGCGTCGTCGACGGAGGTGTTCGCCGCCTTGAACAGCCCGGCGGACAGGGCGTCGACCATGGTGAGGGCGACGGTGGTGCAGGCGATGGCGGCGAAGGCGAAGAAGACGCCGATCATCGTGCCGAACGCGGCTTGTGCCAGCGCGCGCTCGTCCCGGCGCCAGGCGGCGCGGGTGAGCTGGAGACAGAAGGTGCCCACGGTCAGCACGAGCCCGATCGGGAGGATCAGCTCGTAGTTCTCCCGGAACCAGGCGGCGTTCAGGTCGACGGCGGTGGTCTTGTCCACGGCCCGGGTTGCCAGGTCGGCCGCCGACTGGGCGATCTCGCCCATGGACTTGGCGATCCAGGCGCCGATGCCCTCGGTGATGGCCTCGCCGGTCTCGCTGGCCACGCCGCCGACGGCGCCGCAGACCTGGTTCATCAGGGGAAGGTCACAGGCTCCCACCGGGCACCCCCTTCACCGTCGTCGCGTTCGTGGTGGTGGTCATGGGGCGACCTCCGGGAGCACGCCGATAAGGGCGCAGTCGTGGTGGGGTCGGCACTGGATGGCGAGCGTGGTCGAGCGGGGCTCGGCCCCGGTGCCGCCGTCCTTCCAGGACAGGGACTGCTTGCCGGTCACGGTGACCGCGTAGACGTACGCCTCGGTGATCGCCCCGGGGTCCTGGGACATGGCGGTCTTGAACGCCTCGGGGTAGTGCCCCTCGTCCGCCTTCGCCGTGGCGTGCTGGCGGTTGTCGCGTATCCGCGACCACAGCGCCTTGCCCGGCACCTCACCGGTCACGGAGGCGAAGTCGGCGTACTTCTCCTCGCCGGTCATCCACTCCTTGAGCCCGGCCAGATGCTCGGCCCGGGAGAAACGTCGGGCGTCATACGTCCACAGCGCCTCGGTCGCGGCCTTCGCGAACGTCACCGGATCACTGGTGCTCGGCGGCGCGGCAACGGCCTCCTTGGCCTCCGGACGCGGCGCGGTCGGGCGGGGCGTCGTGGTGGACTTCGGGCGGGCGTCCGCGTGGGGCTGCGGATCGTCGGTCCGGGTCAGGTAGGCGGTGAGTCCGGCAAGGCCCAGCAGCACCGCGAGGACGACGCCGATCATCGCCGAGCGCTGGAGCATCGACGACGGTTCGCCGGAGGTGTTCCGCGACGAGGCGAGTTGCTTCTTCAGTGTCGGCATCAGTGGACCTGCGTCCCCATCGCGGAGAAGAAGGCCACGATCCCGTTGGCCGCCCCGAGTAGCAGGGCGACGCCTGCGGCGATCTGAGTTCCCTTCTTGCCGTTCTGCTCGGCCTGGTGACCACCCGAGTGATGACCCCAGGCCCAGATCACGGCCGAGAGCACCAGGGCGCCGACCGTCGCGACGATGCCGAAGAGGTTGATCGAGCCGATCACCTTCTTGAGCACGTCGAGGCCGGGCAGGCCGCCACCCTTCGGCGAGACGCCGGGGTCGTAGGCCAGGTACTGGAGATGCTGCGCGAGCTTCAAGGGAACTCCTGTTCGAATCAGGGCGCGCGAAGGCCCCGGAGGTCGTGCGAGAGGAAGAGGGGGAGGGGAGAGGGCGCTAGGCGACGCGGCGCGCGGCGAGGATCGTGGAGCGCCACTCGGCGAGCCGGGAGATCTTGGTGACGTCGCCGGTGCGCGGGGCCTGGAGGATCAGGCCGTGCCCGATGTACATCCCGACGTGCTCGGGCCGGGCGGCCGTACCGCGGGTAAAGAGCAGATCCCCCGGCTTCGGCCGGTCAGGACTGACCGGCTTGCCCTCCTTGACCTGCGTGTACGTGGTCCGGGAGAGCTGGATGCCGCCGGCCTTGTAGGACGCCTGCATCAGCGAGGAGCAGTCGCACCGGCCCATCGGGTCCTTGCCGTGCGCATCCGCGCACGAACCGCCCCACTGATACGGGGTGCCGAGCTGCCCCAGACCCCAACGGATCGCCTTGCGCACCGGCTCGGGAGCCGAGGCCGGGATCTCGTAGCCCTTGGGGACTTTGCCCTTGGGGATCGGACCGGCCGGTGTGCCGTCCTCACCCCCGCACGCACCGACATCGGAAGCAGCGACTGGACCGCCCTTGCCAACGTCCTTACCGGAACCGCCGTCGTCCTTGAAGGACTTGGCGAGGGCCTTGTGCAGTGCGGTGGCCAGCGGCTCCCACTTCGCGTACGCGTCGGGGAACCCGCTCGCCTGCACCGCCTGGGCAGCCTGGGTGACGGTCATCGACTTCCAGCCGGAGACCTGCTTGAGGCGCTCGTAGAACTTCGTCGACGCGTACACCGGATCACGCACCTGCGCCGGAGTGCCCCAGCCCTGGCTGGGCCGCTGCTGGAAGAGCCCGAGCGAGTCCCGGTCGCCGTCGTTCAGGTTCCGAAGCCCCGACTCCTGAAGCGCGGTGGCCAGCGCGACCACCTGCCCCCGAGGCGGGATCTTCAACGCGACACCGGTGGCCTGGATCTTCTTCGCGTTCGGGATCTGCTCCTTGGGAGCATCCAGCCCGGCCACGCGCACGGAGGCGGCCTTGCCGCCCTTCAGGGGCGAGCGCACCTGCTGGGCGACCGCCGTGGTGTCGACGTCTCCGCCCGCGTCATCTTTTACAGGCCGCCTCGGCGCCTTGTGCACCGGCCATCGCCATGGCGAGTGGCGCGATCAGCAGCATCGGTGCCACCACCACCGAACCGACGGCCAGCAGGGTCTTGTTCACGAGCGCCAGCCCGTCACGGAACGGGAACCACGCCTCGGTCCCGGCGCCGGAGCCGGGGGTTTCTCAGGGTGTTGCACGGCAACTCCTTGTGCGTAGGCGGCGGGGTGCGGGCGTTCTCGTCGAAAAGGCCACCCGCACCACACCGGTCGAAAATCCGAATTCACTCGGAGAGAGGGCGGCCCGGTGGGCGGGCAATCAAGAGCCCGCCCACGGGACCACTTCTGCGGAGAGCGGCAGCCAGCCGCGCTCGTAATCTCACACGCCACATACGGGAGACCCTCACCCCGAGTCGAAGACATTGCGGAGCACCGATCCACGCCACCGTCCTTGGGCGAGGCAGCACGCATCAGCACAGCTCAACGAGGGTGGAGTTGTCTCCTGCCCGGCGAGCATGCCGAGACTGTAGAGACGATTTCCGGCCGCACCAAACGAGCCGGAGAGCACCCTCAGAACGAGTCGGTCGCTGGCTTGGTGCGGCCGGAATCCGTGACTAACCTCCGGTGCACGCCGGACCTTGGCCCAGGCGAATCCACCGCCCGAGGTCCCGGCCTTCTCCCACGCACGCGCCCCCTTTCCCAGGGGCTGCGTGCGCGTTATTCCCCGAGAGAGAGCCCGCTGAAATGCCCTACACCCTGCACCGAGGCGACGCCCTGAGCGTCCTGTCCGAACTCCCGGACAACAGCGTCGACGCCCTCATCACCGACCCGCCCTACAACTCCGGCGGACGCACCAGCTCCGAGCGCACCGGAAGGACCGCGAAGGCGAAGTACACCGCCGCGGACGCCGAGCACCAGCTCGCCAACTTCCCCGGCGAGAACCGCGACCAGCGCTCCTACGGGTACTGGCTCACCCTGCTGCTCACCGAGTCCTACCGCGCCACCGTCCCCTCCGGCACCGCCCTCGTCTTCACCGACTGGCGCCAACTTCCCACCACGACAGACGCGCTGCAGGCGGCGGGCTGGACATGGCGCGGCATCGCCTCGTGGCACAAGCCGGTCTCCCGCCCGCAGAAGGGACGGCTCAAGCAGTCCTGCGAGTACATCGTCTGGGGCACCAAGGGCCCGGTCGACGCGAACCGCAACCCCGTCTACCTCCCCGGCCTCTACACCGCCAGCCAGCCCCGCAAGGACCGCGTCCACATCACCCAGAAGCCCGTCGAGGTGATGCAGGAACTGGTGAAGATCTGCCCCGAGGCCGGCACCGTCCTCGACCCCTTCGCCGGATCCGGCTCCACCGGCGTCGCCGCCCTGCGCGAAGGACGCCAGTTCATCGGCGTCGAGCTGTCCGACCACTACGCCGACATCGCCGAACAGCGCCTGGCGAACGCCCTGACCCAGGACGACTTCGACCTCGCCGGACCCGAGCAGTGACCCGGGATAGGGGCCAGGACGGCAGAACACGCGAAGGGGCGGTCGCACACCCGCAACGGGTGGCGACCGCCCCTTCGTGAGGCGGCGTGGTCAGGAGGCCGCGATGCTCCGCTGAATCAAGCCCTCGGCACGTTCCAGATCCGCGAGCGAGCGCAAGCTCACCTCGACTCCCGAGATCCCGAGGCAGCCGATCTTCGTCACGTCCCGGGTGAAGCCCTCCACCAACTCCACCATCGCCGGATCCAGCTTCAGGTTCACCGCGACGACCTCCTTGCGCGGCAGCACCCGCACCGAGGCGAAGTTCTTCAACCGCCGGTAGGTCACGTAATGCTGCTGCGGCTCCACCCGAGCCCCCTCCGGCAGCAGCAACCGCTCATCGACGGCGCCGAACAGCTCCCGCACCTTCGCCGAAGCCCCATCCAGCCTCTGCTGCTGCACGCTCACCGCCGACCCCGGCTCGGCCGCCTTCGCCGGATTCGAAGCCTTCGCCCGCAGGGAGGCCCCCCTGGTTCCGGCCACTGAGGCGATCAGCCGCAGCGTGAGGACGTCGTCGAAGACGCGGTAGGAGACCAGGTCGATGCGACGGCCGATCTCCTCCACCGCCACCGTGTCGTGATACGTGAACTCCCCCGCCACGCACACCACCCGCGGATTGCTCCAGTCCACCGCCCCGGCCGCCTCCGGGCCGAGCCGGTCGGCGACCAGCCGCTCGAACTCGTGGTGGTGGTCGCGCAGCCACACCAGATACGACAGCGCCTGGTTGATCACGTTCTGATCTCGCGACCGCTTGTACTCGACGATCACCGGTGTGCCGCTCTCGTCCAGCCCGAGCGAATCCACCCGCCCGCGATGCCGACCCGTCCGGTACTCCGAGGCCAGGAACCGGATCCCGAGCATCGCCTCCATATTGGCCTCGATCAGCGACTGCAGCTCGCGCTCCACCGCGACCGACGCACCCGGAATCTCCGTCGCCCGGCCGCCTCTGACCCGGAAGACCTTCAGGTCGCCCACGCACTCCTCCCCGCTCCAGCACGATCACTGCCAGGCGAGAATCGAAGAGGCCACCGGATTATTCCCCCTCGGGCGAGATCAGATGGACCGTCTTTCCCGCCGTACAGCGGGCACTCTTGGAGTGCAAAGGACAACGTCGAGTTCGACCTCCTCACCCGAACCTCACCGCGTTCAGGCTGCGGAAAGCAGAGGGAGCCCAGCACGAAAGAAGCGCCTGACACCTTGGTCGTCCGTCATCAGGGAAGACCGTCGATCGCCCTCCGGGGGGAGGGCAACGCGAGGCCGTGGGTGAGTAGCCCGGTGCGCGGCGGATGACGTCGCGTGTCACCTGAGAGGGTGAACCTCTATTTCTTCGCTCCGCGCCGACTGTGCGCAAACAACCTGGTCAGCACCGTGGGGGCTTTGTGGGCGCGACACGCTGACTGGCATGCTTGCGATCACGCCCCAAGAGTTCCGGCACCATCACCTCCATCACGCAGAGCTCTCTGTCAAGAACACTCAGTAAAGTGAGATGGAGGAGTGACGGTGCTCGATGCCGTTATGAGTCGGCGCAGGACCATGCTGGTCAGCGCAACGATTCGCCTCGGGTACGCCTGGACGATCCGGCGCGAAGAACCCCGTGCCTGGCGCGAAGTCATGAGTATGACCGGGGTGGTCAACTCGATCCTCGGTGCCGACCGAGAAGCCCTGACTCCAGCCGCACTCGTTGACCAACTGTCGAGGAAGCCGCTTCGGCATATCGCCCCTGATGTCTTCGATGACGATCCGCTGGGCCGGGTCACGATCCTGGAGTGGGATGAGATCAGCGACGACGTCTACTCCGACGGATGCTCGGCGATCGTCTCGCTGCTGGAACGAGGGGATCGTGGCCGTGGCTGGATGCCCACGTGGACGTGGATGCAGCACGAGTTCATCGAGAACGAGGCGTTCCTCGGGTTGAAAGCGGGGGCAAGCGATGCGGACTACGTAACGCGTCGACGCTTCACGACCGAGCACCCGGCTGGCGAGCGGGAGAACATCGCTGACGCGTGCAGCGATGCCGGGATTCTGCCTCCAGTCCGCTACGTTCCTCTCCCTCCAGATCGCGCCTATGAGGGGCGCTTCTGGTGGCCCTGCCCTGTATGTCAGTGGCCCATGCGCGTGAACGGGACGTCCGTACGCTGCAGTTACTGGGCTCACAACGCCGAGTACGCCATCCGCGGCCTGAAGGACGGCCAGCCTCCGAAGCTCCGCCCCCGGGACGACACCGTGCGCAGGCAGCCAGCGACCAAGACCGTCTATCGGGAGGGCAACCGCCAGACGGTTTGCGTCGAATTCTCTGTGTGGCGATTCATCGTTGTACCGGGAATTGAGGAGCTCAAGTTGTACAAACGGTGGGACGGCAAGCCGCCGCTGACCGTTGAACTCTGGCCCCGTCAGGATCTCTACGACGTGCGGTTCGCCATCAAGGAGCTGGACTGGGAGCTTGCGGTCGACCTCAAGGATGTTGCCAGCGCCTCCGGCCTTGCTGACGAGATCGCCAAGAAACCGCTCGCCGCGAAGACCATCGTCCTCCCGGATCACCGTGGCACCGCGCAGCGTGCGGAACTGCAGGACCTGCTGCCCGACTACACCGTCCTCGTGGTCGAGGACGTGAACCGGATCGTGAAGAAGAAGCTCGCCGAGGCCAGGAGGGCTCAGTGAAGGACGAACGCGATCGTAATGGCCTCGGACGGAGCCAGTCCCGGCTCCTGTCGCGGCTACTTGCCTGCGCTTGTGCCTGCGCACAGGCGTACTTCCCGAATGACCGGACAGGCACCACGCTGACGGCCGCGCACTACTTGTTGACGGGGAAGTACGACACCTGGGCGGCCTTCGCGAATCTTCCTGTGGACGATCAGCGCCGTCTCAGCCGTCTGCTCGCCCACAGGGCGAACCCCCTGGCGAACGACACGGCGTTCCGCGATTACGCCAACACGAACTTCTTTGAGCGCCGCGTTCCCGGCTTCCGTCTGCAGGACGGCGAGGAACACGTAATCGGCCACCACGGTCTTGACCCCCGGACCTGCGCCGACCAACTGCTGGCGGAGATGGACGACATCCGGGCGTCCGCGCTGACCGTGAGCGCGATCGCGAAACCAGGGGAGTACACCCATACACTGCGTGTTCCAATGGCAGGCCGTCAGAAGGCGCCAGTCCTCGCGTACTACACCTTCGAGGAGCACCAGGTGCCGCCGGTCCAGCCACAACCGGTTCCCATGCACACGGCCCCGGAGCTTTCGGAAGCGGTGCTCAAGGTTGAAGACTTCCTGCAGTTGAACTCGGAACTCGACGAAGGGATGGGAAGCGCGTTCCGGACTGAGACTCTCGCACCCTTCTTCAAGAAGATGCGGACCGTGCAGGGGGATGACGTCGATAACGCCATGCAGTTGCGGGCGGGACCGACCCAGGTGCTGAGTGCTCCCACAGGCTCAGGGAAGAGCGTCTTGCTTCGGAGCTACGCGACATGGGCCGTACAGGAAGGGCACACCGTAGCCCTTGTCGTCGACACCAACGCGAACGCGCTGAAGCTTGCGCACGCGATCGAGCAGGATCTTGAACAGTGGGGTGTCCGAGCGCGGCTGGGAGCCGAGGCTTCGACGGTAGTGGTTCCGCTGATGTCGCCGAACAGCCTGATGCGGGAACTGGACCGAGCCGTCAGCGGCTCGCATGACCCGGACTACGTCGACTGGGTCTTCGCCCGGATCGGCTATTCCTGCCAACTGCCCGCGTGTGCCTCGGTGGAAGAGGCCGTCGACACGTGGGTGCCGGGCGGAGAGCCTTGCACGAAGTTGACCCCCGTACGCGCTGAGCGCGGGGAGCCGTATCGGAGCATGCCGACTCCGAAGGTCTGTCCTTTCAGGCAGGGATGCGGGAAGTTCCGGCTGGCCCGACAGGCAAGCTCAGCGCGCATCATCGTGACCACCCACGCCAACTTCTACGAGGGACGCATGCACATCCCGCTGGAGGCGGACGACGGGACCGTGGACGAGAAGGTCAGCGTGGAGAAGTTCCTCATGACACGCGCCCAGGTCGTCCTCATCGATGAACTCGACGCCTTCCAGTCGACTGTGATGGACCGTTCTGGGCGGGGGCTGACCTTGGCTTGGGGCGATCGTGGGCACGATCGGCCCTTGCTGGAAGTGGACACTCAGGTGGTCAGCGCTTTCGGCCGGCTTCCCGGGGCGCTGGAGGAACGAACACGATCGAACGTGTCGGAATGCAGGCGTCTGGCCGAGACCTACACAATGCATCTGGCCCGAGGTGATCTCGCTCTGAGTGACCAGCTCCCGGACGAGCCCGACCAGAAGCCGCGCAAGCAGCGAGGCGGCCGTCGATGGATCGTCCCTCAGCGCTGGGACGGATGGCTGGGCAGGCACCTCGCCGCCTTCCTCGCAGATGACGTGTCCAAGGTGTCGGCCGAGCCCGATCCACGAGATGCTGCGGCGGCGGCGGTACTCATGGAAGCGGTGTACGACAGCAAGGTTGCGAGCCATCTTCTACCAGCGCATGTCCGCGAGTTCGCGTCTCTGGTGCGCTCGATCACCGCCTCCGTTGACGCCGCAGGAGTGCTGGAGAACGCCCGCGGCGAGCTCTTCGAGGCACTGGCCTCCTGGGTCCCCGCGTCGAAGACCAGAGCAGCGGTAATCGACCGGTTGGTACGCAGGATGTTCCTGGTCCCGCTGAGGGGCATGCTGTACAGCTTTGTGCACGACGCACCGCAGCTCAAACTCGCCGGCGTCCCCGCGGCAGAGGAGATCACCCAGGCTCTGGGCGGCTACGAGAGCTGGAGGGCGATTCCACACGGCCCGCTCGGACGACTGGTGTTCGCCTTCACGGAGGATCACAATCCCAAGACGCCCCACGAGACCAAACTGAGCGCCGCCGCGTTCGGCGGTGACCCACACCGGTACATCACTTCACTCGGGCACATCACCGCGCTCGCCCACTCCGGGCACCCGCGCGTAGTCCTCGGGCTCTCGGCAACCGCATACATGCCGGGAGCACACCGGCACCACATCCACATCCGGCCCGAGTTCATCGTGCCGGACGAAGGCTCAACCGTGGTCATCGACGCCCGCGCCATTCCGGACCTGGCGGGAGAAATGATCAGGATCTCAGGGCTCACCGGAAAGAAGAGACGGGAGGCCACGCGACAGCTCGGCATGAAGCTGTGGAGTGAACTCTCGCATGAGCTCGAAGACCTCGCGACGCAAGACGTCCCCGGCGTTCAGGACGCGATCCTGCTCGCCACGACCTCCTACCAAAGCTGCCGCGACCTGGCCGAAGGTCTGCGCGCTGCCGGTGCCCCACCCGGGCTGATCGTGGTCGCGGTGAAGCCTGACGCGGATGCCGACACGGCAACTGAACCGGAGACCGAGGACCGGCCCTGGATCGAGATCTCGGGAGACCAACTGGAGGACTTCGGCGCTCGACCGCACGCGCGCATCCTCATCGCGCCGCTCAAGCGAGCCGAACGCAGCCTCAACATCCTCACACCGGGCGAACGCCGATCCCGGATCGGCTCCATCTGGCTCGCGGTACGCCCCATGTCGATCGTCGACGACCCCGACGAACTGCTCGCCCACGTGGGCGTAAGAGCCCTGGACGACCACCGCGCCGGCGACAAGCCCTGGCTCGAACTCGCGCGATCCAAGAAGACAGCCGGTCAGTACTTCGACGAACTGTTGGGCAGCGAACGCTACTTCAGTGCGTTGCCCCGCCGGGCCAAGAAGGCCATCGCCGCCGAGCTCATCGCCTCCATCATCCAGCTAGTGGGCCGTGCACGCCGGGGCGGCACACCAGGGCGGATCCGCCTCGTCGACTACGCCTTCCTGGACCCCAAGGGAAACTCCGACCTGCCCAGCCTCATCAAGCAGCTCCGCGCCGACTGGGTCCGCACCGGTGAACTCGACACCATGCTCACCACCAACGGCGAGGCGCTCCGGGCCTTCTTCACCTTCGCCGACAGCCACAAAGTCACCGCAGACTCATTGGACACCGCATGCTGACCTCCCTGGCCTACCTCCTCGCCCCTGAGCGCCTCGGCACCGTGGTCCTCTACCGACTGAACAAGGACTTTGCCGAGGCATGGAGCCAGCTGCCTCGCTACCGCGACAACGACACCTCCAAGCCGATCCGTCCCGCATACGCAGGGCTTGCCACGGCACTCTCCGCGGTGACCAACCAGCCCATCGTGATCATGCCGGACATCGACAACATGCCCGACGACGACCGTGCGCTGCCCACCGTCCTGGCCACCACCAAGCCCATCGCGCCACGACTGCTGACCCGGGCCGTCCGCATCTGGGAACAACTCATCCACGGAGGCACAGACGCCAACACCCTCTCCCCGCTCCTGGCACAGAGCGAAATGGACAAACCCAAGCTCGGATCCTTCATCCGCGACGCAGCCTGCGGCCGGCCACGCGCGCCACAGTGGTTCTATCGAGTCGCCGCGTGGAACTTCGCCGCCGAACTCGCGCGCGAACCACTCCACCTGCCCGCCGGCACCGCAGGCGCGGGGCGGCGCGTTGAATGGCTGATGGACACCAGAGGCAGCCTGCTCGCTTGGGACGACGTATCGAAAGGCAGGACGGAACGGCCGGCGAGGGTCGGCTACGCGATGCACAAGATCGACTTCCGGGTGGTCACGCTGCCCGGCGAGCCTCGGATCGGCATCCACGTTCTGCCCACGTTCAGCAGACTGGCCACACACTGGGCCGGCACCCGCACCGCATTCGTGGAGCGGGGCAAGAACAACACCGTGCTCCGCCTGCCTGTCGGTCACCGTCGTGCTGGCGAAGGATGGGAGCCCTATGCCCGCAACTTCGCCGCCCAAGTCGTCGCTGCGTGCAATCTGGAAGCCATCAAACTTGGCACCAACGAGACACTCGCCGAGGTCAAAGAGTCTTCGGTGCGTGCCCTGGTGCCCGGACCCACCGAGCATCCGCTGGGCAAGGGCACAGGCACGCGTTTCAACCTCTACCTCGCCAACCACGTGAAGAAGGTTGCGGCGAAGCTGAAAGCCGAGCAGGTCGTGTACGAACGAACCGACGTCGAGGTCGTCCGTCACACGAAAGGTCCCGTCGCGCGGGACGATCTCGACCACGCTCTGAGCGGCACCGGACAGAACAAGATCCGGATCCTCGCGCTGTATGACGACGAGTACACGCGTGAGCGGATGATCACCGCACTTACTCCATATCTCGAGGAATCGGAGCAGACGGAGGAGTGGGGAGACAACCGTGACCACCGGCTTACGGATCGGCTGCGCGTACATCTGCGGCGCTTGCCCGCTCTGACCTCACCGACGCCGGTCGACTGGCATCGTGAACTCTCCTTTCTCTCACCACTTACGAGCACCATGCTCACCGGCGTGTGGGTCGAGACGATCTGGAACCCGAAGAAGCGCACCCCTCGCAGGGGCCAGCCGGACGTCTACGACCCGAAGCAGGATCTCCGCAGGCACTTCCATCGACGGGGAGCGGTCTCCCAGTTCATTGCCCAGCGCCCCCGGCCGAAGCCGCCAAAGCCCGAAGACGAAGAAGGACCGTCCCAGGACTCGGAGCCGAGCACCGACATTCGTGCCATGGCTGGTGACGTTGACGCAGAGTCACAGGTAGGCGAGGAGGCCAAGCAGTCCAAGCAGAAGCGTCCGCGCCTGGACTACCCGGCCATCAACGGACTGCGTGACCTGTTGTTCCGCCTCGGCGCGGTCGACGGACGTCTCGCCGAGGGCGTCGCACTGGATCGCCCCACGATCCTGGTTGGACTGCATCTACGCCAGCAGCGGGTCAGCGCAAAGTTCGGCTCCGCCGACAAGACACAGATGGTGGAGGTTCTCACGGCCCTCCACACTGATCCGGATCCGCACAAACCCTGGCGACTGGAGATGTACAGCCGCCGCGACCACGCCTGGCTCCCTCTTCCTCAGGGAGAGGCGGCCTTCGGCTCCGGCCCCATCGGTGTGGACCAGCACGCCCGACACAAAGAAGGCGCCGCCCTGGTCCGAGAGCACATCAAAGCCGCGCTACGGATCCTGCCCGGACAGACACCGCTCGTCCTCGTCGTGGACACCGAGGCGTGCCGGACCATCTGGCCAGGACTCCAGCACGCCCGACTCGGCGAAGGAACGCTCCCCAGCGAAGGGCTCGACGACACTGGCCGTTCGGTTGCTGTAGTCAGCATCAACACGTCGTACGGCGAGGTCCCCACGCCAGTCGACCGCGCCGACGCCCGGGGGCGACGCGACCCGGCCCGGCCACAAGCCCCCGACAACTGGCTGCACGAACGAACCACATCCACAGGGGCAACCAGCTGGTACTTGGCCCAGAAATCGCGCAGCTACGACGGCTTCGGCCAAACCGCCATCAACGGCAGCACGTACACCCGCTTCACGATCCCCGAGGACCTGAGGGAGACCTTGCTGCGCAAGGACTGGCACAGTTTCACCGCGACCCAGATCACCGTGCCGCAGACAGGCGGGCACAAGCCAAAGGATCTTGCCGCACTGGCAGCGGCGCTCTGCCACCAGTCTCTCGCCTGGGACGCGCGCACCCGCCATCCCGTCCCGCTCCACGTCGCCGGCGCCGTCGACCGAAATCACCCCGAGTATAGGGGTTCCAGCTTTGAAACCGAGACCGAGCAGCCCGATGAGGCCGCCTCCTGATCGCGGAGTGCGAGCCTGCGCCGCATGGTGTTGATGTTGTTCGAAACCGACAACTCGGATTCAGGATAGACGCTGGTGTCCCTGTTCGAGCTAGAGCGTCGCGGAGGGAAGCGCAAGGGGAGCGCGGACGCCTTTGGACGAGGCAGCACGGGGCATGTGCATGGGGATCACGGCACGTGCTCTGATCTGCGAAATTGAGATCACGGATCATCGCGCAGCATGACGCGACATGAGCCCTATCGTGCTCGTAATGCGTAGGTCGGGGGTTCGAATCCCCCTGGCGGCTCGGTTGAGGGCTAGGTCAGACACAGTCTGACCTCCTTGGTTTAACCCTCCGACGGTTGGTCGGTTCGCGCGGTGATCACACGTGAAGGGGAGCGGAGGGGACGTGTATCGGAGTGTGCACACCAGGCTCGTGACCTGGAACTTTGTGCCTACGGGGCTTCCTCGCCGACGAGGACGGTCGCGGGTCCGGGCGTGTGGGATACGGAACTGGTTGTCGATGGTTTGGCCATTACTCCCGGGACACTGGAAGTGACCGCACGCTCAAGGGTGCGCTGACGCAGGCATCCCCCGCACATCAGTCAGTGTGACGTCACCGTTGGCCGTGCCTGCCAGGAGTCGTGATTCATCGAAAGCCAGGCATGTGATGGCTCCGTGCAGCGCCAGGTGACCGAATTCTTGCCCGGTGGCGAGATTGTGCACCGTGACCGTGCCGCGCTGGTGCCCTGTCGCGAGGTAGCGTCCGTTTCTGGTGAGAGCGGCGACCGTGTCCTCAGCGGGGAGGGTGAAGCGCGGATGGGCAGCATCAGGCCACAGGGTTCGGGTCAGCTCGCCGGAGCTGAGGCTCCACACCTCCACTGCCTCCCACTGATGGAGGAAAGGGCCACCGAGTTGGGCGACGGTGATGACGTGGCTTCCGTCCGGTGTGAACCGAACCGACCGGACGAGATGACCGGCCCGTGTCACTTCGCGTACCAGGTCGCCGGTGTTTGCATCCCAAACACGCACAACGCCGTTCAGAGTTCCAGTTGCGATGCGGCGACCGTCAGGTGCGATGTCGAGAGCCGACACAGGGGAGCCATGGCGATCGTTGACCCGGGTTGGCCACTCTGTGCGGGGGCAGTCGCCGGCTCCCACCGGAGGCAACGCCTCGTCCTGCGCGCCGTCGCGCGTTCGCCAGTTCTCGTCGCAGGGGGCGCCGCCGACCATGAGGGGGCGCATGAAGGACGGACGTTGCAGGTCAAGGAGCGTGGCGCTGCCGTCGTGGTTTCCCACGACGCACAGGCTGGCCTCATCGTCCACGGCGAGAGTGTCTGCACCGCCCAGTACAGATGGTGTGCCCCGAGTCCGTACTAGCTGGCCCGTGGCCGCGTTCCAAATCTTCAGGTCACCGTCATGGCCCAGGGTCGCCGCATGGCCGTCGTGCAACGATGCTGTGCGAACGGCGCCCAGGTGACCGTCCCGTGAGAACTGCGAGGAGGGTGACAATGGGCTGAGGACGTGGGCTCCACCGATGGCCGAGCCCACGACCACCCACCGGCCGTCAGGTGAAATGGCCAGGTGATTGATCCGGTGGGCGTCGTAGCGTCCCAGGGTGGTGCGATTGGCGAGATCCCACATGGTCACTGTGTTGCCGTGGCCTTTACCAATGGCCGCATACCGGCGATCCGGGGTGATCGCCACGACCAACTCGTCGAGGTCCGGGGGGACCTGCCCGGGGATCGCGTAGGGCGGGAGTTCCGATGATTGGGAAGCTGGCTGGAGCTCTCTGATCTCGTCGGGCAGCACCGGTTCTCTGGTTCCGGAGGACAGGTCCCAAGCCATGCTCGTTTGGTCCACCCGCAGGGCCAGCAGGCGCCGACCGTCGTCGCTGAAGCGGAGACTGCGCACCTTCAGCCCGTTCTCGGAGAGCGAGAACTCTCGAATCGTCGAACCCGTCTCCGTGTCGAAGACCTTCACGGTCGTGCTCTTGTCGTTCCTGCGCCAGGTGTGTACGCAGAGCGCTGTTCTGGTTCCGTCCTGAGACATGGCCAGGGCATCCACGAAGAATTCACTGGTGGCGAGCGTGTGGGACAAAAGCCGGGAGTTCTCGCTACCGGCGCTCCACAAGGCTGCGAAGACCGGCGAGCGTTCGGGGCCCCGAGAATGACGGAGGAGACCAGAGTTCCCGCTCACTGAGCACTCGTACAGGAGCTGTTGGGTGGCGAACGAAGTCATGCCCCCCGGTGCCCCGATGCGCAGGTTGTGAGCCTGGCGTCCGAGTATCCCGTGCACCGAGCCGAGTACTGGGAACCTTGGGAATGAGTCTCGCAGAGCAGCGATCTCATCCAGAAGCGAGTCCACGCCCGTTGCCTGGATACGCGCGCTCAGGTAGCCGCAGTCTGTGACTGCCTCACCTAGCTCTCGCAGTTCTCGCGGATTCCCACGGTCGTGTCCGGGGGTGCCCTCGTTGCCTGTTCCGAGGCCCGCGAGATGGGCACGGTCGGCCATGTAGCCCAAGAGGTTCTCCACGCCGTGGGGATTTGTTGCATCAGTGCGGAACGTCGAGATGATCCTCTCTATCGATTCTCGCGGGTAGATGCCATGCCGGAATTCCGAGCGCAGGTGGTCACGCAACGACCCGTGGAAGGGGAGAAAGGGACCGTCAGGCCGCGGCCCCCGCAAATAGGGAGCGCACAGTTCCAATGCGTCATCGACGGCTGATTGACGGAGACCGGACAGCTGGGCCAGCTGGCGTCGTGTGAAGCCGTCGCCCCGGCTTTGCACCAAGAGACCGAGAACCGGCCGGATAACCTCCCGCCATCGGCGGGGGTCGGCGGTCACTTGGCGGTCGAGGAAGCTGCTGTAGAGGTCCGCCAGCCCGCGCGGTAGAGCACGTTCCCCCGAGACCAGGAGACGCAGCCATTCGGCATCCTCGGATGCGGCAAGGGTCGCGAACAAGAAGTTGCCGTCGGCGAAGTGAGCGATCGATTGCGCGACACGTGTGGGATCGGTGACTCCTCTGTCGTGGAGGCGGCCCTGTAGATAGGCAAGTACGTCGTGTGTACCTGCAGGTTCGTCGTGCTGGAGACGCAATTGTCGGCCATGAGAGAAGCGCTCAGCGGTGGGACCGTTGCGTGTGGTGAGCACAAGACGAAGCCCTGGTACGGGCTCGGTGCGCAGCATGGACAGCAGCCGGGCCAGCGTCTGCTGTCCATCTGCTTGTTCCTCAGTCTCGTCCACGGCGTCGAGCAGGATGACGGTTTGGGTCCCGAGTTCAGACAGTGGCTGTCGGAGCAGGTTGTCCAGTAGACGAAGTGGTTCGACGTCAGGAAGAACCAGTCGGTTGACCCCGATCACGTTGGAGTTCTGTACAGGCCCCGTGAACTCCTGGTTAATCGCGATGGTGGTTGTAGGAGCGTTGCACGCCACCGCTTCGGCGTACCCCGGAAGCGTGGCGCGCAACTGGTCGGCCACCCCTTCCAGCACTCCTCGAATGTTCAGCGAACCGAATCTCTGGGCCTGGCAGAAGTGCCACGCGTGGAGCCAGCCTGGCCCGATCCCCTGTGGGGGAGGCGCCTCGCCGAGCGAGATTTGCGCCAGCCGTACCGCGAGCGCGGATTTACCGACTCCAGGTTCAGCCGATATGATGAGTAGCGGTTCGGCGGTCTCGTACCAGGACGCGATCTCAGCCATTGCCCATTGACGTCCGACGAAAGAGTCGGATTTCCTGTCCAGTTCCGCCGGGACCCCCGGCCTTTCGTCGATCCTCACTGGTCGCTGTTGCTGTCAACGCCGACGACTGTGGACTGGCTTACCGAACCAAGACGCTGCCGCACTTCCGTATCACCGCCACTTGCGGGACGGCGTGCCGCGGTGATGCTGCTGTCCGAGACGTCCGCGAAGTCTTGCTCCACTACCCAACAGGACGGGGATGAAGGTGTGTCGTCGGCTGCGCGAGCCCGGCTCCGTTCGAAGAGCACTTGAATCAGAAGTAGCGTTCCGAGGCTGACTCCGGCGGGCCAAGTCCAGGTGCTTGTCCACACGTTGACGATGACAGCGATGGCGGCAGCGGACACAGCCGAGATGGCAGCTGCCGACGCGCGAGAGCGGAAGGCCGCTCCAAGCGACTGCGAGGATAAGACGGGCATGTGCCTCACTCTTCGAGCAGGTGAACTGTCGTGGTGCGATCGACCCCCAGGCTATGCCACCCGCCTTGCCCCGCGAACGGCTTTCTAGTGATGGGGCCATTGACGTATGCGCCGCTCGGTTCGGGGGGCATCTGCATATTGCCGACGTAGAGGACCAGCAGGTGGCTGATGGCGAGCGGAAGAACACCAGTCCGAACCGCCTGGGCTGGTGGCTGCCGACTCGCCATCCGTTTGCTGTGTGTACGTCGTACGGAGATCGATCCGCCCCAAGCGGTACCCACGTCCGTCAACCCCGTGTAGTCGGGAGGTGGAGCCCCAGTCGCACCCGGCATGGCGGACGCCTCGCTGCGGGCTGCGCTGTCGGTGCGCGAAACGCTGCCAGCGACCAGGTCACTGACCGGTCTGCCAGGTACATCCCAGGGACTTTTCAGGGACTTTCAGCTCTGTCACAGGGACTTCTGAGGGACATCTCGCCGTACAGAAAGGTAAGCCCGTGACAGAGCTGAAAGACGCGAATCACCTGGTCAGAGGTGCTGTGCTCAGCACTCGATGACGTTCACCGCGAGCCCGCCGCGGGCCGTCTCCTTGTACTTGACCTTCATGTCCGCGCCCGTCTCGCGCATCGTCTTGATGGCCTTGTCCAGGGAGACGTGGTGGCGGCCGTCGCCGCGCAGGGACATGCGGGCTGCGGTGACGGCCTTGACCGCGGCCATGCCGTTGCGCTCGATGCAGGGGATCTGGACGAGGCCGCCGACCGGGTCGCAGGTGAGGCCGAGGTTGTGCTCGATGCCGATCTCCGCGGCGTTCTCGACCTGTTCGGGGCTGCCGCCGAGGATCTCGGCGAGGCCGCCGGCCGCCATGGAGCAGGCGGAGCCGACCTCGCCCTGGCAGCCGACCTCGGCGCCGGAGATCGAGGCGTTCTCCTTGAAGAGCATGCCGATGGCGCCCGCGGCGAGCAGGAAGCGGACGATGGACTCGTCGTCCGTGCCGGGGACGAAGTTCGCGGCGTAGTGCAGGACGGCGGGGATGATGCCCGCCGCGCCGTTCGTCGGGGCCGTGACCACGCGGCCGCCCGCCGCGTTCTCCTCGTTCACCGCCATCGCGTAGAGCGTCGTCCACTCCATCGCGTGGGCCTCCGCGTGGCCCTCGGCGCGCAGCTGGCGGGCCGAGGTGGCCGCGCGGCGGCGGACCTTGAGGCCGCCGGGGAGGATGCCCTCCTGGCTGAGGCCGCGGGCGACGCAGGCGCGCATGACCTGCCAGATCTCCAGCAGGCCCGCGCGGATCTCGGACTCGGTGCGCCACGCCTTCTCGTTCTCCAGCATCAGCGCGGAGACGGAGAGGCCGGTCTCGCGGGTGAGGCGCAGGAGTTCGTCGCCGGTACGGAACGGATGGCGCAGCACCGTGTCGTCGAGCACGATGCGGTCCTCGCCGACGGCGTCCTCGTCGACGACGAAGCCGCCGCCCACCGAGTAGTAGGTCTTCTCCAGGAGCGGGGTGCCCGCCGCGTCGTACGCGAAGAGGGTCATGCCGTTCGCGTGGTACGGGAGTGAGCGGCGGCGGTGCAGCACGAGCTGGCTCGGCTCGTGGAAGTCGATCTCGTGGGCATCGCCTATCTCCGCCGCGAGGAGGCGCAGGCGGCCCGTCGTGCGGATCTCGGCGACGCGGCCGTCCGCCGACTCGACGTCGACCGTGCGCGGTGAGTTGCCCTCCAGGCCGAGCAGGACGGCCTTGGGCGTGCCGTGGCCGTGGCCCGTGGCGCCGAGGGAGCCGAAGAGTTCGGCCCGTACGGAGACGGTGTGCGCGAGCACGCCCTCGTTCTTGAGGCGCCGCGCGAACATCCGCGCCGCGCGCATCGGGCCGACGGTGTGCGAGCTGGACGGGCCGATCCCGACCGAGAAGAGGTCGAAGACGGAAATGGCCATGGTGGCGGACTCCCTCGTCCGGGTGGTGCGGTGCGGGGTGGTGCGGGAGGGGCGCCCCGGCGGGAGCCGGGTGACGGGGCGTCCGGGGCGCCCCTCCTGGTGACCGGTGGTCCGGCGTGCTACTTGCTGCCGAGGCCCTCGTAGAGCGGGTACTTCTCCGTCAGCGCGGTGACGCGCGCCGACAGGGTCTTGGCCTTGGCCTCGTCGAAGTCCGGCAGCAGCGCCTCGGCGATGATGTCGGCGACCTCCGTGAAGTCCTCGTCCTGGAAGCCGCGGGTCGCGAGCGCCGGGGTGCCGACGCGCAGGCCCGAGGTGACCATCGGGGGACGGGGGTCGTTCGGCACCGCGTTGCGGTTGACGGTGATGCCGATCTCGTGGAGGCGGTCCTCGGCCTGCTGGCCGTCGAGCTCGCTGTTGCGCAGGTCGACGAGGACGAGGTGGACGTCCGTGCCGCCGGAGAGCACCGAGACGCCCGCGTCCACGGCGTCCTGGCGCAGCAGGCGCTCGGCGAGGATCTTGGCGCCGGAGAGCGTGCGCCGCTGGCGCTCCTTGAATTCCTCGGTCGCCGCGATCTTGAACGAGACCGCCTTCGCCGCGATGACGTGCTCCAGCGGGCCGCCCTGCTGGCCGGGGAAGACCGCGGAGTTGATCTTCTTGGCGTGCTCCTTCTTGGAGAGGATCACACCGCCGCGCGGGCCGCCCAGCGTCTTGTGCGTCGTGGTGGTGGTGACGTCCGCGTACGGCACGGGGGAGGGGTGCAGCCCGGCCGCGACCAGCCCCGCGAAGTGCGCCATGTCGACCATCAGCAGCGCGCCGACCTCGTCGGCGACCCGGCGGAAGGCCGCGAAGTCGAGCTGGCGCGGGTACGCCGACCAGCCCGCGATGATCATCTGCGGCCGGTGCTCCTTGGCCAGCTTCTCGACCTGGTCCATGTCGACCTGGCCGGTCTCGGCGTCGACCTGGTAGGCGACGACGTTGTAGAGCTTGCCGGAGAAGTTGATCTTCATGCCGTGGGTCAGGTGACCGCCGTGGGCCAGGTCCAGGCCCATGATCGTGTCGCCCGGCTTCAGCAGCGCGAACATCGCCGCGGCGTTGGCCTGCGCGCCCGAGTGCGGCTGGACGTTCGCGGCCTCGGCGCCGAAGAGCTCCTTGATCCGGTCACGGGCGAGCCGCTCGACGACGTCGACGTACTCGCAGCCGCCGTAGTAGCGGCGGCCGGGGTAGCCCTCGGCGTACTTGTTGGTGAGGACCGAGCCCTGGGCCTCCATGGAGGCGACCGCGGCGAAGTTCTCCGACGCGATCATTTCGAGGGTGGACTGCTGGCGGTGGAGCTCGGAGTCGACGGCGGCGGCGACGTCCGGGTCCACCTCGTGGAGGGAGCTGTTCAGAAGCGACATGGGACCATCCCGGGAAGGCGTGGGCGGGCAGGCGACGGGTCGTGAATACCCCGGCGGGCCTCAGTCACCCGAGGCGAACGCGGTGTACTCGTCGGCGGAGAGCAGGTCGTCCGGGGCGTCGGAGACCTTGATCTTGAACAGCCATCCGCCCTCGAAGGGGTCGGAGTTCACCAGCGCCGGGTCGTCCACCACGTCCTGGTTGATCTCGGTGACCTCGCCCGAGGCCGGGGAGTAGAGGTCGCTGACGGACTTGGTCGACTCCAGCTCGCCGCAGGTCTCGCCCGCGTCGACGGTGTCGCCGACAGCCGGGAGCTGGACGAAGACCACATCACCGAGGGCGCTGGCGGCGTGGGCCGTGATGCCGATCGTCGAGACGCCGTCCTTGGCGTCCGACAGCCACTCGTGCTCCTTGCTGTAGCGAAGCTGCTGGGGGTTGCTCATGGGGTGATTCTCCTGGATGTGTCGCGTTCGGCGAAAACGGGTCTTGGCTGGTGGGACGGAGGTCACGCTCTTGACAGAGCCTCCGTACGCGTCTTGTCCGCGTCTCCCTAACGGTTCCGCGAGTAGAAGGGGAGCGCCACGACCTCGTACGGCTCGTGGCTGCCCCGGATGTCGACGGCGACCCCCTCGGTGCCGGGCGCGGCGTGCGTCGCGTCCACGTACGCCATCGCGATCGGCTTGCCGAGGGTGGGGGACGGGGCGCCCGAGGTGATCTCGCCGATCACCGAGCCGTCCGCCGTGTCCACGACCGGGTACCCGGCGCGCGGCACGCGACGCCCCGCCGCGACGAGCCCGACCAGCTTGCGCGGCGGCGCGGACTCGGCCTTGCGCGCCGCCTCCTCCAGGGGCGCGCGCCCCACGAAGCGGCCGTCGTTGGTGGTCTTCTCGAACTTCACGGTCCTGCCCAGGCCCGCGTCGAACGGCGTCAGCTCCGTCGACAGCTCGTGCCCGTACAGCGGCATGCCCGCCTCCAGGCGCAGCGTGTCCCGGCAGCTCAGCCCGCACGGCACCAGCCCCACGCCCTCGCCCGCCTCCGTCAGCGCCTCCCACACGGCCACCGCGTCCCCGGGCGCGAGGAACAGCTCGAAGCCGTCCTCGCCGGTGTATCCCGTACGGGCGATGAGCGCGCTCTTCCCGGCGACGGTGCCGGGCAGGCCCGCGTAGTACTTGAGGCCGTCGAGGTCGGCGTCGGTCAGGGACTTGAGGATGCCCGCCGCCTCCGGGCCCTGGACGGCCAGCAGCGCGTAGGCGTCGCGGTCGTCCATCACGACGACCTGCTTGTCCGCGTCGCGCGGGATGCGCGCGACCAGCGCGTCCAGCACGACCTGCGCGTTGGCCGCGTTGGCGACGACGAGGTAGCGCTCCTCCTCGGTGCGGTAGACGATCAGGTCGTCGAGGATGCCGCCGTCCTCGTCGCAGATCATCGTGTAGCGCGCGCGGCCCGGCTTGAGCTTGGAGAGGTTGCCGATCAGCGCGTAGTCCAGGAATTCCCCGGCCTGGGCGCCGGTGATCGTGATCTCGCCCATGTGCGAGAGGTCGAACAGCCCGGCGCGGCTGCGGACGGCGAGGTGCTCCTCGCGCTCGCTGCCGTACCGCAGCGGCATGTCCCAGCCCGCGAAGTCCGTCATCGTCGCGCCGAGCGCGCGATGCGTGGCGTCGAGGGCTGTCTTACGGGGCGTGCGGGGCTCAGGCTCAGTCATCTTCAGGCTCCAGGCGTGTGACGCGGATGTCCTCCCCATCTGTCATCGGAACCTGAGAGGTTCGCCGGGAGCGGCGGCTGCCCGGCTTGCACCTTGGGTGGAGCCCGGCCGCCGGACGACGGAGGGCTCGCTTTTCAGATCTGCCTCACCCTGCGCGGTATCGGGGCCTGAGAGATTCAAGGGAGGATCTTGCTCCTTCGGCGCCCCGGTCCGACGCCGCCTGACGACATCTTCCGGGAACTCTCCCGCGCGGGCTCGAACGGCCTGTATGGAGTTGGCCCGCACATCATTGCATGGGGGTGTGCCCCCCGGAAGATGCCGCATCGCACAGAGGGCTCGGAGGCCTACTGCCCCTGTTCGGCGGCCAATCGCCTTGAATCGCATTACCTTTTCTTGACACTCTCTGAGGAGCGGCGGCGGAGCTGCCGCCTCCGGGAGGGGTGATCTGTGGGCAGCCTGCGCGACCTGCGCGATCTGCGGGGGACGGCGGCCGGAGGCGTTCTGCGCTTTCCCGACGGTGATGTGGTGGTGGTCTCAGGGCTCCCAGGGAGCGGCAAGTCGACGCTGATCCGGCGGACCGTGCCCGTACGGGGCGGGGCGTGCGCGGTGGTCAGCATCGACTCCCAGGACACCCGCGAGCGCTGGGAGAGGGCCCTGCCCGCCTGGCTGCCGTACGGGGCCTACCGGCCGCTGGTGCGGCTCGCGCACTACGCGGGGCTGCGACGGGCCCTCGCCTCCGGCGCCGGGGTGGTCGTGCACGACTGCGGGACGCAGAGCTGGGTGCGCCGCTGGCTGGCGGCCGACGCGCGGCGGCGGGGCCGGGCCCTGCACCTGCTGCTGCTCGACGTCCCGCCCGAGACGGCGCTCGCCGGGCAGGCGGCGCGCGGCCGGGGCGTGTCCGGGTACGCGTTCCGGCGCCATCTGCGGGCCGTACGGAGACTGACGGCCGACGCGGAGGAGGACAGGCTGCCGCGCGGCACGGACACCGCCGTCCTCATGGACAGGCCCGCGGCGGAGGCGCTGAGCGAGATGGTCTTCGCCCCGGTGCCGGAGGAGTTCCGCACGCGCACGGTCCCGCCCCCGGGACGCGGGGACGGGACCGTGCGCGGGGACAGCGAGGGCCGCGTCAGCGCGGCCCCCGGTGTCAGCGGCCCTCTGCCGGGGTGACCGGCGAGGCGGGGGCCGCCGGGTTCGCGGGCGCCGCGGGGGCGGCGGGCTGCGCCGGGGTCTGCGCGTTCTGCGGAGCCTGCTGGCCCTGCTGCGCCGGGGTCTGGGGCGTCTGGGGCGTCTGCGGCTGCTGACCCGTCTGGGGGGTCTGCGGGTTCTGCGGGGCCTGCGGCTGCGCGGCGTCCTGGGGCTTCTGCGCGTTCTGGGGCTTCTGCGGCTTGGCGGCGTCCTGCGGCTTCTTCGCCTCCTGCGGCTTCTTGGCCTCCTGGGGCTTCTTCGCCTCCTGCGGCTTCTTCGCGGCCTGCGGGGTCTTCGGGACCTTCGGGAGGCCCTTGAGGTCGGCGGCCGGGAGCTTGCCGTTGGCGTTCGCGGCGGCGATCACGTTCACCGTGCTGAGCAGCGTCTTCTCCGCGGCGGTGCTGGTCTTGCGCGCGTCACCGGCGGACGCCGCCTTCAGCAGCTCGGCGGAGCTGGCCTGCAGTTCGGCCGCGGCCTTCGTGGTCAGCTCGGCGGCGGGCAGCGGGCGGGCCTTGGCCGCCTTCGGCGCGATCGACGTCCGCAGCTCACGGAGCGCCTTGGCGATCCGGTGGGCGTGCTGCTGGGCACGGAACGGCGCGAGCTTGCCGTCCTTGGCCTGCGCGACGTCGCTGAGCACGCGGCCGACCGCGTCGCTCACCGCCGCCGTGTCCTGGAGGGTCTCGGCCTGCTGCGCGAGCTGCTGCTGCTTCGGGGCGACGGGCGCGGGCTCCGGCGCGGCCTTGTGGGCCGGGCCGTGGTCGGCGGTGGCGACGCCCGCGACGCCGAGGGCGAGGGAGCCCGCGAGCGCGGTGACGGCGACGGCGGTGATGCGGTTGACCTGCATGGGGACATTCCTCCAGTGAGCGTGCTCGTAAGCACATAAAAGGGACGCTCACCACCTTTCGGGCCTCGCGTGCGCTCCGCAACCGGAGAGTCGCCGTACGTGAGCAATCGGGGGAGCGCCCTGTCTCTCTCCCCGGCCCTCACCCTTCCGCCATCCGCGTCACCCGGACGCACGGATAGGCTGGTCCGCATGAGCTTTCCGCAGCAGTACGGGCCGGGTCACGGCGGGGGATGGCCCGGGAACGAGTTGGAGGAGACCCTCGCGGCCTCCCTCGACGTCCCCGGTGCCGGAGCCCGGCTGCTGGAAGTCCTGCGGCGCAGCAGCGTGTGGGTCCCCCTGCCCGAGGGCGGCGGGCCCGAGAGCCGGGATCTCTCCCTGCCGACCATCGAGTTGGGCGGCGCGGCGTACGTCCCCGTCTTCAGCTCGGAGCAGCAGTTCCTCCAGGTCGCGGGCGCGCACGTGTCGTTCACCATCGCGCCCGCGCGGGAGTTCGCGCGCGGACTGCCGCCCCAGGTGGGGATCGCGGTGAACCCGGAGGGGACGGTCGGGGTGCCGCTGCCTCCCGAGGCCGTCGCCGAGCTGTGCGAGAACAGCACGTCCGAGCAGGCCGTCACCGGCATGGCGCGCGGCGCCCGCGTCCGGCTCTTCGAGCCGGACTGGCAGGACGACCCGGTGGACTTCCTCTCCGCCGTCTCCTCCGAGTTCGCCGGGCTCGGGGCCGTACGGACGGCGCGGCGGGCCCTGGCGAGTTCCGAGGGCGATCCGCCCGCGCTCTTCGTCGGCATAGAACTCGACCTGCTCGACCCGGAGTCGAGGCAGGCGGCCCACGAGGCGCTCGGCCGGGCGCTGGGGACGCACACGGTGAAGTGGCCCGTGCAGATGGTGCTGCTCGACGCGGCGCGGGATCCGGTGGTGGAGTGGATGCGCGAGTGCGTGCGGCCCTTCTACACGCGCCAGGAGTAGGGACCAGGGGAAAGTAACCAAGTCGAGCTCAGGGACGAGGACCGATGTCGTGCCCGGGACCTAAGCTGGTTGGATGACGGCGCGGGGCGCACAGGCGTGCCCGGCGCACATGACCGGCGGGCCGGGCGCCAGGGGTGTACGGCACAGGTAAGGGAAGGGCGGCCCAGGTGAGCGCGGGTGGAAGCGTCGAGCAGCTCCTGCGGCAGGTGTCGCCGGGCCGGAGCGACACCTACGAGACCTATGAGTCCCTGCTGAGCGCCCTCGCCGGAACCCGGCTCTGGATGCTGCTGTGGAACGGGCAGGCCGGGTCCCCCGACGCGCAGTACGGAAACATGGAGGTCGGGGGGTACGGATACGCGCCGTGCGTGACCTCGGCCCAGGAGCTGTCCGCCTCGGGCTGGACCCGGGCGCACGAGGTCGTCGGCGGCCGGGACATCGCCGCCGCCCTCTTCCCCGACCGCTGGGGCATCTGGCTCAATCCGCACACCCCCGGCGGCGGCCTCGGGATCCCCTGGCTGGACCTGCGCCGGATCGCCGCCGGGCTCGACCGGCTGCCCGCCGGACCGCTGCGCATCTCCGAACCGTCCCTGGAGATCCCGCAGTTCTACGCGCTGCTGGCGCAGAACGCGCACCACACCCCCGCCGTCCGCTCGATGCGCCGCGCCTGGGTGCAGCCCGCGCTGGGCGTCCCGTACCTCGCCATCGGCCTGGAGCTGTACGACAACGCCCCGCACTCGGTCGAGGGCGCGCGGCAGATGATGCGGCAGTCGATCTCGGCGGTGCCGGACGGCCTGCCGGTCTCCAGCGTCGCCATGTCGGACGACTACGACCCGGTGGCGATGTGGCTGCGCCGCCAGTCCCGCCCCTTCTTCGACCGTGACGCGCAGGGCGTCGCCGCCGCGCCGGGGTTCGGGTACGGGTACCCGCGGGCCCGCTGAGCGGACACACCGAGCGGGCTTTCCGCCCCTTTCGTCCCGCTCTGTCGTGATGCGGGACCCCTCCCCGTAGGCTCCCCGTAGGCGGGGATTTCCTGGCCGGATTTCGGCCACGCGCAGATGGGCCAGAACGGGGCAAATCGAGCGACCCGGCACCGCTCAACGTCAACTTTCGTCCGCATAACGGAACATGACGCGTCACATCACAGTTGCGCATCCTTTCCCCAGGAGGTCTGGCGGGTGATCGAGAGCGCGATGAAGACTCCCGAGCCATAGGCCATCGGCCTTCTGTACGAACAGCATGCGAACCGGCCGCTACAGCGGCGTGCGTGGACTGGTCAACTGCCGGTCGAGAAGGGGTTCCCACCACGATGACGGCACCACTGCACGAGACGTCCGCGGAAACCGCGGTCGCTGAGCCCGCGCCCAGCGGCGCAGACAAGGCTATCGAAGGCCGCTCACTCGGCCGGATCGCCTGGGAGCGTCTCAAGCGTGACAAGGTGGCACTCATTGGCGGTGCGATCGTCCTGCTCCTCATCCTGGTCGCGGTCTTCGCCCCGCTGATCGCCTCGCTGATCGGGCAGGACCCGAACGAGCGCCACGAGGATCTGATCGATCCGCTCTTCAGTACGCCCAAGGGGGACCTGGGCGGCATCAGCGGGGACCACCTGCTCGGTGTCGAACCGGTCAGCGGCCGCGACATCCTCGCCCGCATCCTCTACGGCGCCCGGGTCTCGATCCTCGTCGGCTTCCTCTCCGCCTTCGTCGCCGTGATCATCGGCACGCTCCTGGGCACGCTCGCCGGCTACTTCGGCGGCTGGCTCGACGCGCTCATCAGCCGCGTGATGGACATGCTCCTGGCCTTCCCGCAGCTTCTCTTCGCCATCTCGCTGATCTCGGTCATGCCGAACAACATGTTCGGGCTCACCGGTACGGGCGTCCGGCTGATGGTGATGATCCTGGTGATCGGATTCTTCGGCTGGCCCTATATCGGCCGCATCGTCCGAGGACAGGTGCTCTCCCTGAGGGAGCGGGAGTACATCGAGGCCGCCCGCAGCCTGGGCGCGGGGCGGCGCTACATCCTGAGCAAGGAACTGCTGCCCAACCTGGTCGCGCCGATCACCGTCTACACGACGCTGATGATCCCGACCAACATCCTCACCGAGGCCGCGCTGAGCTTCCTCGGGGTGGGCGTCAAACCCCCCACCGCCTCCTGGGGTTCGATGCTGTCCGACGCCGTGACGTACTACGAATCCGACCCGATGTACATGATCATCCCCGGTGTCGCGATCTTCATCACGGTGCTCGCCTTCAACCTCTTCGGTGACGGCGTGCGCGACGCGCTCGACCCCAAGGGGACCCGTTGACCCCCCAGCCAAGATCCCCCCGGCCTCGCGATGGTGCGGGCCGTGACCTACACGGAGGTTGCGAGAAAGTGACAACCAAACGCACATCGAGGCGTCGACTGGCCGCGGTTTCCGCGCTCGCCATCGGCCCCCTGCTGGCCATCTCGGCCTGCGGCGGCGGAGACGACGACGAAGGCGGGAAGGGCGGCGGGTTCAACGCGGGCATCGGCAAGGTCGCGAACGCGTCGGACAAGAAGGGCGGCACGCTGAAGTTCGTCGGCGTGCAGGACGCCGACTCCTGGGACACCACCCGGATGTACTACGGCTTCGCCTTCGACTTCGCGCGCTACTACAGCCGCCAGCTCGTGAGCTACTCGCCGAAGCCGGGCCAGGGCGGCATCAAGCTCCAGCCCGACCTGGCGACGGACCACGCCAAGATCTCGTCCGACAAGAAGACGTACACCTACAAGCTCAAGGACGGGCTGAAGTGGGAGGACGGCAAGCCGATCACGGCTGAGGACGTCAAGTACGGCATCGAGCGCCAGTGGGCGCAGAAGACGCTGTCCGGCGGCCCCGTCTACCTGAAGGACGTCCTGGACCCCGACGGCAAGTACAAGGGTCCGTACGAGGGCAAGGACTTCAAGGGCATCGAGGCCAAGGACGAGAAGACGATCGTCTTCCACCTGCCCAAGCCCAACGGTGACTTCGAGCAGATGCTCGCCATGCCCACCAACTCGCCGGTGCGCAAGGACAAGGACACCAAGTCCAAGTACGCGCTGAAGCCGTTCTCCTCGGGCCCGTACAAGTTCCAGTCGTACACGCCCAACAAGAACCTCACGCTCGTCCGCAACAAGCACTGGGACGGCAAGGAGGACAAGCTCCGCAAGGCGCTGCCGGACCAGGTCAAGGTCACGCTGCTCACCAACGCCGACGAGCGCGACAAGCGCCTGATCAACGGCGACGCGGACCTCGACCTGAACCAGCGCGGCATGGACTCGCAGGGCCGTACGACCGCGCTCAAGCAGCACAAGGGCAACGTCGACAACCCGCAGTCGGGCTTCATCTCGTACGTGGCGTTCCCGCAGAGCATCAAGCCGTTCGACAACATCCACTGCCGCAAGGCCGCGATCTACGGCACGGACCACAAGTCCGTCCAGACCGCGCGCGGCGGCCCGATGGCGGGCGGCGCGATCGCGCAGAACATGCTGCCCCCGGTCGTCCCCGGTCACGACAAGAGCGACGACCAGTACGGCGTGCTGAAGAACGGCGGCAAGGCCAACGTCACGAAGGCCAAGGAAGAGCTGAAGAAGTGCGGCAAGCCCGACGGCTTCAAGACCACGCTCGCCGTCCGTAACACCGACAAGTCCGATGTGAAGTCCTCCGAGGCGATCCAGGCGTCGCTGAAGAAGATCGGCATCGACGTGGAGATCGACCAGTTCGACGGTGCCCAGGGCTCCTCGATCGTCGGTAACCCGGACGTCGTGAAGAAGAAGGGCTACGGGATGGTCCTCTACGGCTGGGGGCCGGACTTCCCGAGTGGCCAGGGCTACGGCGTTCCGCTGTGGCACAGCAAGTACATCCTTGACAACGGCAACAACAACTACGCCCTGATCAAGGACAAGAAGGTCGACGACGGCTTCGCCGAGGCCATCGGCGAGCTGGACCCGGACAAGGCCGCGGAGAAGTACGCCGAGGTCAACAAGGAGGTCATGAAGGGCGGTTACTACCTCCCGCTGACCTACCTGAAGGTCGTCCAGTGGCGCTCGCCGCGCCTGACGAACGTCTACTCCACCGACGCCTTCAGCGGCTGGTACGACTTCGTGAACATCGGCGTCAAGTGATCCAGACCGCCACCGACATCACCATCTGACGGCGCACCCGCCGCTGGCACGAAGGGCAGGTGAAGGCCGCGGCGGCGGCCCGGCCGAACCCCCGCACCCCGGGGGAGAGGCCGGGCCGCCGCCGGGCGGCCGAGAGCAGTGCTCACATATCTCATCAGGCGGCTGTTCGCCGTCGCAGTGATGCTGGTCGTCATCATCCTGGCGGTCTTCTGCATCTTCTTCCTGATCCCCAAGTGGACCGGAACCGACCCGGCCACGATGTTCGTCGGCAAACAGGCCGACAAGGAGGCCATCGAAGGCGTACGCCAGAAGCTCCAGCTCGACGAGCCGATCCTCGTTCAGCTCTTCGAGTTCTTCAAAGGCATCTTCGTAGGACGGGACTACACCGGCGGGGGCGACACCACTCACTGCTCCGCCCCGTGCTTCGGTTACTCCTTCCGCACCGAGCAGGAGATCTGGCCGGTCCTGACCGACCGCCTGCCCGTGACCCTGTCCCTCGCGGCCGGCGCGGCCCTCCTGTGGCTCGTCATCGGACTCGCGGTGGGCATCGTCTCCGCGCTCAAGCGCGGCAGCATCTGGGACCGTCTGGGCATGACCGGCGCGCTCGCCGGTGTCTCCCTGCCGGTCTACTTCACCGGTCTGATCCTGCTGTCGGTCTTCGCCTACCAGCTCGACCTGGTGAGCAACTCCTTCACCCCGTTCGGCGAGGACCCGGCCAAGTGGTTCAGCGGCATGATCCTGCCCTGGATCAGCCTCGCCTTCCTCTTCGGCGCGATGTACGCCCGTATCACCCGGGCCACCATGCTGGAAGTGATGGGTGAGGACTACATCCGTACAGCCAGGGCCAAGGGCATCAAGGAACCCGTCGTCATCGGGAAGCACGCCATGCGCTCGACCATGACGCCGATCCTCACGCTCCTCGGCATCGACCTCGGCGCACTGATGGGCGGCGCGATCCTCACCGAGACCACCTTCAGCATCCCGGGCCTCGGCCAGGCCGTGCTGAAGGCGATCAACGACAAGGACCTGCCGCTGATCCTCGGTGTCACCCTCATCACCGCAACCGCCGTCGTCATCGCGAATCTCATCGTCGACCTGCTGTACGGCGTGATCGACCCCCGAGTGAGGCTTGCATGACAGTCCCCAGCAAAGAACCAGCAGACGCGACGCCGGACGAGCCGGAGACCCCGGAGAAGACCTCCGCGGCCAAGGCCGAGAAGGACGAGAACGGCGCGAAGCCCGAGAAGTCCGAGGCGAAGGCCGAGAAGTCCGGCGCGAAGGCCGAGAAGGCCGAGTCCACGGACGTCGCGAAGGAGAACGGGGACCTCACCTCGACGGGGACCGCTCCCGGCGAGCCGGTGCTGGACAAGAAGCCCGCACGCGCGTTCCTCGACGTCCGCGACCTGCGCATCCACTTCCCCACCCAGGACGGCCTGGTCAAGTCCGTCGACGGGCTGACCTTCACCCTGGAGAAGGGGAAGACGCTCGGCATCGTGGGCGAGTCGGGGTCCGGCAAGTCGGTGACCTCGCTCGGCATCATGGGCCTGCACACGGTCGGCCAGTACGGGCGGCAGCGCCCGAAGATCTCCGGCGAGATCTGGCTGAACGGCCAGGAGCTGCTCACCTCCGACGCGGACACGGTGCGCAAGCTGCGCGGCCGGGAGATCTCCATGATCTTCCAGGACCCGCTGTCGGCCCTGCACCCGTTCTTCACGGTCGGCCAGCAGATCGTCGAGGCGTACCGCGTCCACCACAACGTCGACAAGAAGAAGGCGCGCACGCGCGCCATCGAGCTGCTCGACCGCGTGGGCATCCCGGAGCCGAAGAAGCGGGTGGACAGCTACCCGCACGAGTTCTCCGGCGGTATGCGGCAGCGCGCGATGATCGCGATGTCGCTGGTGAACAACCCCGAGCTGCTGATCGCGGACGAGCCGACGACAGCGCTGGACGTGACCGTCCAGGCGCAGATCCTCGACCTGATCCGGGACCTCCAGAAGGAGTTCGGCTCGGCCGTCATCATCATCACCCACGACCTGGGCGTCGTCGCCGAGCTCTCGGACGACATCCTGGTGATGTACGGCGGCCGCTGCATCGAGTACGGCACGGCCGAGAAGGTCTTCTACGAGCCGCAGCACCCCTACACCTGGGGCCTGCTGGGCTCGATGCCCCGTATCGACCGGGACAGGACCGAGCGCCTCATCCCGGTGAAGGGCTCCCCGCCGAGCCTGATCAACGTGCCCGAAGGCTGCGCCTTCAACCCCCGCTGCCCCTACGCCGACGTGCCCAAGGGCGGCGTGACCCGCACCACGCGGCCCGAGCTGCGTGAGGTGTCCGCCGGGCACCTGTCCGCCTGCCACATGTCGCAGGAGGACCGGGAGCGGATCTGGAACGAAGAGATTGCCCCGAAGCTGTGAGCGAGGACGAGAAGATGGCGAACTCCGACCAGCCCAAGGGCGGCACGGCGACCGTCGAGGAGCCCGCACAGGGCGAGACCCTGCTCAAGGTCAGCGGCCTGAAGAAGCACTTCCCGGTGACCAAGGGGCTCTTCAAGCGGCAGGTCGGCGCGGTCCTGGCGGTCGACGGCCTCGACTTCGACGTCCGCTCGGGGGAGACCCTCGGCGTCGTCGGCGAGTCCGGCTGCGGCAAGTCCACGATGGGCCGGCTGATCACCCGGCTGCTGGAACCGACCGCCGGGAACATCGAGTTCGAGGGCACGGACATCACGCACCTCGGCGTCAACGGCATGCGTCCGCTGCGCCGCGACGTGCAGATGATCTTCCAGGACCCGTACTCCTCGCTGAACCCGCGGCACACCGTCGGCGCGATCGTCAGCGCCCCCTTCAAGCTCCAGGGCGTCAAGCCCGAGGGCGGCGTCAAGAAGGAGGTGCAGCGGCTGCTGTCGGTGGTCGGGCTCAGCCCCGAGCACTACAACCGGTACCCGCATGAGTTCAGCGGCGGCCAGCGGCAGCGCATCGGCATCGCGCGGGCCCTCGCCCTCAACCCGAAGCTGGTCGTGGCCGACGAGCCGGTCTCCGCGCTCGACGTGTCGATCCAGGCGCAGGTCGTCAACCTGCTGGACGACCTCCAGGAGGAGCTCGGCCTCACCTACGTGATCATCGCCCACGACCTCTCCGTCATCCGGCACGTCTCGGACCGGATCGCGGTGATGTACCTGGGCAAGATCGTCGAGCTGACCGACCGCCAGTCGCTGTACGACCGCCCGATGCACCCGTACACCCGGGCGCTGCTCTCGGCGGTCCCGGTGCCGGACCCCCGGCGCAAGCACACCGGCGGCGGCCGGGAGCGGATCCTGCTGCAGGGCGACGTCCCCTCGCCGATGAACCCGCCGTCGGGCTGCCGCTTCCACACCCGGTGCTGGAAGGCGACCGAGGTGTGCAAGACGAAGGAGCCGCCGCTGGTGGCCCTGGAGACCGGGCACCAGGTGGCCTGCCACCACCCGGAGAACGCCGCGGACCAGGAGCCGGGCGACACCAAGCTCCTGGTGCAGAAGTAGCGGCGCGGCCGCCCGTACGAGGCGGGAGCGGAAAAGGTCCACGAGCCCGGTAGAAAGGGCCCGTGGACTTTTTCAGCTCGCCGCTCCTGCACACGCTGGACCTCGTCGGGATCTTCGTCTTCGCCCTCTCCGGCGCGCTGCTCGCCGTGCGCCGGAACTTCGACGTCTTCGGGCTGGCCGTTCTCGCGCTGGTGACGGGGCTCGGCGGCGGGCTCTTCCGCGACGTGGTCATCGGCGCCGTGCCCCCGGCCGCCTTCACCGACCTCGGCTACTTCCTGACGCCCCTGGTCGCCACGGTGCTCGTCTTCTTCCTGCACCCCGTGGTCGAGCGGATCAACAAGGCCGTCCTGGTCTTCGACGCGGCCGGGCTCGGCCTCTTCTGCGTCGCGGGCACGCTCAAGGCGCACCAGTACGGGCTCAGCCTCACCGCGTCCGCCGTGCTGGGCCTCGCGACCGCCGCCGGGGGCGGGGTGCTGCGCGACGTCCTCGCGAACGAGGTGCCCTCGCTGCTGCGCTGGGACCGCGAGATGTACGCCGTCCCCGCCGTCGTCGGCGCCTCCGCCACGGCGCTGCTGATCCACTGGGACCGGGCGACCCCGGTGGCCATGACCTCGGCGGCCGTACTCGCCTTCGTCCTGCGCCTCCTGGCGCTGCGCTACAACTGGCGGGCCCCGCGCGCCTGGAACCGCCGGAGCGCGACGCTGGACGAGTCCTAGCCGGTCCCGGTCCCGTCCCGGTCCCGTCCCGTACCGCCGTTCAGAAGGGGAACTCGCTGCGGCCGTGCTGGACCGAGACCCAGCGCTGGGTGGTGAAGGCCTCCCAGGCGCCCTCGCCGCGCAGCTTGCCGCCGAACGGCACGGAGGGCTCGTCCAGCGCGCCCGGCCCGTTCAGATGCACCACGCCCGTCTCGATGCGCCGCGCGAGCGCCAGGCCCCGCTGGACGTCGCGGGTGTGCACGGCGGCGCCGAGACCGAAGGGCGCGTCGTTGGTGAGGCGGGCGGCCTCCTCGTCGCCGTCGAACGGCAGCAGCGCGGCGACCGGGCCGAAGATCTCCTGCCGCAGCAGCGCCGAGTCGGGGGAGAGCCCCGCCAGCACCGTCGGCCGGACGACCGCGCCCTCGGCCTCGCCGCGTACGAGCGCGACGGCGCCCTCGCTGAGCGCGTGGTCGGTCAGCGCCACGACCGCGTCCGCCTGCGCGTCGCTGAGCAGCGGCCCGATCCGGGTCTCGGGGTCGCGCGGGTCCCCGGCCCTGAGCGCGCGCACCCGCGCGGTGAACTCCTCGGTGAACTCCCGCTCCACGTCCCGGTGGACGAGGATCCGGCTCACCGCGGCGCCGCCACCCTGCCCCCGGTGGACGAAGCGGCTGAAGGCGGCGGCCTGCGCGGCCTGCGGGAGGTCGGCGTCGTCCAGGACGATGAAGGAGCTGCTGCCGCTGAGTTCGAGCACGGTGCGCTTGAAGTGGCCCGCGGCGACGGCCGCGACGTGCCGCGCCGTCTTGTCGGAGCCGGTGAAGGAGATCACCTGGGGCACGGGGTGCTCGATGAGCGCGTCGCCGATCTCGGCGATGTCGGTGATCAGCACGTTCAGCAGGCCCGGCGGCAGGCCCGCCTCCTCCAGCAGCTCGGCGACGAGGGTGCCGCCGCTGACCGGGGTGTTCTGGTGCGGCTTGAGCACCGCCGCGTTGCCCAGCGCGAGCGCGGGCGCGACGGCGGCGAGCGCGAGCAGGAAGGGGTAGTGGAACGGGCTGATCACGCCGACCACGCCCACCGGGTCGCGGTGCAGATAGTTCTCCTTGCCCTCCACGGGGGAGGGCAGCAGCCGCCCGTGCGGCCGGACCGCCAGCCCGCTCGCCTCGCGCAGGCACTCCTTGGCGAGGCTCAGCTCGAAGTCGGCACGCGCGCGGGGCGTACCCGTCTCGGTGATCAGCACATCGGCCAGCCGCTCGGCGCGCTCCTCGATGAGGCGGATGGCGCGCTCGAATATCTCCCTGCGCGCGAAGCCTCCCGCGCCGGCCCAGTCACGCTGCGTACGCTCGGCCGCCCGATATGCCTCGTCGACCTCACTCGCCGTGGCCACTGTGACGGATGCGAGCTTCTCGCCGCTGTAGGGATCGAAGTCGATGAGGTCCCAGGAGCCGGTGCCCGGACGCCACGCCCCATCGATGTACTGGAGCGCGAGTTTCGCGAAATACGACATTGCCGCTGGCTTCCTTCCCTGGTCCGGACGACAAGTTAAGTACGGGCGAGTGGAGTTGGTGAAGGGGGCACTACCAGTCTCCTGCCACTTCTACCTGCCGGTAACACCTCCGGTGTACCGTGCGTTCATGTCCGACGCTCCCCTCGATGCCCCCGTCACCAGCGAATTCGACCGCGACACGGCCGTACGGCCGCGCGGTCAGGGCGTCCACGAGGCCCAGCTTTCTTCAGGATGGGCGATAGGCCATGCCCTCAACGGGGGCTATCTCCTCTCCGTCCTCGGGCGCGCGCTGCGCGAGTCGCTGCCCCACCCCGACCCGTTCGCGATCAGCGCCCACTACCTCACCGCGAGCGCCGCGGGCCCTGCCGAGGTGCGTACGGAGACGGCGCGCACGGGCCGTACGGTCTCCACGGCCTCCGCCGCGCTCGTCCAGCGCGACGCGGAGGGCAACGAGGTCGAGCGGATCCGCGCCCTCGCCACCTACGGCGACCTGGACGCGCTCACCGGAGACGTGCGCACCAGCGCCAAGCCGCCCGCCATGCCGCCGCCCGAGCACTGCTTCAGCGCCTCGGACGCCCCGGCCGGCTCCGTGCCCGTGCCGGAGATGAGTCACCGCCTCGACCTGCGGCTCGACCCGGAGACCTGCGGCTGGGCGCTCGGCGAGCCCAGCGGGCGCGGCGAGATCCGCGCCTGGCTCTCGCTGGCGGACGGGCGCGCGCCCGACCCGCTCTCGCTGCTGATGGCCGTGGACGCGCTGCCGCCCACCGGGTTCGACCTCGGCCTCGGCGGCTGGCTGCCCACGGTGGAGCTGAGCGTCCATGTGCGGGCCCGCCCGGCGCCCGGCCCGCTGCGGATCGCGCTCACCACGCGCAACCTGGCGACCGGCTTCCTGGAGGAGGACGGGGAGATCTGGGACTCGGCCGACCGCCTCGTCGCCCAGTCCCGCCAGCTCGCCCGGGTGTAAATGCCCGTTTTCCGGTGATGCGTATACGTTGGGGAGAGAAGGAGCTCAGTGGAGTTCACTCGGCAGCGGCCGAGGCGCACCCGAGAGAGAGCGAGCGACCCATCGTGACGTACGCAGTGAAGAGCACGCTTCCGGACGAGGACCTGAAGATCGTCGGCGAGGCCCTCCAGGGCTCGCTGGTCGACCTGATCGACCTCTCCCTCGTCGCCAAGCAGATCCACTGGACCATCGTCGGTCCGCGCTTCCGCTCCATCCACCTCCAGCTCGACGAGGTGGTGGACACGGCGCGCAACTACTCCGACACCGTCGCGGAACGCGCCTCCGCGCTGGGCATCCCGCCGGACGGCCGCGCGGCGACCGTCTCGAACAGCAGCGCCGTCAGCACGGTCAAGGAGGGCTGGCAGCCCGACACCGACGCCGTCCAGACCATCGTCTCCGCCCTCGCCGCGGTCATCGCCAAGGCCCGCGAGCGCATGAAGGCCGTCGGCCCCGTCGACCCGGTCACCGAGGACATCTTCATCCAGCTCACCGGTGACCTGGAGAAGGAGCACTGGATGTTCCAGGCGGAGAACCAGGGCTGACCTGGACGAGGTGCGGAGGGTGCGGGTGCCGCGCAGGCTGGACACATGGGCGCACCGATAGTCGTGTATCCGCCCGCACCCGCCGGTGGCCGACGGGTGGCGGCGCATGGAGAGACGCTGGGGACGGCGTACGGAATGGTCGACGTGATCGAATTCCTGCGCCGGGCCGGACTCGACATCGCCACCATCAGCCTCTACGACGAGGAACTGATCGAGTGGCGCGGCGGAAGTCCCGAGGTGTGGGGGCCCCGCGCGGCGGGCTGACCGGCCGGGGCGAGTCCGTCGCGCTCCCACGCGCCCGGCGTGCGCCCCGTGGAGCCCCGTAGAATCGGGGAACCATGGCTGACACCGCCCATCGCGCCTATCTCGACCACGCCGCCACGACCCCGATGCACCCCGAAGCGGTGCGGACGATGACCGCCCAGCTCGCGGTCGTCGGCAACGCCTCCTCGCTGCACGGCTCGGGCCGTAAAGCCCGCCGCACCGTCGAGGAGTCCCGCGAAGCGCTCGCCACGGCGCTCGGCGCCCGCCCCAGCGAGGTCGTCTTCACCGGCGGTGGCACCGAGGCGGACAACCTGGCCGTCAAGGGGCTCTACTGGGCGCGCAGGGACGCCGACCCGCGCCGTACGAGGGTGCTGGCCAGCCCCGTCGAGCACCACGCCGTCCTCGACGCCGTCGAGTGGCTCGCCACGCACGAGAGCGCCACCGTGGAGTGGCTGCCCGTCGACGCCCACGGGCGCGTGAGCCCCGAGGCGCTGCGCGAGGCCATCGCCCGCGACCCCTCGGACGTCGCGCTGGCCACGGTGATGTGGGCCAACAACGAGATCGGCACCGTCAGCCCCGTCCGGGAACTGGCCGGGGCCGCGGCCGAGTTCGACGTGCCGCTGCACGCCGACGCGGTGCAGGCGTTCGGCCAGCTCGACCTCTCCTTCCAGGAGTCGGGCCTCGCCGCGATGACCGTCACGGGCCACAAGGTCGGCGGGCCGTACGGGATCGGCGCGCTGCTGCTCGGGCGCGAGTACGCGCCGGTGCCGCTGCTGCACGGCGGCGGCCAGGAGCGGCACGTGCGCTCCGGCACCCTCGACGTCCCCGCCGTCGCCGCCTTCGCCACGGCGGGACGGCTCGCGGTCGAACGGCGCGAGGAGTTCGTACGCGAGGTCGGCGCCCTGCGGGACGCGCTCGTGGACGCCGTGCGTGCCGCCGCGCCCGACGCGATCCTCAACGGCGACCCCGACCCGGCGGGCCGCCTCCCCGCCAACGCGCACTTCTCGTTCCCCGGATGCGAGGGGGACTCCCTGCTCCTGCTGCTGGACGCGCAGGGCATCGAGTGCTCCACGGGCTCCGCCTGCACGGCGGGCGTGGCCCAGCCCAGCCACGTCCTGCTCGCCTCGGGCGCCGACCCGGACCTCGCCCGCGGCACGCTGCGCTTCTCCCTGGGCCACACCTCGACGAAGGCGGACGTGGAGGCGGTCGCGGAGGCGATCGGCCCGGCGGTGGCACGGGCGCGGGGAGCGGGCCTCAGCTAGCGGACGGCCTGTCCGAGGCGCTCCCGGCGCTCCCGGCGCTCTCGGCACTCCCGGAGGTCCGTTGGCGCCGGACCCGGCGCAGCTCCTCCTCGACCATCCCCAGATAGCGGCCCCAGTCCCAGTGCGGCCCCGGGTCCGTGTGATCCGTGCCCGGCACCTTGGAGTGGGGCACTATGTGCTCGCGGTCGGCGGGGAAGTCGTACCGGTGGCAGATGTCCGCCGCCAGCCGCGCCGACGCCCGGTACATCTGCGGGGTGAAGTCCGCGGGCCGGTCCACGAAGCCCTCGTGCTCGATGCCGACACTGCGCTCGTTCCACTCCCGGTTGCCTGCGTGGTAGGCGACGTCCAGCTCGCGGATCATCTGCGCCACATGCCCGTCCTTGCGGACGACGTAGTGCGCCGCCGCGCCGTGCGACGGGTCCTGGAACACCTTCAGGGCCGTCGGATAGCTGCCCTGGACGACATGGATCACGATGCGGTCCACGCGGAAGTCGGCGGGGCGGTCGGCCCGCCGCCAGTTCGAGGTCGAGGCCGCCACCCACTGCGCGGAGGCGTGGTCGACGTCACCCTCCGTACGCGGCTTCTCGTTCCCGGGCACGCGCCACCACAGGCGGGACGCGCTGTCCCGCCCGGCCGTCGCGACGATGCTGAGACCGACCGCCGTTCCGCCCGCGATCAGCAGCCTTCGCCTGGTGATGTCCATGCGCTCCATAACGCGTTCGGGCCCACTGGTGGTTCCGACTACCCTGGAGACGCTATGACTACTGCGTTCTCCGGGGGCACGGCCCCCGTACCCTCAGCCGGACCGGCACGCCCCCTGCGCGTGCTCGCCGCCATGTCCGGCGGCGTCGACTCCGCCGTGGCCGCGGCGCGCGCCGCCGAGGCGGGGCACGACGTGACGGGCGTGCACCTGGCCCTCTCGGAGAACCCGAAATCGTTCCGCACCGGCGCCCGCGGCTGCTGCACCATCGAGGACTCCCACGACGCCCGCCGCGCCGCCGACGTCATCGGCATCCCCTTCTACGTCTGGGACCTCGCCGAGCGCTTCCGCGAGGACGTCGTCGACGACTTCATCGCCGAGTACGAGGCGGGGCGGACCCCGAACCCGTGCCTGCGCTGCAACGAGAAGATCAAGTTCGCCGCCCTCCTCGACAAGGCGCTGGCACTCGGCTTCGACGCGGTGTGCACGGGCCACTACGCGACGGTGGCGGTGTGCGAGGACGGCAGCCGCGAGCTGCACCGCGCGAGCGACGCGGCCAAGGACCAGTCGTACGTCCTGGGCGTGCTGGACGACCGGCAGCTCGCCCACGCCATGTTCCCCCTGGGGGACACGGTGACGACGAAGGACGAGATCCGCGAGGAGGCCGCCCGCCGCGGCCTGTCCGTGGCCAAGAAGCCCGACAGCCACGACATCTGCTTCATCGCCGACGGCGACACCCGAGGCTTCCTCGCCGACCGCCTCGGCCGCTCCGAGGGCGCGATCCTCGACGAGTCCGGCACCGAGGTCGGCACCCACGAGGGTGCCTACGGCTTCACGATCGGCCAGCGCAAGGGCCTCCGCATCGGCCACCCGGCCCCGGACGGCAAGCCGCGCTACGTCCTGGACATCTCCCCGGTCGACAACACCGTCACCGTCGGCCCGGCGGCGTCCCTGGACGTCACGTCCCTGACGGCCATCCGCCCCCGCTGGTGCGGCACGCCTCCGGCGGCGGGTACGTCGGGCGCGTACACGGCCCAGCTCCGTGCGCACGGCACCGAGTGCGAGGTCGAGGCCGAACTGACCTCCGACGCGGAACTCCGCGTCCGCTTCACCGGCGCCCCGGAACGCGGCGTCGCCCCGGGCCAGGCGATCGTCCTCTACGACGGCACGCGCGTCGTCGGCAGCGCGACGATCGCCACGACGGAGAAGGCGGTCCCGGCCCCGAGCTGAGGTCCCGCCTCACTCGGGCGGGTTCGCCTTCACATGACGTATGAGCGCGCCGAGAAGGCTCGGCCCCATCGTCAGCACGCGCTCCGGTCTCTCGCTCTCCCGCAATGCGACACGGCCTGCCGCCGCGGCGGCGACCTCCACGCAGTTGTTGCCACCGCCCCCGCAGAACGATGCCCGCTGCCAGTTCCGTTCAGTCACTCGTCGGTCCTCTCACAGGTCTCGCGCGATCGACCGGATGAGCTTCTGGGACTCGTCCGGAGGGAGCGCGGACTGTTCCATCAGGTCCAACAAGGAACGATAGTTCGCAAGAGGTGTCGGGGCATCCACGAAGTGGGCACCGAACGCGGTGTCCAACTGGACCGTGTCCAGTTGCTGAACGGGTCCCTCGGCGTAGAGGACCGACTGCCCCGCGCCGTGGAACGCGCCTGTGCTGAACGGGATGACGAGAAGCGTCACGTGCTCGCGTTCCGCAGCCTCCGCCAGCTCGTCCAACTGGGCCCGAGCCACCTCTCGGCCTCCGAACTCCAGGCGCAGGGCGGCCTCGTGAATGATGCCCGTATAGGGCGTCGGGGAGTCTCCGGCGAGGATGGACTGCCGTCCGAGCCGATGGGCGACGCGCAACTCCACCTCCAGCCTCGGAAGCCGGGGGACAGCGAGGTCGAAGATAGCGCGAGCGTGATCTTCCGTCTGGAACAGACCCGGCAGATGGACGGTCTGCGCGGTGCGGATGCGCTTGGCGTAGTGCTCCACCTCGGAGACGTCGAGGTGATCGTCCGGAAGTTTCCCCCGGTACTCCTCCCACCAGTGGCGAGTTCGGCGGCTCGCCGCCATGGCCGCGAGCGCGTCGATCAGTTCTTGATCTGGACACCTGTAGTGGCAGGCGATCTGGCGAACTCGCTCTTCGCTGAGGCCGGTGCGCCCCGCTTCGATATTGGAGACCATCGTGCGGTCAGCACCGAGCCTCGCTGCCGCATCCCGTGCAGAAGTGCCTGCCTGCTCGCGCATGCGACGCATTTCCGTGGCCAGTCGGCGCTGGCGGCCCGTTGGGGCGGATTTGGAAGCCATGGGTCCTCTCTCGCGCTCGAGGAGTCTTCCAGGTAGGCGAGTTGAGAGTCTAGTGAGCCCGCTTGTCACTCACTCTTTCGTGAACATGGACTCACGTGTGAGTCGCGCCTGCCCTAGGGTGTGTGACCCACGCCACCAACGGAGGTGCCACGTGAGTCATCACGCCGACAGCGAGCCCCGCCCTCACCCCGAACCCCTCCCCTTCACCGCCCCCTGGCGCTACGAGCTGCACTTCCCGTGCGACCCGCGCGGACCCGGGGTCGCCCGAGCGACCCTGCACGCGGTCCTCACCGCGCACGGTGTCGGCGAACTCGCCGACAAGGCCGCCCTCTTGATGACGGAGCTGGCCACCAACTCCGTGCAGCACTCGAAGGGCTCGGCCCTCGTAACGCTGCTGTGGCTCTGCCCCGTGCTGCGGGTGAGCGTGTGGGACAGGGGGCCCGACCTGCCGCCGTTCGGGAAACCTGTCGCTCCGGAGCCGTACGCCGACAGCGGGCGCGGGCTACTGATCCTGGACGCCCTCGCCGACCGGTGGGGCGGATGCGGGATGGGGGAGGGCGCGTACGGGCCGGGCGGCAAGACCGTCTGGTTCGAGCTGGCGGTCCCGGGCCCGTCCCGAGGGGGAGCCGCGCTCGCGGCGTGACCGGGGAGCCGGGGGACTCTGGGGGCTACGGCGTCCGTTGGCGGACGTACGATCGGGCGTGTGATCGAGACCGAGCGGCTGTTTCTGCGTCCTCTCACCACCTCCGACGTGGACTTCTTCGTTGCGCTTCATGACGACCCCCGGGTCAACCGGTTCGTCGGCTCGTACACCCCTCAACGGGCGCTGGAGCGGCTGCGGGCCATCGAGCAGCAGTGGGAGGAACGGGGGCATGGGTTGTGTGTCGTTGAGTTGAAGGACACCGGTGAACTCCTGGGGCGTAGCGGGCTGCAGTACTGGGAGCAGTTCGGCGAGGTCGAGTTGGGGTGGACCTTGCGGGCTGAGGCGTGGGGGCACGGGTATGCGACCGAGGCCGCGCGGGCCTGTCTGGAGTGGGGCTTCGCGACGCTGGACGTCGATCACCTCATCGCTCTCATCCGACCCGGCAACGAACCCTCCGTGAAGGTCGCGGAGCGGCTGGGCTTCGCCCCGCGCCGGGAGGAGGAGCTGTTCGGCAATCCCGTCACTGTTTATGGGGTGGACCGGCCCTAGGCCGCAGTCCCGGGTCAGTAGCCCACCGTGAAGCGGCGGTGGTGGTGTCTTGGGTTTTCCGTCTCGTCCAGCAGGGCTACGGCCAGGTCCTCCATGGATATCGCCGAGCGGCCTGCCGCGTCGATCAGCAACTCGTCGTGGCCCAGGCGGTAGCGGCCTGTGCGGGTTCCTGGCTCCAGGAGGGCGGGTGGGGAGAGGTACGTCCAGTCGGCCTCGGTGTCGGTGCGGTAGACCTCCCACTGGTCGTTGCAGGACTGGGCTATGGCCCGCCAGGCGGGCGGGACGAAGGACGGGTCGTCCACGGCCAGGACGCCGCCCGAGCCGGGGACGGTGAGGCTGCCCGCGCCGCCGACCGCGAGGAGGCGGGTGCCGGTGCGGGCGACTCCGGCGAGGAGGGCCTTGGCCATCGTGGTGTGGGCTGCTTCGTCCCCCGGCGCCGGGCGGGTGGCGCTGAGGACGGCGTCCTGGCCGGTGGCCAGGGCCGCCACCGCGTCCACGTCCGTCGCGTCGCCCGCGCGGACCGTGACGGTCGGCGGGAAGGCGGCGGCGCGGGACGGGTCCCGGACGACCGCCGTCACCTGGTGGCCCCGGGAGACGGCTTCGGCCACCACGCGTATGCCCGTGTTTCCGGCGGCTCCGAAGATCGTGAGGTGCAGGGTCATTTCAGGCGTCCTTTCGGGGCGTGCTGGCGAGCTGGCCCAGGACGACGCCGGCTACGACGAGGGCCAGGCCGCCCAGTTGCCAGGGGGTGAGGGTCTGGCCCAGGAAGATCAGGCCCGCGAGGGTCGCCGTGATGGGGTTGGTGAGGCCGAGGAAGGAGAGGGAGGAGGCGGGGAGCCGCTCGATGCCGCGGAACCACAGGGCGTAGGCGAGGGCGGTGCCTATCAGGCCCAGATAGGCGTACCCCGCGAGGTTGGTGCCGGTGAAGTGGGAGGGGAGGCCCTCCACCGCGAGTGCGAGGGGGGCCAGGACGACGCCTCCCGCCGTCAACTGCCAGCCGGTCAGAGCGAGGAGTGAGACGCCCTCGGGGCGGCCCCAGCGCTTGGAGAGGACCACCGCCAGGGCCATGAGGGTGGTCGCTAGGAGCATGGCCAGCACGCCTGTGGGCTCCAGCGCCGCGTCGCCGCGCAGCACCAGCAGGGCCACTCCCGTGACTCCGACGAGCCCCGCGAGCAGCGTGCGCGCGGTCGGCCGCACCTTCAGCACGCCTATCCCGAAACCGGCCACCAGCAACGGCATCACCGCGCTGATCGTCGAGGCCACGCCGCCGGGGAGGTGATACGCGCCGTAGAAGAGCAGGGGGAAGAACGCGCCGAAGTTGAGCATCCCGAGGACAGCCGCCTTCCACCACCAGTCGCGGCGCGGCAGCCGCCGGGTCACCAGCAGCAGGAGCAGACCTGCGGGGAGCGCGCGGAGTGCGGCGGCGAGCAACGGGCGGTCGGGCGGGAGTAGTTCCGTCGTCGTGACGTATGTGGTGCCCCAGGTCGCGGGGCCTATCGCGGCGAGTGCGGCGGCCCCTGCCCAGGCCCGGCGCGCATGTCCGTGTGCCTCCGCCTGTATGGGGCGGGCGGGGGCCGTGTGGCGCGGTGAGGTCGTGGTGGTGGTGGGCATGGGGTCCCCCTCAACATTCGGATTCTTAATGTTGAGAGAAATCCTGCCGCGAGGATCCGCGAACGTCAAGTATCTGAATGTTGAGAGATCTCGTGTACTCTCGACGCATGAGCACAGCCGAGCCCACGACCCCGGCGGACTCCGCCGACGCCATCGACGAGCTGCGCGCCCAGTGGCAGCGCGAGCGCCCCGACCTCGACGGGCCGGGGCTCGACGCGATGGCGCTGATAGGGCGGATCAAGAGGGCCGCGGGCCTGCTGGAGCGCGGCATGAAGCCGGTCTTCGCGGAACACGGCCTGGAAGGACCTGAGTTCGACGTCCTGGCCACTCTCCGCCGCGCGGGCGCGCCGCACGAGATGACGCCGGGCGGTCTCCTCAAGTCCGCGATGGTCACCTCGGGCGCGATCACCAACCGCCTCGACAAGCTGGAGCGCAAGGGCTACGTCGAGCGGTATCCCGACCCCGACGACCGCCGCGCGGTCCGTGTCCGCCTCACCGACGAGGGCCTGGCCGTCGTCGACCGGGCCGTGGAGGCCCACACTGAGAACGAGCAGCGCATGCTTGCCGCCCTGAAGGAGCCGGAACGCACAGCCCTCGAATCAGCCCTGCGCCACCTCCTGGTCTCCCTGGGGGACACCCGGCTGGGGTGAGCGGGCGTTGACACGGCACCGGCGTTGACACGGCACGGGCGGTGGCGGATCGTGCGGCGATGACGTTGCCGATCACCGATCCGACCCCCGCCGAGCAGCGGGTCCGCGAGGCGTTCCCGTACGGCCGTGAGGTCGACTTCACCGTGCGCGGCACCGGTGAGGAAGAGGGTGAATCGCCCGTCGTACGCGCCGAGTTCCTCCGCACGCTCGTGGTTAGCGGGACCGCCGCCGACGGGGCGGTGGCCAAGCTGCACGTGCGCGGGGCGCGGATCAGCGGGGCGCTGGACCTGGGGCATGCCACCGTTGAAGCACCGGTCGAGCTGCGGGACTGCACGTTCGACGAGCAGCCGAACCTGTACGGTGCCCGCCTCCGCCAGCTCGACCTCGGCGGCTCGCGGATGCCCGGACTGCTCGCCGCCCAGAGCCAGGTCGACGGCGTGCTGCGGATGACGGGCTGTCGGCTCACCGCGCCCGTCTCGCTCAGCGGCGCGCAGCTCGCCGGTTCCCTCTTCCTCGACCGGGTCCGCACGTCCGGCCAGATCCGGCTGGACGGTGCCGACATCACCGACGCACTCGTGCTGAACGGAGCGGAGCTGTGCTGCGACGGCACTCCCGGTCACGAGGGGGTCGCCCTGCAAGCCGTCAACACCCGCATGGGCGGCGGCGTCGCGTGCGTCGGTCTCTCCGCGCACGGCACCGTGCTGTTCACCGGCGCCCGCGTCGAAGGCTCGCTCAATCTCGAACGTTCCGCCTTCATCGCGCCCGACGGCCGGGCCGCCCTGGTGGCCACCGTCGTCACGGTCGGTCTCGACCTGCTCTGCAACGAGGTGCGGGCCGAGGGGGAGGTCCGGTTCACGCGGTGCCGTGTCGGCGGCCGTGTCAACCTCGAAGGCGCCCGGCTCGACAACCCGGGAGGGGCCGCGCTCCGGCTCGGGGGTGCCGCCGTCGGGGCCGAGGTGTCCGCCGCCGGGCTCCGGACCCGTGGCCAGGTCAAGCTGCGGGGCGCCCAGCTCTCCGGCGCCCTTGTGCTGACCGGGGCCCGCCTCTCGCACCCCGGCGGCGCGGCGCTGCTGGCCAGCGGGGCCTCCGGCGCCGAGCTGTGGCTCGACGGCCTCGACATCGCCGACGGCCATCTCTCCCTGCGCGGCGCCACGTTCACCACCGTCCACGCGGCCCCCGAGGACTGGCCGGACCGCGTCTGGCTCGACGGGCTCACCTATCAGGCCCTCTCGCCGCACCTCCCGCCCGCGCGGCGCCTCGCGCTCCTTGGCCGCGACGGTGACGGATACGTCCCGTACGCGTACGAGCAACTCGCCGCCGCCTACCGGCGCGCCGGGGACGAGCCCGCCGCACGGACCGTCCAGCTCGCCAAGCACCGGCACTACCGCACCACGCGCCCCTGGTACGAACGTCTCTGGGGCTATGTGCAGGACGGCGCCGTCGGCTACGGCTACCGGCCCCTCCGCGCGGCCGGATGCCTGCTCGTACTGCTCCTGATCGGCTCCGCGGTCTTCGCCCAGCACCCGCCCCGCCCCGTCAAACCGGAGGAGGCGCCCGGCTTCGACGCGGCGTTCTACACCCTGGACCTGCTGCTGGTCGTCGGATTCGGCCAGGAGAGCGCGTTCCGCCCGGAGGGCGGGTACCAGCGGCTGGCGTATCTGCTGATCGCCCTCGGCTGGATCCTGGCGACGACGGTTCTCACAGGCGTCAGTCGCGTCCTCAGCCGTCAGTAGCTCTCGCCGCTACCTCGGCACCGGGCCGTGGACGGTGCCCTTCGAGCACCACGAAGTAGCAGGGCTCGTCCAGGGACCGTACGCCGCAGGGGTGGAGCAGGCGGGTGGCCGCGTCGCGCGTCGTCGCCACGACCCGTGCGCGGGTCGGGTGCGGATCGCCGTGCGACCGGGACCAGGCCAGGGCCCCGGCGCGGACGCGGTCCAGGACCGGGGGCGTCAGGTGTGCTTCGGTCACGGCATGCGCTCCTCCGCGCCGCCAAGCCCTCGGCTACGCGCCCAGCAGGTCCAGCGCCTCCGCGCCGTCCGTGGCGAAGTGGACCAGCTTGGTGAGGGGCAGAGGGAGGAAGTTCTCCGCTTCCATGCGTTCCATCTGCTGCTGGAGGCCGTCGTAGAAGCCCGCCGTGTTGAGTATGGCGACCGGCTTGGTGTGCATGCCGTGCTTGCGGAGTTCGAGGATTTCCGTGGCCTCGTCGAGCGTTCCCGTGCCGCCGACCATGACGACGACGGCGTCGGCGCGCGAGAGCAGGAGGGCCTTGCGTGCGGCGAGATCGGGGGTGACGATCATCTCGTCGGCGTTCGGGCGGGCCACGTCCCGCAGGAACTCGACGGAGATGCCGATCAGCTTGCCGCCCGCGTCCTGGACGCCGTCCGCGACGACCTTCATCAGGCCGGAGTCCGAGCCGCCCCACACCAGGCTGTGGCCGCGCTTGCCGATCAGCTCGGCGAAATCCCGGGCCGCGTCGGTGTAGACGGCGTCCAGGTCGGCGGCCGAGCAGAAGACGCAGATGTTCATCGGGGTACGGGCGGCAGCGGGGGAGGATTCGGAGGCCATGGCCGACAGCCTAGGCGGCAACCGGCGCCGTGGACACATGGTCGTATGCGGGGACAACTCGCTCGCGCAGCGGCTCACCAAGGAGCTGGCCAGTGTGTACGGGCAGCGGGTGACCGTCGTGCTGCCCTCGCTGCGTGGCGGAGATCACGGACCGCAGATCGCCGAGCTGGTCGGGAACCGGCGGTTCCGGGTGGACGCCGTCGAGGCGCGGGTGCCCGACGACGAGGCGCTGATCAGGGCCGGGGTGCGGCGCGCCAGCGCGCTCGCGCTCACCTCCGGCGACGATCAGCTCAATACGCACATCGCGCTGCGCGCCCGCCGTCTCAACCCCGAAGTCCGGCTCGTCATCCGGATGTTCAACCGGACCCTCGGCGGCTATCTGGAGAGCCTCCTCGACCGTGCCGCGCAGGTGGCCAGCCCTCATCTGGACGACGCGGCGCTGGAGGCGTCCACCACGGTGCTCTCCGACTCCGACACGGCCGCGCCCTCGCTCGTCGCCGCGGCCGTCGTCGGCAGCGAGAAGGTCGTCTACGCGGACGGGCTGCTCCTGCGCGCCAAGGAGCGGACGCTGGGCACGGCCTCGCGCCGTGACCCGCTCTGCACGCTCGCGCTGATGCCCGGCTCCGACGACCCGGACGAGGGCGACGCCGACACCGACGCGGAGGACGGGGAGCGGCGCGGCAGGAGGACCGGCGGGCCGGTCCTGCTGCCCGACGACGCCTCGCTGGAGGGGCTGCCTCCGCAGCGCGGCGCCGTGGTGCTGGAGGCGATCACCCGAAGTCAGGGGCCTCCGCCGCCGAGCCCACCGCGACTGCCGAGACTGCTGGCCTTCAAGGAGCTGTTCTCGCGCAAGCTGCGCTATTCGCTGTTCGCGCTGACCGCCGTCGTGATCGCGCTCGCCGCCTTCAACTGGTGGATCAGCGGCGACTCCCCGGCGCACGCCGCGTACGTCACGCTGCTGGACGTCTTCGGGATCAACGACCCCAAGACCGACGAGCCCGCGGACGAGCAGCTGCTGCAACTCCTCGCGGGGTTCGCCGGAATGCTGCTGCTGCCGCTGTTCCTGGCGATCGTGCTGGAGAGTTACGGGGCGTTCCGGCAGGCCACGGCGCTGCCCGACCCGCCCCGCGGGCTGTCGGGGCACATCGTGCTGCTCGGCCTGGGCAAGGTGGGCTCGCGGGTGCTGGAGGAGCTGCTGGAGCACGGGATCCCCGTGGTCTGCGTCGAACGGGACACCGAGGCGCGCGGCGTCGCCCTCGCCCGCGAGAAGCGGGTGCCGACGCTGATCGCCGACGTCACCGAGAGCGGCGTGCTGGAGTACGCCCGTATCCGGCGGGCCCGCGCCCTGCTCGCGCTCACCAGCAGCGACGGCACCAATCTGGAGGCGTCGCTCTACGCCCGCCAGCTCAAGCCGGAGATACGCGTGGTGATGCGGCTGTTCGACGACGAGTTCGCCACCACCGTCTACCGCACGCTGCGTGACACGTATCCGGCGGCGCAGACCCGCAGCCGCTCGGTCTCCGCGCTCGCGGCGCCCGCCTTCGCCGGGGCCATGATGGGGCGCCGGGTGCTCGGCGCGATCCCGGTCGGGCGGCGCGTGCTCGTCTTCGCGACGGTCGACGTGGCGGGCAACGCGCTGCTGGAGGGCCGCACCGTGGCCGAGGCGTTCCGCGCGGGCGCCTGGCGGGTGCTCTCCCGCACGGGGGAGGACACGGGCGGCACCGGCGGCACGGGCGACACGGCCGACGGAGAGACGGACAGCCGCCCCGCCGGCCACGACGGCGACAGGGCGCTCGCCGCCGGGGATCAGGTGATCGTCGCGGCCACCCGCAGGGGGCTCGGCGAGCTGCTCGCCGAGTCCCCTGACGGGCTGAGCGGGATTACCGTCCCGCGTCCAGCGTGAAGTGGAAGATGCCCCAGGTCAGGCGGCGCTCGTTCCCGCCGTCGACCCAGTGGGTCAGCCCCTTCTTCATCTGGGCGAGGTAGTCCGAGCTGACCTTCGCCGCGAGGCCGTCGGCCTCCTGGCGCTCGGTCTCCTGGAGCACGCGCCCGTAGTGGTTGACGAGCTGCTCGCGCAGGTCCTCGAACCCGCCCTTGCCCGTCTCCTCGACGGCTGAGAAGCCCAGGCGGCGCAGCTCGCGCGTGTAGAAGCCGGGGGAGCCCATGTCGTCCAGGTGGATGCGGTCCAGGATGGGCTGGAGCGCGCTGACGGGGGTGCCGTCGGAGGCCATCGGGTCGGTGAAGATGAGCTGGCCGCCCGGCTTGAGCACCCGGCTGATCTCCTCCAGCACGCGGATGCGGTCGCCGCTGTGCAGGAACGCGTCCTGCGACCAGACGACATCGACGCTGGAGTCGGGGAACGGGATGTCCTCGAACGAGCCGTCCACGACCTCGATGCGGTCGGTGAGTCCGCGTGCCGCGTTGAGTTCCTTGTGCCGCTGGTTCTCGACCTCGCTGAGGTTGAGCGCGAGGGCGCGGCAGCCGTAAGTCTCCACGAGATAGCGGGCCGAGCCGCCGAAGCCGGAGCCGAGGTCCAGGACGACCGACTCGGACGTCAGTCCGAGCCGCGACCCCATCCGTTCGACCGTGCGCCGGCTGGCGTCGGCGATGGGTTCCTCGGCGTTTTCGTAGAGGCCGATGTGGATGTCTTCGCCGCCCCATACAGAGGAGTAAAAGGCGTCGGCGTCGGGGGAGTTGTAATAGCTACGGGCCGTGCTGACCGCGCCCGAATAGCCACCCTCTTCCCCCTCGTCTATTCGGTACTCCTTCTCCGCTACATGGACGAAGAAGTCCGGCTGCTCGTCCCTGTACGTGTGCTGGAAGTCCCCGTACGTATCGATCTTCTGGAAGCCCACGTCCGACATGAGCCGCCGCGTGTATTCCTTGCGCAGCGGGAACATGTTGAGGTGGTAGACGGACTCGTCCGGGAAGTTGTACCGCATGCGGCACAGGCCCTCGTCCACGTACTCGGGCTCCACCGCGACATCGTCGCCGCAGTAGTAGAACGTGTGCTTCGAGGAGAATCCACGGTCCAGCATCGCGTCGTAGTTGCGCTGATCCAGGATGAGAATTCCGTCGTGCTTCAGCATCGCGTAGAACTCGGCGAGCGCCTTGCGCCTGTCGCGTTCCGAGAAGAGATGCGTGAAGGAATTCCCGAGACAGACGATGGCGTCGTACTCTCCGTGAACGTCCCGATTGAGCCAGCGCCAGTCCGCCTGGACGACCCTGAGGATATGGTCGCCGTTCTTCATTCCGTTTTCGAAGGCCATGGCGAGCATGTCGGCACTGCCGTCCGCGCTCACGGTCTCGAAACCGGCCTCCAGGAGTCGCACCGAGTGAAACCCGGTCCCCGTAGCGACATCGAGGACGCTCCTTACCCCCCGCTTTCTCAGCAGATCGATGAAGAAATTGCCCTCGCTCTCTGCTCGCTTTTCCCAGTCGATGAGGGAGTCCCACTTCTCGACGAAGCTGGGGACATACTCCTCTGTGTAGTGGCCGGTTTCCCGGACCTCAACGGGGTTGTCTCCGAATTCCTGAGCCGGTCGCGCGGAAATGACGAAACCTCCTGTGGAAGAGACGGTGGCCTACGGCGCGGCCGCCGAGGACGCAACAGGCTTCGAGTCTCGGAACCGCGCGCGGTCTCCGACGCATAGCTATCCACACGGCGGGGATCTATGCCACCAACTACGTCCTCACCTCGTTAGATTGATGTAAAAACCAGCTCCGACCAGCGCCTTTCCGCCCCCAGATTTCTGGGGGCTCGGTTGCCACGAAACCGGGACAGTTGGGTACGCTGCGATGTCAGTACGACAAGTCCGTACGTCTCGTACACCACGCATCGAACATGGCGAGAACACATGGCTAAGCGCACCCCGTCCTCGGAGGTCCCGGCGCCCACCGCGGGCCGCAGCCGCGACATCGGCATAGACCTCGGCACCGCCAACACCCTTGTCTACGCCCGTGGCCACGGCGTCGTCCTCGACGAGCCGTCCGTCGTGGCGATCGACTCCCGCAGCGGGAAGGTCCTCGCGGTCGGCGCCGAGGCCAGGGACGCGGTGGGGCGCACGCCCGGTTCGATCACCGCGACCCGGCCGCTGAAGGGCGGCGTGATCACCGACTTCGAGGCCACCGAGGGCATGCTCCGGCACTTCATCCGCGCCGCGCGCGGCGGCAAGGGGCCCGGCCGCGGGCGGGCCCCTCGGGTCGTGGTGTGCGTGCCGAGCGGGGTCACCGGCGTCGAGCGGCGGGCCGTGCTCCAGACCGCGGCGCGGGCCGGGGCGCGCTCGGTGCGGCTGATCGAGGAGCCGATGGCGGCGGCGATCGGCGCGGGCCTGCCGGTGCACGAGGCGCGCGGCTCGATGGTCGTCGACATCGGCGGCGGCAGCACCGAGATCGCCATCATCTCGCTGGGCGGCATGGTCGCCACGCGCTCGGCGCGCGTCGCGGGCGACGCGCTGGACGCGGCCATCGCGGCGTACGTGGAGCGGGAGTTCGCGATCGCCGTGGGCGAGCGGACCGCCGAGGAGATCAAGATGTCGCTCGGCGGCGACGAGCCGGTGCGGGTGCGCGGGCGCGACAAGCACACGGGCATGCCGAAGGTCGTCGAGCTGACGGAGGAGGAGATCCTGGAGGCCGTCGAGAAGCCGCTCCAGGCGATCGTCGACGCCGTGCGCGGCGCCTTCGACGACTGCCCGCCCGAGCTGTACGGGGACGTGATGGAGCGCGGCATCGTGCTGACGGGCGGCGGCGCACTGCTGCACGGGCTCGACGAGCGGCTGGTGAAGGAGACCGGGATGCCGGTCGTCGTCGCCGACGAGCCGCTGGGCTGCGTGGCGCTGGGCACGGGCCGGTGCCTGGAGGAGTACGACAAGCTGGACGCGATCTTCGCCGCGTGACCATGGGCAACCCTGTGCTCTGCGGTGACGCCGGGGCGCAGGGGTCACTCCCGTATGCGCGACCATAGGCGTATGGCTACACATGTGATCACCGGTGCCGGATCCGGCATCGGGGCCGGGGTCGCCCGGCGGCTGCTGGAGCGCGGCGACACCCTCTACCTCGTCGCCCGGGACGCGGCCCGCGCGAAGGAGCTCGCGGCGGAGTTCGAGGGCGCGCACACCCTCGTCGGCGACCTGGCGGAGCCCGGCCGGCTCTCCTGGGCGTTCGGGCACCAGACGATGCCCGAGCGCGTCGACTCGCTGCTGCACGTCGCGGGGGTGGTCGAACTGGGCGGAATCGGCGAGTTCACGCCCCAGCACTGGAACGCGACGCTCGCCGCGAACCTCGTCGCGCCCGCCGAGCTGACCCGGCTGCTGCTGCCTCAGCTGCGCCAGGCGGGCGGCCACGTCGTCTTCGTGAACTCGGGCGCCGGACTCCGCGCCAACCCGCAGTGGGGCGCGTACGCGGCCAGCAAGCACGGTCTGAAGGCCCTCGCCGACGCGCTGCGCGGGGAGGAGGCCGAGCACGGGGTGCGGGTCACCTCCGTCTACCCGGGGCGCACCGCGACGCCGATGCAGGAGAAGATCCACCGCCAGGAGGGCAGGGAGTACGACGCCGGGCAGTGGATCCCGCCGGAGGCCGTCGTCACCACGATCCTCACCGCGCTCGACCTGCCGCGCGGCGCCGAGGTCACGGACCTGTCCGTACGTCCGGGCGGGCGGGGCGCGTGAGCGGTAAGGAACTCACGTTCCCCTGGGGGCCCGCCGCCGCGTCCGGCGTGGGCTCGATGCCGGGCACGGACGTGCGCGAGGCCGTGAAGACGGTGACCGGCTCGCTGGAGGGCCCGCCGCATCTGCCGTACGTGCCGGAGCTGCCTGCGCGCGGCCCCGGCGCGGACATGCTGGGCCGTACCGCGGGGATGCTGGCCGAGATGTACGTCCATCTGGAGCCCAGCGGATGGCGGATCAGCGACCGCCCCGGCCGGGACACCCGGCGGGCGCGGACGTGGCTGGGCGAGGACCTGGACACGGTCGAGGAGTTCACCCAGGGCTACGAGGGCCCGCTGAAGGTCTCCGCGGTCGGCCCGTGGACGCTCGCCGCCGGGATGGAGCGGCGCAACGGCGAGGCGATGCTGGGCGACCCCGGCGCCGTCCGCGACCTGTCCGCCTCGCTCGCGGAGGGGCTGGGCGCGCACCTCGCGGACGTACGGCGCCGGGTGCCCGGGGCCACGCTCGTCCTCCAGCTCGACGAGCCCTCGCTCACCGGAGTGCTCCAGGGCAGCGTCCGTACGGCCAGCGGCTACCGGACGTACCCCGCCGTGGACCGCGCCGTCGTCGAGGGCACGCTGCGGGGGCTCGTGGAGGCGCACGAGGGCCCTGTGGTGGTGCACTCGTGCGCGCCGGGCGTGCCGGTGGCGCTGCTGCGGCGCGCGGGCGTCGCGGGGATCTCCCTCGACGCCGGTCTGCTCACCGAACGTGACGACGAGATGATCGGTGAGGCCGTCGAGGGCGGTGTCGCGCTCTTCGCGGGTGTCGTACCGGGGGCCGTGGACGACGAGGGGGCATTGTCAGACCCGGCCGGTAGCGTCGGGGGTGTCAGGTCGTTGTGGCGCAGACTCGGGCTGGCCGCGGGGCTGCTCGCGCAGTCCGTGGTCGTCACCCCGTCGTGCGGTCTCGCGGGCGCCTCGCCCGCGTACGCACGCCGGGTGCTCACCCACTGCGCCCAGGCTGCGAAATCGCTCGCTGACAACCCTGAGTAACGGGAGGACTTGAACTGTGGCTGGCGAACAGGACGTGACAGACGTGACGGTTCCCGCCGAGGCGCGGGAGAAGCACGCGCGGCTCGCGGAGCAGATCGAGGAGCACCGCTTCCGGTACTACGTCAAGGACGCGCCCGTCGTCAGCGACGCCGAGTTCGACCGGCTGCTGCGCGAGTTGGAGGGCGTCGAGGAGGAGCATCCGGCGCTGCGGACGCCCGACTCGCCCACCCAGAAGGTCGCGGGGCAGTACGAGACGGAGTTCACCGAGGTCGCGCACCGCGAGCGCATGCTCTCGCTGGACAACGCGTTCGACGACGAGGAGCTCGGCGAGTGGGCCGACCGCGTGGCCCGCGAGCTGGAGGGCGTGGCGTACCACTTCCTGTGCGAGCTCAAGATCGACGGCCTCGCGGTCAACCTCACGTACGAGCACGGCAGGCTGACCCGCGCCGCCACCCGCGGCGACGGGCGTACGGGCGAGGACATCACGCCCAACGTGCGCACGATCGGGGACATCCCCGAGCGGCTCGACGGCGAGCGTGTCCCGGACCTGGTGGAGGTCAGGGGCGAGGTCTTCTTCCCCATGGAGCGCTTCGAGGAGCTGAACGCGGGCCTGGTGGCGGAGGGCAAGGCCCCGTTCGCCAACCCGCGGAACGCGGCGGCGGGTTCGCTGCGCCAGAAGGACCCGCGCGTCACCGCGACCCGCCCGCTGCACATGGTGGTGCACGGCATCGGCGCCCTGGAGGGCTTCGACGCGAAGGACTCCGGCGCGAAGGACTCCGACGGGAAGTCCACCGACGGGAAGGGTTTCGACCGCCTCTCGCACGCCTATGACCTGCTGCGCGGGTGGGGCCTGCCCACCTCGACGCACAACAAGGTGGTGGACGGCCTGCAGGGCGTCCGCGACTTCATCGCGTACTACGGCGAGCACCGCCACTCCGTCGAGCACGAGATCGACGGCGTGGTCGTGAAGCTGGACGAGATCCCGCTCCAGGGCCGCCTGGGCTCGACCTCGCGCGCCCCGCGCTGGGCCATCGCGTGGAAGTACGCGCCGGAGGAGGTCAACACCAAGCTGGTCGACATCCGCGTCGGCGTGGGCCGCACCGGCCGCGTCACGCCGTACGCGGTGGTGGAGCCCGTCACGGTGGCGGGCTCCGAGGTCGAGTTCGCCACGCTGCACAACCAGGAGGTCGTCAAGTCCAAAGGCGTCTTCATCGGCGACACGGTCGTGCTGCGCAAGGCGGGCGACGTGATCCCGGAGATCCTCGGCCCGGTGGCGGACCTGCGGGACGGCAGCGAGCGCGAGTTCGTGATGCCGTCCGAGTGCCCGGAGTGCGGCTCGAAGCTCCAGCCGATGAAAGAGGGGGACATCGACCTGCGGTGTCCCAACGCGCGCTCGTGCCCGGCGCAGTTGCGCGAGCGGCTGTTCTATCTGGCGGGCCGCAAGTGCCTGGACATCGAGCACTTCGGCTACGTGGTCGCCAGTGCGCTCACCCAGCCCGTGGAGCCCGCCGAGCCGCCGCTGCGGGACGAGGGCGGCGTCTTCGACCTGACGGTGGACGACCTGCTGCCCATCGTGGCGTACGTCGTGGACCAGGACAGCGGTCTGCCCAAGCGGGATCCGGAGACGGGCGAGGAGAAGACGGTCACCCTCTTCGCCAACAAGGAGGGCGAGCCGAAGAAGAACACGCTGGCCGTGCTGGAGAAGATCCAGGAGGCCAAGAGCCGCCCGCTGGCCCGGATCATCACCGGGCTCTCCATCCGCCATGTGGGCCCGGTCGCGGCCGAGGCGCTGGCCCGCGAGTTCCGCTCGCTGGACCGGATCGCGGCGGCCGACGAGGAGGAGCTGGCGGCGACCGAGGGCGTGGGGCCGACGATCGCGGCGTCCCTGAAGGCGTGGTTCGCCGAGGACTGGCACCGGGAGATCGTCGAGCGCTGGCGGGCCGCCGGGGTCCGGATGGAGGAGGAGGGCTCGGCCGACGAGGGCCCGCGTCCGCTGGAGGGCGTCACCGTCGTGGTCACCGGCACCCTCGCGACGTACACGCGGGACGGCGCCAAGGCCGCGCTCCAGGAGCAGGGCGCCAAGGTGACCGGTTCCGTTTCGAAGAAGACCGGATTCGTGGTTGTGGGTGACAACCCCGGTTCGAAGTACGACAAGGCCGTCCAGCACAAGGTGCCGATTCTGGACGACGGAGGGCTTGCCGTCCTGCTGGCGGAGGGGCCGGATGCCGCCCGTGAGGCGGCGCTGCCCGTGGAGGAGTAGCGGGACCTGGTGGGAAGGGGCGAGTCCGGGACATTCCGCAACGCCCGTCTGCGGCTTCCGCTTTCGGACACGGACGCCGCCCCTTCACACCCGTCCCCCCGATTTCCGCGCTCCGGCGGGCGAAGGTTGCCTCCGACACCCGTACGGTGCGGGGGAGATGGACCCCTCCGGGAAGGACGCATTCAGGCAACCCCGGCCGATCGCTGCCCCTCTGCCCAGTCAGCGGCCTACTGTTGACATAAGCCTGTCGTGGCGTGGGATGGGCGAGGACGGCTGCGAGAGGGACCAGGATGCTGGAATTCTCCGGGGGATCGCACCCCCCGTACTCCCGCCTGCCCTCGAACGGCAGGGGCGCGAAGGGCGCGCGCGGCAGTGGCAGTGGCAGCGGCACTGGCAGTGGAACGGGAGCCGGAGCCCCGGGTGCGGGGACCGGCGCGGGCGGGAGCGACGCGGGCGGTATGGGTGAGGGCACGGGTGGCGGCGCCGGAGGACACGGCGGCGCGGGCGGAGGCCTCTGTTCCGGGGGCGAGGAGTCTCCCTGGCTCCAGCGGTTCGTGGCCCTGCGCCCGCCGCTGCTGCCGGTCTGCGTGGTGCTCGCGGCCGGCGTCGCGCTCCTCGTGGGCGTCTACCGGGTGCTGACGGGCGGTCACGCGCTCTTCCCGGACGGCGCCGTCGGCTGGTCGTTCGCCGTGCTCACCGGCTGCATCGTCGCGCACCTCGTGGCCATGGGCCGCGACCGCTGGTGGGGCGGGACGGGCTCGGGCGCCGCGCTCACCCTCGCGATCCTGCTGCTGTACGGGTGGGTGCCCGCCGTCCTCGTCAGCCTCGCGGTCGTCGTGCTCGTCGGCGCGGCCCGGCGGCACCGCTGGCGCCAGGCCGTGGTGCACGGCGCGATCGACATCCTCGGCATCGGCGCGGCGGACCTCTGCCTCGCCCTCTTCGGCACCCACCCGTCCGTGGAGGACCCGTGGGAGCCCGCAGGCTGGTCGCTCGCTGCCGTGCCGCAGGTCGTGCTCGTCGCGGGCGCGTATCTGGCCGTCACACGGGCCCTGCTGTGGTTCTCCTTCGCGCCGAGCGCGACGTCCAGGGGGCTGTCGCACGCGATGCGTACGGCGCTGGTGCGGCAGACCCTGGTCGGCATCGCGCTGCTCGGGCTCGCGCCGCTCATCGCCGTCGTCGCGATGCACAAGCCGCTGCTGCTCCCGCTCTTCGCGGTGGCCCTGATCGCCCTCGACTCCACGCTGTGGATCGCGCGCGCCCGCGCGGAGGAGCAGCTGCGCGATCCGCTCACCGGCCTGCCCAACCGCCAGTGGCTGCTGGAGCGCACCTGGGCCGCGCTGGACGACGCCGACCGTACGGGGGCGCGTTCCGCGCTCGTCCTGATCGACCTCGACCGCTTCCGGTCTGTGAACGACACGTTGGGGCATCTCGCGGGCGACCGGCTCCTGTTGCAGATAGCGGAGCGGCTGCGGGCCGCGCTGCCGCGCGGCGCCGAGGCGGCGCGGCTGGGCGGCGACGAGTTCGCGGTGCTGCTGCCCGTCGCCGACTCCACGACCAGCGCCCAGCGGGTCGCCCGCGCGCTGGTCTCCGCGCTCAGCTCCCCGCTCGACCTCGACGGGCTCACGCTCGTCCTGGAGGCCAGCGCGGGCGTCGCCGTCTTCCCCGAGCACGCGCGCGAGGCCGAGGGCCTGCTGCGCCGCGCGGACGTCGCGATGTACGAGGCGAAGCGCGACCGTACGGCCGTGGAGGTCTACGAGGCGACGCGCGACGGCAACACCCCCGACCGCCTCGGCCTGCTGGCCGATCTGCGCCGCGCGCTCGACGCGAGCGAGGTCGAGCTGCACTACCAGCCCAAGGTCGGCTTCGACGGCACGGTCTCCGGGCTGGAGGCCCTGGTGCGCTGGGTGCACCCCGAGCGGGGCCGGGTGCCTCCCGACGAGTTCATCGCCATCGCGGAGACCTCGGGGCTGATGCCCCGGCTGACGGAGTACGTCCTGGAGACGGCGCTCGCGCAGGTGGCCAGGTGGCGCCGCGACGGCCTGACGGTGCCGGTCGCCGTCAACGTCTCGCCGCGCGACGTCCACTCGCCCGGCTTCGCCGGGGCCGTCGCGGCGCGGCTGGCCCGGCACGGGGTCCCACCGGGCGCCCTCCAGCTGGAGATCACCGAGCATGTGCTGCTGGAGGACCCGCAGCGCGCCGCCGACACCCTCGCCGGGCTCACCGGGCACGGCGTGAAGATGTCGCTGGACGACTTCGGCACGGGCTACTCCTCGCTGGTCCATCTGCGGCGGCTGCCGGTGAGCGAGCTGAAGATCGACCGTTCGTTCGTGGCGCGGCTGGCCGTGGACACCGAGGACGCGGAGATCGTCCGCTGCACGGTCGATCTGGCGCACTCGCTCGGGCTGATGGTCGTCGCCGAGGGCGTCGAGGACGACGAGACGTGGGAGCGCCTGCGCGACCTGGGCTGCGACGCGGTCCAGGGCTGGCTGGTCGCCGCCGCGATGCCGCCCGGCGAGACGACGGCGTGGCTGCGGGCGCGGGAGGCCCCCGCCCGCACCCAGATCCCGGGGCCCCCGGCGCGGACGTCGTAGCCCCCCCCGCCGTCGGGGCCCCACCCCCGCCGGCAGGGGCTGGGCAAGGCAGCCGTCGTAAGGAACCATGGTGCGTTCGTCTGCCAGAACGACACTCGGGGGAGTACACATGGCGGTCACTGAGCCACCGCATGCCATACAGCCCGTCACCGGCGCGCAGGGGGAGGCGCCGCGCACGGGGTCACCACGTCACCTGATGGCGTATCTCGTCGCCGGGACGCTGCTGTCGGTCGTCGCGCGGATCCTGATCAGCTGGACCGGATACGGGTTCACCTGGGGGCACGAGGACGCGGGGGACTTCCTCCGGGCGCTGTACGACTCGAACAAGCAGGTGGCCCCGGGGCTGCTGACGGCGTACCAGTGGTCCTTCGCGGGGGCCCTGACCGTGGTCGGCGCGGTCACCCTGGCGAACCGCAGGGCGGGCCGGAGCGGGGCGCTGTTGCTCGCCACCGTGCTCGTGCTGGTCGCGGTGCGGGAGCTGGTGGGGCTCATCGTCGACGACAACGACTTCAGGGACCGCTACTTCGGCGGGACCGGCCTCGCGCTCCCGGTCGTCGCGAGCTGGATCCTCGCCCTGCTGGCCGGGGTGGCCGTCCTGGTCGTGCTGCTGCGGGCCGCCGAACGTCCGGCTCCGGGCGCCGGGCGGGCCGCGCGTGGCCCCGGCTCCGGGCGCTATCCCGTCGCGGGCGTGCTCATGATCGTCCTGGGCCTGATGTCGCTGAGCTGGTTCGTCCACAACCTCGTCCAGGCCGAGTCGCGGCGGGGCGAACTGCTGCGTGACGTGGTGGACGCCTCCGCGCTGGGCTACTCGTCTTTCGCGGGAGACTTCCAGGTGTTCGAGGTCGCGTACGTGGTGGCGGCCCTCGTGCTGGGCGTACTCGCGCTGCTGCGGCGGCCGGCCGTACGGGGCGCGGCCTTCACGCTCATGGGCATCCAGCTGTACCTGGTCGCGCGGACCGTCATCGGGCTGACGCTCGCGGACTCCTCGGAGTTGCGGAACGGCCTGGTCAACTCGGACGGCGACACCGTGATGACCTGGGACTACCTCTTCGACACGACGCAGGGCACGCTGAGCGGCCTGACGAACATCGCCTTCGTGGTGCTCGCGCCGGTCGTGTGCGCGCTGCTGTTCCGCGCCCCGGAGGCGGGCGGGGCGGGGGCGGGCGCCGACGGTTTCCGTACGGGGGCGTCCCAGGGGTGACGCGTCAGAGGTCCGAGAGCGTGTTGCCGAGCAGGTTCGCGAAGGCGTCGCGTCCGGTGGCGCCCATCGCGTACTCGCCCGACCAGTGCAGGAAGTAGAAGCTCCCGCGCTCGCCCAGCGCGACGGTCCCGTTCTCGTGGCCGCCCGGGTCGGTGGTGAAGCCGACGGGGAACAGCCGTTCGCCGACGTGGTCCCCCAGGTCGCAGACCGCCCCGGCCTCGCCGTCCGAGAGCGGCCAGGGACGGAGCAGCACGCGCTCGCGGGTGTTCTTGCCGGGGAGCTGGAGCAGCCCGTACGTCCGCAGGAACGCCAGGGCGCGGTCGTGGGCCTCCAGGACGACGCCCTCCCGCGCGGCCTCCGCCACGACGGTGGCGGCCGTCCCCCGGGTCCGTGACGCGCCGATGTCGCGCCCGGGGAACCACCCCGCCCGCGCGAACCACCGGTCCACGTCCTCCGGGGCGACGGTGCGGGACGGCCAGGGCGCCGTTCCGTCCTCGCCCGTGAGGGCGGCGAGGACTGCCGGGAGCGGCACGCCCGGGTGCCCGTCGCGCAGCAGCCGGGCGGTGGGCTCCGCGACGGCGGAGTCGATACGGGAGACGAGCACGCCGCACGCGTCCTCCGCGCGCCGTACGGCCGCCCGTACGGCCTCGTCGCCTGCCTCGGACTCCGATGACGCCGCCGCCTCCCGCAGCAGCCCCGCGATCTCCCGTTTCATCGACTCGACCGCCCCGGCCGCCGCGTCCAGCGCGCCCGCGAGCAGCCAGGCCGTGTCCCGCAGCCCGGGCAGCACCTCGTCCGCGTCCGTGGCCGTCCAGTGCGGCGCGAACGCGGCGCCCACGCCCGCCCGGTGCAGGCCCCGGTACGCCCGGTACGCCGCGCCGCCCGCCTGTCCCGCGAGGTCCCGAAGCGCGTCGGCCGCCTCGCGGTACGGGTCCTCGTCGGCCGTCGGCCAGGCGAGGCCGAGCCGCCCCAGCATCCACGCGACGGTGCCGTCGTCCGGCGCCTCCAGTCCCATGGGCCCGGACGATACCCGCCGCCATACGGCGTTCATCAACTCTTCAACATTGGTCTAGACCTCTAGGTTATGGTGGCTTCCGTGCCAAGCACCTGACATGGGGGGATTCATGATGAAGCGTCAACTTCCGTTACCGCCCGACGACCGCGAGCTGTACTGGTACTTCGGGCCCCAGCGCAGATGGGTGCTGCTGTGCAGCTCCCTCGTCTCGGTCGTGACCGGCGCCAGCATGTGCGCCTTCGCGCTGCGGACGCCCGCGCTGTGGGCGTTCCTGGCCGTCCTCGGCCTCAACCTCGTGGCGCTCGTGCTGACCTCGGTCAACACGCTGCGCCAGCGCCGCTTCTCGCGCCGCTCGCACGAGGTGCTGCTCCGCGCCTGGCGCCCCGGGGACGCGCCGCGCGTGGACCTCTACCTCCCGACCTGCGGCGAGCCCCTCGACGTCCTCGCCAACGCCTACCGCGCCGTGGCCGCCGTCCGCTGGCCCGGCGGGCTCGACGTCTGGGTGCTCGACGACGCCGCCCGCGACGAGGTCGCCGCGCTCGCCGGGGAGCACGGCTTCCGCTACGTCGTACGCCCCGACCGCGGGCACCTGAAGAAGGCGGGCAACCTCAACCACGCCCTCACCCTCAGCACCGGCGAGCTGGTCGCCGTGCTGGACGCCGACTTCACCCCGCGCCCCGACTTCCTGCACCACCTCGTGCCCTACCTCGCCGACCCCACCGTCGGCATCGTGCAGAGCCCCCAGTGCTTCGACACCGACCCCTCGATGGGGTGGATCCAGCGTGCGGCGGGGGCCGCGCAGGAGTGGTTCTTCCGCTGGATCCAGCCCGCCAGGGACGCCGCCGACGCCGCCATCTGCTGCGGCAGCAACGCCGTCTACCGGCGCTCCGCGCTCGACGCGGCCGGGGGCTTCGCGCGGCTCGACCACTCCGAGGACATGTACACGGGGCTGGAGCTGCACCGGCTCGGGCACCGCACGCTGTACGTCCCCGTGCTCGTCGCCAAGGGCACCTCGCCCGAGACCGCGCACGCCTTCGCCAACCAGCAGTACCGCTGGGCCATGGGCAACCTCCGCCTCCTCGTCACCCGCGACCTCGGCCGCCTCGGCCGTACGGGCGCCTCGTGGCGGCTGCGGCTCTGCTACTACGAGGGCATCGCCGGGTACCTCGCGGGCCTCGTCAACACGGTCACCGCGCTGCTGCCGCCGCTCGTGATGATGTTCGGCTACCCGGAGCAGGTCCGCCCCTGGCACGTCCTCCCGCTGCTCGCGCCGCTGTGGCTGTGGCACGTGCTGCTGCCGAGGGTCAGCCGGACGCGCTGGCGCTTCGAGGTCGTCCGCGCCAACCTGCTGGTCAGCGCCGCCGCCGGGGCCGCGCTGCTGGACACGCTGCGCGGCCGGGGCGCCGGGTGGGTGCCGACCGGCGCCGCCTCGGGGAGCGCGCGGGGAGGCGGCGGCGCCGGCACGCGGATCGTCCGCGCCACCGCCTGGTGGCTCGCGCTCTCCACCGCCGCCACGCTCGCCGGGCTCGCCGTCGCCGTCCACCACGCGGGCTGGGGCGACGCGTGGGGTCTCGGGCTCTACGTCCTCGTCCAGTGCCAGCTCAACCTGCCGCTGCTGCGGGACCTGGTGCGCGCGCTCCGCGGCCGTACGGCCCCGGCGGCCCCCGCCGCTCCCCGTACTCCGATGCGGCCCCGGCGCTGGCCCGAGGCGCTGGCCACGACGTCCTCGCTGCTCCTCGTCCTCCTGCTGGCCTCGGGCTGGGCCGACCCCATGCTGACCTTCTGAAAGGGCCTCACGTACCGTGCCGTCCGCCACCGAGCACTGGTTCCGCCCCGACATCGAGGGGCTGCGTGCCGTCGCTCTGCTCGCCGTACTCGCCTTCCACGCCACCGTCCCCGGGCTCGCCGGGGGCTATGTCGGCGTCGACGTCTTCTTCGTCGTCTCCGGCTACCTGATCACCACGCTGCTGCTGCGCGAGGCGCTCACCACCGGACGCGTCCGGCTCACCGCGTTCTTCGCCCGCCGCGCGCGGCGGCTGCTGCCCTCGGCCGCCGTCGTGCTCATCGCCACCGTGCCCGCCGCGATGCTGCTCCTGCCGCCGCTCACCAGGCCCGACCTCTACCGCGACCTGCTCGCCGCCGCGCTGAGCCTCGCCAACTGGCACTACATCGAGGGGCAGACCGACTACCTCGCCGCCGGACGCGACCAGAGCGCGCTGCTCCACTTCTGGTCGCTCGCCGTCGAGGAGCAGTTCTACGCCGTATGGGCGCCGCTCTTCGCGCTCGTGGTGGCGCTCGCCGTACGCCGCCGGGCACGCGTCCCCCTGTTCCTCGTGGCCGCCGCCGTCAAGGGCGTCTCGCTCTGGCTGTGCCTGCGCTGGAGCGGCCAGGCCGTCTCGCTCGCGTACCTCGGAACGCCCTCCCGCGCCTGGCAGTTCGGCGCCGGGGCGCTGGTCGCCCTGCTGCCCGCGCGGTTACGGGTCCCGCCGCCGCTGCGCGCCCTGCTCGGCTGGGCCGGTGCGGCGGCGATCGTCGTCGCCGTCCTCCGCTTCACCGCCGCCACCCCGTATCCCGGCACCGCCGCGCTGCTGCCCACGCTCGGCACCGCCGCCGTGATCCTCGCCGGTGCCTCCGGTGCCTCCGGTGCCTCCGGTGCCTCCGGTGCCTCCGGGAACGCGGCCCGCTGGAGCGTCGGACGGCTGCTCGCGCTGCGCGCGCCCCGCGCCGTCGGGCGGCTCTCCTACCAGCTCTACCTGTGGCACTGGCCCGTGCTCGTCCTCACCGAGGCGCGTACGGGCCCGCTGTCCTGGCCCGCGAGGACGGCGCTCACCGCCGCCGCGCTGCTGCCCGCGCTGGCGGCCCGCCGCTGGGTGGAGACCCCGCTGCGCTCCTCCCGTACCGTCGCCGAACTCCCGCGCCGCGGGCTGTCGCTGGGGCTGAGCGCCATGGTCATCCCCGTCGTCCTCGGGCTCGTCGCGGGCAGCACCGCGCTCGCCCGCGTCGGGCCGACGCACCCCGTCGACCTGACGGCGCTGCCGCGCGGCGCCGCCACCGGGAGCGCGCTGCTCGCCGAGGGCGCGCGGGCGGCACCGCCCGGCGCGCTGGTCCCCGAACCGGCGCAGGCCCGGCGCGACTTCCCGCCCGACGGCGCCTGCCAGGTCGCGCCCGCCGCCACCACCTCGCCGCCCTGCCGCTTCGGAGGCGGCCCCGGCAGGCCCCGGATCGTCCTGCTCGGCGACTCGCACGCCGGGCAGTGGCACTCGGCGCTGCGCCGCGTCGCCGAACGGCGCGGCTGGGGCCTGGAGGAGCTCGCCAAGCAGGGCTGCCCGCTCGCCCGCCTCGACGTCGTCAACCCGCAGCTCGGCCACCGCTACCGCGAGTGCGACACCTGGCGCGACCACGCCCTGGACCGGCTGCGCTCCGGGCCGCGCCCCGCGCTGATCGTCCTCGCCTCGCTCAACCACTACACGGACGACCGCGCGGAGCTGCGGCGCGGCTGGGACCACACCCTGCGCCGCCTGCGCGCGACCGGGGCGCCCCTCGCGTACGTGAGGGACACCCCGACGCCCGGCACGGACGTGCCCGCCTGCGTCTCCGGGCGGCCCGGCGACCCGGACGGCTGCGCCTTCCCGCGCGGTACGGCGCTGACGCGCGATCCGCTCGCGGAGGACATCGCTTCGGGCCGCCGCCCGGGCCTCCACCTGGTCGACGTCAACCCGGTGCTGTGCCCGGACGGCGGGCCCGAGTGCCCCGCCGTACGGCAGGGGGTGCTGCTCTACCGCGACGGCGCGCACCTGACGAACACCGCGACGGTGCTGCTCGCCCCGCGCGTCGAGCGCCGGCTCGTCACGTCGGGCGCGCTTCCCGCGCTTCCCGCGCGTCCTACGAGTCCCCGTACACCCGGCCGTCCTTCAGGGTGAAGTGGTCGGTGGGGGAGCAGCCGATGGACGGGGTGACGGTGAGGCTGACCTCGATCGGGGCGGGGTTCGTGGAGCCCGCCGTGAAGCGGCAGACCGCGCCCTTGCCGGTGAGCGGGTACCAGAACCAGCCGCCGACCTCGCCGACCGTCACCCGGTCCGTCTCCTTCCACGCGCCGCTCGTGTGCCCGTAGACGGTGAGGCGGACGCTCGCGGCGTACGGGTCGCCGGTGTCGCGGAGGGCGGTGAGGGTGAGCTTGTAGTCGTCCCCGAGAGTCGTGGACGCGATCTGCTTGGTTTCGGCCTTCTTCTCCGGCGGCGCTGCGGTGGCCGCCGGAGCCGAGGCGAGCGTCGTGGCCGCCGCGGCGGCGACGGCGAACGTGAGAGCGGTGGTCTTCATGCGCTTCATGCTTCCCCCAGTGAAGAGATATGTCTCTCTTTCTGGGACAACCGAGACATGTCCAGGGTTGTAGCGGAGGCACCACCGGCCTCCCGGCAAAGCCCTTCGCGGGCATCGAGCGGGGACCCATAGGATTGGGGCGGAAAATCCAACACTCACCCCAGAGGATCGCTGCATGCCTGGCATCTCGCGCGAGGAGGTCGCCCACCTCGCGAAGCTGGCGCGTCTGGAGCTGAAGGACGAAGAGCTCGATCACTTCGCCGGACAGCTCGACGACATCATCGGGGCGGTCGCCACCGTCTCGGATGTCGCCGACGAGGACGTTCCGCCGACCTCCCACCCGCTGCCCCTGACCAATGTGATGCGCCCGGACGAGGTCCGTCCGAGCCTCACCCCGGCGCAGGCCCTCAATCAGGCGCCCGCTCAGGAGCAGCAGCGTTTCAAGGTGCCGCAGATCCTCGGGGAGGAATGACGACCATGGCCACCGACATCATCAAGCTGACGGCCGCCGAGCTCGCCGGGAAGATCGCGAGCGGCGAGCTGTCCGCCGTCGAGGTGACCGAGGCGCACCTCGCCCGTATCGAAGCCGTGGACGAGAAGGTCCACGCGTTCCTGCACGTGGACCGCGAGGGCGCGCTGGAGAAGGCCCGCGAGGTCGACGCCAAGCGGGAGCGCGGCGAGAAGCTCGGGCCGCTGGCCGGTGTGCCCCTCGCGCTGAAGGACATCTTCACCACGCAGGGCATCCCGACCACCGTGGGGTCCAAGATCCTCGAAGGCTGGATCCCGCCGTACGACGCGACGGTGACCCGGCGCCTGCGGGAGGCCGACGTCGTCATCCTCGGCAAGACCAACATGGACGAGTTCGCCATGGGGTCCTCGACCGAGAACAGCGCGTACGGGCCGACCGGCAACCCCTGGGACCTCACCCGTATCCCCGGCGGCTCCGGCGGCGGCTCCTCCGCCTCCCTCGCGGCGTACGAGGCGCCCCTCGCGATCGGCACCGACACCGGCGGCTCGATCCGCCAGCCCGCCGCCGTCACCGGCACGGTCGGCGTCAAGCCCACCTACGGCGGGGTCTCCCGTTACGGCATGGTCGCCTTCTCGTCCTCCCTGGACCAGGGCGGCCCCTGTGCCCGTACGGTGCTGGACGCGGCGCTGCTGCACAGCGTGATCGGCGGGCACGACGAGCTGGACTCGACCTCCATCGACCAGCCCGTCCCGGACGTGGTCACCGCCGCGCGGAACGGGGACGTGAAGGGCCTGCGGGTCGGCGTCGTCAAGGAGTTCCGCGGCGAGGGGTACCAGGCGGGCGTGATGCAGCGCTTCGACGAGTCCGTCGAGCTGCTGCGCGAGCTGGGCGCCGAGGTCGTGGAGATCTCCTGCCCGTCCTTCACCAAGGCCCTCGCGGCGTACTACCTGATCGCCCCCTCCGAGTGCTCCTCGAACCTCGCCCGCTTCGACGCGATGCGCTACGGCCTGCGCGTCGGCGACGACGGCTCGCACTCGGCGGAGGAGGTCACCGCGCTGACCCGCGAGGCCGGGTTCGGCGACGAGGTCAAGCGCCGCGTCATGCTCGGCACGTACGCGCTCAGCTCCGGCTACTACGACGCGTACTACGGCTCGGCGCAGAAGGTCCGCACCCTGATCACCCGTGACTTCGAGAAGGCGTTCGAGCAGGTGGACGTGATGGTCTCACCGACCACCCCGACCACCGCCTTCCCGATCGGCGAGCGCGCCGACGACCCGATGGCGATGTACCTCGCCGACCTGTGCACCATCCCGTCCAACCTGGCGGGCAACGCCGCCATGTCACTGCCGTGCGGGCTCGCGCCCGAGGACGGGCTCCCGGTGGGGCTCCAGATCATCGCCCCCGCCCTGGCCGATGACCGGCTCTACCGTGTCGGTGCGGCGGTCGAGGCCGCCTACCAGGCACGTTGGGGTCACCCGCTGCTTGAGGAGGCACCGTCGCTGTGAGTGGAAAACTGGAGAAGGCCAAGGGCTTCAAGAAGTCGAAGCCCGGCACGTACCTGTCCATCGGCACCACGCTCTTCGGCGCCGTCAGCGTCGCGAAGCAGGCCAAGAAGGCGCGGCTGGAGGGCGACAAGCTCCAGCTCGTCGACGCGGTGGTGTCCGCCGCCGCGATCGCCACGGGCGTCGCGCTGCTCGTCCGCGAGCTGCGCCGCATGAGCGTCGACGACGTCCTCGCGGACGACTGAGTCCCGCGCGGACGACTGAGAAAGGTGAGCTTTTTCCGTGACCACCGTCACTGAGCTGGTGTCGTACGACGACGCGCTGGAGTCCTACGACCCCGTGATGGGCCTAGAGGTCCACGTCGAACTCGGCACCAGGACCAAGATGTTCTGCGGCTGCTCGACCGAGCTGGGCGCCGACCCCAACAGCCAGGTCTGCCCGACCTGCCTGGGCCTGCCGGGCGCGCTGCCCGTCGTCAACGCGACGGGCGTCGAGTCCGCCGTCCGTATCGGCCTCGCGCTGCACTGCGAGATCGCCGAGTGGTGCCGCTTCGCCCGGAAGAACTACTTCTATCCGGACATGCCGAAGAACTTCCAGACCTCGCAGTACGACGAGCCGATCGCCTTCAACGGCTATCTGGACGTCCAGCTGGAGGACGGCGAGGTCTTCCGCGTCGAGATCGAGCGCGCGCACATGGAGGAGGACACCGGCAAGTCCACGCACGTGGGCGGCGCCACGGGCCGTATCCAGGGCGCGTCCCACTCCCTCCTCGACTACAACCGCGCGGGCATCCCGCTCATCGAGATCGTCACCAAGCCGATCGAGGGTGCGGGGGAGCGGGCCCCCGAGGTCGCCAAGGCGTACGTCGCCGAGCTGCGCGAGCTCATCAAGGCCCTCGGCGTCTCCGAGGCGCGCATGGAGCAGGGCCAGATGCGCTGCGACGTGAACCTGTCGCTGCGGCCCCACGGCCGGGAGAAGTTCGGCACCCGCTCCGAGACGAAGAACGTCAACTCGCTGCGCTCCGTGGAGCGCGCGGCGCGCTTCGAGATCCAGCGGCACGCGGCGGTGCTCGACGCGGGCGGCACGATCGTCCAGGAGACCCGGCACTTCCACGAGGAGGACGGCTCCACGACGCCGGGCCGCGTGAAGGAGGAGGCGGAGGACTACCGCTACTTCCCCGAGCCGGACCTCGTCCCCGTGGCCCCGCCCCGCGAGTGGGTGGACGAGCTGCGCGGCACGCTGCCGGAACTCCCGCGCGAGCGCCGCAACCGGTTGCGCGAGGAGTGGGACATCTCGCAGCACGAGATGCAGTCCGTGCTGAACGCGGGCGCCGTCGACCCCATCGTCGCCACGATCGAGGCGGGCGCCGACGCCGCCTCGGCCCGTAAGTGGTGGATGGGCGAACTGGCGCGCAGCGCCAACGAGCAGGGCGTCGACCTGACCGCGCTGCCGATCACGCCCGAGCAGGTCGCCCGGGTGACGGCCCTGGTGTCCGAGGGCTCGCTGAACGACAAGCTGGCCCGCCAGACCATCGAGGGCGTCCTCGCGGGCGAGGGCACTCCGGACGAGGTCGTCGAGAAGCGCGGCCTCAAGGTCGTCTCCGACGAGGGCGCGCTCGGTACGGCCGTGGACGAGGCCATCGCCGGGAACCCCGGCATCGCCGACAAGATCCGCGGCGGCAAGGTCCAGGCGGCGGGAGCCCTGGTCGGCGCCGTCATGAAGGCCACTCGGGGCCAGGCGGACGCGGCCCGCGTCAAGGAGCTGATCCTGGAGAAGCTGGGCGTCGAAGGCTGAGCCTTCCAACTCCCGGCCGACGTCGAGGGCCCCGCACTCCGGTGCGGGGCCCTCTTCTTCTCTCTCCGCTCAGCGCCGCCGCCCGCGCAGCAGCCGGTCCAGGGACAGGGGGCCGGGCCCGGTGCAGACGAGCAGCAGGAACGCCCAGCAGTAGAACGCGGCGATCTCCCCGCCGTTGTCCAGGGGGATCAGGCCCTCGGGCGCGTGGGTGTCGAAGTACGCGTAGGCCATCTCCCCGGAGCAGAGCAGGGCCGCCGTGCGGGTGCCGAGGCCGAGCATCACCAGCGTGCCGCCCACGAGTTCGATGACAGCCGCGTACCAGATGGGCCAGTCGCCCGTGGCGGCGGTGTCGACCTCGGGCCCGGCCGCCGGGCCGATGACGCCGAAGAGGGAGCCGAGGCCGTGACAGGCGAAGAGCAGCCCGACGACGACACGGAAGAGGGAGAGGACGTACGGGTGCGCCGTGTCGATGCGCCTGATGAGCGCGGCGGACCGGTCCGGTAACGGGGCGCTGGGCTTGGTGGGGTCGGTGGGCGTGGTGGGATGCATGGGCCGTCTCCCTGTAGGGGCCGGGCGGGCGCGAGAACCGCTGAACCGTTCCCACTCTCGCCCGGGCCCCTACCGCCACGCGTCGTACGGCCGACGACCGCTGACCTACTCCGCGAGGAGTACGGGCGGCGTCAGCGTGAGTGCGGCTGCCAGGCGTTGCCCTGGTTCTGGCCGCGGGCGCCCTGCTGGCCCATGCCGTACTGGGCGCGGACGCCGCCGCCGATCTCGGCGCCCTGGGGCGGGAGGAGTTCGCTGGGCTGGACGAGCGCGTAGCCCTGGCCCATGAAGGAGAGCTCCCAGCCCTCGCCGGTGTTGCCCCGGCGCCGCCAGACGCCCTGCGACGAGGTCTGGGCCTGCATCTGGACGCGGAGGCCCGAGGACCAGGCGACGACCGCGTCCGAGTCGGCGTTGACGTACGTGTCCGGGGTGACGTTCAGGAGCAGCGGCTGCCCGGACGTCATCAGGGCGACCTTGCCCTGCCCGGTGATGTTGAGGTTGTACGCGCCGGTGCCGGAGATGCCGAACTGGCTGTCCACGGAGATGATCTCGTGGTGCAGCGTCGAGTCCATGGCCAGGACGTACGAGGCGTCCACCGTGAGGCCGTCGCGGTCGACGTCCACGACGTGCACGAACTGGGCGAGGTTGGCGAGGAAGACCGACCCCTGGCCCGAGCAGCGCATCAGCGGGAGCTGCTCGCGCTGCGGGCCCCGGCGCCTGCCGCCGCCCTGGAACTCGGCGTCGAACTCCAGCAGGCCCTGGTAGGCGACCATCGCGCCCTTGCGGGCCAGCACGTCGTCGTGACCGGTGAGCTGGACGCGGAGGAGCTGCGGGTTCTGGACGGCGTAGCGGTCCTGCGTCTGGACCTCGGCGTATCCGAAGAGTGAGCTTTGCACGGCTGTTCTTTCCTCCCCGTCAGCCCCGGACCCGGATGCGGTCCGTGCTGTCCTCGCTCGGCTGGACGACCACGAACCCCTGTCCGGAGAACGCGATCTGGTACGCCTCGCCGCTGCCGCGCCCGATGAGCGCCCCGGCCTTCATGCTGCGCTTGCCCTTCATCTTCAGACCGCTGGACCAGGCGACGAGCGCGTCCGGATCGACGTACGTCTCGTCCTCGCCCCGCCCGCAGTCCACGACGACCGGCGCGCCGCGCGAGGTGAGCGCGACCCAGCCGGTGCCGCGCACGGCCACGTTGAACAGGCCCTGCCCAGCGAATTTGGCCAGGCCCTTGACGCGTTCGACACCCCACTGGAGGTGCGCGTCGAAGGCGAGCAGGTTGGTGCCGTTGACGGAGAGCGACTCCTCGTTGAGGTTCACGCAGACGACGTCCGCGCCGTAGTCCGCGAGGTAGAGCAGGCCGTCGCCGCGGCAGAGCATCAGCGGGTTCTGCTCGCCGGTGAGCCACTGCGAGGCCATCTGCCGTACGGCGGGCGGGTTCGCCTCGTACTGGACGAAGCCCTCGTACGCGACCATCGAGCCCGGCCGGGCGAAGAGGTCCTGGCCCGACTGCATCGCGACCTTGACCATGTGCTGGCCGTGGTTCTGCATACGGGCGGTGACCGGTGCGGCGGCGAAGCCCGCGAGTGCTGCTGGCTGGTTCATGTGACGGGCTCCCTCAGACCTCGTACGGCTGGACGACGATGAAGTTCCCGGGGGCGCCGCGGAACTGCAGGTTCACGGTCTCGCCGCTGTGCCCCGGATAGGCGTTGCGGTGCAGCCGGACCTGGCTGGAGATGACGACCTGCGCCGCCGCCGACCAGGCCACGACCGCCTGCGCGTCCGCGAACGTGGTGGGGGTGACGGGGAGGACGACGGGCGTGCCCTGCGTCTTCACGATCACCGTGCCGGTGCCGGTGAACTGCATGGTGAACAGCGCGCCGCCGGGGATGCCGTGGCCCTCGATGCGGCGGACCTCGTGCTGGAGCGACTCGTCGAACGCGAGCACGTTCTCGGCGGAGACGCAGAGCCCGTCGCCCTGCAGCTCGACGGGGTGGACGTGCGCGTTCTGCTCGGCGAAGAAGACCTGGCCGCGGCCGGTGCAGCGCATGAGCTGCATCTCCTGGCCCGTCGCGTTCCCGACGACGCGGCCGGAGAAGCCCGCGCCCTTGTACGAGAAGTCGACCTTGCCCTGGTACAGCACCATGCTGCCCTGCTTGGCGAGGACGGGCTGGCCGTCGATGCCGATGTCGGCGCGGACGAGCGCGTGGTTCTGGAGCGTCCACCGCTGGCCCGTCGGGACCTCGCGGTACTTCTCCAGGGCCGCGCCGATCCCGGCCGCGGGCCCCTGCGGGATCTGCGGGGCGCCGAAGCCTCCGGCGGCGGGGCCGCCGGGCGGGCCCGGAGGGGCCTGCTGCGCGAACGGGTTGGACAGCTGCTGGCCGGGGGCCTGGGGCGCCTGAGGTGCCTGAGGTGCCTGGGGCATCTGCGGGGCCTGGGGCGCCGGGGGCTGCTGGGCCTGCTGCGGCGGGAACGGGGTGTTCGGCTGCGGCGGGCCTCCGGGCGGGCCCTCGCCGGGCGGCGGCGGAGGCGGCCCGAGGGGACCGGTGGGCACGGCGACGGTGGGCGCGCTGTGCACGTCGGGCTGCGCGGGGGCCGGTGCCGGAGCCGGTGCGGGCGCCGGGGCCTGCGGTGCAGGTGCCGGTGCAGGTGCCGGAGCTGGCGCGGGGGCCGGTGCGGGTGCGGGGGCCTGCGCGGCGGCGGGCGGGGCGAAGCCCGGCGCGGGCTGCGCGGGCGGTGCGAACCCGGGCGCCGCGGCCTGCTGCTGCGGCTCCGGCGCCGGTGCCTGCTCCTCCGCGACCTCGCCGCCGAAGTGCTTCAGCAGCGCGTCGAGCCCGCCGTCGAAGCCCTGCCCGACCGCGGCGAACCGCCAGATGTCGTCCTTGCGGTAGAAGTCCCCGAGCATCACGGCGCGCTCGGTCGTGAACTCCGAGCCGTCGAACGCGTACCGCGCGACCTCCTCGCCGCCCGCGACGATACGGATGTACCCGGGCCCGGCCTGCGACATCTGCCCGGCGCCGTCGAGGGCCGCCGTGAACGACAGGCGCTGCACCTGCGCGGGGATCCGGTCCAGCGTCACCCGGAACGACTCGGCGTCCCCGGCCTGCGCGCCGAGGAGCTGGAGCGACTCCTCGGGCGACTTCGGCTGATTGAAGAAGATGAAGTAGCGGTCGTCGGAGAGGCGCTCCTGCCCGTCCAGACCGAAGCAACTGATGTCGAAGGCGAGTCCGGGCCCGGCGACCTGCACGCCGATGTACAGGTCCGTGCCCGCCGTCAGATCACTGACCTTGGCCTTGTGGCCGCGCTGCAATTCCCTGGGCATACGTAACGACGTCCCCCATCCCGTGGTGCGTGTTCGGCGTGCTGCTGTCGTCGTGCGTGACCCGCCCGGTCCGACAGTGACCACAGGCTAACGGGTCTCCGCGCGGGCGCCGCCGTGTGCGTACCCCCGGCGTGCGCCGGACCTGTGTGCTCCCGCACGGTGTCGCCGCCGTCAGGCGCGGCGGCGGGAGGCCGTCCAGAGCCAGGCCGAGAGGGCGAGGGGGACCACGACCTGGACGCCGTGGACGATGCGCCAGGGCGTCAGGCCGCCGGGGTCGACGGAGACCATGAACAGGTTCAGGACGAGGACCACGGCGGCGGTGAGCACGGTCGTCACGGTCTTCTGGGACTGCGTGAAGCGCGGGGTCAGCCAGAGCAGGACGATGCCCCCGATGCGCAGGACGGACGCCAGGAGGCCCATGTCGAAGATCAGGCCGACCGGGGTGGCGAGGGCGAGGACCAGGGGCGCGATCCACGGCTCGATGTTGCCGCGCGCCGCGCGCGGTGCGGGCGCGGCGGCCGGGATGCCCGCCTCGCCGAGCGCGGTGGCCGCGATGGTGCGGGGGTCGCCCAGTTCGCGCAGGACCTCGCGTATCGCCGCGTCGTCCTCGGCGCCGCGCTCGGCGAGGGTGACCTCGATGTGCTCGGCGAGGTCGGCGAGCAGCTCCTGCTTGCGCTCGGCGGGCAGGGCCGACGCCTCGCGCTCGACCGCCGACAGGTACTGGTGGATCGCGGTGTGCTCGCCGGTCTTCATGGTGCTTCTCCTGGTGCGTGGGGGATGGAGGGTGAGGGGGAGGCGGCGGATGACGGGGGAGCAGGCGGCGCTGCGAGGAAGTGGTCGACCGCGTTCCGGAAGCCGGGCCAGATGTCGGCGAACTCGGCGAGCGCCGCGCGTCCCGCGTCGGTCAGCTCGTAGTAGCGCCGGGGCGGGCCCGAGGTGGACTCGCGCCAGGTCGTGACGACGAGTTCGTCCCGCCGGAGCCGGGAGAGCAGGGGATACACGGTGCCCTGACTCGTCGCGAGCGCGCCGCTCTCCTCCAGCTCGCGCAGCAGCTCGACCCCGTACCGGGGGCCGTCGCGCATCAGCGCCAGCACGCAGTATTCGAGCACGCCCTTGCGGAGCTGGCTCTCGGCCTTGCCTCCGGCGCGGTTGCTCGCCTTGCCTGGTTCCATGCAATGCACAGTACCTTGCGACCTACGGGTTGCGGAAGCCGCCCTTCCCTCGGCCCTCGTGGGCGGCCCTGCGCCGCCGCCAGTACGCCACCGTGACCGCGCCCAGCAGCGGCCCCCACAGGACGAGCGGGGCGTAGCAGGCGTAGAACACCGCCTCGCTCCAGCCGCCCGCCGAGCCCGGGTAGTCCTCGGACACCGGCTCACCCCGGATCGTCGTGCCGGAGATCTGCGTGACGAGGGCGAAAACGGTCCACAGGAGCGTCAGCGCCACGGTGCCCAGCGCGGCCGGGACCACGGCGGCGGCCGTCGGGACCCGGCGCCCGCGCAGGACGGGGAGCCAGCGCGGGAACACCTCGCCCCAGGACGCGATCAGCCCGACGGCCGTGAACGCCAGCGCCTCCGAGAAGAGCGAGAGGAGGACCACGTACACGGGAGTGGGCAGCCAGGCGGGGAGGTTGCCGCTGCCGTGGTCCTCGCCCAGCCCGGGGATGAAGACGGCGATCCGCCACAGGCCGGACGGGAGGACGGTCAGCGGGACGGCGAGTGCCGCGAGGTGCGCCCAGCGCGGGACTCCGGGGACGGGGGCGTGCGCGGCGCGCCACGCGGCGCGCAGCCGCCCGGTGGTGCGCTGCTCCTCGGCGGCGTGGATCCGGTCGGCGTTCATGGACGGGCTGTTCATGGACGGGATCTCCTTCGGCGGCCGGACTCGCACGGTCCGGCGCCTCTCGAAGATCGCAGCGCGCCCCGCCCCGGCACGTCGCCCGCCGGGGCCAACCCCGCCGACTGCCCTCCGCCGCGCGGCGGAAGGGACGACGACCCCGGGAGGAGGGACGGCGCCGTCAGGCGTCCGGGGCCCACTCCGTGACGGTCAGCGTGTCGCCCACCCGCAGCGTCCCGCCGCGCAGCACCGAGAACTTGGTCCCGAACGTGACCCCGCCGCCTGCCTCCTTCGGGTTGCGGCGGTACGCGGCGAGGGTGCGCAGCGGTTCGGGGCCCGCCTTGGCCCCGGCCTCCTGGTCGACCAGCGTGACGGCGCAGCGGATCGCGGGCTTGGCGTACGCCAGCTCCGTACCGGCGACCGTGGCGCGGCGGATGCCGTCCTCGCGGTGCGGCTCGGGCCAGCCGTCGACCACGATGTTGGGGCGGAAGCGGGCCATGGGCAGCGGGGCGCGGCCCGCCGCCTCGATACGGGCGTTGAGCCCGTCGAGCGAGGCACGGGAGAGGAGATGGACCGCGCCGCTGTCGGCGAAGCCGGAGGTGCCGGGCGTGAGGCCGTCCGTCACGCGGTCGTGGTCCGGCGGCACGCGCACCAGGCGGCTCGGCGTGCCGAGGAACTCGGAGAGCCAGGCGGCGGCCTCGTCGCCCTGGTCGATGCCGCGGAAGGGGGCGCCGAAGAGGTCCACGGGGCGTGCGGGCGACTCCGTGTCCACCTCGACCTTCACGGGGCCCGCGCCCCGCGCGTCGAGCGTGAGCACGGCCCCGTCGGCCGCGATCTCCGGGCGGATCAACGCCAGGGCCGGGTGGTGGCGTTGGGTGCGGTACACCCCGTCCTCGTCGGTGACCATGAACGCGCGGTCGTGCGCGAGCCCGGCGGGCCCGAGCGGCACCTCCCGCTCCGCGACCCCGGCGCAGCCTTTGACGGGATACGTGATCAGTTCCGCGACGTCGACCCTGGTGACCATGGCCTCACGGTAATGCGCGGCGCGTTCGGGACGCGGTGGGTTTTCCGCGGTGGTCATGGTGGTCATGGTGGCCACGGCAGCGTCAGGCGGCCTGCGGGGCGGACGTCGCCGGAGCGGCGCCGCTCTCGCGGGTCTCGCGCGTCTTACGCGTCTCGCGCAGGAACAGCAGGCCGGTGACCACCATCAGCGTCGCGGTCAGGCCATGGACGCCGAGCGCGGTGGCCGCGGAGCCATGGTGGCCCAGCACGGTGGTCATGTCGCCGTACGCGGCGAGGGACTCCACCAGCAGCACCCAGCCCAGTGCCCGGCGGTGGCCCGTCACCAGCAGGATTCCCAGGCCCAGGGCCATCACGACGTCGCGGATCCCCTTGACGACGAGGAAGCCGCCGCCGTCGCCGGACGGCCAGCTCGGCAGGCCGAAGGTCGGCGCCACCGTCTCCGGTCTCAGGATGAACTCCGTCCCGAACCAGAGGATGAAGAGGACGAAGGCGGCGGCCAGGACGGTGTTGACCTTCTTCAGTGACAGCTTCAGCGACATCGTTCTTCTCCTTGTGGGTCTGTGGGTCTGTGGGTCCGGGTGTCAGGCGAGGGCGGCGGCCAGGCAGGCGAAGGCGGCGACGATGACGGCGACGCGGACGTAGTGGAGGCGGTCCCAGCGGGTCAGCTGCTGCTTCCAGTCGGCCGGCCGGCTCTCGGGGGTCCAGGCCTTGACCCGGTTGTTGATCGGGACGAGCAGCAGGACCGACATCAGCACGCTGACGACCAGCAGCGCGGCGGCGGCGATGACGAGGCCGGTGCCGTCCTCGTGGCGCCCGGCGACGGCCCAGATCCCGACGAGGACGAGCGAGCCGATGTACCAGAACGGCATCACGGCGCCGCCCACCCGCCCCCCGTGGATGCGGCCGAGCAGGCCGTTGTCGCCGGGGAGCGCGTTGAGGATCGGGTTGATGAAGAAGGGGACGGCGAACTCCACCCCCACCATCACGCCGACGACGACGGTGGTGACGATCTCAAGTGCGGTGAGCATGAGGACCCCTCCTGGGATCGGGAACGGAATCTAGCAGTGCTAGCCGATGGGGCAACGCTAGCGCTGCTGCCGCTCGTTTGTCTAGCGGTGCTAGGATCGACTCATGTCGGTACAAGAACGCAAGCAGCGCGAACGGGCGGAGCGTGAGCGCCTCATCGTGGCCACGGCTCGCGAACTCGCCGAGGAGCAGGGCTGGGACGCGGTCACCACCCGGCGGCTCGCCGAGCGCATCGAATACAGCCAGCCGGTCCTCTACAGCCACTTCCGCGGCAAGCGCGAGATCATCGGCGCCGTCGCCCTCCAGGGTGCCGCCGAGATGGCCGTGGCGATGCGGCACGCGACGGCCGCCGGGTCGAGCCCGCGCGCCCGGGTCACCCTCCTCGCCCGCACCTACCTCGACCTCGCCGAGCGTCATCCGGCGGTCTACGACGCCCTGTTCCAGCTCGACGGTGGCCTGCTGTACGCGCAGGAGGACACTCCCGAGCCGCTGAAGGACGCCTTCGCCGCGATGCTGGAGACGCTCGGCGAGGTCGCCGGGAAGGGTGTGGATCCGGTGCTGTTCACCGAGACGTTCTGGGCGGCCCTGCACGGCCTGGCCACCCTGACCCGGGAGGGACGGCTGCCGCCGGAGGAGACCGACTACCGGGTGAATCTGCTGGTGGACCGGCTCGCCGTCCTCTGAGTGGCGGCGGCGAGGGGGTGGTGTGGGTTCCCACGTGGGTTTGTGTGGGTTAAGGTTCCGGCAGATGGGGCGCGGTCGCGTGCCTCTGGCTCGTGTTCCTGGAGGGTTCCCTCTTGACCCCTCCCCCTTGTGAACGAGGGGGATTCCTAGCTCACGTCGCCTGCCCCCCGGCGGGGGAGCAGGTCTTACACGATCAGCACTAGCCGGGTTGAAGACCAGCCCGGACCAGCATCACGCGAGCGGAGTTCTTGTCCCGAGGTCGGGACACTCCGCACGCGGTGCAGGCATACGTTCGTTCCGAGAGAGGCAGCGCGTGCTTGGTTCTCGCTCCGCAGTCCGCGCAGTCCATCGTGGTATGCGCCGGATGCACCAGGTGCACAATCCGGCCGTGCTTGCGGGCCATCTCGACCAGGGCCGCCTTGGTGGCACCGATCGCCGCATCGGCGGCCTTGCGGGCCATGGTCGACTTCGCGAGGAACTTCGGCCTGAAGTCCTCCACCGCGAGGGCGTCATGGTTCCGCACCACCTTCTTGGCCCACTTGCGGCCGGTGTCCTGCCGCTGGGCTGCGACCTTGCGGTGCAGCTTCGCAGTCTGCCGCTTCGCCTCGCGGTAGCCCTTCGAGCCAGCCTGCCCCTTGGGCGGCTTGCGGCGGGCCATCATCCGCTGGTACTTCGCCAGCTTCTGCGCCGCCGTCCTGCCGTGCTGGGCGTGCGGCAGGTCGTGGTCGTCGCTGGTGGTGGTCGCGGTCTCCCTCACACCCCAGTCGATACCGATCACGCGTCCGGTAGCAGGCAGTTCCTCGGTCACTGCGGCCGTCACGAAAGAGACCCACCAGTGCCCCACCGCGTCGCGGTACACGCGCACGCTGGACGGCGGTTCGGGCAGTTCCCGCGACCACACCGGGCGTACCACGATCCCGCCGGCGAGGTGCACGCGCCCGTCTTTCAGCCGGAACCCCCGCCGGGTGTATTCGAGGGTGGGCAGTGCCTCGCGCTTCTTCTTGTACTTCGGCATCCCGGCACGCTGCCGCATCGGCAACCCGGCCTTGATATCCCTGAGCGCCCTGGCGCGGGACTTGCCGAAGTCGCGGATCAACTGCTGCTGAGGAACACAGGCACCCTCCCGCAGCCACGGCGTACGGGCACGGGCCCCGGTCAGCATCGCCGCGAGCTGAACCGGCCCACACGTCGCCTTCTCCCCGGTCGCCCGATTGCGCGCGTGAACCTGCTTGGACTTGGCGACGCACTCATTCCACACCCACCGGCAGCGGTCCCACTCCGCCTCAAGGGCAGTACGGGCCGTGGACGACAGACGCAGACGGTAGGCGTACCGACAATGCCCGGTCGCCTCCGTGGTCGCTTCTGTCATCACGCATCCGAACCTACCCGGGAGGACTGACAGTTGACTCCGATTGATCTTTGCGGTGTCCCCCACCAGCAGATCCGGTGTACACCGATCCGCCCTGACGGCGAATCGACCTTCCCTGCCCCGCTCACGCGGAAGCTTCGCTTCCTCCCCCGGCAGAAGCCGGGGGTATCCATGGAGGAGACCCGATGACTGACCTGATCAGCGCCGATCTGGTGGACACCGACCTGCCCGCCACCGACCGTCGCGCGGCCGTCCGGCTGCTGGCCGCGCGGCTGCGCGACGCGGGACGGGTGACCGATCTGGACGGCTTCCTCGCGGACGTCGAGGCGCGCGAGGCGCAGGCGGCGACCGGGCTGGACGGCGGGGTCGCGATCCCGCACTGCCGGTCCGCGCACGTCACCGTCCCCAGCCTGGCCTTCGGCCGGGTCCGGGAGGGCGGCGTCGACTTCGGGGCCGCCGACGGCGTCCCCGCCGATCTGGTCTTCCTGATCGCCGCGCCCGAGGGCGGGGACTCCGAGCACCTGAAGATCCTCGCCGCGCTCGCCCGCCGCCTCGTACGCCCCGCGTTCACGGGGGAGCTGCGCGCGGCCGAGGACGCCGAGGCCGTCGCCGCGTTCGTGCGGCAGGAGGTGACGGTGCAGTGAGCGCCGCGCCGCAGACCTCGGCGGGGGAGTCCCCGGGCGAGTCCCGGGAGGAGGGGACGGGCGGGGCGCGTATCGTCGCCGTCACCGCCTGCCCGACGGGCATCGCCCACACGTACATGGCCGCCGAGGCCCTGGAGCAGGCCGCCGCCGAGGCGGGCGTCCGGATCGACGTCGAGACGCAGGGCTCGGCGGGTGCCGAGCCCGTCGCCGCCGACGTCATCGCCGCGGCCGACGCCGTGATCTTCGCCGCCGACGTGGAGGTGCGCGACAAGGACCGGTTCGCGGGCAAGCCCACCGTGCAGGTCGGCGTGAAGAACGCGATCAGCGACGGCGCCGGGCTGATCGCGCGCGCCGTCGCCGCCGCCGGGAGCGGCGCACGCGCGGAAGCGGAAGAGGCCGCTACGGAACGGGAGACCGCGCCCGCCGCCGAGCCGCCGCAGGGCGAGGGCCGCGGCGCGCAGCTGCGGGGCTGGCTCATGACCGGGGTCAGTTACATGATTCCGTTCGTCGCAGCGGGCGGCATCCTCATCGCGCTCGGCTTCGCGCTGGGCGGGTACGAGATCGACAAGGCCGCCGCCGTCACCAAGCACTTCGACTGGACCGAGCTCAAGAGCTGGGCCGCGCTCTGCTTCCAGACGGGGCAGCTCGCCTTCGAGTACCTGGTCCCCGTGCTGTCCGGCTACATCGCCTTCGCCATGGCCGACCGTCCTGGCCTCGCGCCCGGCATCGTCGGCGGCGCGGTCGCGGTCGCCGTCGAGGCCGGGTTCCTGGGCGGGCTCGCCGCCGGTCTGATGGCGGGCGGCCTGGTGCTGTGGCTGCGCAAGCTGAAGATCCCCGCCGCGCTACGGGCGATCATGCCGGTCGTCGTGATCCCGCTGCTCGGCTCGCTGATCGTCGGCGGGCTGATGTTCACCGTCGTCGGCAGGCCCATCGCCTGGGCGCAGGAGGGGCTCACCGACTGGCTCAACAGCCTCAGCGGCGGCAACGCGCTGCTGCTCGGCGCCGTCATGGGCATCCTCTCCGCCTTCGACATGGGCGGCCCGGTCAACAAGGTCGCCTACACCTTCGGCGTCGCGGGCCTGACCACCGGCACCGACGGCGCGTTCAAGGTGATGGGCGCGGTCATCGCGATCAACGTCGTGCCGCCGCTCGCCCTCGCGCTGGCGACGACCGTGCGCAAGTCCCTCTTCAGCAAGGCCGAGCAGCAGAACGGCAAGGCTGCGTGGGTGCTGGGCTTCTCCCAGATCACCGAGGGCGCGCTGCCGTTCGTCGCGCTCGATCCGCTCCGCGTGATCCCCGCGTGCATGGCCGGGTGCGCCACCACAGGCATGATGACGATGGCCATCGGCACGCCCCTGCGGGCCCCGCACGGCGGCCTGTTCGTCACGCCGCTGGTGGGCAGCCCGTTCCTGTGGCTGCTGTCCATCGCCGTCGGGGTGGCGGTCGCCGCGCTGCTCGTGATCGTGCTCAAGAGCACGACGCGGCGCGCGTCGGCGGCCGTCCAGGACGCGTGAACGAACGGAGAGTGCCCACCCCATGAGCAGCGACCGGCAGAGCGACCGGCAGAGCGCCCCGCAGAACGACCGGCAGCAGTACGCGGCCGAGCGGCAGCAGACCCTCCTGCGGATCGTCCGCGAGGACGGCAGGCTCGACGCCGCCGAGACCGCCGAGCGGCTCGGGGTCTCCGCCGAGACCATCCGGCGCGACCTCGTCCTGCTGGAGCGCCAGGGGCTGCTGCGGCGGCAGCACGGCGGGGCCGTCCCCGCCGAGAGCCTGTCGCTGGAGCCGCCCACCGCCGAACGTACGGGCTACCAGCGCGAGAAGCGCCGCATCGCGCAGGCCGCGCTGGAGCACGTGCCGACGGCGGGGACGGTGCTGATCGACGCCGGGTCCACCACCGCGTGCCTCGCGGAGATGTTCCCCGGCGACCGCGAGCTGACCGTCTTCACCAACACCCTGCCCGTCGCGCTCGCGCTCGTCGGCCGGCCTCAGCTCGACGTCCACACCCTCGGCGGCCGGGTCCGCGCCCGTACGCTCGCCGAGGTCGACCACTGGGCGATGCGGACCCTCTCCGAGATCAGGGTCGACGTCGCCTTCCTCGGCACCAACGCGATCTCCGTGGAACGGGGTCTGAGCACGCCCGACACCTCCGAGGCCGCCATCAAGCGGCTGATGTTCTCGGCGGCGCGCAGAAGGATCCTGCTCGCCGACCACCACAAGGTGGGCAGAGAGCGGCTCTACCAGTACGCCCAGCTCGCCGACGTCGACCTCCTCGTCACGGACACAGGGCTGTCCGACGAGGACGCGGCGCGGCTCACCGACGCCGGAATCCAGGAGATCCTCCGCGCATGATCGTCACGCTGACCCCCAACCCCTCCATCGACCGCACCCTGACGGTCACGGAGTACGTCCCCGGCGAGGTCAACCGCGCCGAGCCGTGCGGGCTCGAACCCAGCGGCAAGGGCATCAACGTCTCCCTGGCGCTGCTCGCGCAGGGCCGCCCCACCCGCGCCGTCCTCCCGCTCGGCGGACCCGACGGCGCCGTCCTCGCGCAGATGCTGCACCGTACGGGGCTGGACTTCGCCGGAGTGCCGGTCGCGGGCTCCGTACGGAGCAACGTGAGCGTCGTCGAGAGCGCGAGCGGACGCGTCACCAAGGTCAACGAGCCGGGCCCCGAGCTCAGCGCCGACGAGACGGCGGCGCTGCTGGAGCGCGCGGTCAAGGACGCGGAGGCGGCCTCCGCGAGCTGGCTGCTGGCCGCCGGAAGCCTGCCGCGCGGCGTCGAACCCGGCTTCTACGGGCGGCTGCTGGAGTCCGGGGTCACCGCGCGGGTGGCGGTGGACAGTTCGGGCGCGGCACTCGCGGAGGCGGTCCGGCACGGCCCCGACCTGGTGAAGCCCAACGTCCACGAACTCGCCCAGGTCGCGGGCGTGCCCGTGACGCGGCTCGGCGACGCGGTCGACGCGGCGCGGCGCCTCCAGGACGCGGGCGCGCGCACGGTCCTCGCGAGCCTCGGCGCGGACGGCGCGCTCCTCGTCGCCCCCGGCGAGCCCTCGCTGCACGCCGAGGCGCGCGTCCTGCGTCCCCAGAACACCGTCGGGGCCGGTGACGCCCTGCTGGCCGGGTTCCTGGGAGCGGGCGGCGAGGGGGCCCCGGCGCTCCGGGAGGCCCTGCGCTGGGCCTCCGCCGCGATCATGCGCTCCGGCACGCTGCTGGGGCCCGACATCGACGACTCGGGGTTCGAGATCTCGTTCCACGACCGGGTCGAGAGGGACCGCGAGCTGCTGCTCGACTGAGAGCGCCGCCGCCCCGCCCGCCACCGCACAAGGAGAAACCCCATGCTCACCGGTACCGGAGAGATAGCCGCCGAGGGCGGCGTCGTGCCCGCGTTCAACGTGATCCAGCTCGAACACGTCACCGCCGTCGTCGAGGGCGCCGAGCGCGCCGGGCGGCCCGTCGTGCTCCAGATCAGCGAGAACGCGGTGCGGTACCACCGGGCGCTGGCGCCCCTCGCGAGCGCCGCCCTCGCCGCGGCGCGCGCCGCCGAGGTGCCCGTCTCCGTCCACCTCGACCACGCCACCGACGAGGCGCTCGTCGAGGAGGCCGTCGAACTCGGCGTGCCCTCCGTCATGTTCGACGCCTCGAAGCTCGACTACGCCGCGAACGTCGCCGCCACCGCCGAGGTCACCCGGCGCTGCCACACGCGCGGCGTCTGGGTCGAGGCCGAGCTCGGCGAGGTCGGCGGCAAGGACGGGGTGCACGCGCCGGGGGCCCGTACGGACCCGGCGGAGGCCGTGGCGTTCGTACGCGACACGGGCGTGGACGCGCTCGCCGTCGCCGTCGGCACCTCGCACGCCATGCGCACCCGCGACGCCGCGCTCGACCTCGGGCTGATCGCCGAACTGCGCGCCGCGCTCGGCGTGCCGCTCGTGCTGCACGGCTCGTCCGGCGTCGCGGACGCGGACCTCGTCGCGGCCGTACGGGCCGGGATGACGAAGATCAACATGGCGACGCACCTCAACATCCGCTTCACGGAGGCCGTCCGCGCCCATCTCGGCGCGCACCCGGACACCGTCGATCCCCGCCGCTACCTCGCCCCCGGCCGCGAGGCCGTCGCCGACGAGGTCGCCCGGCTCGTCACCCTCCTCGGGGGTGAGCGGTGACGCGCGCCGTCGTCTTCGACTGCGACGGCACGCTCATGGACACGCTGCCGTGCGCGGACGCCGCGTACGACGCGATGTTCGCGCGCCGTGCCCGCACCTGCCCCGAGGACGTACGGGTCGCGCTCACCGGGCTCGCCATGGGCGACGCCGGGAAGGTGCTGGGCGCCGAACTCGGCGAGGACGCCGCCGCGCTGGCCGAGGAGCTGAACACCGAACTGATCGCCGCCGTCGGCGCCCACGCCCGCCCGCTGCCCGGCGCCCTGGAGACGGTGCGCGGCGCGGCGGCCGTGCTGCCCGTCGCCATCGCCAGCAACAGCTTCCGGGCGCTGCTCGACAAGACGCTCGCCGTCGGCGGGCTCGCGGCGCTGGTGCCCGCGACCGTCGCCGGGGACGAGGTGGCACGGCCCAAGCCCGCGCCCGACGTCTACCTCGCCGCGTGCGCCTCGCTCGGTGTCCCGCCGGGCGAGGCGCTGGCCGTCGAGGACACCGCGCTCGGCGTGCGCGCCGCGGCCGAGGCCGGGCTCACCGTCGTCGGGCTCGGCACCCCCGCGACCTGCCCGGGCGCGGACACGTACGTGACGCACGTCGGCGACCCGGCCCTCCGCGCCCGGCTGGGCCTCACAGCAGGACCGGCGTGAGGTCCGGCTCCTCGAAGCCCTCGTCGTCGAACGGATAGAGGGGCCGCTCCACGCGGTGGTGGCCGAGACGGAGCAGGTCCTGGTCGACGCCGCCGGGGGTCAGCGCCAGCAGCCAGTCCGCCGCCATCTCGTAGAGCTCGGGCTCCAGATAGCCGATCTTCACGACGACCAGGTCGTACGCCGTCGGGTCCAGCTCGCCGAAGTCGGCGCGGGTGTGGAAGGGCTTGCGGCGCTCGGTGAACACAGCGGTCACCCCGCCCCGCCGCACGGCCGCCGCGCGTACGCCGTCCAGCGTCTGGAGCGAGACGACCTCGCCGTCCAGCGCGTACGGCCCCGCGTGCGCGCCCGTGCCCGCGCTGACCTCGCCGCCCACGTCCAGCTCGACGTGCGCGCCGGTCCCGGCGGCGAAGCAGGCGTCCACGGCGGCCCGGTCCGTGATGCCGGGGTGCAGGGCGGTGGCGCGGCCCGCCGCGAGGTCCTCGTTCGCGAGGAGACGGCCCAGCATGTACGGGAGGTCGCCCGCGCCGCCCGCGGTCGGGTTGTCGCCGGAGTCGCTGATCAGGAACGGGCGCGCGTCCGAGGCCACGGCCTTCGCCACGCACGCGTCCGCCTGCCCCGTCGGCCCGACGAACACGAAGTCGCGCCGCGCCTCCCAGTACCCGCGCGCGAGCGCCCCCGCCTCCGCGCGTACGAGGTCCGCGTCGTCGCCCGTCACGACGACGGCCGCGCGGCAGCGGGGCTCGTCGGCCCACGCGTAGCCCACCCACATCGCGGCGTCCGTGATCCCGTCCTTCGCCTCGATCGCGGCGAGCGAGCCGTACAGGGACTTCGCCGGTTCGAGCCGCGTGCTGGTCTTCTCGCCGGGCAGCAGCACGGGGATCTGCACCCAGGCGCGGTACGGCCGCCCCTTCCCCGACTCCAGCCGTTCGACGAGCTTGCGCGCGGCGCGCTCGCGGGTGTCCCACGCGTCCTCGTGCGGGGCGAGGCGGTGCGCGGTCAGCAGGTCGAGGTGGCGGGCGAAGTCGTACGAGACGTTGCCGTGCAGGTCCATCGCCGCGGAGATCATCGTCTCCGGCCCTGTCGCGGCCCGGACGGCGGCGCTGAGCGCCGCCTCGGCGTCAGTCATCCCGATCACGCTCATCGCGCCGTGGATGTCGAAGACGAGACCGTCGAGCGGGCCCGCCTCTCTTGTACGGGTCACGAGTTCGGCGGAGATCCGGTCGTAGGTCTCCGGTGTGACGGGGCCTCCCGGGAGCGCCACGGCATGCACGAGCGGCACCCACTCGACTCCTCGGGCTAGCTCATGCTCGGGGCGCGTCCACGTGTACCGGTCCAGCAGGTCTTGGCCTCGCGTCACGCGAAAGTCCTCGTAGGACGACCTGTGCGGGCAGAATCCGCTCGACTCGATGGCCATCCCTCCTATGCCGATCCGGAGTCTCCGGGTGTTCATCCTGGTCCTCCTCCTGCTGTGCTGATCACGGGGTGCCCCTTTCGGCTCCGCCGCGGGGCGCGACCGGTTCAAGACTTTTGGGCTCGCCCCTTCTCCCTAGGGGCGCGGGCCTGTGTTTGATATGCGGCTCCGCCGCGCGGGCGCGCCGGGTCACGACACTTCGGGGCTTGCCCCTGTTCCCTCAGGGGCGCGGGGAACTGCGCGACAAGCCACGACGCGGCCGCAGCCCGCGATGCACGGTCCGGGGCACCCCGGGCGCGGCCCTTGCACGCGGGACACCCGGCGGAGGGGGCTGCGCTTGCCAACCCTGCGCCTTGCGCAGACTTCCCAAGCTTCGCGCAGGGAGAAGCGCAGAACTCCCAAGCTTCGCGGAAGAGCTAAGGGGCGCGGGGAACTGCGCGACCAGCCACAGCGCAGCCGCACTCGGCAATGTGCGGTACGGGGCAGACTCTTGGACGGTCTCGTCAAGAGGACGGCTCCAGTTCTCTGAGGGCGGTGTGGCCGGCGCCCAGGAGGCCGGTGTCGGGGCCCGAGGACGTGGGCTCGATCAGGAGATCGGCCGTCGTCATGGGGAGGCAGCGCTCGTAGAGCATGGCCCGCACGGCGGCGACAAGGGGCTCCGCCTCGGCCAAGGCGCCACCCAACAGCACCGCCTGGGGGTTGAAGAAGTTGACGACGACCGACAGGACCGTGCCGATGTGGCGGCCCGCCTGCCGTACGAGGGTCGTGGCGTTCGGCTCGCCGTCACGGACCAGGCGGAGGACGTCCCCCGCACCCTCCACCGCGAGGCCCCGCTCACGGAGCGCCGTGACGATCGCCGCGCCGCTCGCGACGGTTTCCAGGCAGCCGATGTTCCCGCAGGAGCAGGGCCGTTCGGCGGCGGCCTCGACGCGGACGTGGCTGATGTCGCCCGCCGCGCCGCCCGCTCCCCGGTAGAGGCGGCTGTGGCTGATGACGCCGGAGCCGATGCCGCGGCCCGCCTTGACGAGGACGAGATGGCGCAGCTCGGGGTGGGTGGCGCGGTGTTCGCCGAGGGCCATCATGTTGGCGTCGTTGTCGACCAGCACCGGCAGGCCCGTACGGTCCGCGAGGCGGTCGCGCAGCTCGTACAGGTGCCAGCCCGGCATCCGGGAGGGCGCGACGACGCGGCCGGTGTCCGGGTCGACGGGGCCGGGGAAGCCGATGCCGACGCCCCGCACCGTACGGCCCGCGGCGCGCTGCCGCGCGGCGAGCGCGGTGAGCCGGTCGGCGAGCAGGTCGAGCGTCGGCCCGGGGCCCTCCGTCAGGTCGAAGGCGTGCTCCTCGGTGTCCGTGCAGGAGCCGGTGAGGGTGACGGCGCCCAGGCGCACGTGGTGGCTGCCGAGGTCGGCGGCGAGGGCCACCGCGCCGTCGTCCGGTATCCGCAGCAGGCGCGGGCGGCGGCCGCCGCGCGAGGTGCCCTCGCCGTCCTCGGTGAGCAGCCCGAGATCGACCAGCTCCTGGACCCGCGCGGAGACCGTGGACGCGGCGAGGCCCAGTTCGCGCGCGAGGTCGGCGCGTGAGGAGACGGCGCCGCTGGCGACGAGGTCGAGAACGTGCGCGGCGGAGCCGCGCTGCTCCGCTGGGGGAGACATGACGATGCCCTTCTTCGATTCCTCGATACTTCTTCGTTCGGACACCGAAGCAAGTCGGCTCCGTAAGTGATCGACAGTAGACATGAGTTGGAGGAAGTCTGCCAAGAGTCTTGACCTTATTTCGTTCTCGTCCGTACTTTGCTCGCTGTCTTTGACTGATATCGATCGGACGCTGATCGGAAGGCGGGAGGCGGCATGCGCGTGCGCCGAGTCACCGTGGGGGTGCTGCTGTTGGGCGCCCTGGCCACGGGTGCCACGGGCTGCGGGCCCGAGATCAAGGCGGTCACCGATCTCGGCGCGAGTGGCGGCACGCCGGTGAAGGGCGGCACCGCGACCATGGCGCTGCCCCCGGCCGCCACGCCCAACTGGGTCTTCCCGATCGGCGCCGCGGGCTACACGGCCACGCACAACAGCTCGATCCAGAACCTGCTCTACCCGCTGCTGGTCACCCCCGAGCGCGACAAGAGCGGCAAGCTCACCATGGACAGCCCCCGCAACGTCGCCTCCGGCATCGACTACTCGGACGGGAACCGCACCGTCACGGTCACGATGAAGAAGGACTACGTCTGGTCCGACGGCAAGCCGGTCACCGCGCGCGACGTCAGGTTCTGGTACGAGCTGATCCGCGACAACAAGAAGGAATGGGGCGGCTACGCGCCCAAGCTGTTCCCGGACAACGTGAAGAAGTTCCAGATCCTGGACGACCACCGGTTCCGGATGCGCCTCGACCGCGCGTACAACCCCGACTGGTTCACCGCCAACCAGCTCGACAAGTTCAAGCCCCTGCCGCGCCACGCCTGGAACCCGAAGGGCGAGAGCCCGAAGAAGACCTTCAAGCGGCTCTTCCACCACGCCAAGCAGCTCTCGAAGTTCGGCACCGACCCGCTGTGGAAGACCGTCGCCGGGCCCTGGCGGATCGAGAGCTGGTCGCCGTCCGGACGCGTCTCGCTCGTCCCCAACAAGCGGTACGGCGGCCCCGACAAGCCCCACCTGGACCGCTTCGTCCTCAAGCCGTTCACCACCGCCGGGTCCGAGTTCAACGTGCTGCGCGCGGGCGGCCTCGACTACGGCTACATACCGCCCTCCGTCATGGCCCAGGCCGGTCACTTCAAGGAGACCGGCTACCGCGTCGCCCCCTGGGACAGCTGGGGCATCACCTACCTCGTCCCCAACCTCAACCACCCCACCAAGGGCGCGCTCTTCCGCCAGCGCTATCTGCGCCGCGCCCTCCAGTCGCTGATCGACCAGGAGTCCATCGCGAAGCACGTCTGGCACGGCAGCGCCGAGCCGACCCGGGGCCCCGTCCCCGCCGCGCTGATGGACCGCAACCCGTACCCGTACGACCCCGGGAAGGCGCGGAAGCTGCTCTCCGGACACGGCTGGAAGAAACAGGACGGCACGCTGCGCTGCGTACGGCCCGGCACCGGGTCCGGCGCCTGCGGCAAGGGCGTGAAGGACGGGCAGGAGCTGGCGCTCGAACTCCTCTCCCAGTCCGGGTCCACGGAGACGTCCAACACGATGCAGGAGATCAAGTCCTCGTTCTCCCGCGCCGGTGTCCGCCTCGACGTCCGGGAACAGCCGCTGAACACCGTGCTGGGCACCACCATCCCGTGCAAGCCGAAGGACCCCGTCTGCTCCCAGTGGGAGCTGGGCTTCTTCGGCACTGCCGGGAGCTGGATCTTCCCCGCCAACCCCAGCGGCGACCGGCTCTTCGCCACCGGAGCGCCCTCCAACATGGGCAACTGGTCGGATCCGAGGACCGATGAGCTGATCAAGAAGACGGAGTTCTCCGACGACCCCTCGGCCATGCGCGACTACGCCCGCCACCTGGCGAGCGAGGTCCCCGTCCTCTGGACGCCCAACCCCGCCTACCAGGTCTCCGTCATCCGCAACGACCTGCGCGGCGTCGACCAGAACCCGACGCTCACCTACGCGCCCCAGGACTGGTACTTCGTGAAGAAGTCCGCCGGGAAGTCCGCCGGGAAGGGGGAGGGCAAGTGACCCGCTTCCTGATCAAGCGCACGGGCCAGGCCGTCTTCGTCCTCTTCCTCGTCTCGGTCATCGTCTTCGTCCTCCTCCACCAGCTCCCCGGCGGCCCGGCCCGCGCCATCCTCGGCCAGGCCGCCACCCCCGAGGCCGTCTCCCACTTCAACCACCAGCAGGGGTACGACCGTTCGCTGCCCGTCCAGTACGGCATGTACCTCGAACGGCTCGTCACCGGGGACCTCGGCGAGTCCTACACGCTCAACCAGTCCGTGGCCACCCTCCTCGGCGAGCGGCTGCCCAAGACGCTGCTGCTCACCGGCCTCTCGCTCCTCGTCGCCGCGCTGCTCGCCGTACCGCTGGGCATCCTCCAGGCCGTACGGCGCGGCAAGCCGTCCGACTACGCGCTCACCGGCGCCGCCTTCCTCGCCTACGCGACGCCCGTCTTCTTCCTCGGCATCGTGCTGATCCTGGCCTTCTCGCAGCAGATCCAGCTCTTCCCCGCCGAGGCCCCGCAGGCCGACTCCGTCGGCGGCATCCTCGGCGAGCCGGGCGGGCTCGTGCTCCCGGTGATCACCATGGCGCTCGGCATCATCGCGATGTTCAGCCGCTACATGCGCTCGGCCGTCCTCGACAACCTCGGCGAGGACTACGTCCGCACCGCGCGCGCCAAGGGCCAGTCCCAGACCCGGGTGATGGCCCGGCACGTGCTGCGCAACGCGCTGATCCCGCTCGCCGGGCTCCTCGGCCTCTACCTGCCGACGCTCTTCAGCGGCGCCCTCGTCGTCGAGTCCCTCTTCAACTACCCCGGCATGGGCCTGCTGTTCTGGAACGCCGCGCAGAGCAGCGACTTCCCCGTCCTCCTCGGCGTCACCCTCGTCGTCGGCTGCGCCACCGTCCTCGGCTCGCTCCTCACCGACATCGCCTACGCCGTCCTCGACCCCCGGATCAGGAGCGTCCAGTGACCGCCGAAGCCGGAACCGTTTCCGCCGCCGAGCCCGTACGGGCGGAGGAGCTGGACGCCACCCCGTCCCTCGCCCGCCGTACGCTCGCCGTCTTCACCCGCAACAAGCTCGCCCTCACCGGCGCCGTGATCCTCGTCCTCCTGCTGGCCTTCTGCTTCCTCGGGCCCCTGTTCCACTCCACGGACCAGGTCCACACCGACCTCGGCCAGGCCAGCCTCTCGCCGCGCGCCGGTCATCCGCTGGGCACGACGGACGTCGGCTACGACATGCTCGGGCGGCTGATGTACGGCGGGCAGACCTCGCTGGAGGTCGGGCTCGCGGCCGGGCTCCTGGCCACGCTCTTCGGCACCGTCTACGGGGCCGTCGCCGGGTACTTCGGCGGCTGGACCGACGCGCTGCTGATGCGGATCACGGACGCGGCGCTGGCCATCCCCGCGCTCTTCCTGCTCGTCGTGGTCGCCGCGATCGTCACGCCCAGCAAGCCCGTCCTCATCCTCATCATCGCCTCCGTCGCCTGGCTCTCGCCCGCGCGGCTCATCCGGGGCGAGGCGCTGGCGCTGCGCAGCCGCGACTACGTGCACGCGATGCGGCTGATGGGCGGCGGCGGGGGCCGCGCGGTCTTCCGGCACATCGTGCCCAACGCCATCGGGACCGTGATCGTCAACGCCACGTTCCAGATAGCCGACGCGATCCTCTACGTCGCCTACCTCTCCTTCCTCGGCCTCTCCATCCCGCCCCCGGCGGCCGACTGGGGCTCGATGCTCAGCTCCGGCATCACCTACACCCAGGTCGGCTACTGGTGGCTGATCTTCCCGCCGGGCCTCGCGATCGTGCTGGTGGTGGCGGCGTTCAACTTCATCGGCGACGGGCTGCGGGACGCCTTCGACGTCCGGCTGCAGAAGGGTTGAGGGGTTCCGGATGACAGACAACAAGCCCTTGCTCCGCGTGGAGGACCTGCGCGTCGAGCTGAGCGGCCGGGACCGTACGGTGCACGCGCTCGACGGCGTCTCCTTCGACCTCGCGCCCGGCGAGGCGCTCGGCCTCGTCGGCGAGTCGGGGTCCGGCAAGACCATGACCGCGCTCGCCGTCCTCGGGCTGCTGCCCGGCGGGGGACGCGTCACCTCCGGGCGGATCCTCCTGGAGGGCGAGGACCTCGCGGGGGCGCCGGAGCAGGTGCTGCGCGGCGTACGCGGCGACACCGTCGGCATGGTCTTCCAGGACCCGCTGACCTCCCTCAACCCCACGATGACCATCGGCGACCAGGTCGCCGAGCCGCTGCTGCTGCACCGGGGCGTGCGCCGCGCCGAGGCGCGGGAGAAGGCCGAGGAGACCCTGCGCACGGTGGGGCTCCCGCAGCCCGGCGAGCGGATGAAGAGCTATCCGCACCAGCTCAGCGGCGGCATGCGGCAGCGCGTCGCCATCGCGATGGCGCTGGTCTGCGAGCCGAAGCTGCTGATCGCCGACGAGCCGACGACCGCGCTGGACGTCACCACCCAGCACCAGATCCTGGAGCTCATCGGCGAGCTGCGCGAACGGCTCGGCATGGCGATGATCCTGGTCAGCCACGACCTCGGGGTCGTCGCCCGCCGCGTGGACCGCGCGGCGGTGATGTACGGCGGGAAGATCGCCGAACAGGCCCCCGTACGGAGCCTCTTCGCCGCGCCCCGCCACCGCTACACCGAGGCCCTCTTCGCCGCGCTGCCCTCGGGGCCCTCCGACCCCTCCGGACCCTCCGGCGCGGGACGCCCGCTGGCCACGATCCCGGGGCTGCCGCCCGCGCTGACGACGCTGCCGCCGGGCTGCCGGTTCGCGGCGCGCTGCGCGTACGCGACCGACGAGTGCCGCACGGAGCCGCCGCCGCTCACGGACCAGGGGGACGGTCACACGTTCGCCTGCTTCCACCCGGCGGAGGCGACGCCCGCGCCCGTACCGGCCGTACGGGCGGACACGCGCACCGGGACGGACGGCGAGCCGTCCGAGCCGCCCGAGGCGCCGGAGCCGCTGCTCGAACTCGTCGGCGTCAGCAAGGCGTACGCCCTGCGCGGCGGCCCCTTCACGCGGCGCCGCGACCGGCGCCCGGTGAGCGCCGTCGCCGGGGTGTCGCTGACCGTACGGCGCGGGGAGACGTTCGGGATCGTCGGGGAGTCCGGCTGCGGCAAGTCCACGCTGGGGCGGATGGCCGTCGGCATGGAGGCCCCGACCGACGGCACGGTCCGCTTCGGCGCGCGGGACGTCTCGGCGCTCGGCCGCGCCGAACTGCGCGCGCACCGCCGCGAGGTGCAGCTGATGTTCCAGGACTCCTACGCGTCCATGGACCCCCGGATGCGCGTCGGCACGATCCTGCGCGAGCCGCTGGTGATCCAGGGTGTCGGCGACCGCGCCGCGCAGGACGAGCGGATCGCCGGGCTGCTGGACGACGTCGGGCTGCCGCGCGGCGCCACCCGCCGCTACCCGCACGAGTTCTCCGGCGGCCAGCGCCAGCGCCTCGGCCTCGCGCGCGCCCTCGCGCTCGGCCCGTCCCTCGTCGTCGCGGACGAACCGGTCTCCGCGCTCGACGTCTCCGTGCAGGCCCAGATCCTCAACCTGATGCGGGACCTCCAGCGGGAGAAGGGGCTCAGCTATCTCTTCATCTCCCACGACCTCGCCGTGGTGCGCCATCTCGCCGACCGGGTCGGGGTGATGTACCTGGGCAAGCTCGTGGAGACGGGCCCGGCCGAGGAGGTCTTCGCCCACCCCCTCCACCCGTACACCCGGGGCCTGCTGGAGACGAGCGCGGCGGGGGAGGAAGCGGCGGGAGCCGCGCTGGAGGGGGAGACCCCGTCCGCGGCGAGCCCGCCGTCCGGCTGCCGCTTCCGCACCCGCTGCCCGCTCGCCACCGAGCTGTGCGCGACGACCGAGCCGCCGCCCGTCGAACCGCACACCCCGGGCCACCGGGTGAGCTGCCACTTCCCGCTGGTCCCGGCGGCGTGACGGGCGGTCCGCCGTACGGCCGTCCCGGCCCGCGAAACTCCCGTGCCCGGCGCCGGGCACGGGAGTACGGTCCGGCGCCATGCATCTGCGAGCCGTCCCCTTCGACGACCCCGACGCCGTCGCGCTGAGCGCCCGCGTCCAGGCCGAGTACGCCGCCCGCTACGGCGACGGCGGCGACATCACGCCGCTGCGCCGCGACCACTTCGAGCCGCCGCACGGCCTCTTCCTCGTCGCCCGTACCCCGGACGGCACCGCCGTGGCCTGCGGCGGCTGGCGCGCCCAGGCCGCCGGCGGGGAGGGGGACGACGCGGGGTACGCGGACGGCGACGCCGAGATCAAGCGCATGTACGTGGTCCCCGAGGCCCGCGGCCAGGGCCTCGCCCGGCGCCTCCTCGCCGCCCTGGAGACCAGCGCCCGCGAGGCGGGCCGCACCCGCATGGTCCTGGAGACCGGCACCCCGCTCCCCGAGGCCCTCACCCTCTACACGACCAGCGGCTACACCCGCACGTCCCCCTTCGGCCCGTACCGCGACACCCCGGAGAGCCGCTGCTTCGAGAAGCCGCTGACACAGCCTCCGACGCCGGACACCGGCCGCTGGCTGGCCGACACCCGGACCTCGTACGACACGGTCGCGGCGAGCTACGCCGAGCGCGTGCCCGGAGCCCTCGACGACGACCCGTACCTGCGCGCGGCGCTCTCCCTCTTCGCCGAGCTGGTACGTGCCGGGGGCGGCGGCCCCGTGGCGGACGTGGGCTGCGGTCCCGGCCATGTCACCGCGCGGCTGCGGGAGTCGGGCGTGGACGCCTTCGGCGTCGACCTGTCGCCCGCGATGATCGACGTGGCGCGCCGCGACCACCCCGGCGTCCGGTTCGAGGCGGGCTCGATGACGGACCCGGGCCTGGGCCTGGACCTCGCCGACGCCTCGGCGGCCGGGCTCCTCGCCTTCTGGTCGCTGATCCACGTGCCCGACGACGCGCTCCCCGCCGTCCTCGGCCGCTTCCACCGGGTGCTGCGCCCCGGCGCGCCCCTGGCGGCGGGCTTCCACACCGGCGACGGCTCGACGCTGAAGACCGAGGGGTACGGCGGTCTCCCCATGCGCGTGCACGTCCACCGCCGTACGCCCGCGCGGATGGCGGAGCTGCTGCGCGAGGCCGGATTCACGGTCGAGGCCGAGCTGCTGCTCGACCCCGGCGGGCGCCTCCCCGGTGCCGTCCTCTTCGCGCGCCGGAGTGGTTGAAGCGTGCAAGATGAAGGCGACGGGTCGCCGGAGGGCTTCGCGGCCACGCGCTGAAGACGGAGGGACCAGAGATGGACGGCAACACGGAGTACGGCCGGAAGAAGTTCAAGCGGTCGAGGAGCCATTTCGCCGACCGGATCACGGCGGACGGGAAGGAGAGCGGGTGGCCCGTCGAGGCGGGGAGGTACCGGCTCGTCGTCAGCCGGGCCTGTCCCTGGGCGAGCCGGGTGCTGATCTCGCGGCGGCTGCTGGGCCTGGAGGACGCGCTCTCGCTCGGCGTCACCGACCCGATCCAGGACGACCGGAGCTGGCGCTTCACCCTCGACCCCGGCGACCGCGACCCGGTGCTCGGCATCCGGTTCCTCAGCGAGGCGTACGACGCGCGGGAGACGGGCTACCCCGGCGGGGTGAGCGTGCCCGCGATCGTGGACGTGCCCAGCGGCGAGCTGGTCACCAACGACTTCCAGCAGATCACCCTCGACCTCGCCACCGAGTGGACCGCGCTGCACCGCGAGGGCGCGCCCGACCTCTACCCCGAGGCGCTGCGCGGGGAGATCGACGAGGTGATGGAGGGCGTCTACCGCGAGGTGAACAACGGCGTGTACCGGGCCGGGTTCGCCACCACGCAGGAGGAGTACGAGGCCGCGTACGCCGACGTCTTCCGCCGCCTCGACCTGGTGACCGAGCGGCTCGCCGGGCAGCGGTATCTCGTCGGGGACACGATCACCGAGGCCGACATCCGGCTCTTCACGACCGTCGTCCGCTTCGACGCGGTCTACCACGGCCACTTCAAGTGCAACCGCGAGAAGATCGCCGAGAACCCGGTGCTGTGGGCGTACGTCCGCGATCTCTACCAGACCCCTGGCTTCGGCGACACGGTCGACTTCGACCACATCAAGCGGCACTACTACGCGGTGCACACCGGCATCAACCCGACCTCGATCGTGCCCGTCGGCCCCGACCTGAGCGGCTGGACGGAGCCGCACGGCAGGGAGTCCCTCGGCGGCCGCCCCTTCGGCGACGGCACCCCGCCGGGCCCGGTCCCGGCGGACGAGCGCGTACCGGAGGGGCACCGCCCGGTGCCGTAGGGCGCGCGTGGCCGCTGCCGCTACCGCTGCCCGGTCCGGGAGCCGGTGAACGCGTCCAGGTGGTCGCGGACCCAGGTGTCGAACGGGCGGGCGGGGCGCCCCAGCGCCTCCCGCACGCCCTCGCCCAGGATCTCGCCGCGGCCGTCGCCCAGCATCTCCATCCCTTCGAGCGCGGCGCCGACGAACTCCTCGGACATCCCGGCGCCGCGCATCGCCCCGGCCGCGGCCGCGGGGGGCACGTCCACGCACCCGGGGTCCCGGCCGGGCCCCAGCAGGCGGCCGATCCGGGCCACCTGCTCGGGCACGCTGAGCGGTTCCGGCCCGGTCAGGACGTACGAGCGGCCCTCGTGCCCGGAGCCGCGGGGCGAGAGCAGCGCGGCGACGGCGGCCTCGGCCACGTCGCGCGGGTCGATCACGGCCTGGCGCCCCGTCCCCGTGGTGTTCGGCACGGGGTTGCCCGCGCGGACCGCCCCGGCCCACTGGAGGGAGTTGGAGGCGAACCCCGCGGGCTGGAGCAGCGTCCAGGCCATGCCGCTCTCCCGCAGGGCCCGTTCGCCGGGGGCGTGCCACTCGGCGACGCGCGGGAGAACGCCCGGCACGCGTATCGCGGAGAGCTTCACCACCCGCCGTACGCCCGCCGCCTCCGCGGCCTCGACCGCCGCCGTGTCGTGCGCGGCGACGGCGGGGCCCGCGACCGTCGCCAGGAACAGATCGGTGACGCCCTCCAGCGCCTCGCGGAGGGAGCCGGGCTCGTCGAAGTCGCCCCGCACCACGTCCACATGGGCGCCGGGAGGCGGCGTGAGCCGGGAAGGGTCGCGGACCATGGCCCGTACGGGGACGGAAGGCGTGTCCCCGGCGGTGAGCAGGCGCAGCACATGGCCGCCGATGGTGCCCGTGGCACCCGTGAGCAGAATCATGGGCCCACCGTGCGGCGGCCCGGGGCGCGGGCACTAGGAAGATTCGGCACGGTTGGCCGTGGGCCCGCGCGGCCCTCCCGCCGCCCTGGCTACGGTGAGGCCATGTGCGTCACTCGCCGGGGAACGGCCACGGTCCGGGTCACGGTTCCCGCCGCGCTGCGGCCGTGGGTCGCCCATGTCTCCGCCGCGCCGCTCACGCCCCGGGACGGGCTTCCGGTGACGCTGACCCATCTGCCGGACGCCGCCACGGTGCTGGTCTTCCACATCGACGCCGCCCGGCGCGGTGAGCTCGTGGTCATGGGCCCCCGCACCCGCGCGGGCTACTTCGCGGGCAAGGACCTGCCGCTGGTCGTCCGGCTCCGCTTCCGGCCCGGCGGCGCCCAGCCCCTGCTGGGCGTGGAGGCGGGCGCGCTGACCGACAGGGCCGTGCCCCTCGGCGAGCTGTGGGGCGCGGCGGGCGACGGCCTCGCGGAGGAGCTGGCGTCCGAGGGGACGGACGCGGCGCGCGTGCTGGCACGACTCGAACGCGCGCTGCTCGTACGGCTGGCGGGCCACGGGCCGCCGCCCGGCCCGGAGCACGGGAAGCTGCTGCTCTCCGCCGCCGCCGCGCTCTCGCCACCCTCCGGGGGGAACGCTCCGGGCCGCGTGCGCGAGGTCGCCCGGGACCTCGGCGTCAGCGAGCGGCAGCTCCGTACGCTCTTCACGCGCGGCATCGGCGTTCCGCCCAAGCGCTTCGCGCGGATCGAGCGGGTGCGGGCCGTGCTGGCGCGCGGAACGGAAGCGGGTGGAGCGGGAGCGGGTGGAGCGGACAGAGCGGACAGAGCGGGCGGGGCGGAGGGCGCGCGGCTCGCGGTGGCGGCCGGTTACTACGACCAGTCCCACATGGCAGCGGAGTTCCGCGAGCTGATCGGGGTCACGCCGAGCGCCTTCCTCGCGGGGGAGCGGCCCGCACCCCACGCGTGCGGTGCCCCCGCCCGCTGACGGGGCGCCTCCCCGGCTCGGGGGAGGGACCTTCGGCTCAGGGGCAACTTCCGTGATTCGCGGCATACTTCGGACATGGCGCCCGATCCGCCGGACGACCCGCACGTCGTGCACGCGCGCCTCCTCGCCGCGGACGAGGAGGCGTTCCGCGAGGTGTACGAGCGGTACGCGCCGCTCGTGCTGGGAGTCGCCACGCGCGTGATCCGCGACCGGACCGCCGCCGAGGACGTGCTGCAGGAGGTCTTCTCCCACCTGTGGGAGCGCCCCCTCTCCTACGACCCGGCGCGCGGTCCGCTGCGCGCCTGGCTGCTGGTCCTCGCCCACCACCGCGCCGTCGACTGGGTGCGCCGCGAGGAGAAGCGGCGCGGCCTGGCCACCCCGCACGACGCGCCGCGCGGCGACGAGACGGCGGACACCGCCACCGACGGGCTGCTCGCGCTGCGCGTACGGGCCGTGGCCGCCGACCTTCCCGACACCTTGCGCGAACCCCTGCTGCTGGCCTACTACGGAGGGCGGACCTACCGACAGGTCGCGACGGAGCTCGGCATACCCGAGGGCACCGCGAAGACCCGGCTGCGCACCGCGCTGCGCGTCATGGCGGCGGCCCTCGCCGCGGAAGGGATCGCACCATGAGCCGTTCCGCGCGCGGAAATCCCTCCGGAAATCCCTCCGGAACACCGTCCGGGACGCCATCCGGAGGGCACGCCTCGGCCGAACCCCTCTTGGGAGCGTGGCTGCTGAACGCCTGTTCCCCCGAGGAGGCAGCCGCCGTGGAAGCACACCTGCGCCACTGCGACCGGTGCGCCGAAGAGGTCCGCACGCTCGCCACCGCCCTGGCGGGGCTCGCGGACGCGACACCGCCCGCACCGCCGCCGGAGCTCGCCGCGCGCGTGACCGCCGGCGCCTTCGCCCGCCGCCCGCCCGCCCCCCGCGGACTGCCCGCGTACGTACGCCCGTACGCGGCGCAGCTCGCCACCCTCGACGCCGTGCTCCGCGAACTCTCCGACGCCGACTGGGAGCGGGAGACCGTCGAGGGCTGGACCGTCGCGCAGCTCGTCGCGCACGTCGCCGCCACCGACAGCCTGCTCGCCGACCGCGTCGCCGGGAACGAGGACGGCACCATCCCCGGACGTACGGCCGAGTGGACCGCGTGGGCCACGGGCGTGCCGCCCGCCACCGTGCACGGCACCTGGCGCGCGCGGGCCGAGGCGCTGCGCGACACCCTCGCCGAGGGCGGCGAGGAGCTGGGCGCGCGGCCCGCGCGGCTGGCCGGGAGGCGGCCGTTCCCGGTCGCCGACCTCACGATCGGCCGGGCCTTCGAGACCTGGGTGCACACCGCCGACATCGCCGGGCGCACCGCGCTGCCGCTGCCGCCGCCCGTGGACGAGTCCCTGCGGCCGATCGCCGACCTCGGGGTGCGCACGCTGCCCCTCGTGATGGGCAGGACGGGCACGCCGCTCGACGGCCGGACCCTGCGCGTCGAGCTGACCGGACGCGGCGGCGGGGAGTGGCTGCTGGGCGAGGGGCCCGGATCCGAAGGGCCCGGGTCCGGGGGGCCCGCGGTGGCCGAAATCGTCGTGGACACCGTCGAGTTCTGCTTCCTCGCGGGCGGCCGTCGCGACCCGGACCGGATGGACGCGCACCTCGCCGGCGACCGGGAACTCGCCGTGGCGGCGCTGCGCGCGGCGCCCACCTTCTCGGGCCCGTGAGGCCGTAGGAGGGGCCGGAATCCGGCCACGTCCCGCGAGGGGCAATCCGTACGGCGCCGCCGCCCGAATGCAGGGGTGCCGGAACGCGCCCCAGGGCCGCGGCGGTCGTCTCCACCGCGTACCGGTTGCCACGCCCCACGTCCCATCCCCGCCGCGGCCCACGTCCGAACACAGCGAAGGACGCCGCGATGTCGAGAATCCGCATCCACCGACGCCTGTCGGCCTGGACCGCGTTGACCGGGGGAATCGCGCTGGTGGCCACCTCATTGGCCACCGGAACGGCAGCACTGGGCCCCACCCCGGCCAGCGCCTCCAGTCACCGCGAGGCACCACTGATCTCCGGGCAGCCGGAGTACGACAACACCGACGTGTACGCGTTCACCAGCCCCGACAAGCCGGACACGACGACACTGCTGGCCAACTGGTGGCCGTTCGCCGAGCCCGCCGGGGGCCCCAACTTCTACAAGTTCGCCAATGACGCCCGGCACGACATCCACATCGACAACACGGGCGACGGCCAGTCGGACCTGATCTACCGGTGGACGTTCAACGAGAGCTACCGCAGCGGCGACACGTTCCTCTACAACACGAACGACGTCACCTCGCTCGACGACCCCGACCTGAACTACCGGCAGACGTACGACCTGAAGCTCCTGAAGTTCAAGGACGGCAAGCAGACCTCGTCCGAGACCCTCGCCAACGACGCGCCCGTGGCGCCGTCCAACGTCGGCAAGGCCTCGATGCCGAAGTACGACGACCTGCGCGCCCAGGCCGTGCGCAAGCTCGACAAGGGCGGCGGCACCGGCTTCGCCGGGCAGGCCGACGACCCGTTCTTCCTCGACCTCCGCGTCTTCGACCTGCTCTACGGCGGCGACCTCTCCGAGGTCGGCAACGACACGCTCAAGGGCTACAACGTCAACACCCTCGGCGTGCAGGTCCCCACGAAGGACCTGACGGCCGGGCCGGACAAGCCGATCATCGGCGTCTGGAGCACCACCGCGCGCAAGACCGCCTCCGGCGGCTTCAAGCAGGTCTCGCGGCTGGGCATGCCCCTCTTCAACGAGGTGATCGTCCCAGTCAAGGACAAGGACAAGTACAACGCGTCCACGCCCTGGGACGACGCGCAGTTCGAGAAGTACGTGAAGGACCCCGAGGTCGCGCGGCTGCTGGAGAAGATCTACAAGCTCAAGGCGCCGAAGACACCGCGTGACGACCTCGTCCAGGTCTTCCTCACCGGCGTGCCGGGCCTCAACAAGCCCGACGGCGTGAAGAAGAGCGAGGAGATCCGCCTCAACACCTCCACCAAGCCGTCCGACAGCCCCAAGCGGCTCGGCGTGCTCGACGGAGACAACGCGGGCTACCCCAACGGGCGGCGCCTCGCCGACGACACCGTCGACATCTCGCTCCAGGCCGTGCGCGGCGAACTCGTCGGCCAGAAGAACGACCTGGGCGACGCGGTCGACACGAACGACAAGAAGTTCGACGACGCCTTCCCGTACGTGGCCTCCCCGACGGCCGGTTCACGCGGCCCCACGGCCGGTGGCGGCGGGTCCCAGGGCAGCGGCGCCAGCGCGATGACCGGTGGCCGCTCGGCCACCGTGGCGCAGTCGACGAGCGACGACTCCGACCGCCTGCTCATGGCCTCCGCGGCCAGCGGCGCGGCGGCCCTGCTGGTCCTCGGCGGCGGCTACGTCCTGTGGCGCCGTCACACGAGCCGTCCGCGCGGCACCGAGCCGCGGTAACGCGCGGATCCGCGCTCGTCCCCGTTCGGGGGACGGGAACGGGCGCACCAAGGGCGGCGGGCCCCGGGGGAGGCCCGCCGCCCACCGTCTCCGCGGACCGGCTCCGCCGACCTGGCCGTACCCATGGCCCGGCCCCGCCGGACCGGACCCGGCACGGGCGAGGTTCGACCGCCGGGCACGGGACTTCGGTTCCGGTCTGCAAGGTCCCGGAGCCCGGCTGGACCCGGCACGGGCGCGGCCCGAACGGCCGTCCTCGCCGGGCCCTTCGGGGGCGGTCCGGTCGGCCCGTCGGGCACGAACCGTCGGGACTCGGCTGGCAAGGCGCCCGGCTCGCCGGGCATGGGGCTCGGCGCCCACCGCGTGCCGTGTCCGTCAGGGCCCGGCTCACCTGTCGTTCCGGGGGCCCGGCCCCCGGCCCGTACACAGCGCGTCCGTCCGGTCCGCCCGGCGGAGTCGGACGGCGCGTCCGGCGACGGTCCGGCCCGTCGCCGGGCACGGGCTCGCGGGGCTCCGCCCGTACGGGGCCCGGTCCCGCCGCCCCGAACACATCGGAAAACGTCCGGCCCGTCGGGCATCGGCCCGGCACCCCCCTCGGGCCCGTCATCGAGGAGGATCCATGCGTCTCCGCCGTACTCTGCTCGTCCTCGCGCTGGCCGTGGTGATCACGGCCGGGGCGTGGGTGGCGGGGCGTCCGTTCGGTGGGCCGTCCGGAGGGGAGAGCGGCGGGGCACCCCCGCCGCGCGGTGCCTCGGCCGTGGTGCCGCCGAGCGGCCAGGGGCTCGGGCCGTACCTCGCGCGGCTGCGCGCGCACCTGGCCGAGCAGCCCCGGGACGCCGCCGCCTGGGCGGCGCTCGGCACCGGGCGGGTCGAGGAGGCCCGCCGTACCGCCGACCCCGAGCTCTACGGGCAGGCCGAGGCCGCCCTCGGCCGTTCCCTGAAGCTGCGTCCCGCCCGTGCGAACGACGGCGCCCTCGCAGGGCAGGCCGCGCTCGCCGCCGCGCGGCACGACTTCCCGGCGGCCCTGCGCCTCGCGCGCCGTTCGCTCGCCGTCAACGCGTACGGCGAACTCGCCCTCGCCATCCGCGTGGACGCCCTCGTCGAGCTGGGCCGCTACGGCCCCGCGCGTACGGCCGCGCGGCAGGCCGACGCGCGGCGGCCCGGGATCCCGGCGTTCACGCGCCTCGCGTACGTCGAGGAGCTGCGCGGCGCGCGCGGCGCGGCCCGGCGTGCGCTGGAGCTGGCGCACAGCTCCGCCGTCTCGCCCGCCGACCGCGCGCAGACCGCGACCGCGCTGGGGGAGCTGGACCGCGCCGAGGGGAAGGGCGCGGCGGCGCTGCGCCGGTACGCCGAGGCGCTGCACGCCGAACCCGGCCATCTGCCGGCGCTGCTGGGGAGGGGCCAGGTCAGGGCGGCGCAGGGCCGTTGGCGGGGCGCAGTCGCCGACCTGCGCGCGGTCGTCGCGCGGCAGCCGCTGCCCGCGCCGCGCGCCCTGCTCGGCGAGATGTACGACGCGCGGGGGCGGCACGACGCGGCACGGCAGCAGTACGACTCCCTCGGCGCCTGGGCCAAGGTGGCCCGCGCCCAGCGCGTCCGTACCGACCTCGACACCGCGCTCGCCGACGCCGACCACGGCGACAGGCGCACGGCACTGCGCGCGGCCCGCGCCGAGTGGAGCCGCAGGCACACCGTCCACACGGCCGACGCGCTGGCCTGGGCCCTGCACCGGCGCGGCCAGGACGAGCGGGCGCTGCCCCTCGCGCGCCGCGCGGCGGCGCCGGGCTACCGCAACGCGATGTTCCTCTACCACCGCGCCGAGATCGAACGCGCCCTCGGCCGCGACGCGGACGCCGCCCGGCACACCCGCCAGGCCCTGCGGCTGCGCACGGCCCTCACCCCGCAGGCCCGTACGGCCCTGGAGGCACGAGCGCGATGAGGCAACGGATCAGGCGCCGACTGGTGTACGTACTCGCGCTGCCGGGGATCGTCCTCGGCCTGCTCCTCGCCACCGGGCACGACGCGTCCGCCGCGTCCGCCTCGGCACCCGCGCACCCCCTCGGCAACTTCACGGTCAACGCCTACGACGGGCTGACCGTCGCGCCCCGCGCGCTGACGGTCGCCCACGTGGAGGACCTGGCCGAGGTCCCGGCCGAGCAGGCGGCGGGACGGATCGACCGGAACGGCGACGAACGGCTGTCCGCCGCCGAACGTGCCTCCTGGGCCCGCACGATGTGCGCCCGCGCGGCACGCGAGAGCCGGGCCGAGGCGGACGGGCGCGCGCTGCGCCTCGCCGCCTCGCCCTCCCACGCCCGCGCGCTCGAACGCCCCGGCCAGGCGGGGCTGCGGACGCTGCGCCTGGAGTGCGCGCTCCGCGCGCCCCTCACGCTGGAGCGCGGGCACGGCACGGAGCTCCGCTTCACGAGCACCACGGCCGCCGGTGAACCGGGTCCCGGCTGGCGGGAGATCACGGCACGCGGCGACCGCGCGACGCTGACGGAGAGCAGCGTCCCGCGCCGCTCCGCCTCCGCGCGGCTGACCCGCTATCCCAAGGGCTCGCTGGCGGAGCCCGTACGGGTCCGCTCGGCCACGCTCACCGCGCGGCCCGGCGGCCCCGCGGCGGGCGCCGAGGGAGCCGAGGGCGACGAGCGGGCGACCGGCCTGCCGCCCTCCCCGGCCGACGGCCTCACCGAGCGCTTCACCGGGCTCGTCGGGCGGCACGAACTCACGCCGGGCTTCGGCCTGTTCGCGCTCGCCCTCGCGACCGTGCTCGGCGCGGCGCACGCCCTCGCGCCGGGGCACGGCAAGACGGTGATGGCGGCGTACGCCGCCGCCGCGCGCGGACGCCGGTCCCTCCGCGACGTTCTGCGCATCGGCGCCGCGGTCACGGTCACCCACACCGCCGGGGTCGTGCTGCTCGGCCTGCTGGTGGTGGGCGGCTCGCGGGCCGCGCCGTTCGTGACGCCGTGGCTGGGCGTGGCGAGCGGAGTGCTGGTCGCGGTGTCGGGCGCGTTCCTGCTGCGGCGCGCGCGGCGGCACGGCAAGTCCCATGGGCACGCCCACGGGCATGGGCACGCCCACGGGCACGGCCATACGCACGCCCATACGCATACGCACGCTCACCCCGCGCCCCTGCGGAAACGGGACACCCTCCTGCTCGGCTTCGCCGGAGGACTGGTCCCCAGCCCCTCTGCCGTCTTGGTGCTCGTCGGGTCCAGCGCCCTGGGCCAACTCTGGTTCGGGGCCCTCCTGGTGACGGCCTACGGCGCGGGCCTCGCCCTGACGCTGGTGACGGTCGGCGTCCTGCTCGTCCACCTGGGCGGGCGGCTGGCGCACCGCCTCACGGACACGGGCCGGTACGCCCGCGTCCTCGGCGCCCTGCACCGTACGGCCCCCACGGGAACGGCCACCCTCGTGGTCGTCCTCGGCGCGGCGCTCACGGCCCGCGCGCTGGTCACGGTATGAGCCGGGTCGCGGCGTGGTGCAGCTGGTGGACCATCCAGAACTCCTGGGTGCGTTCGCCGTCTCCCGTCATCGCGTTGATCAGGGCGCTGACGACGTCCGAGTCCCCCGCGACGTAGTCGGCGAGCACGCTGAGGACCACGGCCTGCCGGAAGGCGAGGTGGGAGGGGCGCTCCCACTCGGGCTCGAAGTCCGTGGCTTCCCCGGCGCGCAGCGCCCGGGACCGGGCGAGCGCCGTGTCGCGCGCGGCGCCGAGCTCGCCCCGCAGCCGCTCCGGCCCGGCGACCGGGTGCGTGAGCGCCGCGCTGGCCAAGGGGTGTTCGCGCAGCTCGGCGTGGGCGAGGGCCAGGTCCAGGGCATGGTGGCGCATCCGCTCCAGCAGCGCGGGGCCCGGTGCGGAGTCCAGGTCCGCCAAGTAGCCCACGAACGGCTCCCGCTGGAGCAGCGGCGAATCGGCGGACCCCTGTCCCAGCACGTACTCCGGCACCGGCCTGATCTCCACGGCGCGGTGCGGGCCCCGTGCCCAGGCGTCGTCGAACCGCGCGCCCGTCGCGCGCTCGACCGCCGCGAGGCCCACGCCCCACCGCTCGTCGATCTCGAAGTCCAGGCCCTCCAGCAGGGGTTCCCAGGCGTCGGGCCGAGCCCCGAAGGGCTCCTCGTCCAGCACGACCATGTCGAGCGCGGAGGAGATCAGCCCGTCCTCGGCCAGGCTCAACCGGGACACCGCGTTCACGTTCCAGAAGGCACTGGCGGTGCGGCCGAGGCGGGAGAGCGGGCGCAGCACCTCTTCGCGCGAGCCCTGATAGCCGTTGTTCTCCACGACGACGACCGCCGGTCCCGACCGTGAGATCAGGACGAGGTCCCTGTCGTAGTGCTCGCTCAGCTCCTCCAGGGGCATGGGCCGGGCCGTCCCGGGGTCGCCGCCGAAGTGCCGGATCACGGCGTCCTCGTCGCCGCTGTGCACGGCCGTGATCGTGGCCGTCACCTGAAGTCCCCAGCCGGTGAGGAGTCCGTCGAGGCGCTCGGGTGAAGTCATACCGTGGATTCTCGCCGCCGCCACTGACAGCCGGGGGCCGCCGGGCGTCAGGCCGATGGTTAGCGCAGGACGCCCGCGAGGGCGGCCGTCACCGTGCGGCGTACCGTCTCCGCGTCCGGCGGGCCGCTCTCGCGGTCCGCGAAGAGCAGGTGCCCGGCGCCGGTCAGCATGGGGGCGAGGGCGTCGAGATCGGCGTCCGCCGCGATACGGCCGCGCTCGCGCTCGGCGGCGAGGTACGCGGCGATCATGGCTGTCGCCTCCGTGAGGAGGGGGATCCCGACGGGCGTGGTCGGGCGCAGCCGGGCGCGCAGGCCGTCCCGTGAGGTGACGAGGCCGACGATGCCGACGGCGACCGACTCGAACAGGTCTGTCAGCGCGCCCGCGAGGTTCCCGGCGACGGTGCCGGTTCCGGCGGCCCCGAGCAGGGCCGTGGACTGGACGTCGAGTCGGGCGACGCGGTCGCGTACGAGTGCGGCGAGGAAGTCGTCGAAGTCCTCGAAGTGCCGGTGCAGTACGCCTTTGGCGCAGCCCGCCTCGGTGGTGACGGCCCGGCTCGTGAGGGCGTTCGGCCCGTCCCGTACGAGGATGCGCTCCGCGGCGCCGAAGAGTTGCTCTTTCGCGTCGCGCAGGGCCACTCCGGTCGGCACCGTTTCCCTCTTTCCTCGCGGGGGAGTGGGCGTACGCCCATATCCGGGCTCACGGTACCGGTCGGTGCCGGGTTCGGGCTGCCCCTGTCCGTGCTTCGCGGTCCGCGGGTGTGCGGTGGCCGGTCGCGCAGTTCCCCGCGCCCCTTCGGGGCACGATCTGGTCCGGCGTCCGTGTCAGCCGGTCTTCGCCCACAGCTCACGCAGCCCCGCGTTCACCAGGGCCGGTTGCTGGGTGTGGGGGTAGTAGCCGGGGACGCGGAGGTGGCGGGCGGCGAGGGCGTCGGTCAGCGCTTCGGCGGCGGCCATCAGGGCCTCTCCGGCGTACTCGCGGTAGAGCGGCGGGGCGCCCGTCCAGTCGCCGGAGATCACGAGGACGGGCCAGGGCGCGTCCCGTACGGGGGCGAGGGCGGGGTCGGCCTCCCAGACGCCGCGTTCGCCCATGGAGGTGCGGGCGGCGCGGAGGCGGGCCGGGGTCGGTTCCGGGGGTTCCATTCCGATGCCCTCGGTCGAGGCGCGCAGGAACTCCTCGGGGGAGAGGCCGGGCGGCGGGCCGGAGGACTCGGCGACCCGCTCGTACAGCGCCCGTACCGGCGCGCGGTCCGCCGCGACGCGGAAGACCGAGGGCTGGATCAGGGCGAGGGAGCGGACGAGGTCGGGGCGGCGTCCGGCGGCGATCAGCGCCGCGAGGCCGCCGTTCGCGTGGCCGACCAGATGGGCCGGGCTCCCGGCCGGGCCCCCGGCGCTCTCCAGGACCTTCACCAGGTCCTCCGCGTCCTCCTCGAAGTCGCTGCGCCCCGTGTCGGGGCTCTGCCCGTAGCCGCGCCGGTCGGTCATCAGCAGGCGCCGCTCGCGGGCGAGTTCGCGCTGGGCGCCGAAGCCGTACCGCTCGTCGGTGGCCCAGGTGAGGATGCCGTGGACGAAGACCGCCGGGGCCCCGTGCGCGGCTCCGTCGTCCCACGTCGTGACGTGCAACGGCTTCCGCATGTTCTCTCCTTCTCCCTCTTGAACCTGTGTTTTGAACCAACGTTCTGAACCAGTGTTCAAAACTGTGTAGGGTGGCGCCCATGGGACACCGTGAACAGCTCATGGCGGGCGCCAAGCGCTGCCTGGAGGAGCGAGGCTACGCACGTACGACCTCGCGCGACATCGCCGCCGCCGCGAACAACGCGCCGGTGGGCACGATCAATTACCACTACGGCTCCAAGGAGGCCCTCCTCAACGCGGCCCTGCTGGAGATCGTCCACGAGTGGGGCGACCGGGTCTCGCGGGGCGCGGAGAGGGCCGACGAGCGGTACTGGCGGCGGGTCGCCGCGCCCGAGGCGGCGGACCGTCCGGTGCTCGTCGCCGCGCTGGAGGCGCAGGCCGAGGCGGAGCGTACGCCCGAGATCCGGCAGCAGATCGCGGAGGCGTACGCGAAGGCGCGCACCACGCTCTCCGCCGAGCTCTACGGCGTCGACGACCCGGACGAGGCCCGTGCCGTCGGCTCCGTGCACATGGCGCTCACCGCCGGGCTCACCCAGCAGTGGCTGATCGACCCCGACAGCGCCCCCTCGGGAGCCGATGTGGTGCGGGCCCTGCGCGCGCTCGCGGACCACCTCGCCGACGGCTGACAAGGAGGGGACGGTGTCCGAGCCCTTCGCCCATCTGCACGTCCACACCCAGTACTCGCTGCTCGACGGCGCGGCCCGGCTCCCCGACCTCTTCCGCGCCTGCGCCGACCTCGGCATGACGCACCTGGCCATGACCGACCACGGCAATCTGCACGGCGCCTACGACTTCTTCCACCGGGCGGCGGACGCGGGGATCACGCCCGTCATCGGCATCGAGGCGTACGTCGCGCCCGCCTCCCGCAGGCTGAAGCGGAAGGTCCAGTGGGGCCAGCCGCACCAGAAGCGCGACGACGTCTCCGGCTCCGGCGGCTACACCCACAAGACGCTCTGGGCCCGCAACGCGACCGGCCTGCACAATCTCTTCCGGCTCTCCTCCGACGCGTACGCCGAGGGCTGGCTGCAGAAGTGGCCCCGCATGGACAAGGAGACCCTCGCCCAGTGGTCCGAGGGGCTGATCGCCTCCACCGGGTGCCCCTCGGGCGAGGTGCAGACGCGGCTGCGGCTCGGCCAGTTCGAGGAGGCGCTCGACGCCGCCGCCACGTACCGGGACATCTTCGGGAAGGACTCCTACTTCCTGGAGCTGATGGACCACGGCATCGAGATCGAGCGCCGCGTCCGCGACGGGCTCCTCGACATCGGCCGCAGGCTCGGCATCCCGCCGCTGGTCACCAACGACTCGCACTACACCTACGCGCACGAGTCGACGGCGCACGACGCACTGCTGTGCGTCCAGACCGGCAAGAGCCTCGCCGACCCCGCCCGCTTCCGCTTCGACGGCTCCGGCTACCACCTCAAGTCCGCCGCCGAGATGTACGCGATCGACTCCTCGGACGCCTGGCAGGAGGGCTGCCGCAACACGCTGCTCGTCGCCGAACGCGTCGAGACCGACGGCATGTTCACCAAGCGGGACCTGATGCCCCGCTTCGACGTGCCCGACGGGTACACGGAGGTCACCTGGTTCCGCGAGGAGGTCGCGCGCGGGCTGCGCCGCCGCCTCCCGGGCGGGGTGGGGGAGGAGTACGAGCGCCAGGCGGCGTACGAGATGGACGTGATCGTCCAGATGGGGTTCCCCGGCTACTTCCTCGTCGTCGCCGACTTCATCAACTGGGCGAAGGAGAACGGGATCGCGGTCGGCCCTGGGCGCGGCTCCGCCGCCGGGTCCCTCGTCTCGTACGCGATGGGCATCACGGACCTCGACCCGCTCGCACACGGGCTGATCTTCGAGCGGTTCCTCAACCCCGAGCGGGTCTCCATGCCGGACGTCGACATCGACTTCGACGAGCGCAGGCGCGTGGAGGTCATCCGGTACGTCACGGAGAAGTATGGCGCCGACAAGGTCGCGATGATCGGCACGTACGGCACCATCAAGGCGAAGAACGCGATCAAGGACGCGGCCCGGGTGCTGGGCTACCCGTACGCGATGGGTGACCGCGTCACCAAGGCCATGCCCGCCGACGTCGGCGGCAAGGGCATCGACCTGTCCGGCATCACCGACCCCGCCCACCCCCGTTACGCGGAGGCGGGCGAGGTGCGGGCGCTCTACGAGAACGAGCCGGACGTGCGGAAGGTCGTCGACACCGCGCGCGGCGTCGAGGGCCTGGTGCGGCAGATGGGGGTGCACGCGGCGGGCGTGATCATGGCCAGCGAGCCGGTCACCGACCACGTCCCGGTGTGGGTGCGGCACAGCGACGGGGTCACCATCACGCAGTGGGACTATCCGAGCTGCGAGTCGCTCGGCCTGCTCAAGATGGACTTCCTGGGCCTGCGGAACCTCACCATCACGGACGACGCGGTCCGGATGATCCGCCGTACGAAGGGCGTCGAGCTCGATCTGCTGTCGCTGCCGCTGGACGACGCCGCGACGTTCGCGCTCTTCGGCAGGGGCGACACGCTGGGCGTCTTCCAATTCGACGGCGGCGGCATGCGCTCCCTGCTGCGGCAGATGCGGCCCGACCACTTCGAGGACATCATCGCCGTCACCGCGCTCTACCGCCCCGGCCCGATGGGCATGAACTCGCACGTCAACTACGCCCTGCGCAAGCACGGCCAGCAGGAGATCACCCCCATCCACCCCGAGCTGGCCGAGCCGCTGCGCGAGGTCCTCGGCCTCACCTACGGACTGGTCGTCTACCAGGAGCAGGTTCAGAAGGCCGCACAAGCGCTGGCCGGGTACTCGCTGGGCCAGGCCGACCTGCTGCGACGGGCCATGGGGAAGAAGAAGGCCGAGGTCCTGGAGAAGGAGTTCGTGCCCTTCCGCGAGGGCTGTCGGGAGCGGGGGTACAGCGACGCGGCGATCCAGGCGGTCTGGGACGTGCTCGTGCCCTTCGCGGGATACGCGTACAACAAGGCGCACGCGGCGGCGTACGCGCTCGTCTCGTACTGGACCGCCTACCTGAAGGCGAACTACCCCGCCGAGTACATGGCCGCGCTGCTCACCTCGGTCCGCGACGACAAGGACAAGTCGGCGGTCTACCTGAACGAGTGCCGGAAGATGGGCATCACCGTGCTGCCCCCGGACGTCAACGAGTCCGAGGCCGACTTCGCCTCGCGCGACGACTCCACGGTCCTCTTCGGCCTGACGGCGGTCCGGAACGTCGGGCAGAACGTGGTCGACTCGGTGGTGCGGTGCCGGAAGGCGAAGGGGCGCTATGCCTCGTTCCCCGACTTCCTGGAGAAGGTCGAGGAGGTCGTCTGCAACAAGCGGACGGTCGAGTCCCTGATCAAGGCCGGGGCCTTCGACGGCATGGGCCACACGCGCAAGGGCCTGGCTGCCGCGTTCGAGCCGATGATCGACACGGTGGTGCGGGTCAAGCGGAAGGAGGCGGAGGGCCAGTTCGACCTGTTCGCGGAGGAGACGGCGGGCCCCGCCTTCGGCCTGGACGTCGAGTTCTCCTCCGAGGAGTGGGAGAAGTCCCATCTCCTCGCCCAGGAACGGGAGATGCTCGGCCTCTACGTCTCCGACCACCCCCTCTTCGGCGTCGAGCACCTGCTCCGGGAGCGGTCCGACGCCGCGATCTCCCAGCTCACCGGCGGCGACTTCGCGGACGGCGCCGTCGTCACCGTCGGCGGCATCGTCTCCGGGCTCCAGCGGAAGGTGACCAAGCAGGGCAGCCCCTGGGCCATCGCCACGGTGGAGGACCTGGCCGGCTCGCTGGACTGCATGTTCTTCCCCGCGACCTACCAGCTCGTCTCCACCCAGCTCACGGAGGACACGATCGTGCTGGTCAAGGGCAGCCTCGACCGGCGCGAGGACGTGCCCCGGCTCGTCGCGACCGAGCTGGCCGTCCCGGACCTCGCGGAGGCGGGCGGGCACGCGCCCGTACGGCTCCACCTCCGCGAGGCCCAGGTGACCCCGGAGTCGGTGCGGGGTCTCGGCGAGGTGCTCCGGGCACACCCGGGCCCCACGGAGGTCCACCTCAGCGTGCGGGGCCGTACGCGGACGACCGTCTACCGGCTCGCCGACCGCGTCCGCGTCGGCCCCGCGCTGTGGGCGGACCTGAAGGCGGCGGTGGCGGTCAGCGCCGGTACGTGAGCCCGTAGCCGTACGGGAAGAGCGGACGCTTGCCGTCCCCCACGTTCACCGGCTGCTGCGCGGCGTCGCGCATCCAGCTCACCGGCAGCTTGCCGGTGGGCCGGTACGCGCCAAACAGCACGTCGGACACGCCGTTCCCCTCCGTCCCCGGCAGCCAGGACGCCAGCAGCGCGTCCCAGCCGGGGAGCTGGTCCGCGATGTCCAGGGGCCGCCCGGAGACGAGCACCACGGCGACGGGCACGCCGGACGCCTTGAGCCGCTTGAGCGTCGCGAGATCCTCGTCGTCCAGCCCCATCGCGCCGGGCCTGTCGCCCTCGAACTCGGCGTACGGCTTCTCGCCGACGACCGCCACGGCGACGTCGTAACTCTTGTCGATGCCTTCGCCGTTCCGGTCGTACGTGAGGTGGGGAGCCCGCTTCCTCATCCCCTCCAGGATGGTGGTCCCGGGGGTGATGTCGCCGCTCTGCCCCTGCCAGGTGATCGTCCAGCCGCCGGACTGGTTGCCGATGTCGTCGGCGTTCTTCCCGGCGACGAAGATCTTGCTCTTCTTCTTGAGCGGGAGGACGCGGTGATCGTTCTTCAGCAGAGTCTGCGACTCGCGCACGGCCTCCCGGGCGAGGGCCCGGTGCTCGGCCGACCCGACGTCATCGGTGTGGGACCGGTCGGTGAACGGCCGTTCGAAGAGCCCGAGCCGGAACTTCTGGGCGAGGATGCGCCGATTGGCGTCGTCGACGCGGGACATCGAGATCCGCCCGGCATCGACTTCCTCCTTCAGGAGGCTGAGGAACTTCTTGTAGTCGTTCGGCACCATCACCATGTCGATCCCGGCGTTGACGGCGGTCCGCACCTCCTCCCCGGTGAAGCCCTCCTTGCCGTCGAGCTGGTCGATACCGGCCCAGTCGGAGACGACGAACCCCTTGAAGCGCAGCTCTTTCTTCAGCACATCGGTGATCAGGTACTTGTGCCCGTGCAGCTTCTGCCCGTTCCAGCTGCTGAAGGAGACCATGACGGAGCCGACACCTTGCCGGACAGCCTTGCGGAACGGCGGCAGGTGCGTGGCTCGCAGCTCCTTCTCGCTGACGCGAGTGTCGCCCTGGTCGTCGCCCCCTTCGGTCCCGCCGTCCCCGACGTAGTGCTTGGCGGTGGCCAGCACGCCGGGGTCGCCGAGCCGGTGCTGCAGCCCCTCGATCTCGGAGGCCCCGAGGGCGCTGGGCAGCTCCGGGACCTCCCCGTACGACTCGTACGTACGCCCCCAACGGTCGTTGCGGGCCACGCACAGGCACGGGGCGAAGTTCCAGTCGACGCCTGTCCCGGCCATCTCCTTCGCGGTGGTCCGCCCGATCTTCTCGGTGAGCCCCGGGTCCCGGGTGGCGCCCAGCCCGATGTGGTGCGGGAAGATCGTCGCGCCCTTGACGTTGTTGTGCCCGTGCACGGCGTCGGCCCCGTAGATCATCGGGATGCCGAGGCGGGTGCTGAGCGCGGTGCGCTGGAAGCTGTCGTACATGTCGGCCCAGGCGGCGGGCGTATTCGTCGCGGGCGTCGAGCCGCCGCCGGAGAGCACGGACCCGATCCCGTACTTGGCGAGATCCTCCTGCTGCGGGGCGAGCGCCCCTCGCTCGGCCTGCGTCATCTGCCCGAGCTTCTCGTCCAGCGTCATGCGCGAGAGCAGGTCGCTGACGCGCTCGCCGGTGGACAGGCGGTCGTCCTTGTACGCCGCACGCCCGCTGTCGGCCCCCGCGGGCGCCACCCCCACGGCCCCCGCGCACAACGCGAGCACGCTCACGCCGATCCCTAACCGAACCTTGATCCCTCGTCTCACGATCCCCTCCCAGGACGACGGTCACTGTCGCCGCACAAGCTAGAGCCGGACCGTACTTTTGGGAACGCTCTCAGCTTGTCGTCGACTCGTCGGTGCCCGTGGCGTCGGGGAGTCGGGCACGTGGGCAGAGGTAGAAGAGTTCGGGATCTCCCTCGTCGAGGCCGTGCAGCAGACCGACCGGATGCCAGTCGGCGTGTTGCAGCAGCTGCTGCATGGGGTGGTTGGAGACGTTGGTCGAGGTGAACAGCTTCGCGGTGGCGCATACGGTCTCCGTTGCCGTGAGGAGACGCGCTCCCACGCCTCGTCGGCGGGCGTCGGGGGCGACCATCAGCATGGTGACGAAGCCCTGCTCGAAGAACGTGTACTCCAGCACGCTGTACCCCACAGGTCCGGATGAGTCCCGGGCGATGAGGGCCACGCCGTGCTCGCACCAGCGGCGGATGCCGTCGCGTCGCGCAAGGTCGCCTGCTGCCGCGACGGAATCGATCCCGGCCAGCGCGGCCCAGTCCGATGGGTCCGCACGTGTGACGTGGAGCCCGCTGAGGTTCTCGACATCCATGGGGCGCCTCCTGGCAGCGCACGGGCGGTTGGTTCCCCGGGACACGTCCCGTCTCGTCAGTCGACGAGCTGGAGGTGGGGGCCGGTGTCCCAGTCGGCCCGTCGCAGCTCGTACTCGACCTCGCCGTGCTCGCTGCCCGGGAGCGGGTCGTCGAATTCCAGGTGGAAGGTGCGTACGTAGGCGAGACCGGCCTTCTCCATGACGCGGCGCGAGGCGGTGTTGACCGCCATGGTCTGGGCCCACACCCGCTGAACACCGAGTTCGGCGAAGCCTTTGCGGATCAGCGCACGGGCTCCCTCGGTGGCGTACCCCTTGCCCCAGACCGATGCCTTGAGCCGGTACCCGAGCTCCACCTCCCGGACGCCGCCGTCCTCGGGCGGCTGGAGGCTCAGCCATCCCACGAACTCCCCGGTGCCGCGCTCGACAGCCGCCCAGCGCCCCGCCGGGCCCCGACGGTAGTCCCGCAGGACCTTCGGCAGGACCTCGTCCTCGATCTCCGCACGCGGAGTCGGCTCACCGGTGAGGAACCGCATCACCTCGGGGTCACTGTCCAGCTCCACCAGGTTGTCCACGTCCGCCTCGGTGAAACGGCGCAGCACCAGCCGCTCGGTTTCCATGAACACGTCCACCAGCCAGGACTCTCCCTGCATCAGCCTCGCCTCAGGGGGCTGGTGACGCAGCGGATGCCGCCGCCCAAGGCGCAGACCGCGCCGAACTCGAACTCACTGATGACGTCCACGCGTCGTCTGCGCAGTTGCCTGATCAGCCGGGTGTGCTCGCGCGCGATGACGACCTTGTTCGGGGCCAGGGCCATGGTGTTGCAACCCAGCGCGTGGGCCTCTTCCCTCGTCGCGTCGATGACCTCCCAGTCGGCGATCGGTTCCGGCAGGCCGTCGACGAGGCCGTCGCGATAGCACATCACGAGGCCGGGGCGGATGATGGAGAGGACGCAGTCGAGGTGGAGCCAGGGACGCCGAAGCCCGACTTCGTGGACCCGGCGGTCCGGGAACTGACGGCGCAGCCACGCGACGCCCGCGGAGTTGGAGGCCAGCCCGGAGTTGCCGACGAGGATGTCGTCCCCGAGTTGGAAGAGATCTCCGCCTTCCAAGAAGGGACCGGGGGATTCCGGCACCCTGTGGTCGGGCACGGTCGGCGGGGGCTGAGGCATCGCCACGTGACCGGCGTCCGGGTCTGCGGCGAGCCTGGCGGTGAGGGTTTCGCGCAGGCCGAAGATCTCCTTACGGCGCGAAGGCATCATGGGAGTCGTCTCGACCGCTGTGTTCCCGACGACGACGACCGTATCCCGCGTGTAGAGCTCCGCGTGGCCGCGCGTCACGAACTCGTCCTCGTACCTGGTCAGCTGCCGGGGCCGGTGTACACGGACACCGTGCGCCTCGTAGAGCGAGACCAGGGATTCCATCTGGTGCTCGACCGCCTTGGTTTCCGCAGGGTCCAGCATGTCGCGGAACGGCCTGCCCACGCCGCGGTTCCAGGCGTCGATCTTCGCCTGCGACATGCCCCAGTACTCCACGATCGAGTAGGACAGCGGATGGACCAACGAATCGATGTCCATGCGGCCGACGAACGCCTCCTTCAGCGGCGCGAGCTCGTCCCGTACGGCAATCCGGCGCGGGCCGACCGCCGACTGCCGTGGCGCCGTGGCGTGTGCGGCGCCTCCAGTCGCCGCCGCGGCGGCGACTGCGGTTCCCGAGACCAGGACTTTGCGACGGTTCGGCATATTCACAACGGGCCTCCATAGGCCGACGGCAGCTCCACTCGTGCATCGCTGCCACCACGTTCCCTGGTCGCCCAGCCACCGTCGTCCGCCTCCGGGGGGAGCGCCCGGTGCCACTTTGGGTCTACTGCGTGGTGTGACGGCTGCTTCTGATCCCGCGCAGGAACGCCGTCCACGTGTCCCCCGAGAATCCGAGCACGGGCCCGTCCGGAACCTTGCTGTCCCGGACCAGCCGTCGGGTACCGGTCTCGGCGACCTGGACGCAGTCGCCCTGAGCACCGCTGTGGCTGCTGGTGCGCCATATGAGGGTGTCATCTGAGTTCCTTCGCGGCCTGGTGGAGCAGTTCGAGCGATTCGCGGGGAGGCAGCGACGCTGTCCGCGCGTCGTCGATGAGTGCCTGATAGCGGGCGACGTCGTCCTCTCAGCCGGTTGTCACGGAGAGTCCGTGGCGTCGAGCAGCGCACACTGATCGAATTTCATGCAGCCGCACTCCAGGCAGTCCGCGACCGCCTGCCGCAGGGCCTGGGTCTGTGCGATGTGCCGGTCGAGTTCGGGCAGTTTGCGCGCGGCCATGTCCCGCCACTGGCGGGTGGCGGAGGGAGTGGTGTCCTCGGCCAGCAGTTGCGCGATCTCGGCGAGGGTGAAGCCCGCCCGCTGCGTCATCTTGATCAGGGCGACCCGGCGGACCGTGCTGGCGGGCCACACCCGGCGCCCTCCTTCGCGCCGCGCGCCGGGCAGCAGGCCGCGCTCCTCCCAGTAGCGCAGCGCCGAAGCCCGCACCCGGGCCTTCTCCGCGAGCTCGCCGATGGGCAGATACCGCACGCCTGCCCCCTCGGTCTCCTCGGTCTCCGATTCGTCCTCGACCTTGACTTCAAGCGTGCTTGAAGCAGGACGCTGACCTGCATGTTCTCAGCAGCACCGGGACGCCTGCTGCCCGGCCCGTACCGCGCTCTGTTCGCCGACCGTACCTTTCGGCGGCTGATGCCGGTCTTCGCGCTGTCCGACCTGGGGGACGGCATGACCGTCGTCGCGGTCGCGTGGCTCGCGATCACGCTGGGGCCCGAGGGCGGCCAGGGCGCGCTGGCAGGCATCGCCGTCGCCTCCTACGTCCTGCCGGGCGCGCTGGGCGCACTGGTCCTGGGCCGGTGGATGCGGCGGCTGCCCGCGCGACGGCTCCTGGTCACCGACTCCGCGCTGCGGGCCGTACTGCTGGGGACGATCCCGCTCGCACACCTGACGGGACTGCTCACCCCGACCGTGTACGTCGGGCTCCTGGCCGCCTCCTCGCTGCTCCACGCCTGGGGCAAGGCCGGAAAGCACGCGCTCTTCGCCCCTCTGCTCCCCGACGATCAGCGCCTGGCGGCCAACAGCGTGCTCAGCACCAGCCTGTGGAGCGCGACCATCGCGGGCCCCGCGCTCGCGGGCGTTCTCGCGGGAGCGGTGTCCCCGGCGTGGATCATCGGCATGGACGCCGCCACGTTCGCCGTGCTCGCCGTCCGGACCGGCCGCACCACCCTGCCCCGTTCACCGGCACCCCCGGTGAACGGCGGGACACAGGGGACACAGCGCGGGCTGAGCATCCTGCGCCGCCATCCGGAACTGTTCGGACTGCTCCTGGTGACCTGGGTGTTCAACCTCACCTTCGGCCCCGTCGAGGTCGCCCTCCCCCTGTTCGTCTCCGGCGATCTCGACGCGGGCGCGGGGCTGCTCGGCGCCTACTGGGCCACCTTCGGGGCCGGAGCCGTCATCGGCGCCCTCGCCCTGGGCGCGGCCAGGCGGCTGCCGCTCTGGCCGGTCATGCTCGGCATCATCGCGAGCCACGGCGTCGGCATGCTCCCCTTCGCCCTCACGCACACCGCCCTCCCCTCCCTCATCGGCTTCGCCTGCGCCGGCCTCGTCTACGGCCCCTACTCCGCGCTCTCCTTCACCCTGATCCAGGACCGCGCCCCCGCCGACTCCCTCACCACGGTGCTGGCCGCACGCAGCGCCGTACTCCTGACGGCCTCCCCCCTCGGAGCCGCACTCGGAGGCTTCCTGCTCGACCGGACCAGCGCCCCGGCCGTCCTCGTCGGCTGCGGCGTACTGATGATCCTCACCGCCGCTGCGAGCGTCATCATGCTGAAGCTGCACGGAAGAAGTCCGCGAGCGCGGCGGCGACGGCTTCGGGCTGCTCGTCGGGGATGAAATGCCCGGCGTCGGCCACGACGGTTCCGGTGACGTCGTCGGCCCACCGGCTCAGGGAGGCGGCCATGTCCGGAACGGACCCGTGGCTGCTGGAGATTCCGAGGACGGGCACGGACAGGTGCCGCCGCTCCAGCGCCTCGCGGTTCTTGCGCGCGGACTCCGCCGCGTCCCGGTAGTACGCGAGGGAGGCGCGCAGGCCGCCGTCCGCGGCGAGGGCCGCCGCGTAGTGATCGACCTCGGCGTCGTCGAACGTACGGGGGGACAGGGCCTTCGCCTTCAGGAACCAGTCGACGTACTCGCGTTCGCGACCGGCGAGCAGCGTCTCGGGCAGGCCGGGCACGAGGTGGAACGCGAAGTGCCAGGTCTTCCACGCCCGCTCCGCGTCGGTGGGAATCGTCTCCGGAAGAGTGATCCCGGGAATCCCGGCGTCGAGCAGAGCGACTCCGCGCAGGTGGCTCTCGTGGGTGAGGGCGAGAGAGAAAGCGACCCAGGCGCCGATGTCGTGGGCGACCAGGGAGTAGGACGGCACCCCGAGGGCCCGCACGGCGGCGTGGACGTGGGCGGCGACCGTATGCGTGTCGTAGCCGCGCTCCGGGCGCGCGGAGTGGCCCTGCCCCGGCAGGTCGACCGCGATGACGTGGAACCGGCGGGCCAGTCCGGGCATCACCTTCCGCCAGGCCCACCAGGTCTGCGGGAAGCCTGCGAGCAGGACGACGGCGGGGTCTTCGGGCCGCCCGCCCTCGACTGCGTGAAGGCGCACGCCGTCCGCGTCGACCCAGCGGTGGGTGAATCCGGCCAGATCCGGGAGGGGCAGATCGCGCACGGGGGCCTCCGAGGGTGTCGAGTGTGCGGGGCGGGGCGGGGCAGGGCTGGAAAGCTAACACATCTTGAACTGATCAGTTCAAGATAGGATGAGTGCAGACCGAACCGGTGAGGAGTGGGGCGTGGCAGGCAAGAAGCAGTTCGACGTGGACAAGGCGCTCGACGCCGCGATGGTCCAGTTCTGGCGTGCCGGTTACGCCGACACCTCCCTGGACGACCTGTCCCGGGCGACCGGCCTGAACCGCAGCTCCCTCTACTCCACCTTCGGCGGCAAGGACACGCTCTTCCTGCGTTGCCTGGATCTGTACGCCGCGCGCTACGGCGAGAAGTACGACGCCGCCCTGTCGTGTGCGGCCGCGGACCCCGTTGCCGCGGTCCGCGCCTTCTTCGACGTCACCCTCGCCCGCATCGCCGATCCCGGGCTCCCGGACGGATGTCTGATCGCCCAGTCGGCCATGGCGATCCCCGTACTGCGTCCGGATGTCGCGGAGCGCGCCCGGCAGGCGCTCGGCGCCCAGTGCCGACGCCTGCGCGCCGCGCTGCGGTCCGGCGGCGTCGCCGCCGAGGACGCCGAGACCTTCGCCGCGCACGCGGCGGCCGTGAACCAGTCGCTCGCCGTCATGAGCCGGGTCGGAGCGAGCCCGGCCCAACTCCGGGCCGTCGTGAGCGTCACGCTCAGCGCGCTACCGGCCCTGCCTTGACCTCCACGACGAACGCGGCCCACGCGGCGGGCGGGAAGGCGAGCACGGGCCCGTGCGGCGCCTTGCTGTCCCGGACCAGCGATCCGGTGCCGGTGCCGGTGTCTGCGACTTCGACGCAGTCGCCCTGCGCGCCGCTGTAGCTGCTGGTGCGCCATATGAGAGCGGTCATCCGCGTCCCTTCCTCGCGACGCGGAGTCACTCGCCGAACTCCTCAGCGCAGCTCCGGCACGGCCTTGATGCCCGCCAGGAACGCGGTCCACGCAGTGGGCGGGAAGGCGAGCACGGGCCCCTGCGGGGCCGCTTTGCTGTCCCGGACCAGCGATCCGGTGCCGGTCTCGGCGACCTCCAGGCATTGGCCGATGCCGTCGCTGTAGCTGCTCGTACGCCAACGCAGGTCAGTGGTCATTGGTACTCCTTGGTGATTCGTCGGAGCAACGAGAACGACTCGTCCGGTTCCAGGGCGACGTCAGTAGCATTGTCGAACCCGGCACGGAAGAGCGCCACGTCGTCATCGTGCTCCCGCCACATGTCGCCGATAGGGCTCTCGCACAGGGCGACGTCCCGCTCCGACACCTTCGGGAAGCTCAGGAGCAGGAACGGGCCGTTCACGCACATGTATGCGCTGGCCGAGAACGGCAGCACCCGCACGGTGATGTTCGGCCTCTGTGCGACCTCCAAGACGTGTTCCATCTGAGCGCGCCAAACCTTCGGCCCGCCGATCTGCTGCCTTACGGCTCCCTCGGTCACGACGACGCTCAAGGTCAGGAGCGGCTCTTCGGCCAGGCGCCGTTGCCTGGCGGCCCGTACGTGGATGAACTGCTCGATCTCGCCATCGGTCCGCCCGTCCTGGCGTGCGACGGCCAGGGCCCGTGCGTAGTCCGGCGACTGGAGCAGGCCCGGGAGGACTTGGGGCTGGAAGTTGCAGACGTGCTCGGCCAACGCCTCCAGCGCGATGTAGTCGCGATAGGTGTGGCTCAGCGCCTGCGCGTACTCGTCCCACCAGCCCCGCTGGTGTCGGGGGTGGGCTGCGCGGGCCAGGGCGCTGAGACGCTGGTGCACGTCTTCGTCCGCGATCCCGTACGCCCGTAGCAGAGCGACCACATCCGGGGTGCGCACCAGCACCCGGCCGTTCTCCATGCGACTGATCTTGCCCTTGGTGCAGTCGAGGGCATCGGCGGCCTGTGTCGTGGACATCGCAGCGGTCAACCGGTACTGCCGCAGCGTCTCGCCCAACTGGCGCCCCAGCACCGTGGACTGTCGTTCAAGAGCCATGAACCCCCTTGTAGCAGAGGCGGGTTCGGCCTGCCCGTCAACTCACTCGGAAGGATGAGAATCTCATCAGCTCTAACTCGAAACGTTGCGAGTCGGATTGCGGGTGGAACAGGCTGCACCCGGTGAGGAGCTACCTCACGGACCCAGAGCACCAGGGGATGCCATGCCACATGGCCCGTACGAAGCGACGTTCCGATTCCCGCGGACAGCGAGAAGCGTTCCGCGGGCACGGGCCATGCTCAGATCCCTGCTCGACGCCTGGGACGAGGGCGAGGCGGCGGACACCGCCGAGCTGCTGCTCTCGGAGCTGGTGACCAACGCCGTACGGGCTCCCGCGCCCCGTGACCGGCAGGTCGAGTTCACGGCGCGGGCCGCCGAAGGCGCGCTGCGGCTGGAGGTCGCCGACGCGGGGGACGGGCGTCCGGAGCCGAGGGAAGCGGGGGAGACGGACGAGTCGGGGCGAGGTCTCTTCCTCATCGCCGCGCTCACCGAACGGTGGGGGGTCAGCGAGAGGGCCGTGGGCAAGACGGTGTGGTGCGAGCTGAAGTTGCCGACCGGGTGACAATCTCCGCATGGACAACGGGGCGAGGGCCAACGCGTTGATCGCGCTGAGCATGGAGCGCGGGTACGACGCTCGGCACGAGGCCCGCCTCGCGCTGTACGAGGAAGCCCTCGGCGCCGCCCGTGCCCTCGACCCCGCCGACCCGGCCCGCGTACCCCTGCTCTACCGGGTGCTCGATCACCGGCAGCGCGAGCTGTACCTCCTCGGCAGACGGAGCGAAGGGCTGGCCACGCGCGCGGAGATGGCCGCCGTACGGCCCGCGCCCCGGGGGCTGCGGACCTGGGCCGCGGGGCTCGCCGACGCGGGGCGGTACGCGGAAGCCGCCGATGTGCTCACCGAGTGGGTGGCGGAGCTCTGGGAGGAGGGGGCCGAGAGCGGGGCCCTGGCCTGGGCCCTGCTGGACCGGATCGCCGCGCTCGACGCCGCCGGGCGGCCCGGCGAAGCCCTCGCCGCGTGCGCGGAACTCGTCGGGCTGGAGGTCGAGCGGTCCGCCGACAGCCGTGGGGCGATGGCCTGCCACCTCCACGCGCTGATCCTGCACGCGCACATGCTCGACGCGCGCGGGCGGGACAGCGAAGCCACCGGCGTACGGCGCGAGGCGTGCGCGCTGCTCACGGAGATTGCCGCGCTCGGCGAGCGCAGGGCGTTCAGCACGTACCAGTCGGCCTATTGGGCCGTCGTGCTCGCCCTCACCTGCGAGGACGCCGAGGCACCCGCCGGGATGACGCACAAGTCGTGGGTGCCCGGCACCATGCGGCGGTACGCAGACGGCATCGACGCCCTGCGCGAGCGCGCGGGCGCGGCCACGGATCCGAGCACGCGTGTCCGGGCGCACCGGGTGCTCACCGTCCGCTCGGCCGTCCGCGAGGAAGACCGCACCCATCTCTTCGCGGAGCGGATCCGTCCCCTCTTCGACGAGGGGGTACGGCTCGCACGCCGGACCGGCGATTACCGGTTGCTGGCCCGCGCGCTGACCGACCGGGCCGCCTTCCGCGCCGCCGCGAAGGAGTTCGCGGCGGCGCTGGCGGACTTCCGCGAGGTCATGACGGTGACGGGCGCGTCCACGGCTTGAGCTTCTCCGGGTTCCGGACGGCCCAGAGATGGTGGACGCGGCCGTCCGTGACGTCGAACGCGATCACGGCCACGACCGCGTCGCCGAGCTGGAGGACCAGCCCGGCCTGGCCGTTGACCGTACGTTCGAGGAGCGTGAGGCCCGGCACCTTGCTCGCGAGGTCGAGGCAGCCCTGCGCGACCTGCTCGCCGCCGACGACGGGGTCGAGGACGGCGCTCACGAGCCCGCCGCTGTCGGCGACCGCCGTGGCCGCGGGGTCGAGGAGGCCGACGAGGGCCTCGATGTCCCGCGCCTCCCACGCCTTCTTGAACTCCCGTACGACCTCGGTGCGGGCCGCCTCGGCGCGGATCCGCTGTTCCGAGGCGTCCCGCGAGGACCGCACGCGGCGGCGGGCCGACGAGGCGAGCTGGCGGCACGCCGCGGGCGTACGGCCGACGACCGCGGCGACCTCGGTGAACGAGTAGCGGAACACGTCGTGCAGCACGAACGCGACGCGTTCGGCCGGAGTCATCGATTCGAGGACGACGAGGAAGGCCATGCCCACCGACTCGTCCAGCGTGACCCGGTCCGCCGGGTCGGCGGAGCCGTCGTCCGCCCGGCCCCCGGTGAGCCACTCCGTGCGTTCGGGCAGCGGCTCGGGCAGCCACGTGCCCACGTACCGTTCGCGCCGGGCGCGGGCCGAGCGGAGCTGGTCGAGGCAGATGCGGCTCGCGACCCTCGTCAGCCAGGCGCCGGGGGAGTCGATGGCCGACCGCTGCCGCACCGTCATGGCGTACCAGCGCGCGTACGTCTCCTGCACGACGTCCTCGGCGTCGGCGAGGGAGCCCAGCAGCCGGTAGGCGACGTTGGTCAGCTGCCGCCGCTCGCTCATGATCGCGCCCAGTCCGGGCTCGTACGGGGTGGTGGTCATGTCGTGCAGCTCCCTCGGTCGCGTCCGCCCTCACAGAGACGACGGAACAGCCCGCCGCGTTGTGAGGTCCGGCGCTCGGCCTCACGTTCGAGGGCGCCCTCCCGTCGAGGGGACAGGAAGGCACCACCGACGGAGTGCGAGGAGAAGACGATGGACGACGGATTCCGGGAACTGGCCGACCGCGTCGAGGTCACGGCGCTGGCGGGGGAGTTCAGCGACGCGGGCATGATGAAGGACTTCGACCGCCTCGCGGCGCTGTTCACCGAGGACGGGGTGTGGCGGATCCCGTTGGGCGGCATCGAGTTCAGCGGGCGGGAGGCGATCCGCGCGGGGATCGAACGGCTCCAGGACAACTGGGAGTTCTTCACGCAGACCACGCACCCCGGTGCGGTCCGGCTGGAGGGCGACGCCGCGGCAGCCCGTACGTACATCGCCGAGCTGGGCCGCTTCCGCGACGGCACCGCGCACCAGAACCTCGCGATCTACCACGACAGCTACCGGCGCACTCCGGACGGCTGGCGGTTCGCGAGCCGCGTCTACGAGGTCCGCTACCTCGACACCAGCCCGCTGGCGGGCGACCCGCCGACCCGCCCCTCGGGTGAGGGGCACTCGCTTACGTGAGGGACGTTCCCTCACGTGACCGGCATCCCCTCCGCCTCCGCGAGGTCCCGCAGCGCCCGGTCGAGGGCGGTGCGCCGGGCCGGGGTGAGGGAGGCCGCCAGCTCCTCGTCCAGCTCCGAGGCCGCCCGCGCGGCACCGGCGAGGAGCTCGCGGCCGTGATCCGTGAGCGTGAGGACCTGGCGGCGGCGGTCGGCGGGGTCGCGCTCGCGGCCGACCGCGCCCAGCTCGCCCAGGTGGTCGGCGAGCGTGACCATCAGGCTCGGCGCCACGCCCATGGTCCGGGCCAGTTCGAGCTGCGAGGCGGGGGCGCCCGCGTCGAGCAGGGCGAGCAGGCCGACGTGCTTGGGCTTCAGTGCGAGCGCGTCGAGCCGTTCGGTGAACCGGGCGGTGGCGAGCGCCCCGAGGACGCCGAGCCGGAAGGTCAGTGTCTCGGAGACCGAGGGGGAGGGTGCGGTCATGAAGAGGATCGTAGCTTGACTTAATCATTCTGGATATGAATGATTGCTGTCATGAATCGTAGGCGAACGGGCGCGGCCCTGCCCGCCCTCGCGGTCGCCGCGAGCGCCGCGTTCACGGGTGGGGGACTGCTGACGCAAACGGTGATCGTGCCGTCGTGGCGGCGGCTGGAGCCCGGCGCGGCGCTGGAGGCGTTCCGGGCGGCGGGCGGCGCGCTGGGCGGGACGCTGTTCCCCGTCGAGATCGCGGCGGCGCTGCTGCTGGGCGGGGCGGCGTGGCGCGCGTACCGGAACGGGGGTCAGGGGCGCAGCAGTTGGGCGCTGGCGTGCGGCTGCATGGCGGTCACGGTGGCGCTCTTCCCCCTCTATTTCGCGGGCGCGAACCACGACCTGCTCGACCCCGGCTTTGCGCCCGGCGAGGTGCGCGCCGCGCTCGACGGCTGGTACGCGTGGAACTGGGCCCGCACAGGTCTGGCCGCCGTCGCGACGGCGCTCGCGGTCGTCGGCGCGGCGCGCGGAGGGCCCGGGTTGGGGAAAGGTTCGCCCTGAGCCCTACCCGTCGTCACTTTCCTTCGCTACCGTCCCCGCCGTAACGCATCAATGGCACGCACACGAACCTTTGAGAGGACGGCACGGTGAGCGAGGGCGAGGGTACCGAGGGGATTTCGCGTCGGCGCGTGCTGGGGACGCTGGCCGCCGGGGCCGCCGCCGGAGCCGCGGGCTCGTTGCTGCCGCCCTCCCTTCAGACGGCCATCGCCGCGCAGGCGGGACGGCCGGGCAAGGGCGGGCTCGGTGAGATCCGGCACGTCGTCGTGCTGATGCAGGAGAACCGGTCGTTCGACCACTACTTCGGCACGCTGCGCGGCGTACGCGGCTACGCCGACCGCAACGCCCTCACGCTGCCCAACGGCAAGAGCGTCTTCGAGCAGCCCGCCCCCCTCGGCGTGGGCACCGTGCTGCCCTTCTCCGTGCGCGAGGCGGCGGCGAAGCAGAAGCAGGACGCGCAGTACATCAGCGACCTCGACCACGGCTGGGAGGGCGGCTCCTCGGCCTGGCACAAGGGCTGGATGGACAACTGGATCACCGCCAAGACGGCCTCGACGATGGCGCACTACGACCGGAAGGACATCCCGCTCCAGTACGAGCTGGCCGACACCTTCACGATCTGCGACGCCTACCACTCCTCCATCCACAGCTCCACCAGCCCCAACCGCAACCACCTGGTCAGCGGCTGGACCGGCTTCGAGCCGGGCACGGAGAACAGGGCCGTCGGCAACGACGCGTACGAGGAGGACACGCACCCCGGCTACTCCTGGAAGACCTACGCGGAGCGGCTGGAGGAGGCCGGGCGCTCCTGGAAGGTCTACCAGGAGTGGGACAACTTCACGGACAACAACCTGGAGTTCTTCGCCTCCTTCAAGGCCGTCGCGAAGAAGGCGCTCGCCAAGGTCGAGGGCGCCTCGAACATGACCGCCTTCTACAAGAAGATGACGGACGCGCCCGACGAGGACTGGCGCAAGCTGCTGCTCGCCAAGCTCGACGAGGGGCTCGCGGAGCTGAGCAAGGACGAGCGGCGGCTCTTCGACCGCGCTCTCTTCCGGGGCGAGCCGGGCTCGACGGCCGACGCGTTCGCCCGGGACGTGGACGCGGGCAAGCTGCCCGAGGTCAGCTATCTCGTCCCCTCCGCGCTGGAGTGCGAGCACCCGGGCGCCTCCTCGCCCATCCAGAGCGCGGCGTTCGTCTACAAGGTGCTGGACGCCCTCGGCCGCAACCCGGAGACCTGGCGGCACACGGCCCTCTTCCTCACCTTCGACGAGAACGACGGCTACTTCGACCACGTACCGCCGCCCGTGCCCCCGGAGGGGAACACCTCCGAGCAGTGGAAGGGCAGCCCGACGGGGCTCGGGATGCGGGTGCCGATGACCGTCATCTCGCCCTGGACCGTGGGCGGATACGTCTGCTCGCAGGTCTTCGACCACACCTCGATCATCCAGTTCATGGAGAAGTGGACGGGGGTGCGCGAGCCCAACATCACCGCGTGGCGGCGCGCGGTCACCGGTGACCTCACCGCCGCCTTCGACTTCTCGCGGGCCAGGCGCCAGCCCCGTACCGAGAAGCCCGGAGAGATCCCGCCCTTCAAGGAGCGGTGGAAGCCTCAGCCTCCGGCGGACCAGCGGATGCCGGAGCAGGAGCACGGCACCCGCCCGGCCCGCGCCCTCCCGTACCAGCCCGACGCGTACGGCGCCTACGACGGCAAGGACACCTTCCGTCTCACCCTGCGGAACGGCGGCAAGGAGAGCGCGCACTTCGCGCTCCACCCCTACGCGGGCGAGTACGCGACGCCCCGCCACCACGACGTCGGCGCCCGGGACGAGGCCGAGGTGACCGTCCCCGTCGAGGACGGCGCTTACGACTTGACGCTGACCGGGCCCAACGGCTTCCGCCGCGAGTTCGCCGGGAAGGCCGACGGCGCGGCCGGGGCCGTCGAGGTGACCACGCGGGTCGGGGCCCGCCGCCGCGAGCTGCATCTGACGCTGGCCAACCACGGGGACCGGACGCTGACCTTCCGGCTGGAGCCCCTCGCGTACACGGACGCCGCGCCGCGCGCGATCCGGGTCGCGGCGGGCGACACCCGGACGGTGACGCACCGCACAGCCGGGGCACAAGGCTGGTACGACCTCGCCCTCACGGCGGACACGGACGACTCCTTCAGGCGGCGTCTGATGGGGCACATCGAGAACGGTGAGGAGTCCGTGACCGGCTGAGACGCGAGGGGCGCAGCGGGGGCGAGTTCCTGGCGAGTTCCTGGCGAAAAGGCGCGGAGTTCCGCTCGGCGACACCTTGTGGCTATTGCCACAAAGGGGTCAAAGGATCTCCCGGCGATGGCACTCTGCACGGAAACCGGAATCCCCGTCCCCGCGCACGGCCCCGCCCGCTCTTCCCGGGTGCGCTCGGCGCAGCACTACCCGGGAAGCAGGCGACCGCCCGTGACCGCTCTCGCTCGATGGTGTCTGAGGCACCGCGTCGTCGTCCTGGTGCTCTGGCTCGTGGCCCTCGCCGGAACAGCGGCGGCGTCGGCCGTCACCGGCAGCGCGTACTCGAACGACTACGACGCGCCCGGCACCGAATCGGGACACGCCGCCCAGCGGCTGGAGAGCGCCTTCCCCGACCTCAGCGGCGACAGCGACACCCTCGTGTGGCACACCGAGAACGGGAGCGTGCGCGCCGCCGCCGTCGAGAGCCGCATGACGGACGCGCTGCGCGAGATCGAGGACCTCCCCGGCGTCGCCTCCGTACGCGGCCCCTACGGGACCGAGGGCGAGGCCCAGGTCAGCAAGGACGGCCGTACCGCCTACGCCTCGGTCTCCTTCGACGCGCCCGCCGACGAGCTGAGCGAGGACGAGGTCCAGCGCGTCGTGGACACCGCGCACGCCGCCGAGGGCGACGTGGAGGGGCTCCAGGTCGAGGCCGGGGGCGCGGGCGTCGCGCTCACCGAGGCGCCGAAGGCCCAGCTGGCAGAGGTCATCGGGCTCGCCGTGGCGGCCGTCGTGCTCTTCCTGGCCTTCGGCTCGCTCGCGGCCACCGCGCTGCCGCTGATCACCGCCGTCGTCGCCGTCGGCATCGCCGCCTCCGGCATCGGACTGCTCAGCCAGGCCATGACCGTCGCCGACTTCGCGCCCATGCTGGGCATGCTGATCGGCCTCGGCGTCGGCATCGACTACGCGCTCTTCATCGTCACCCGGCACCGCAAGGGCCTCAGAGCCGGACTGCCGGTCAAGGAGGCCGCGGAGCGCGCCATCGCCCACTCCGGACGCGCCGTGGTCTTCGCCGGGGCCACCGTCTGCATCGCGCTGCTGGGCATGCTCATCCTCCGGCTCAGCTTCCTCAACGGCGTCGCGCTCGCCGCCTCGCTCACCGTCGTCCTCACCGTCGCGGCCTCCGTCACCCTGCTCCCCGCGCTGCTCGGCGTCATCGGCACCCGCGCGCTCGGGCGGCGCGAGCGGCGGCGGCTCCAGGAGGAGGGGCCGCGCCCGGAGACGCCCACCGGCTTCGCCGTGCGCTGGTCCGGCTTCGTGGAGCGGCACCCCCGGCTCCTCGGCGTCTGCGCCGCCGCGCTCATGGCCGTCCTCGCGCTGCCCACCCTCGGCCTCCACCTGGGCACCTCCGACCAGGGCAACAACCCCTCGGCCACCACCACCCGGCAGGCGTACGACCTGCTCGCGGACGGCTTCGGACCGGGTACGAACGGGCCGCTCACCCTCGTCGGCGAGCTGGACGGCGCGGGCGACCGGCTCGCCTTCGACAAGCTCCCCGACACCCTGCGGCAGACCGAGGGCGTCGCCCACGTCAGCGGGCCCGAGTTCAACGGCAGCGGCGACACCGGCGTGATCACCGTCGTGCCCGACAGCTCCCCGCAGTCCCAGGACACCACCGCTCTCGTCGACCGGCTACGCGGCGAGGTCCTGCCCGACGCCGAGCACGGCTCGACGCTCGACGTCCACGTGGGCGGCGTGACCGCCAGCTACGACGACTTCGCGGACGTCATCATCGGCAAGCTGCCGCTCTTCGTCGGCGTCGTCATCGGCCTCGGCTGCCTCCTGCTGCTCCTCGCCTTCCGCAGCATCGGCATCCCCCTCAAGGCCGCCGCGATGAACGTCGCCGCCGTGGCCGCCGCCTTCGGCGTCGTCGTCGCCGTCTTCCAGTGGGGCTGGGGGAGTGAGCTGCTCGGCCTGGGCAGCGCGGGCCCGATCGAACCCTTCCTCCCCGTGATCATGGTCTCGGTGCTCTTCGGGCTCTCGATGGACTACCAGGTGTTCCTGGTCAGCCGCATGTACGAGGAATGGCGGCTGACCGGCGACAACCGGCGGTCCGTGCGCGTCGGCCTCTCCGAGACGAGCCGGGTGATCAACTCGGCGGCCGTCATCATGATCGCCGTCTTCGGCGCCTTCGTGCTCAGCGGCGACCGCATCATCGCCATGTTCGGCATCGCGCTCGCGGCGGCCGTGGCCCTGGACGCCTTCGTCCTGCGGACCCTGCTCGTCCCCGCGCTGATGCACATGCTCGGCGGCGCCAACTGGTGGCTCCCCGGCTGGCTGGAGCGCCGCCTTCCGCGCCTCAGCATCGAGCCGCCGGAGCTGCCGGGAGAGCCGTCCGAAGAGCCTTCCGTCACCATTGCCGGGCAGCGCACGCCGTCTCTCATCGGACTCTCAGAATCGGCCCCTACGGTGACGCCCCATGGCTACCGAGAGCGACACGAAGAGTAAGACCGAGACCGAGACCGCCCTCGCGAAGGAGGCGGAGGAGGAGCAGCGCAAGGCCGAGGAGCCCAAGGACGCGGCTCCGGAAGCGGAAGAGCCGGAGTCCGGGAAGAACGAGGCCGCCGACGACGCCGACGACGACGACGCCGACGCCGACGCCGACGACGCCGACCTCGCAGCCGAGGCGGAGGCCGACGCGGCACCCGCGAAGAGCGCGTCCAGCTGGGGCTTCGGCGCCGGGGCCGTGGTGAGCGCCGGGCTCGGCCTCGCCTCCGTCATGGGCACTCCGCTCAGCGAGATGTTCCGCGAGCGCAAGCAGCTCATCGGCCAGATCGAGAGCAGCTCCCAGCAGGGCGGCGGGGGCGACGCCGTCAACGCCGTCTACGGCGCCCCCTGGCACGCCACCGCGATGATCAACGGGATCTTCGCGCTGCTCGCCGTCGTCGTCGGCGGCGTCCTGCTCGCGGCCCTCGCCAACAGGTCCGGCACCCGCTCCTGGGTCAAGGCCGTCTGCGCCGGCGGTCTCGTCCTGGGCGTCATCGGCCTGCTCGTCGCGGGCGGCATGTACTTCGACCTCTTCGCGTCGCAGCCCGACGCGCCGACCCCCCAGCCCCAGCCTCAGATGCCCTCGCAGTGAGGCGTAAGGCGTAGGCGTAAGGCATCACCGGCCTCTCCCTAAGGCTTCCTGAGGCCCCGGACGAGGCAGTTGCCCGATGTGGGACCCCCTCCTCAGCGAGGAGTGTGAGTCGTGGAAAAGCACTCGCACTCCACGCGACGGAGGGGACCCGCATGCTGTACGACCACGAGATCCACCGCGTCCGCCTGACCGCCCTGCGCCGGGAGGCGGAGGAGGACCGGCTGGCCAGGCTCGCCGCCCGCGCGAAGAACGGACGGCGCACCCGGAGGCGCCGACTTGCCGGGTGAGATGCTGGGGGACGTGCCCCAACAGATCGCCGTCAGCCCCGTCTTCGTCGGCCGCGCCGCCGAACTGGCCACGCTCACCGAGGCGCTGGACCTGGCGTCCGGCGGCGAGGGGCCGCAGCCGCTGCTGCTCGGCGGCGAGGCGGGGGTGGGCAAGACCCGGCTGCTGGAGGAGTTCCTGGACCGGGCGCGCCGACAGGGCGCCGTGACCACCGTCGGCGGCTGCCTCGAACTGGGCGCCGACGGCCTCCCGTTCGCCCCCTTCACCACCGCGCTGCGCGGCCTCCACCGCGAGCTGGGCGACGCGGCGCTGGCCGCCGCGAGCGCCGGACGCGCGGCCGAGCTGGCCCGGCTCCTCCCCGACCTCGCGCCGCCCGCGCCCGGAGACGGAACGGCCAGCACCGCGTACGAGGAGGAGGACGGCGGCCGGGCCCGGCTCTTCGAGCTGACGGCCCAGTTCCTCGAACGGCTCGCCTCCGGCCGTACGGTGGTCGTCGCGCTGGAGGACCTCCAGTGGGCCGACCGCTCCACCCGTGAGCTCCTCGGCTATCTCTACCGCTCCCTGCGCCCCTCCCGCCTCGTCCTCCTCGCCACTTACCGCACCGACGACATCCACCGCCGCCATCCCCTGCGCCCCTTCCTCGCCGAGCAGGACCGGCTGCGCACCGTCCGGCGGATCGAGGTGCCCCGGCTCACCCGCGCCGAGACCGGCGCCCAGATCGCGGGCATCCAGGGCGTCACCGAGCCCGAGAAGGGGCTGGTGGAGAGGGTGTTCCGGCGTTCGGAGGGCATCCCCTTCTTCGTCGAGGAGCTGACCGAGTCCAGCACCGGAACGGGAGGCGCGGGCGAGGGCATCAGCGCCTCGCTGCGCGACCTGCTGCTCGTCCGCGTCGAGGCGCTGCCCGAGGATGCCCAGGAGGTGGTGCGGCTCGCGGCGGGCGGCGGCTCGGCCGTCGAGCACGCGCTGCTCGGCGCCGTCGCGGGCCTGGACGAAGACGCGCTGCTGGGCGCGCTGCGCGCCGCCGTCGGCGGCCACGTCCTCCAGCCCACCCACGACGGCCTGGGCTACCGCTTCCGGCACGCCCTGCTGCGCGAGGCCGTCACCGACGACCTGCTGCCCGGCGAGGCCGCCCGCACCAGCCACCGCTACGCGACGGCGCTGGAGGCCGACCCCGCGCTCGTACCGGAGGAGGAGCGCGCGACGCGCCTCGCGCACTACTGGTACCGGGGCGGGGACGCGGCCAAGGCGCTGCCCGCCGTGCTCGCCGCCTCCGTCGAGGCCCGCGTCCGGCACGCGTACGCCGAGGAGCACCAGCTCCTGGAGCGCGCCGTCGAGCTGTGGGACAGGGCGCCCGACGCGGTGCGCGAGACGCTGCCGCCGATCGTCCGGCCGCGCACCTACCCCGCGCCGCTGCCGCCGGAAGGCCCCGAGGGCGGGCCGCCGCACCTCGTGGACGTGCTCGCCGAGGCCGTCGTCGCGGCCCGTACGGGCGGCGAGGCCGAACGCGCCCTCGCGCTGGCCAAGCGCGCCCTCGCGCTCCTCGACGAGGCGAGGGACCCGCTGCGCTGCGCCTGGTTCTGGGGCAAGCGCGCCCTGCTCACCGAGGACCTGGGCCGGGGCGACGGCTGGCGGGAGAGCGTACGGGCGCAGGAGCTGGTGCGCGGCCTGCCGCCGTCCGCCGTCCACGCCGAGGTGCTGGCCAACGCCGCCGGCTGGGGCGTGCGCCACCGGCCTGGCCGTACCGCGCTCGCCCTGGCCGTACGTGCGGTGGAGCTGGCCCGCGTCGTCGGCGCCACCGCGATCGGGCTCCAGGCCCGGATCAGCCTCGGCACCCTGCTGGCGGGCTCCGGGGACGTCGAGGGCGGGCTGGCCGAGGTGACCAGGGCCAGGGACGAGGCCGCCGAGGCGGGCGTATCGGGCGTGATGACGCTCGCGGCCGTCAACATCGCCATCGAACTGGAGACCGCGGGCCGCTCCGCCGACTCTGCCGCCGAGGCCGCGCGGGCGGCCCGCCTCGCCGCCGAGCGCGGCCGCCCCAACTACCTCTCCGCCTCCCACGCGGCCCGCGCCGAGGCCCTGCACTCCCTGGGCGACTGGGAGGGCGCCGCGCACTGCGCGGAACGGGCCCGCGCCACCGCCCGCTCCGCCGACGTCCTCGCCTACGCCGCGCTCGTACGGGCCCTGCTGGCCCGGACCACCGGCGACACGGCGGCGCTCGCGGACGCCGTGGAGACCGTCGGCTCCGTGCTCAGCGCCCACCGGCCGGGCACCTCGGTGCGGGAGCCGCACAAGACCGTCCCGCTGCGGCTCGCCACGATGGCCCTCGCCGCCGGGAACGGCGACCTCGACGCCGCCAGGGCCGAGCTGGACCGCGCGCTGGACGACGGCTTCCCGCCCGGCACCCACCGCTACGCCTGGCCCCTGCTGCACACGGCAGCGGCCCACGAGTCCGGGGCACGCGGCCTGCCCGCCGCCGAGGCCGGACGCGCGGCGGTCCTGGAGCGCGTGCGGTACGCGGCACGCCATCTGCCGCGCCTGACCCCCGTCTGGGAGGCGTACGCACTGCTGGTCGACGCCGAGCTCGCCCGCGCCGAGGGGCGGGCCGACCCGGAGAGATGGGCGGAGGCCACGGCCGCGTTCGAACCGCTGGAACGTCCCTACGAGCTGGCGCTCGCCCGGCAGCGACGGGCCGAGGCGCTCGTCGTGACCGGTGGGAGCGGGGAACCGGAGATCGCGGAGCTGCTCTCCCGCGCCCATGCGACGGCCGTACGGCTGGGGGCCGGGCCGCTGCGCGCGGAGACCGAGCACCTCGCGGTCCGCGCGCGGATCGCGCTGGAGGGGGCACCGGAAGAAGAAAAGGGAGAAGGGGAGAAGGAAAAGGAAGGGGCCCCGGCCCCGGCGGACGCCTTCGGGCTCACCCGGCGCGAGCGGGACGTCCTCGCGCTCGTCGCCGAGGGGCGCAGCAACCGGCAGATAGCCGAGCGGCTCTTCATCTCCCCGAAGACGGCGAGCGTCCACGTCTCCCGCATCCTCGCCAAGCTCGGCGTCACGGGGCGGGGCGAGGCGGCGGCGATGGCCTTCCGGCTGCGCCTGGTCGGCCCGGGCCTGGCCGGTCCGGCGGGCGGGGTCACTCCTCCCGAGGTCACTCCTCCCGGGGCGCGGACGGGCGGATGAGCACCTTCCCGGAGGAGAGGTCTATCGGCCCCGCTCCCGGATCGGCGTTCCCCGCCTCCACCCGGGTGTGCTCCAGCCGCTGCCGCTCGTCCTCCGCGTGCCGCTGACTGGGCGCGAACAGCTCCTGAGCGAGGTTGAACACCCTGACCGACCTCCTGACTAGGTCACCTTCAGCCGGAGGAGACGGTCGTCCCCCTTCTCCGGCGTCCCGCGCGAGTCCGTCTCGCTCGTCACCAGCCACAGTCCGCCGGCGCCGTCGGGGACAACGCTGCGCAGCCGCCCGTACTTCCCCTCCAGGAACGCCTGGGGCTTCGCGGAAGGTTCCGTTCCCTTCAGCGGGATCCGCCAGAGCCGCTCCCCGCGCAGGCCCGCCATCCACACCGAGCCCTTGGCGACGGCCAGCCCGCTGGGCGAGGCCTCGGCGGGCTTCCACTGCTCGACGGGGTCGGTGAGACCCTTCTCACCTGCCTTGCCCTCCGCGTCGGGCCAGCCGTAGTTCTTGCCGGGCTCGATCCGGTTCAGCTCGTCCCAGGTGTCCTGGCCGAACTCCGAGGCCCACAGCCGGTTCTCCTTGTCCCAGCCCAGGCCCTGGACGTTGCGGTGGCCGTAGGAGTAGACGACGGTGTCGCGCTCCGGGTTGCCCTGCCCCGGGGGCTCCCCGTCGGGCGTCATCCGGAGGATCTTGCCGCCGAGGGAGTCCTTGTCCTGGGACAGATCGCCCTCGCCGGACTCGCCCGTGCCCGCGTAGAGCATCTTGTCGGGGCCGAACGCGATCCGGCCCCCGTTGTGGATCGTGCCCTTCGGAATGCCCTTGAGCAGCACGTCGGGGGCGCCGAGCTGGTTGCCCTTCTCCTTCTTGGTGTCGTAGAGCATCCGCACGATGCGGTTGTCGGACTCCGTCGTGAAGTACGCGTACACCATCTTGTCGTCGTCGGCGGGCACCGCGAGCCCCAGCAGACCGCCCTCGCCGCCCGGCGAGACCCCGGGCACCGTGCCCAGCTCGGTCTTCTTCCCGCTCTCCGCGTCGACGCGGAGGATCTTCCCGGTGTCGCGCGAGGCGATCAGCAGATCCCCGCCGGAGAGCCGCGCCACCCCCCACGGCGACTTCAGCCCGGTGGCGACGGTCTTGACGACCTTCACCGACCCCTTCGCGGGCGGCGCGGTCGCGGTGCCGCCGGAGGACTCGGACGGCCCGGAACTGCCGGGCCGCGGCGCGTCACCCCCGCCGTCCCCGTCACCGTCCGAGGAACAGCCGCTGACCAGCAGCGCAGTGGCGACGACGGCCACACCGCCGAGCCGGGCCGGTGTCCTGCTCCTACGTCCCACGATGAGGCCCCTTCTCCACGCACGCCGCATGTCCGGCCCCCAATTGTGCCCTCTGCCCCTGCGGGACCCGCGCCCCGCGGGGAGCGCCCCGAAAGCGCCCCGAAGGGGCGCGGGGAACTGCGCGAGCAACCACCGGGCACCCGCGGCCCGCGAAGCACGGTCAGGGGCACCCCCTGCCCGGCACTCGGCAACCCGGCACCCGGCAGGGCGCGGCTCACTCCCAGGAGCCCCGCGCCCGCGGCAACGCGGAAATCTCGACCAGGTCCTCAGCGGTGAGGACGACATCCGCCGCGGCCCCGTTCTCCCGCACCCAGTGCACCTTCTTCGTGCCCGGCACAGGAATGACGTGCGGCCCCTGGGTCAGCAGCCAGGCCAGGGCGATCTGCGCCGGGGTCGCGTTCCCGTGCCGCCGGGCGACCCGACGCAGGCCCGCCACGATCGGCTGGTTCGCGGCCATCATCTCCGCCGTGAAGCGCGGATGCCGCGCCCGTACGTCCTCACGTTCGAAGCCGCCGCCCGTGGTCAGCGTGCCCGTCAGATAGCCGTTGCCCAACGGCATCGCGGCGAGGAGGCCCACGCCGCGCGCCTCGCACCACGGCAGCAGCGTCTCCAGCGCCTCCCGCGACCAGACCGACAGTTCGGCCTGCACCCCGCTCACGGGGAACACCTGCTGCACCCGTTCCAACTGCCGTATCGTCGCCTCGTGTATGCCCGAGCCCGCGCGCCGGTCGGCCCGGGCGCCGACCGCGGAGAAGCCCAGCGCCCGCACCTTGCCCGCCGAGACCAGTTCGGCCATCGCGCCCCAGGTCTCCTCGACCGGGACCTCGGGGTCCGCGCGGTGCAGCTGGTAGAGGTCGATCACGTCGGTCTGGAGGCGCCGCAGCGAGGCGTCGCAGGCGCGCTTCACATAGGAGGGACGGCCGTTGGCGACGATGTGCTGCTCGCCCACGAGCAGCCCGCACTTCGTGGAGACGAACGCGTCCCCGCGCCGCTCCCTCAGCACCCGTCCGAGCAGCAGCTCGTTGGTGAACGGGCCGTACATGTCCGCCGTGTCGAGCAGCGTCATGCCCGTGTCCAGGGCGGCGTGCACCGCCCGCACCGACTCCTCCCCACGCTGTTCCGAGGCGGAGTACGCCCAGCTCATCGGCATGCACCCGAGCCCGACCGCACCCACCCCGAGGGCTGTCGCACCGATTGTCCTGCGCTCCACCTGGTCGAGACTCCCTCCTGAACCGCCCCCAAACTAGCGGGTGCCCCAGGAGCCCCACGCACAGCCTCTGATCACGGTTAGCCTGAGGCCATGGCTGACGCGACAGAGATCTGGCTGCCCCTCGGTCCGGGGGCCGTCGAGGGCCTGCCGGACTCCCTGACGTACCGCTACTGGGACGGCGAGGAGGAGTTCCCCGCAGACCCGGCGAACTGTGCTTTCTACGTCGTTCCCTATATGAAGGGGCCCGAGGTCTCCGTACGTCCCCTGGAGCGGATGACGGGGCTGCGGGTCGTCCAGACGCTGACCGCGGGCATCGATCACCTCGTTCCCGCCATCCCGCGCCTCCCCGCCGGAACCCGGGTGTGCAACGCCCGGGGTGTGCACGACGCGAGCACCGCGGAGCTCGCCCTCGCGCTCACCCTCGCCTCCCTGCGTCACCTCCCGGAATCCGTCAGGGCGCAGGAGCACGGGGAGTGGGCGCCCGGCGTGCACCAGGCGCTCGCGGACAAGGATGTGCTGATCGTCGGGTACGGGTCCATCGGAAGCGCCGTCGAAGAGCGCCTGCGCCCCTTCGAGGTCGGCACCGTGCACCGCGTCGCGCGCTCCGCGCGGACCGCCCCGCACGGTCCCGTGCACGCGCTCGCCGACCTCGAACGGCTGCTTCCGCTCGCCGACGTGGTGATCCTCACGACGCCGCTCACCGACGCGACCAGGGGTCTGGTGGACGCCCGCTTCCTGAGCCTGATGCGGGACGGCGCGCTGCTGGTCAACGTCGCGCGCGGGGGCGTGGTCGACACGGAGGCGCTGGTGGCGGAGACCGCGCGGAACGGGCGGCTCCGGGCGGCGCTCGACGTGACGGATCCCGAGCCCCTTCCGACGGCGCATCCACTGTGGCGCGCGCCGGGCGTGCTGATCACCCCGCACGTCGGAGGCGCGACTTCCGCCTTCCTGCCGCGTGCCGGACGACTGCTACGGAAGCAGTTGAAGCGCTGGGTGGCCGGTGAGCCGCTGGAACACGTGGTGGACGTGGCGTAGTCGCCGTAAACACTCCCAGGGCGTCAGAGGCCACGCTACGGATCCGTACGACTGCACCCTGTGCCGAAGTGACCCCTTGCGGTTACGGTCTGTATTGGCACTATGTCCCTGAGTGACGAACCTGGTGTATCGTCCCGACGGGGGGCGAAACCCGGACACGAGGGGGGCGACGGGCGAATGCACGATCAATGGACGAACTGCCGTATGCGGCACACGGATTGCCCAGCGTGGCACCCCAACCGCCGTGTGCGTCCCCCGCTTTCAGCCACGGGCGAGTGCGGCAAGCAGCGCAAGTACGAGAAGAAGCCCCCGTCCGTACGGGCGGCGCGATGAGCGCCCACGGAGCGGCCCCGCAGCGGGGCAGGTACTGGACGGCCGGGCCCCGCGCCGCCGGGCACGGAACCGGCACCGGCACCGGCGCCCAGGGCGGCGGCGGACGGGCGGGAATCTACCCGCAGTTGGGCCTCGCCGCGGTCTGCGCGGCGTACGCGGTGGGAGCGGCGCTCGGCTGGGGATCGGAGACCGTCGCCCTGGTGATGGGCGACTTCGGGCTCAGCGCGGCCGCGCTCCTCGCCGCCGCCTCCTGCCTCTGGTACGCGCACACCCAGCGGGCCCGGCCGGGCCGCCCGGGAGCGGGCCGGGCCGACGGAAGCCGCCCGGCCTGGGTGCTGTTCGGCATCTCCTCCCTGATGGCCGCGCTGGGCAACGGCATCTGGGGGTGGTACGAGATCGTCCTCGGCGAGTTCGTCCCCCGCCCCTCCCTCGCGGACTTCTGCTTCCTGCTCTTCGCACCGCCCGCCATCGTCGGCCTGCTGGTGCTCGCCAAGCGTCCCGTCACCCGCGCGGGCTGGGTCTGCCTCGGCCTCGACGCGTGGCTCATCGGCGGCTCGCTGCTGACCCTCTCCTGGTCCCTCGCGCTGGCCCACACGGCGTACTGGCAGGGCGACTCGGTCGCCAGGGCCGCGCTGAACCTGGCCTATCCGCTGCTGGACATCGTGCTGGTGAGCATGGTCCTCGCGCTGCACTTCCGGCGCTCCTCGGCCCATCGCAGCGCCATCAACACCGCGATCGGCGCCCTGGCGCTGACCGTGCTGTGCGACGCGCTGTTCACCTCCCCGATGCTCCGCGAGCGGTACGCGTCGGGCCAGTTGCTCGACGCGGGCTGGTTCGCCGGCTCGCTCCTGCTGGCGTACGCGCCGTGGGTGGCCCGGCGCGAGGGCGAGCCCTCCGCGCCGCCCCTCGCCCCGGTCGCCCCGGCGCGCGAGGCCGTCGCGCGCGGCGACCGTCCCAGCCGCCCCATCGCGGGCTCGCTGGCCGCGCTCACCCCGTATCTCGCCGCCGCCGTCTGCACGTTGGGGATCCTCTACAACTCGCTGGACGGCCGCGAGATCGACCGCGTGGTGCTCTTCACCGGCTGCGCCGTGGTGCTCGCGCTGGTCGTGCGGCAGGGCATCATGCTCCTCGACAACATCACGCTGACCCAGGAACTGGCCCAGAAGGAGAACCACTTCCGCTCCCTGGTCCAGGGCTCCAGCGACGTCATCATGATCACCGCGTCCACCGGGATACTGCGCTACGTCTCCCCGGCGGCGGCGGGGGTCTACGGGCGGGACGGTGACAAGCTCGTAGGCTCCGAGCTCGCCTCCCTCGTCCACCCCGAGGACCTCGGCCAGGTCCTGCACGAGCTGCGCCGCTTCCTCGCCAGTTCCCCCGAGCACGAGTCCTGTACGAGAATCGAGTGCCGCTTCCGGCACGGCGCGGGCCACTGGCTGAACATCGAATCGACGGTGAACCGCTACCAGGGCGGCCTGATCTTCAACAGCCGGGACGTGACCGAACGGGTCCGCCTCCAGGCCCAGTTGCAGCACAACGCCTCGCACGACGCGCTCACCGACCTGCCCAACCGCGCCCTGTTCACCGACCGCGTGCGCCAGGCGCTCGGCGGGCGGCGCGGCACCGACGGCGGCACGGCGGTCCTCTTCATCGACCTCGACGGCTTCAAGGCCGTCAACGACACCGTGGGCCACCAGGCCGGGGACGAGCTGCTGGTGCACGCCGCGCGGCGGCTGCGCGACTCGGTCCGCTCCGGGGACACGGCGGCCCGCCTCGGCGGGGACGAGTTCGCCGTGCTCATCCGCGGCGACGGCGACCCCGGCCAGGCCGACCCGGACCGCGAGCTGCGGATCCACGACATCGCCGACCGCCTCCGCCTCACCCTCTCCGACCCGTACCGGGTGGAGGGCACGGAAGTGCGGGTGGCCGCCTCCATCGGCATCGCCTTCGCCGAGCCGGGCATCTCGCCGACGGCCCTGATGCGCAACGCGGACCTGGCGATGTACCGCGCCAAGCAGGCGGGCAAGGCACGCGTCGAGCTGTACGCGCCGCAGATGCAGGCCGAGGTGGTCAAGCGCGCCGAGCTGGCCGCGCGGCTGCGCAGCGCGCTGCACGACGGAGAGTTCGCGCTGCTCCACCAGCCGATCGTCGAGCTGGCGAGCGGCAAGGTCACCGCCGTCGCGGCCGAGGCGCGCTGGCGCTCGGCCCAGGGCATCCTCTTCACGCCCGCGGAGTTCCTCCGTACGGAGGGCGCGTCGGCGCGCGAGGCGCGCGCGGCGGGCACCGAGCGCGCCGCCGAGGTCAGCCGCTGGCTCCTGGAGGAGGCCGTGCAGCAGGCCGCAGCCCGGCAGCGCGCGGGGTACGGGGCGCCGGTGACCGTCCGTATCCCGGCCCGGCGGCTCACCGAGCCCGGCATGGACCCGCGCAGCGTCGGCGCGCTGCTCGCCCGGCACGGCCTGGCGGCCGCGCCAGGACCCACCGGCGCGGCGCTCAGCACCCCGGCGGGCCCGCCCGCGCCGCCCGGCGCGCCGGGCGCGCTGATCCTGGAGCTGTCCGACAGCGACCCGCGCATCCCGCTGGACGAGCTGGAGCGGCGCCTCAGCGCGCTGCGGCGGCTCGGCGTCGGCATCGCGCTGGACGGCTTCGGGAGCGGGTACGCGGCGATCTCGGCGCTCCGCAGGCTCCCCGTCGACATCCTCAGGCTCGACCGCGGCCTGGTCGACGGGATCGTGGAGTCCTCCCGGCAGCGCAAGATCACCGCCGGGCTGCTGCGCATCGCGGGCGACCTCGGCCTGGTCTCCGTCGCCGAGGGCGTGGACCTGCCCGAGCAGGCCACCGCGCTGCGCGAGATGGGCTGCACGCACGGCCAGGGCGCCGTCTTCTCCGGCCCGCTGGACGAGCACCGGCTGCGCCGCGCGCTCGCGCGCGGGGTCTATCCGGTGCCGGAGGCCGCGTCCCGCCAGCCGGGCACCCAGGGCGGCGTCACCCAGGGCGGTGTCACCCAGGGGGGTGTCGCGCAGGGCGGTGTCACGCAGGCCGGGGTCACCCACGGCAAGGCCCACAGCGAGGGGCATCCGGGAAGTCCGGGAGGGCGGTCCGTGGTGGTCGCGGGGGTGCTTCCGGTCCGGCAGGGCGGCGCCGCGGGGCCCGATCCCGTGACCCATCCGCCCCTGCGCTCAAATGCTGAGACGCCCGTCCCACCCACTTGACACCCAGGGCTTGACGGGGAGAGGGTCAATGCCATGCGCACCCGAATTCTCGTACTTGGAAAGCGCGTCGGCTGACCGGGGCTCGACCACGACCCCCGCGACCACCAGCGGCGCGCTCCCCTCGCTTGCCTCACGGCACGAGGGGTTTTTTGTTGCACCAGTGCTTGAGGCGACCCTCCTAGAACTGGCACCAACAGTACAAATCAACCCCTGATCCCACTCCGCACACGACGAGCGTCAACCCTCACTCTTCGAGAAGAGACAGCAGATGACCGAGCAGGCCACCGGGGCCCCGAAACCTCAGCCGAGGGCCCGTAGCGGCAGCGCCACGAATCCCGTGCCGGCCCAGCCCGCCACGCCGATCACGGGTGCCCAGTCCCTCATCCGTGCTCTTGAGGAAGTGGGCGCCGACACGGTATTCGGCATTCCCGGCGGTGCGATCCTTCCGGCCTACGACCCGATGATGGACTCCACCAAGGTCCGCCACGTGCTCGTCCGCCACGAGCAGGGCGCGGGCCACGCGGCGACCGGATACGCGCAGGCGACCGGCAAGGTCGGCGTCTGCATGGCCACCTCGGGCCCCGGTGCCACCAACCTCGTCACGCCGCTCGCCGACGCCCACATGGACTCCGTGCCGCTCGTCGCCATCACGGGTCAGGTGGCCAGCGGGCTGATCGGCACCGACGGCTTCCAGGAAGCCGACATCTGCGGCATCTCGATGCCCGTCACCAAGCACAACTTCCTGGTCAGGGACCCGGACGACATCCCGAAGACCATCGCCGAGGCGTTCCACATCGCCGCCACGGGGCGTCCGGGGCCCGTCGTCGTCGACATCGCCAAGGACGCGCTCCAGGGGAAGACCACCTTCAAGTGGCCGCCGCAGACCGATCTGCCCGGCTACCGCCCGGTGACCAAGCCGCACGGCAAGCAGATCCGCGAGGCCGCCCGGCTGATCGCCGAGGCCGAGCGCCCGGTGCTGTACGTCGGAGGGGGTGTCCTCAAGGCGCACGCCACCGCGGAGCTGAAGGTCCTCGCCGAGCTGACCGGCGCCCCCGTCACCACCACCCTGATGGGCATCGGCGCCTTCCCGGACAGCCACCCGCAGCACCTGGGCATGCCGGGCATGCACGGCACCGTCGCCGCCGTGACCGCGCTCCAGAAGGCGGACCTGATCATCGCCCTCGGGGCCCGCTTCGACGACCGGGTCACCGGCAAGCTCGACTCCTTCGCGCCGTCCGCCAAGATCGTGCACGCCGACATCGACCCGGCCGAGATCGGCAAGAACCGCGCGGCCGACGTCCCGATCGTCGGCGACGCCCGCGAGGTCATCGCCGACCTGATCGTCGCCGTCCAGGGCGAGCTGGGGGAGTCCCGTACCTCCGGCGCGGAGAGGCCGTACGCGGAGTGGTGGGCGCAGCTCGACCGCTGGCGCGGCACCTACCCGCTGGGCTACGACCTGCCGGAGGACGGCTCGCTCGCCCCGCAGCAGGTCATCCAGCGCATCGGCGAGCTGGCCCCGGACGACACGATCTACGCGGCGGGCGTCGGCCAGCACCAGATGTGGGCGGCGCACTTCATCAAGTACGAGCGCCCGGCCACCTGGCTCAACTCCGGCGGCCTCGGCACGATGGGGTACGCGGTCCCGGCGGCGCTCGGCGCCAAGGTCGGCCAGCCGGACCGCCCGGTGTGGGCGATCGACGGTGACGGCTGCTTCCAGATGACCAACCAGGAGCTGGTCACGGCGGCGGTCAACGGCGTCCCGATCAAGGTCGCGATCATCAACAACGGCGCGCTCGGCATGGTCCGCCAGTGGCAGACGCTCTTCTACAACGAGCGCTACTCCAACACCGTGCTGCACAACGGCGAGGAGGGCCAGCCGAACCGGGGCACCCGCGTCCCGGACTTCGTGAAGCTGGCCGAGGCCATGGGCTGCGTCGGCATCCGCTGCGAGGACCCCGCGCAGCTCGACGCCGTCATCGAGAAGGCCAACGCCATCAACGACCGCCCGGTCGTCGTGGACTTCATCGTCCACGAGGACGCGATGGTCTGGCCGATGGTCGCGGCAGGCACCTCCAACGACGAGGTCATGGCGGCGCGCGGCGTCCGCCCCGACTTCGGCGACGGCGAAGAAGACTGAGGCGGGAGAGGGAACCCACGATCATGTCCAAGCACACGCTCTCCGTGCTGGTGGAGAACACCCCCGGTATCCTGGCCCGCATCGCCTCGCTCTTCTCGCGCCGCGGGTTCAACATCGACTCGCTCGCCGTCGGCGTGACGGAGCACCCCGACATCTCACGCATCACCATCGTCGTGAACGTCGAGGACCTGCCGCTGGAGCAGGTCACCAAGCAGCTCAACAAGCTGGTCAACGTGTTGAAGATCGTCGAGCTGGAGCCGGCTTCGGCGGTCCAGCGCGAACTCGTTCTGGTGAAGGTGCGGGCGGACAACGAGACCCGCTCCCAGATCGTGGAGATCGTCCAGCTCTTCCGCGCCAAGACCGTCGACGTCTCGCCCGAGGCCGTCACGATCGAGGCCACCGGCAGCGGCGACAAGCTGGAAGCCATGCTGAAGATGCTGGAACCGTACGGCATCAAGGAACTGGTGCAGTCCGGCACGATCGCCATAGGGCGTGGCGCCCGCTCCATCACCGACCGGAGTCTGCGCGCCCTTGAGCGCTCCGCGTAATCCTGGGGACCGGCGCCCGATCCCCTGAACCTTTCACCCCGCCCAGCCGTCATACGGTGGGCCGCACCATTCAGACGCAAGGAGAATTCACCAGTGGCCGAGCTGTTCTACGACGACGACGCCGACCTGTCCATCATCCAGGACCGCAAGGTCGCGGTTCTCGGCTACGGCAGCCAGGGCCACGCCCACGCCCTGTCGCTCCGTGACTCGGGCGTCGACGTCCGGGTGGGCCTGCACGAGGGCTCGAAGTCCCGCGCCAAGGCCGAGGAGCAGGGCCTGCGCGTGACCACCCCGGCCGAGGCGGTCAAGGAAGCCTCCGTGATCATGGTCCTGGTTCCGGACCCGATCCAGGCCAAGGTCTACGAGGAGTCCATCGCCCCGAACCTCAAGGACGGCGACGCCCTCTTCTTCGGCCACGGCCTGAACATCCGCTTCGACTTCATCAAGCCCCCGGCCAACGTCGACGTCTGCATGGTCGCCCCCAAGGGCCCGGGCCACCTGGTCCGCCGCCAGTACGAGGAGGGCCGCGGCGTGCCGTGCATCGTGGCCGTCGAGCAGGACGCGAGCGGCAAGGGCTTCCCGCTCGCCCTCTCCTACGCCAAGGGCATCGGCGGCACCCGTGCGGGCGTCATCAAGACGACCTTCACCGAGGAGACCGAGACCGACCTGTTCGGCGAGCAGGCCGTGCTCTGCGGTGGCACCTCCGCGCTGGTCAAGGCCGGTTTCGAGACCCTGGTCGAGGCGGGTTACCAGCCGGAGATCGCCTACTTCGAGTGCCTCCACGAGCTGAAGCTCATCGTCGACCTCATGTACGAGGGCGGCCTGGAGAAGATGCGCTGGTCGGTCTCCGAGACCGCCGAGTGGGGCGACTACGTCTCGGGCCCGCGGGTGGTCAACGACCAGACCAAGGCCGAGATGAAGAAGATCCTCGCCGAGATCCAGGACGGCACCTTCGCCAACAACTGGATGGCCGAGTACAACGCGGGCCTGCCGAAGTACAACGAGTACAAGAAGGCCGACGAGGACTCCCTGCTGGAGTCCACGGGCAAGAAGCTCCGCGGCCTCATGAGCTGGGTGGACGAGGAGGCGTAAGCCTTCCGGCCGCGCCGAGCGGCAGGACGGGCGGCCCCCGCGCCCCCGTCCTGCCGCTCGCGTCCTGCCGCTCGGCCGCCGCCGGCCGCGGGTCTTCCCCCGGGCTCTTCGAGCAGGGCGGTACCCCCAGGCGGCGGAGCCGCACATCGAGCCGGTCCCGCGCCCCTGACGGGGCGCATTCGCATGTCCCCAAGATTGCCGAAGAGGCGGAGCCGGACCACGCGGCCCGGCTAAACTGCGTAGCGATAAGCGCGCCCAGGCTCACAGCGTCGTGCGTCTGCCCTGCGCCTGCGGGGATGACCCCCCTCCACCGTCTACGACGGCCGTCGGGACGCGGCCCCCACCTGCCCCCACCGACGCAACGAGGCGCGCGCGGGGACGATCCGCCAGGACCTGGAGACTGGAGACCACGTGAGCAAGCCCAGCAAGCCCGCAGTTCTCATCGCCGAAGAACTCTCGCCCGCCACCGTCGACGCGCTCGGCCCGGACTTCGAGATCCGGCAGTGCGACGGCGCGAACCGCGCCGAGCTCCTTCCCGCCCTCGCCGACGTCGACGCCGTCCTGGTCCGCTCCGCGACCAAGATCGACGCCGAGGCGATCGCGGCGGCGAAGAAACTGAAGGTCGTCGCCCGCGCGGGCGTCGGCCTGGACAACGTGGACGTCCCCGCGGCCACCAAGGCGGGCGTGATGGTGGTCAACGCGCCGACCTCCAACATCACCACCGCCGCCGAGCTGGCCTGCGGCCTGCTCATCGCCACCGCCCGCAACATCCCGCAGGCCAACGCCGCGCTGAAGAACGGCGAGTGGAAGCGGAGCAAGTACACCGGTGTCGAGCTGACCGAGAAGACCCTCGGCGTCGTCGGCCTCGGCCGCATCGGCGTGCTCGTCGCCCAGCGGATGTCCGCCTTCGGCATGAAGGTCGTGGCCTACGACCCGTACGTGCAGCCCGCGCGGGCCGCGCAGATGGGCGTCAAGCTGCTCTCGCTGGACGAGCTGCTGGAGGTCTCCGACTTCATCACCGTCCACCTCCCCAAGACCCCCGAGACCCTCGGCCTGATCGGTGACGAGGCGCTGCACAAGGTGAAGCCCTCGGTCCGGATCGTCAACGCCGCGCGCGGCGGGATCGTGGACGAGGAGGCGCTGGCCTCCGCGATCAAGGAGGGCCGCGTCGCGGGCGCGGGCCTGGACGTCTACGCGTCGGAGCCGTGCACCGACTCCCCCCTCTTCGCCTTCGACCAGGTCGTCGCCACCCCGCACCTCGGCGCCTCCACCGGCGAGGCCCAGGAGAAGGCGGGCATCGCGGTCGCCAGGTCCGTCCGTCTCGCGCTCGCGGGCGAGCTGGTCCCGGACGCGGTCAACGTGCAGGGCGGGGTCATCGCCGAGGAGGTCCGCCCGGGCCTGCCGCTCGCCGAGAAGCTGGGCCGGATCTTCACCGCGCTCGCGGGCGAGGTCGCGGTCCGCCTCGACGTGGAGGTGTACGGCGAGATCACCCAGCACGACGTGAAGGTGCTCGAACTCTCCGCGCTCAAGGGCGTCTTCGAAGACGTCGTCGAGGACACGGTGTCGTACGTGAACGCCCCGCTGTTCGCGCAGGAGCGCGGCGTCGAGGTCCGCCTCACGACCTCCAGCGAGTCCCCGGAGCACCGCAACGTCGTCACGGTCCGCGGCACTCTCGCCAACGGTGAGGAGGTCTCGGCCTCCGGCACCCTCGCGGGCCCGAAGAACCAGCAGAAGATCGTGGCCATCAACGACCACGACGTGGACCTGGCCCTCGCCGACCACATGGCCTTCCTCAGCTACAGCGACCGTCCCGGCGTCGTCGGCACCGTCGGCCGCGTCCTCGGCGAGACCGGGATCAACATCGCGGGCATGCAGGTCTCCCGCGCCGAGGAGGGCGGCGAGGCCCTCGTCGCGCTCACCGTCGACGACAACATCAACGGCACCGTCCTCACCGAGATCGCGGGCGAGATCGGCGCCACGAAGGCCCGCGCGGTCAACCTCACCGAGGACTGATCCGGCGGAACCCACCCGTCCGTACGGGAACTCCCGGGAGCGGTGCGAGCGTCGTCAGGGCCATGACTCTCGACGATCTTGACGAACTCCTCCACTCCTGGGCGTCCCTGTACGACGACTTCCCCTCCCAGGGCCCCGAGCCCGACGGGGTCGTGTCCCACTGTGCCGGTGAGCTCGCCGACCACCTCGACGAGCACCTCACCGGCGACCCCGACGGCGACTCCGACGGCGATTCCGACGGCGACCCCGACGGCGAGGCGCCGTATCTCTGGACGTTCGGACTGGTGGTCATCGGCCGCCATCTGACCTGGCTGCCCGGCAAGGGCGTCCTCCCGCTGGCGGTCGGCGCCCTCAAGGAGACCGACGTCGAGTTCCGCGACCGGCCCTGCGCGCACGACACGCACCCGTACGAGGAGCACGAGGGCGAGGACGACGCGGAACTGCTCGGGCGGCTGCGCGAGCTGGCCGACGAGACGATCGAGTGGCGCGGCGAGGGCACCCGCGAGCAGTGGCGCTGCCCGCGCAACGTGGCCGGGTTCGCGCGCATAGCCCTCGACATCATCGAGCCCGGCTCCGTCACGGACGTACCGCCCCGGCTGCCGGCCGAGGCGGACCAGGAGATCGAGGAGCTCTCCGCGCTGCTGCACGGCTACCCGAAGCTGTGGACGGACATCAACGAGACGATCACCTCGCACGCCGAGTCGCTGAGACGGGCCCGGGGCGAGGAGCTGCCCGGGCGCATCATGACCGCCAGGGCCCTGGGCTGGTACGCGGTCTCCGGCATGGTGCGCGACAAGGCCGTCCTCGACGCGCTGGCGGAGGCGATGGACGCGGCGTACGCCCAGCTCACCGACGCGACGTGCGAGCACGACTGGCACGCCCGGCTGCCGGAGGACGGACCCAGCGCGGCCGAGATCGGCGTCATCCTGAGCAGCCCCGGCGGGCGGGCCACCTTCGAGCGCAGCCAGCGGCGCTCGGGCCGTGCCCCGATGGAACGGGTGGTGTGCCCTGTCTTCGCCCGCCGACTGGCGGTCGAGTCGCTGCGCCAGGTCGAGGAGCGCCGCGAGGCGCTGTTCGGCGAGCGGGAGACCGCGCACCTGGACGCCGTGTATCTGCTGGACGGCGGAGCGCTGGACATCGAGAAGATCGCCGAGCGGATCGACAGGAAGGCGTGGAACGAGGAGTTCGCCGACGACCTGGGCCTGTGGGCCGCGCGCCGGTACGAGCGGAGCGAGGACGCACGCGAGCGCGCCGCGCTGCTGCTGACGGCATATCAGACGATGAGCAACGCCTACCCGAGCCCGGTGCTGGCCGCCGTCAAGGGCGTCCAGTCCGTCATGCGCCCCGTCGCGGCGGCGGACGCCGGGGAGTGCGCGCACGAGGACGCGCACCCGGCGCTGCGCTACGTCCACTTCCGCAAGGGACTCCCGCACCTGGTCGCGCCCGACGTCCACCCGGCGGACCCGGAGGAGTCCCGCTCCCTGGAGTCCTGGACCTGCCCGGTCTTCGCGGCGGAGGTCGCGCGGGAGTGCCTCAAGGACCTGGAGGGGCTCTATCCGGAGGAGGCGTAGGGGCCGTTCACAGCCGGGTCACCTTCAGCGCCATGTGGAGCAGCAGTCGATCCTCGCCCTCGTTGAGGTCCAGGCCCGTCAGCCGCTCCACGCGCGAGAGGCGGTAGTAGAGCGTCTGCCGGTGGATGCCGAGCGCCGCGGCGGAGCGGCTGGCCTGGCCCGCGCAGTCGAGGAACACCTCGGCGGTGCGGGCCAGTTCGCGATGGGCGGGCGACAGCAGCTCCCGTACGGCCGGGTCGGGCTCGGCGCGGGGGAGGCGGGCCAGCATCCGGTACGGGCCGATGGCCGCCCACTCGGCGACCGTACCGTCCTCGGCGCGCGCGGCCCGAGCGGCGGCCCGTGCCTCGCGCCAGGCCAGGTGCAGCCCGGCGACCCCGGTGCGGGGCGCGCTCAGTCCGGCGCGCACGCCCGGCGTACCGGTGGAGCGCAGCAGCCGCTCGGCGGCGGCGCGCGCGGGCCCGGGATCGCCCGAGGAGCGCAGCCGGACGAGCGCCGCGAGCGCCCCGTCCAGCACGCACTGCGCGGCGAGGTGCGGCTGACCGGTGGGGGAGGAGCCGCCGTCGGCCCAGGGCTCGACGGCGACGAGCGTGAGCGGGCCCGAGGCCGCGGTGCCCAGCGCGGCCCGCAGCTCCTTCTCCGCCTCCTCGCGCGCGGGCCCGGTGAGCGCGTCGGCCAGCAGCTCCCCGGTGCGCGCCTCCGCGCGCGCCTGTGCGGCGAGCAGCGAGCCGATGCGCCCCGCGGTCGCCATCGCGGCGTCCATCCGGGGTCCGTCGAGCTCCAGGGAGCCGTCGTCGAGCAGCCAGATGTAGCCGTAGGCCACGCCCCTGTCCCGTACGGGCAGGCAGATCCGGCCGTGCACGACCCCGGCCGCCGGGTCGGGCGGGACGCGGACGGGCGCGGTGGCGCGGGCGATGCCGAAGCTCTCGAAGAAGGCGCGCACGGCGGCGGTGGACCGGCGGTGCAGGATCGAGCGCGTACGGACCGGGTCGAGGGCGAGGTCCGGGACCTCGGTGGCCCCTTCATGGGCCCCGAAGGCGATCAGCGCGAAGTCCCGGCCCTCCAGGGTCGCGGGCGTGCCGAGCAGCGCGGAGACCTCGTCGATCAGGTCCTGATAGTCCTCGCGCATGCTTCTCCTCCGCCTCCCGCGGCGCTCGCCGCACTGCTGCCCCGACCATTCTCATACATCTGTCTGAGATGCAGGGCACGGATGCGTGACAACTGTCGATGGTCCGTGCCCGGCGCGATCCTTAGGTTCTGGAGGGCTCCCGCGCTACCGCGCCGATGAGCCCTGCACAAGAACGATCGTGGAGGTGCCCGTGCTGGGTCCTGTGCTCCTCGCCGCCGCGCGCAGCGACAGCATCCGCCGTCTCGTCTCGGCCGCGCCGGTCACCCGCCCCATGGTGGACCGGTTCGTGGCGGGCGAGCAGCTCGACCACTGTCTCCAGTCCGTCCAGTCGCTCGCCGGCCGGGGCCTGGAGGCGACCATCGACCATCTGGGTGAGGACATCACCGAGCGGTCCGAGGCGCTCCGCAACCGCGACGCCTATCTCGCGCTGACCGACGCGCTGGCGGCGTCCGGGCTGGGTGAGCGCGCCGAGATGTCGGTGAAGCTGTCGGCCTTCGGCCAGGCCCTGACGGGCGGGCACGACCTGGCGTACGAGAACGTGCTGCCCGTCGTCGAGGCCGCCGCCGCCTCCGGCACCACGGTCACCCTCGACATGGAGGACCACACCACCGTCGACTCGACCCTCGCCATCCTCGGCGAGCTGCGGAAGCGCTTCCCGCAGACCGGCGCCGTGGTGCAGTCCTACCTCTTCCGCACCGAGGACGACTGCCACGCGCTGGCGGGTGAGGGCTCCCGCGTCCGTCTGGTGAAGGGCGCCTACAAGGAGCCCGCCGAGGTCGCCTTCCAGGACAAGCGCGAGGTCGACAAGGCGTACGTGCGCTGTCTGAAGATCCTCATGGCGGGCAAGGGCTACCCCATGGTCGGCTCGCACGACCCCCGCATGGTGGCCATCGCACAGGACCTGGCCGCGCGCTACGGTCGGAAACACGACGAGTACGAGTTCCAGATGCTGTACGGCATCCGCGAGGCCGAGCAGGCGCGTCTGGTGGCGGACGGACACCGGATGCGCGTCTACATCCCGTACGGCACCGACTGGTACGGCTACTTCATGCGGCGGCTGGCCGAGCGCCCGGCGAACATGGCGTTCTTCCTGCGATCGCTCGTCTCCCGCCGCTGACCCCCGACTTCCCCCTCCGTACCGACGACCCAAGGAGCAACCGTGGACGCTGTGACCCAGGTCCCCGCCCCGTACAACGAGCCGGTGCACGGCTACGCCCCCGGCAGCCCCGAGCGCGCCCGGCTGGAGGCCAAGCTCAAGGAGCTGGCCGAGAACCCGATCGACCTCCCCATGACGATCGACGGGGAGAAGCGGATGGGCGGCGGCGAGCGCTTCAGCGTCGTGCAGCCGCACAACCACAAGGCCGTGCTCGGCACCTACGGCAACGCCACCAAGCAGGACGCGCAGGACGCGATCGACGCGGCCCTCGCCGCGGCCCCGGCCTGGCGCGCGCTGTCCTTCGACGACCGCGCGGCGATCATCCTCAAGGCCGCCGAGCTGCTGTCCGGCCCGTGGCGCGAGACCATCGCCGCCTCGACCATGCTGGGCCAGTCCAAGACCGCGCAGCAGGCCGAGATCGACGCGCCCTGCGAGCTGGTCGACTTCTGGCGCTTCAACGTGCACTTCGCGCGTGAGCTGATCACCGAGCAGCCGCTGGTGCAGCCGCACGGCATCTGGAACCGCATGGACCACCGCCCGCTGGAGGGCTTCGTCTACGCGGTCACGCCGTTCAACTTCACCGCCATCGCGGGCAACCTGCCCACGGCCCCGGCGCTGATGGGCAACGTGGTGGTCTGGAAGCCGTCCCCGACGCAGACCCACTCCGCGATCCTCCTCATGCAGCTCCTCGAAGAAGCGGGCATGCCCAAGGGCGTCATCAACCTGGTGACGGGTGACGGCAAGGAGGTCTCCGAGGTCGCGCTGCCGCACCCGGAGCTGGCCGGCATCCACTTCACCGGTTCGACGGCGACCTTCCAGCACCTGTGGGCCGAGGTCGGCAAGAACATCTCGGGCTACCGCTCGTACCCGCGCATCGTCGGCGAGACCGGCGGCAAGGACTTCATCGTCGCCCACCCCTCCGCGGACCCGGCGATCCTGAAGACCGCGATCACCCGCGGCGCCTTCGAGTACCAGGGCCAGAAGTGCTCGGCCGCCTCGCGCGCCTACGTCCCGCGCTCCATCTGGGAGAGCGGCTTCAAGGACGCGCTCGCCGAAGAGGTCGGCGGCCTGAAGATGGGCGACGTCACGGACCTGTCGAACTTCATCGGCGCCGTGATCGACGACCGCGCCTTCGCCAAGAACAAGGCCGCGATCGACCGCGCCGCCGCCGACCCGACGTGCGAGATCGTCGCGGGCGGCACCTACGACGACAGCGTCGGCTACTTCATCGCGCCGACCGTCATCGCCTGCTCGGACCCGGAGAACGAGGTCTTCAAGACCGAGTACTTCGGCCCGGTCATCGCCGTCCATGTCTACGAGGACGCGGAGTGGGACGCGATGCTGGAGCAGATGGAGTCGGCCTCGGCGTACGCGCTGACCGGTGCCGTGCTGGCCCAGGACCGCGCCGTCCTGGCCGCCGCCTCCGAGAAGCTCCGCTTCGCCGCGGGCAACTTCTACCTGAACGACCGTCCCACCGGGTCGATCGTCGGCCAGCAGCCCTTCGGCGGCGCGCGTGCCTCCGGCACGAACGACAAGGCCGGGTCGAAGTTCAACCTGATCCGCTGGTCCTCGCCGCGCGCGATCAAGGAGACCCAGGTCGCGCCGACGGACTACCGCTACCCGCACATGGGCTGACCTCCCCGGCAGCCCCTGGAAACAGGCCCCTCGCACATGCGGGGGGCCTGTGCCGTCTCAGATAGTAGGAAGCCCAACTAATTAGCGAGACATCACGGCTCCTGGCTCCTATCTTTGTAGGAGCCGAACGTCCCGCTCCATCGAGCGTTCTCGGATGCGAGGCCAGTGCGCCCACGCAGGCGACCCCTGCCGCACCGGCCGTCCCCGCGGCTCATCTCCCGGTCTCCGGGATCTCCCCGATCCTCGTGATCTCCGTGCGCTGTGCGAAGGAGTTGCTCGCTCATGGCCGCGTCCACCACCCGCCCCGTCTCCGCTCCCCGCGTCCGCCGCCGCCGGGCCGCCGCCCTCACCCGCGACGAGGAGCGCCGCCAGGCCGCCGAGGCCCTCCAGCGCGCCTTCGACCGCCGCGGCTGAGCCTCGGCCGCTCTCCTCAGTCCCCTTTCCCCTCCCTCTCCACCACGAAGTGGTCGATCCGCTTGCCGGACGCGGCCAGGGCCGTGACCGAGAGCGAGGGCCTGGCCCCGGGACCGCTCCCGGGCCGGGACTCCACCGCCAGGAACGAGAAGCCGGTGTAGCGGACCCGTGACCACGCGACCCGGTCCGGGTTCCGCTCCTTGTCCTCGGTCCAGTGGAAGGTGGAGACGCTCTCGCGCTCCTCCTCGTGGCCCTCGTAGCTGTCCGGCACGGGGAAGTCGTAGAGCTTCTTGCCCCCGCCGCCCGCCGTCACGTAGACCGTGCCGTCCTTCCCCGGGTCGGTCGTCTCCCCGACGGCCAGCTTCCGCGTGGGCTCGCCGCCCCGTACGGGGTCGGTGCGCTCGTACACATGGTTGTGCCCGTTGATCACCAGGTCGACCTTGAACCGCTCGAAGAGGTCCACCCAGGCGTCGCGGACGCCGCCGTCCGAGGCGTGGGTGCTCGTGGAGTACGCGCAGTGGTGGAAGAAGACGACGACGAAGTCGATCCCCTTCTCCCCGCGCATCCGCTGCAGCGTGCGCTCCAGCCAGCGCGTCTGCGCGCCGTCGGTGACGCCGCGGTTGGCGGGGATCTCGTACGAGACGTCGTTGGCGTCGAGCGCGACGACGCCCGTGTTGCCGTAGGTGAAGGAGTAGACGCCGGGCGCCTTCTCCGCGTCCGGGCCGTTGTCCGGGAGCGTCCAGCGCGCGGACTGGCCCCCGTAGCCGTCCGGGGAGTACCAGGCCTCCATGTCGTGGTTGCCCGTCGTCACCATCCAGGGCACCCGCGAGGCCACCGACTCGGTCTGCGCGAGGAACTGGTCCCACACCCGCGCGTCATAGGTGTCGGTCTTCTTGCCGTGCCCGGTCTCGTCCGCGTAGCAGAGGTCGCCCGCGTGCAGATGGAAGGCCGGGTTCTGGCCGAGGATCAGCTGGTCGTTGGCGAGCGCGTCGTAGCCGACGCCCTGGTCGCCGAAGGCCGTGAAGACGAACCGCCCGTCCGTCCCCGCGGGCGCGGTCGTGAACGTGCCGACGGTGCCCAGCCGTTCGGCCGTCGCCGGGTCGAAGCCGTCGTGGCCGACGCCGTAGTAGTACGTCGTGCCCGGGCGCAGCCCGTCCAGCGCGGCGTGCAGATAGAACTGCTCGACGTCCGGCAGGTCCTCCGTGAGCGACGGCGTGTGCAGCTCCCGCACCTCGGCCGCGACCCGCTGGTCCAGCTCCCAGGGGCGCGCGCCCACACGGACGTACGGGTTCCGCACGGCGAACGGGACCTGCCAGGAGATCCGCATCCGCGTCCTCGGGTCGGCCCCGAAGGCGAGATGGCGGCCGAACGGCGCGACCAGCGAGCCGTCCACCTTCAGCGGCGAGCGGGCGGGTGCCGCCGTCCCGTCGGCGGGACCCGCGCTCCCCGCGGCCCCTCCACCCCCGCCGCCCAGCGCCCGGTCCGAGCCGATCACGAGCCCCGCCGTGCCCAGGGCGCCCGCGGCGGCGAGACCGCCGCCCGCCAGGACGTCCCGCCGCGAGAACCGGGACGCGCGCCGGGGCGTGCGCCGGGCCAGCTTCGCGCGCAGGTACTCGTGCTGCTCGGCCATGCTCATGCGTGCCGCGAGGTGTTCGGGAACGCCCATGTTCGGGAGGTCGCCTGCAGTCATGCAGCCAAGTTCCCAGCGGGCGCCAACTCCCGGAAGGCCCCCGGGCGTACGCGCGGTGAACGGCACCCGAGCGGCGCTGTCCGGAATCTGGACAGTGCGTGTCAGGACCTGGAACGGGAGAGTAGGGTCTCCCGCATGTCTCGCAGCATCAGCCTCGCAGTGATCCCCGGTGACGGAATCGGCCCGGAGGTCGTCTCCCAGGGACTCAAGGTCCTGTCCGCCGTCCTTCCGCAGGACGTGAAGCTGGAGACTGAGGAGTACGATCTCGGCGCCCGTCGCTGGCACGCGACCGGCGAGACGCTCCCGGACGAGGAGATGGAGCGCATCAAGGGGCACGACGCGATCCTGCTGGGCGCCATCGGCGACCCGGGCGTGCCCTCGGGCGTGCTGGAGCGCGGGATGCTGCTCAAGCTGCGCTTCGCCTTCGACCACTTCGTCAACCTGCGCCCCTCGAAGCTCTTCCCGAACACCGCCTCGCCGCTCGCGGGCGAGCCGGACATCGACTTCATCGTGGTCCGCGAGGGCACCGAGGGACCGTACGTGGGCAACGGCGGCTCGATCCGTACGGGCACCGAGCACGAGATCGCCAACGAGGTCAGCGTCAACACGGCGTACGGCGTCGAGCGTGTGGTCCGCGACGCGTACGAGCGGGCCCAGGCCCGTCCCCGCAAGAAGCTGACCCTGGTCCACAAGAACAACGTGCTCGTGCACGCCGGCCACCTGTGGAAGAACATCTTCGACCGCGTCGGCCGCGAGTACCCCGAGGTCACCACCGACTATCTGCATGTCGACGCCGCGACGATCTTCATGGTCACCGACCCGGCGCGCTTCGACGTGATCGTCACCGACAACCTCTTCGGCGACATCCTCACCGACCTGGCCGCCGCCGTCAGCGGCGGCATCGGCCTCGCCGCCTCCGGGAACATCAACCCGACGCGTTCCTTCCCCTCCATGTTCGAGCCCGTGCACGGCTCGGCGCCCGACATCGCGGGCCAGGGCAAGGCGGACCCCACCGCGACGGTCCTCTCCGTCGCCCTCCTGCTGCGGCACCTCGGCTACGAGCCGGAGGCCGTCCGTATCGAGGAAGCCGTCACCGCCGACCTCGCGGAGCGCGGCTCGGGCACGCGGACGACCGACGAGATCGGCGACGCGCTCGCGGTACGAGTAGCGGGCTGAGGCTCGGACTCCCGCTCTTCTCCAGCGGCCGGGCCTCGCGCCCGGCCGCTGTGCTACTTGGCGGTTGGGTGTCACCATCTATCCCAGGACCGCCCACCCCACCCGTGTCCTCCCTGCGACCCCTCGCGCGCGATAATCGAACGTGAGGCCGCCGCATCCGGGGAAGCTCGGACGTCCTAGTACCGGAAGGACGACGGGAGCGCGGTCCGACACGACACAAGCGAAGGACGCGCTCACATGACGACGCCCCGAATCGACTTCGATCTCAAGCCCTCCGCACAGCCGCTTCCCGGCGCGGAACGCGATGCGGTGCTGGCGAATCCCGGCTTCGGACGCTACTTCACGGACCACATGGTCACGATCAAGTGGACCGAGGGCCGCGGATGGCACGACGCGCAGCTCCAGCCCTACGCGCCGCTCCAGATCGACCCCGCGAACATGACCCTGCACTACGCGCAGTCGATCTTCGAGGGGCTCAAGGCCTACCGGCAGCCCGACGGCTCGGTCGCCGTCTTCCGCCCGGACGCCAACGCGCGCCGCTTCCAGCGCAGCGCCCGCCGCCTGGCCATGCCCGAGCTGCCCGTCGAGACCTTCATCGAGGCGTGCGACCTGCTGGTCAAGCAGGACAAGGAGTGGGTGCCGGGCGTCGGCGAGGAGTCGCTGTACCTGCGTCCGTTCATGTTCGCGAGCGAGGTCGGGCTCGGTGTGAAGCCCGCGAACGAGTACACGTTCATGGTCATCGCCTCGCCCGCGGGCTCGTACTTCCCGGGCGGCGTCAAGCCCGTCTCCGTCTGGCTCTCCGAGGAGTACGTCCGCGCGGCGCCCGGCGGCACCGGCGAGGCCAAGTGCGCGGGCAACTACGCCGCGTCGCTGGTCGCCCAGAAGGAGGCCGCGGCCCACGGCTGCGACCAGGTCGTCTGGCTGGACGCGATCGAGCGCCGCTGGATCGAGGAGATGGGCGGCATGAACCTGTACTTCGTGTACGGGAAGGGCGCCGACGCCAAGGTCGTCACCCCGTCCCTGACCGGGACCCTCCTCCCCGGCATCACCCGCGACTCCCTCCTGCGGATCGCCGCCGACCTGGGGTACGCCACGGAGGAGGCCCGCATCTCCACGGAGGACTGGCGGCAGGGCAACGAGGACGGCTCGATCAGCGAGGTCTTCGCCTGCGGCACCGCCGCCGTGATCACCCCGGTCGGCGAGGCGAAGTCGGCCCGCGGCGAGTGGACGGTCGCCGACGGCGGCGCGGGCGAGATCACGATGAAGCTCCGCGAGACCCTGCTGGCCATCCAGACGGGCCACGCGGCGGACACCCACGGCTGGATGCACAAGCTGGGCTGACCCCTCCTCGCCCCGCCGTCCGACCGGGCCCGCTCCCTGCCGTGGGAGCGGGCCCGGTCGGCGCTGCGGGTCAGTAGACCTTCACGCCGTACGCCGAGAGGGCTTCGGCCACCGGCTGGTGGAGGGCCGAGCCCTGGGTGCCGGTGCAGCCGGAGGAGCCGGAGTGGATGCCGAGCGCGGTGTTGCCCGCGAAGTGGGCGCCGCCGCTGTCGCCGCCCGCGGAGCAGGCGGTGGTGCGGACGAGGCCGGAGACGACGTTGCCGTCGCCGTAGTTGGCGGTGACGTTGACCGCCGTCACCTTGCCGCTGGTGACCTTGGTGGTGCTGCCGCTCTTCTGGAGGGCCTGGCCCACGACGGCGTTGGCGGCGCCGGTGATGTCGCGGCTGGAGCCGTTGTAGAGGTTGACGTTCCCGGCCGGGTTCTGGCCGCTCACATAGCGGACGAGGCTGTAGTCGTTGCCGGGGAAGCTGTGCTTCTCCTGCTTGCCGATCGCCGCGCCGCCGTTCGTCGCGCTCCAGGTCGTGGCCGACTCCGCGCAGTGACCCGCGGTGAGGAAGAAGCGGGTGCTGCCCTGGGTCACGTTGAACGCCGCCGAGCAGCGGACCCCGCCGCCGTAGATCGCGTCGCCGCCGAGCACCTCCTCGCGCAGCACGCCCGGCACGCGGGTGACCTGGACCGCGCCGCTCCGCTTCTCGGCGACGGATCTGAGCTTGGCCAGCTTCTCCCCGGTCACCGTCGAGTCCGCCTCCACGACGACCTGGTTGCGGCGCGGGTCCACGCCCCACGACGTACCCGGGACGGCGGCCTCGCGGCCGAGCGCGGTCATGGCCGCGTCCAGCTCGGCGCCGCTGCGCTTGACGAGCTTCGCGCGCACGCCCGCCGCGCGGACCTCGCCCGCGGCCTTCTTGTTCGTGACGGTGACGACCAGGCGGCCGGTCTTCGCGTCGAGGAAGCTGCCCGCGCTGCGCGCGCCGAGGGCGTGGCTGAGCTGGGCGTCCCGGGTGTAGTCCGAGGCACTGGCCCGGACGCCGTTGCTCCGTTCGTCCGGCGAGGGCTCCCCCGAGGGGTTCGAGCCCGCGGCCGAGGCCAGGGTGGCGGGGATCAGGGTCAGCGCCGCTGCGCTGGCGAAGGCGATGGTCACACGCTTGCTCAACACGGTTTCTCCCGTCTGGCGATCTGGTATGGACCTGTCAACCGACGCCCAGCAGTAAACCGCCGAAGCCCCGGTCGCGGGAGAGTGCGCGTACGCATTGCCGGAAACAGCCGGGACCGTGGGAACCACGGGATGGGCTGAGCTGTCCCTGCCTGCATACGGACTCCCAGATCCTTGCGAAGGTTGTACGCAAAAGTGCGGATTGTCCACTGCGGACGCTATGCGCTTTGCTTTCTCCGTGCCCCCGGTGACGGGCCGTGGGGATGACACGCTTTCAGGGGGAAACAGTGCGATCTGTCATGCGTACGGCCGTGGGGGCCGTTCTCGCCTCCGGACTCACGGCGGGGGTCCTCGCGAGCGGCGCGGCCGCGGGGGAGCGGGACGGCGCTCCCGAGGACAGGGCGGCGAAGGCCGCGAAGGGCATCGAGCGGATCAGCACCGCGCCCGACGGCAAGGAGGGCGACGGCTTCTCGGGCCGCGCCTCCCTCAGCGCCGACGGCCGCTACGCCGCCTTCACCTCCCGGGCCTCGAACCTCGTGCCCGGGGACACCAACGGCGTGGACGACGTGTTCGTCCGCGACCTGAAGACCGGCAAGACGCAGCGCGTCAGCCTCGGCGCGGGCGGCGCGCAGGCCGACGCCGCCTCGGACGACGCGGCGATCAGTGCCGACGGCCGCCATGTCGCCTTCTCCTCCGAGGCCGGGAACCTCGACGGCGACGCCAAGGGCTCCCACGTCTACGTCCGCGACCTGAAGAAGGGCACGACCGAGCGGATCAAGGACGACGTCGGCGCCCCCGCCTTCGACCGCTCCGGCAGCCCGGCGCTCAGCGCGGACGGCCGTACGGTCGCGTTCCAGGTCTGGAAGTCCGAGGTCCAGCCGGGCGGCGACGACGGCCGGATCTACGCGCTCGACCGGGACTCCGGCAAGCTCACCCGCGTCAGCCAGGAGCCGAGCGGTGAGAACGACGTCCACGCGGGCATGCGCCCCAGCGTCAGCGCCGACGGCGCCAAGGTCGGCTACCAGTGGGCCGAGACCCAGCGCACGGGCCGCCGCGACTGGAGCGACCTGTACGTCTACGACCTGCGCGGCGGCAAGCGCGTCCAGGCCGACGTGACCCAGGGCGGCGCCACCGCTGACGCCCACGCGGAGGGCCCGCGGATCAGCGCCGACGGCCGCTCCCTCACGTACCACTCGCCCGCGACGAACATCGTCCCCGACGACGGCAACGGCACGCAGAACGTCTTCATCCGGGACCTCGACAAGGGCACGACGAAGATGATCAGCGCGGAGAACAAGGACTGGGCCGTCTACGGCGCCAGCCTCAGCCGGGACAACGGCAAGCTGCTCTTCACGGCCGGGGCGCCCGGCGGCGGCTCGGAGTCCCACGCCTATCTGCGCGACCTGCGCACCGGCGCGACGACGCTGGTCAGCGCGGCGACGGACGGCAAGCCCACGAAGTACTCCGCCACCGCGGGCGACATCGACCGCACCGGGAAGACGGTCACCTTCACCTCGGCCTCGGACGACCTCGTCGCCGGTGACAGCTACGACACCACGCACGTCTACGCCCGGCACGCCCAGTAGCGGGCCCGCATCGTGAGACGGGGGCACGCCCGGTGGGCGTCTTGTGCCAGACTCCGGGCGTGCCCTCGTTCGTCATGATTATTGGCAGCAAGCGCGCCGGTCCGCAGTGACCGTCCGTACGACCCCCGTACGGCACGGCCACCGTGCCCCAGACCCGCGCGCAGACCTCTCGCACCCGCGAGGGGTTTTTTCGTTTTCCGGCCCACCGCAGCCGGGGGCGGAGGCGCGAGGGAGGATGGGGGCAAGTGGAGCCGATACTTCCGGATCCCTCGCCATGCCCAGGAGAGCTCACCGTCATGACCACGGAAAAGCCCGACGACACCCCGGACGGCACCCCCGACGACACCTTCCACGTCTTCGACACCACGCTGCGCGACGGCGCCCAGCGTGAGGGGATCAACCTCACCGTCGCCGACAAGCTGACCATCGCGCGTCACCTGGACGAGTACGGCGTGGGCTTCATCGAGGGCGGCTGGCCGGGCGCCAACCCGCGCGACACCGAGTTCTTCGCGCGCGCCCCCAAGGAGATCGGCTTCCGCCACGCACAGCTGGTCGCCTTCGGCTCGACCCGCAGAGCGGGCGTACCCGCGCAGATCGACCCGCAGGTCAAGGCCCTGGTCGACTCCGGAGCGCCGGTCGTCACGCTCGTCGCCAAGGCGCACGACAAGCACGTCGAGCTGGCGCTGCGCACCACCCTGGAGGAGAACCTCGCGATGATCCGCGAGACCGTCTCCTACCTGCGCGAGCAGGACCGCCGCGTCTTCGTCGACTGCGAGCACTTCTTCGACGGCTACCACGCCAACCCGGCCTACGCGAAGGACGTCGTGCGCACCGCGTACGAGGCGGGCGCCGACGTGGTCGTGCTCTGCGACACCAACGGCGGCATGATCCCGGCCCAGATCCAGGCCGTCGTACGGACCGTGGCCGCGGACACCGGCGCCCGGCTCGGCATCCACGCGCAGGACGACACCGGCTGCGCGGTGGCCAACACCCTCGCCGCCGTGGACGGCGGCGCCACCCACGTCCAGTGCACCGCCAACGGCTACGGCGAGCGCGTCGGCAACGCCAACCTCTTTCCCGTCGTCGCCGCGCTGGAGCTGAAGTACGGCAGGAAGGTGCTGCCCGAGGGCGCGCTGCGGGAGACGACCCGGGTCTCGCACGCCATCGCCGAGGTCGTCAACCTCACCCCCTCCACCCACCAGCCCTACGTCGGCACCTCCGCGTTCGCGCACAAGGGCGGGCTGCACGCCTCCGCGATCAAGATCGACCCGGACCTCTACCAGCACATCGCCCCCGAGGCCGTCGGCAACACCATGCGGATGCTCGTCTCCGACATGGCCGGACGCGCCTCGGTCGAGCTCAAGGGCAAGGAGCTGGGGTACGACCTGGGCGGCGACCGTGACCTCGTCGGCCGGATCGTGGAGCGGGTCAAGGAGCAGGAGCTCCAGGGATACACGTACGAGGCCGCCGACGCCTCCTTCGAACTGCTGCTCCGCGACGAGGTGCACGGCAGGGCCCCCGGCGGCCAGGCACCGCGCTTCTTCCGGCTGGAGTCCTGGCGCGCGATCGTCGAACAGCGCCCGGACGGCGCGCAGGTCAACGAGGCGACGGTGAAGCTCTGGGCCAAGGGCGAGCGCGTCGTCGCCACGGGGGAGGGCAACGGCCCCGTCGACGCGCTGGACCGCGCGCTGCGCGCCGGTCTGGAGCGCACCCACCCCGAGCTCGCGAAGCTCGCCCTGGTCGACTACAAGGTCCGCATCCTGGAGGGCGCCCAGGGCACCTCGTCGACCACGCGCGTGCTGGTCGGCATGAGCGACGGCGGTACGGAGTGGACGACGGTCGGTGTCGGCGACAACGTGATCGCCGCCTCCTGGCAGGCGCTGGACGACGGCTACACGTACGGCCTGCTGCGCGCGGGGGCCGAACCCCGCGAGTGAGCGGGTGGCCCCGGGCGCGGCGGGCCGTACGTCCGGGGCCGTTCCTCAGCGGCTCACTTCCCGATCAGCGGGTAGTGGTCGGACATGTTCGTGTACGTGTACTCCTTGCCCCAGCTGCTCACGGTCCAGGGCGCGGAGCTCTCGTCCACGACGTGGTTGTTCCAGCCCTCGGGACGCGCGTGGCCCTCGCGGTGCAGGACGTAGTCGAGGTCCTCGCTCGGGTAGCCCGGGTAGCGCTCGGCAGCGATCGAGTTGTCCTTCGTGTCGAAGGAGGGGCCGCGCCCCGTGCGGCTGTCGGAGTCCGCCAGCCCCGCGTCGGAGAGCATCGAGGCGTGCTCGGGGCCGTTCCGGTCGACGTTGAGGTCGCCCGCGACGAGGACCTGCTCGTCCTCGGGGATCTTCTTGCCGTCCAGGAAGGCGTCCAGCTCCTTGAACTGGGAGCCGCGGATCCGCGCCGCCTCCCCGTCCCCGCAGCCGTCGTCGGTCGACTGCGTGTGCGTGCCGACGACATGGACCTTGGTGCCCTTGACGTCCAGGACCGCGTAGACGAAGCCCTTGTTGGACATGTTGTCGCTGCCGCAGCCCTCCTTGTAGACGTACTGCTCCTTGCTGAGGACCGGCCACTTGCTCAGCAGCGTCACGCCGCCGTCCTCGGGCGTCGTGCCGGAGTACGCGCCGTGCGTGGCGTCCCAGCCGTCCTTCGAACGGCCCACGACGGGGGTCTGGTGCGGGTACTGCTTCGAGGCGTTCGCCTTGAGCGCGTCGGAGGAGGAGTTGTCGAACGCCTCCTGGAGGACGACGACGTCGTTGCCCTGGAAGTAGTCCGCCTTCGGTATCTCCGTGGCGCGGTGGTCCTGGCCCCAGTTGGGGTACAGCGTCTTGCTCATCAGGAAGACGTTGTAGCTGAGGATCTGGACGCGGGGCGGTGCCTCCTGGGCCGCGGCGGGCGTGGCGCCCAGCAGGGGGGTGGCGGCGAGCGCGGCGCAGACGGCGGACGCGCACGCGAGACGGGCGGGGCTGCTGCTCACAGAGCTCTCCCGGTGAGGGTGTGGGGGTGGGCCGCCCCTCATCTAAGCAGCTTGGGTTACTTCGAGGTAACCCCTGAGTTAGAGAGCGCTTGCCGACTTCTGTCGAGAACATTGTGACGGGACCGTACGCGTGCTACACCAGCGACCAACTCCCGAACCGCATACACCCGTTGGAGAGGGGCCCGTCGTGATGCCGTCAGCAGCCTGGAGCCGCAGGGGATTTCTCGCCACGGCGGGAGCAAGCGCTGTCACCGCCGCGCTGTGGACAGGAAGCGGAACCTCGCACGCCGCGGGCGCCGACGACTTCTCCGCGCTGCTGAGGAGATGGCGCGAGCTCCTGCTCGGCACCGGCTTCGACCCGTCGGCCGAGCCGTACAAGGCACGGCTGAAGGAGCTCGGTACCCAGGCGGCGAAGCTGCTCGACGAGATGAAGCCCGCCGACGACGGCCTCTTCCCCGGCATCCCCTTCGACCCGTCCACCGGCATCACCCAGTCGTACGACCGCCTCTCGACGATGGCCCAGGCGCACGCCCAGCCCGGCACCGGGCTCACCGGCGACGCCTCCCTGCTCAAGGCGGTCAAGACCGGGCTCGCGCACGTCCACACCAAGGTCTACAACCCCGGTACCAAGCGCTACGGCAACTGGTGGGACTGGCAGATCGGCGCCCCGCGCGCGCTGCTCGACATCCTCACCCTGCTCCACGACGAGGTCCCGGCCGCCGACCGCGAGTCGTACCTCGCCGCTGTCGACCACTTCCTGCCCGAGTCCGTCTTCGACGAGTACACGGGCACCTCCACCGGCGCCAACCGCGTCGACTTCTGCCGCGTCTACGCCGTCCGCGGCATCCTCGGCGAGAACCCCGGCAAGATCGCCCTCGCCTCGGAGTCCCTCTCGCCCGTCTTCCCGTACGTCACCAAGGGCGACGGGCTCTACGCCGACGGCTCCTTCGTCCAGCACACGTACGTGGCGTACTCCGGAACGTACGGCTATGTGCTGCTCGACGGGCTCGGCCGGCTCTTCTCCCTGCTGGACGGCACCCGCTGGGAGGTCACCGACCCCAACCGGAAGATCGTCCTGGACAGCGTGGAGCGCGCGTACGCGCCGCTCCTCCACAACGGCCTGATGATGGACAGCGTCAGCGGACGCGGCATCTCGCGCGGCATCCTCAAGGAGGACACCGCCCGGATCCTGCAGAGCGACCACACCCGCGGCCACCAGCTCGCCGCCGCCGTCGCCGTCCTCGCGGGCGCGGCCGACGGGACCCGGCGCGCCCGCTGGCACGCCATGGTGCGCGGCTGGATCGAGCGGGACACCGCGCTGCCCGTCCTCACCGACCCCCAGTTCGGCGTCGCCGACCTCGCGCGGCTGCACGCCGTCGCCGACGAGGACGGCGAGACCGCGCCCGCGCCCGTCGGCCACACCCTCTTCCCCGCCATGGCCCGCTCCGTCCACCGCGGCCCCGGCTGGTGCGCCAACCTCGCGCTCGCCTCCTCCCGCATCGCCCACTACGAGTGCGGCAACGGCGAGAACCCGCGCGGCTGGCACACGGGCGACGGAATGCTCTACTGGTGGGGCCCCGAGGAGACCCTCGGCCAGTACAGCGACCAGTACTGGCCGACCGTCGACTGGAAGCGGCTGCCCGGCACCACCGTCTCCACCAAGAAGCTCGCGGACAACGCGGGCGGCGAGTGGGGCGAGGCCCGGCCCGCCACGGAGTGGGCGGGCGGCACGACGGACGGCGAGTTCGCCGCCGTGGGCCAGCATCTCAAGGGGCTGGAGTCCACGCTCACCGCGCGCCAGTCCTGGTTCTGCCTCGACGACACCGTCGTCTGCCTCGGCGCCGGGATCACCGGTGAGGACGGTGCCCGCGCCGAGACCGTCTTCGACAACCGGAACCTGGGGGAGAGGGGCACGCACGCCCTCGTCGTGGACGGCGCGGCACAGCCGGGGGAGCTCGGCCGCACCCGGACGTTCCCCCGCGCCACCTGGGCACATCTCGCCGGGCACGGCGGCTGGGTGTTCCCGGGCGGCACGGCGCTGAGCGTGCGGCGCGAGGAACGTACCGGAGCCTGGTCCGACATCAACACCCGCAGCGTCACCGACGAGTTCACCCGCCGCTGGCTCACCCTGTGGACCGACCACGGCACCGACCCCAGCGGCGCGGAGTACGTCTATCTGCTGATGCCCGGCGCCGGGCCCCGCGCGCTCGCCGCCCGCGCCGCCGACCGGCGCTGGCTCACCGTCGACGCCAACACCGACGCGCAGCAGGGCGTCACCGTGCCCTCCCTCGGGTTCAGCGCGGTCAACTTCTTCGCGCCGGGCACGGTGCGCGGCGCCGCCGGGGCCCTGACCTCCACCGCGCCCGCGAGCGTCCTCGTGCGCCGCTCGGGCCGCGGTGGACGTACGGGCGGACGTACGGGCGGACGTACCGGCGGAGGCACGGCCACGCTGTGCGTCGCGGAGCCCGTACGCTCGGGCAAGGCGTTCGAGCTGACCTGGGACAGGGCCGTCGCCGAGGTGGTCTCCGCGGACAAGGGCCTCGAACCCTTGTCGACCGGCGACAAGCTCCGGCTCCGCGTGACACCGGGTACGGACGGGGCTACGCTCCGCTGCGAGGTCCGGCTCCGCTGAGGCCGACCGGGCGACGGCCTGTGGGAACTCCACAGCTCCAGCGGCCCGACGTGGGAGATTTCCCTGCGTACGCACGACGCGGCCGCCGGGTTCTGTCCAGCGCGGCCATGAAACCGGCGCGGAGACTGTACGAATCTGACGACGGCGAACCCAGGCCGGGTTTCGTAGGGTCTATACATGACCGATCTGTCCGAGCCGGCGCCCGAAGAGGCGGAGGAGACCGAGCCCGAAGCGCAGGACGCGCGGGGGCGCGTGGCCGAGCTGCACGCGATCCGTGAGGAGGCGTTCCGGGGGCCGAGCGAGCGGGCGACCGAGGCGCAGCACGCGAAGGGGAAGCTGACCGCGCGGGAGCGGATCGAGCTGCTGCTCGACCCGGGCTCCTTCTGCGAGATGGAGACGCTGCGGCGGCACCGCGCCACGGGGTTCGGACTGGAGGCCAAGAAGCCGTACACGGACGGTGTGATCACCGGCTGGGGCACGGTGCACGGGCGGACGGTGTTCGTCTACGCGCACGACTTCCGGATCTTCGGCGGCGCGCTGGGCGAGGCCCACGCCCACAAGATCCACAAGCTGATGGACAAGGCGATCGCCGCGGGTGCTCCGCTGGTGTCGCTCAACGACGGCGCGGGCGCCCGTATCCAGGAGGGCGTCGCGGCCCTCGCCGGGTACGGCGGGATCTTCCAGCGCAACACCAAGGCGTCCGGGGTGATCCCGCAGATCTCCGTGATGCTGGGCCCGTGCGCGGGCGGCGCGGCGTACTCCCCGGCGCTCACGGACTTCGTCTTCATGGTCCGCGAGACCTCGCAGATGTTCATCACGGGACCGGACGTGGTCCAGGCGGTGACGGGCGCGGAGGTCACGCAGAACGGGCTGGGCGGCGCGGACGTGCACGCGGCGACCTCCGGGGTGGCGCACTTCGCCTACGACGACGAGGCCACCTGCCTGGAGGAGGTCCGCTACCTGCTCTCGCTGCTGCCGAGCAACAACCGGGAGAACCCCCCGGTCGAGGTCAGCGAGGACCCGCCGGACCGGCGCGGCGAGGAGCTGCTGGACATCGTCCCGGTGGACGGCAACCGGCCGTACGACATGCGGCAGGTGATCGAGGAGATCGTCGACGACGGCGACTTCCTGGAGGTCCACGAGCGCTGGGCGACGAACATCCTGTGCGCGCTGGGCCGGATGGACGGCCAGGTCGTCGGGATCGTGGCGAACCAGCCGCAGGCGCTGGCCGGTGTGCTGGACATCGAGGCCTCGGAGAAGGCCGCGCGCTTCGTGCAGATGTGCGACGCGTTCAACATCCCGATCGTCACGCTGCTGGACGTGCCCGGCTTCCTGCCCGGCGTGGACCAGGAGCACGGCGGGATCATCCGGCACGGCGCGAAGCTGCTCTACGCGTACTGCAACGCGACGGTGCCCCGTATCTCGGTGGTGCTCAGGAAGGCGTACGGCGGCGCGTACATCGTCATGGACTCCCAGTCCATCGGCGCCGACCTCACCTACGCCTGGCCGACCAACGAGATCGCGGTGATGGGCGCCGAGGGCGCGGCCAACGTGATCTTCCGCCGTCAGATCGCGGCCGCCGACGACCCCGAGGCGATGCGCGTGCGCATGGTCAAGGAGTACAAGGCCGAGCTGATGCACCCCTACTACGCCGCCGAGCGCGGCCTGGTGGACGACGTGATCGACCCCGCGGACACCCGGCAGGTCCTCATCCAGTCCCTGGCCATGCTCCGCGCCAAGCACGCCGACCTGCCCTCCCGCAAACACGGCAACCCGCCGCAGTAAGGCATTCGCCGCAGTAAGGCATTCAGGGCTTCGCAGCGATGGGAGAACGAGAAGTGAGTGAAGTGAGCGAAGGCGAAAGCAGCCCGATCCGCGTGGAGAAGGGTCTGGCCAACGAGGAAGAGCTGGCCGCCGTCACGGCCCTGCTCCTCGCCCGTGCCGCCGCCGGTTCCCGGCACGCCCAGGTGCCCGCGCGCCGTCGGCGCACGACCAAGGCGGGTTGGCGCCGTCTGGAGCGCCAGCACGGCTTCCGCGCGCCCCACAGCTGGCAGGGCTGACGGCCTGGCGCGGGGCCCGTACGACTCAACGCCTGTGGGGCGGAACCGATTTTCTCGGTTCCGCCCCACAGGCGTCTGAGCGGCGTATCGTCGGCCCCGCCGAACGTGGGCCGGACTCAGGCCGCCGGTGCGTCCACCAGGACGGTGCGGCGCGGATTGGCGGTCTGCGCGGGGAGCTCGACGCCTCCCGCCGGGTCCTGCTCCGCCACCACGGCGGTCGTCATCTCGTCCGCGTCGTCGAGATGAGCCAGGGTGGTGCGGCGCGGGTTGGCTATGTTGCGGATGGTCAGGGTGGACTTCACTGGTGCCCGTACCTCGCTCGGCTTGTCGTGCTTGTCACTTCATCACGCTATGTAAATGCCGAGGGTAGGCCCGCTATTCCCTTTCGAGGCGTGATCTAGGCAACGTCCAGCGTGTGAGTTTGCTCACGACCGGCGGACGAAAAGCGACATAAGGAATCGTTGAATCCGGTTCCTTAATCGGGCAACGCGGACATACGTGAGATTGCGTGCTAGCTACTCGCTAGTTGGGCAGCCCAACCACCCGGGTGCCTCGTAGGGAAAAGTCCGGAATTTCAGGGGCGCATCTATACGGCTGGTGAGGGCGTGAATCCGGTCGGTGACCGCCTCGCGTGCGTTTTCCACAGCCCTTGTTGGAGATCCGGCACTGTGCTGGAATTCCACGGACCGCCGCAAGACAAGCAGACCGACGCGCATGCGCAGAGCAGCGCGGCATGTCGGTGATGAGGGGACGCGCCGGTCATTCACGACCGCCCGGGGGGCCTTTGGACCCCCATGACTCGATACCGTCCCGCCGTCGCGCGCGGGGGGACGCCTGGTCCAGAGGTTGCGACGCTAGTGCAGGGACGTTTCAAGAGGGATGGCAGCGCTGAGGGGGACCCGGAGCTGCGCGGCTCAGCCGACCGCGGTTCCCCGCCCCAGCGCGCCCAGGACGGCGGGCAGGCCATGGCCGCCCAGGACGCCGGCGCCGCACCGGGCGCGTCCGCGCCCGGCAAGGGCGGCGGAGGCGCGGCGCCCGGCGACCAGAAGGCCAAGTCCAAGGGCAAGAAGGGCAAGGGCAAGACCCCCCTCGGTCCGGACAACACCGGCTCGCGCCTGGCCCTGCGCAACTGGCACATCAGCACCCGTCTGGTCTCCCTGCTCGCCCTCCCGGTGATCGCGGCCACCACGCTCGGTGGCCTCCGTATCGGCAATTCGCTCCAGAACGTCGACCAGCTCGACAACATGAAGCGCCTCACCGAGATGACGGAGCAGGCCACCGAGCTGGCCGCGGCGCTCCAGGAGGAGCGCGACCGCTCGGCAGGCCCCCTGGTGAGCACGGGGAACGAGAAGGACGAGCTGGTCGTCACCCCCCGCGAGAAGACCGACCGCGCCATCCAGGCGTTCAAGGAGGGCACCGGGGACATCGACGGCAGCGACAAGGTGATGGCCGGTGTGCAGTCCACCGTCCTCGACATCACCCGTCAGCTGACCTCGATCAAGAACGTCCGCGAGCGCGCGTACGACAACAAGAACTACGTCTCCCAGACGGTCAACAGCTACAACCAGCTCATCGAGTCCCTGCTCTCCCTCTCCCAGGACATGGCGCAGGCGACGAGCAACTCGGAGATGATCCAGAGCACCCGTGCCCTGGCCGCGTTCTCCAGCGCCAAGGAGTTCGCCTCCATCCAGCGCGCGATCATCTCCGCGGGCCTGGCCCACCCCGGCCGCCCCGAGCTCTCCGAGAGCGACCGGCTCTACGCCCGCACGGCGGCCGATTCCGAGCACGCCGAGCTGGGCAGCTTCAGCCAGATCTACGGCGACGGCAGCGCGTCCGACCTGATCAAGCCGCTCGACAGCGGCGACATCAACATCCGCGAGGCCGACAAGTACCGCGACCGGATGCTCCACAGCCCGGACGCGATCAAGAAGGAGAAGCGGACCTACGTCGACTGGATGGACCAGGACGTAGACAAGATCACCGCGATGGGCAAGATCGAGCAGACCCTGCTCACGCAGATGGAGCAGCAGGCCCGCGAGCTGCGCTCCGACGCCCAGCGCGAGGCGTACATCAGCGGTGCGCTCATCCTGCTCGTCCTCGGCATCTCGCTCGTCGGCGCGTTCGTCGTGGCCCGCTCCATGGTCCGCTCGCTGCGCCGCCTCCAGGACACCGCCCAGGAGGTCGCGCGCAACCGGCTGCCCGAGCTGGTCAAGCAGATGTCCGAGGCCGACCCGCAGGACGTCGACACCTCCGTCGAGTCCGTCGGCGTCCACAGCCGCGACGAGATCGGCAAGGTCGCCGCGGCCTTCGACGACGTGCACCGCGAGGCCGTCCGGCTGGCGGGCGAGCAGGCGCTGCTGCGAGGCAACGTCAACGCGATGTTCACCAACCTCTCGCGCCGCAGCCAGGGCCTGATCCAGCGTCAGCTCTCGCTCATCTCCGAGCTGGAGTCCCGCGAGGCCGACCCGGACCAGCTCTCCTCGCTCTTCAAGCTCGACCACCTCGCCACCCGCATGCGCCGTAACGGTGAGAACCTGCTGGTTCTCGCGGGCGAGGAGCCCGGACGGCGCTGGACGCGCCCGGTCCCCCTCGTCGACGTGCTCCGCGCCGCGGCCTCCGAGGTGGAGCAGTACGAGCGCATCGAGCTCAACTCCGTGCCCGCCACCGAGGTCGCGGGCCGCGTGGTCAACGACCTCGTGCACCTCCTCGCCGAGCTGCTGGAGAACGCGACGTCGTTCTCCTCGCCCCAGACCAAGGTCAAGGTCACCGGCCACGCGCTGCCCGACGGCCGCGTGCTCATCGAGATCCACGACACCGGCATCGGCCTCTCGCCCGAGGACCTCTCCGCGATCAACGAGCGGCTGGCCAACCCGCCGACGGTGGACGTCTCCGTCTCCCGCCGCATGGGCCTCTTCGTGGTCGGCCGCCTCTCCCTGCGGCACGGCATCCGTATCCAGCTCCGCCCCTCCGACTCGGGCGGCACCACCGCGCTCGTCATGCTCCCCGTCGACGTCGCCCAGGGCGGCGCGCAGGGCGCCAAGGGCGGTCGGCCCGGCGCTCCCGCGGGCATGCCGTCCGGACCGGGCGGCCCCGGCGGCGGACCCCGTCCGCCCAAGGGCGCGGGCCTCGCGGCCGCGCTCCAGCGCGGCCCGCAGAGCGGCGGCCCCGGCGTGGGCGCCGGTGCGGCCGGTACGGGCGCGGGTGCGGGACGGCTCGGTGCCGTACCGCCGCGCGGCCAGGTCGGCGGCGCTGCCCAGCGCCCCGCGCTCCCCGGCAGCCAGGGCGGCCAGGGCGGCGAGCCCGCTCCCGCCAGCAACCTCTTCGGCGCTCCCATCCCGCCGCGCCCCGGCGCCCCGACCCCCGGTCAGGCACCGGGCGGTCCGACGCCGGGCACCCCGCCGCTGCCCACCCGTGGCGGCCCCGCGGGCGAACTCCCGGGCGGCCAGAGCCAGCAGGGTCCGGGGCAGCCCGGACAGCAGGGCCAGGCACCGGGGTCCGGCGGTCCGGGGGACACCAGCGAGATACCCCAGATCCAGGCCCAGCAGGGCGGCCCGGGCAGCACCGGCCAGTTCCCGCAGGTCCAGCAGCCGCAGTCGCAGCAGCGCGGCCCCGGCGACACGGGGGAGTTCGCGCTGCCGCAGCGTGGCGGCCCCGGTCAGGGTGGCCAGGACGGTCAGGGCGGCCCGGGCGACACCGGCCAGTTCCCGCAGGTCCAGCCGCCCCAGCCGCAGCAGGGCGGTCCCGGCGACACCGGCTCGTTCCCGCTGGCCCAGCCCCAGCAGCTGCCGCAGCAGGGCGGCCCGTCCGACACCGGTCAGTTCGCGCGCCCGCAGGCGGGCGGCCCGGGTGACACGGGTTCGTTCCCGCTGGCCCAGCCGCAGCAGCCCCAGCAGCCGCAGTCGCAGCAGCCCGGCACCCCCGGCGACACGGGGGAGTACGCCCGCCCGCAGGCCGGAGGCCCCTCCGAGACCGGCGAGTACGCGCTGCCGCAGCCCGGCGGCCAGGGCGGCCCCGGCGACACCGGCCAGTTCCCGCAGGCCCAGCCCCCGCAGGGTGGCCCGGGCGACACCGGCCAGTTCGCGCGCCCCGGCTTCTCCGACGTCGGCGTCCCCGGCAGCGCCGCGGGCCGTCCGAGCTGGGCGGCGCCCGAGTCGGGCCCTGCGCCCGAGGACGCGCCGCGCGGGCACGACGAGCCGGACACGGGCGAGCACGCCCGCCCCGGATACACCGGCGCGGCCAGCGGCGCCCCCGGTCAGCCCGGCCCGACGGGCCAGGAGACCGGCGAGACCCCTGTCCCCTCCCCGGCGGAAGCCGGCGGCGAGGGCAGCACGGAGCTCGGCATACCCAACGGGCCGCCGGCCCCGGCCGACGCCCCGACCCCCATATTCGCCTCCATGGAATCGAACTGGTTCCGTGGCGCCGATCCCTCGGCACAGGCTTCCGCGCAGGGCACCCCCCCACAGCCCCCACACCCCGCGCAGACGCCCGAGCCGGAGCAGGCACAGGCAGCGGACACCTCTCCGCAGCAGCCCGAGGCGCCCACCCCGCGCCCTGGGCAACCCGCTTCCGCGGTCCCCCCGATGCCGCAGCGCCAGCCGGCGCGGAACGCGACGGGGAACGGCGGCAGCACGAGCACCGACACCGACACGGGTGCCAATTGGGGAGCTTCACCGAACGACGAGCGCTGGCGCCGTGCCGAGCAGGTGCGTCAGCCCGCCGCCGGGGGAGTCACCACGTCGGGCCTGCCGCGTCGCGTGCCCCGCGCCAACCTGGTCGCGGGGACCGCACAGCAGCAGTCGGACGCACAATCCGGTCCGCAGGTCTCGCGTGCGCCCGACGACGTACGTGGGCGGCTGACCAATCTCCGCCGCGGTATCCAGCAGGGCCGACAGGCCGGCACGGACGGCCGCGGCATTGGCCCCACTTACCAGCAGGAGCGTTAGTTGAGTCCGATGAGCCAGGCGGCGCAGAATCTGAACTGGTTGATCACCAACTTCGTGGACAACACCCCCGGGGTGTCGCACACGGTGGTGGTCTCCGCCGACGGACTTCTGCTCGCGATGTCCGAGGGCTTCCCGCGTGACCGTGCCGATCAGTTGGCGGCGGTCGCCTCGGGGCTGACCTCGCTCACCGCGGGTGCGTCCCGCATCTTCGAGGGTGGGGGGGTCAACCAGACGGTGGTGGAGATGGAGCGGGGGTTCCTCTTCATCATGTCCATCTCGGACGGTTCCTCGCTCGCCGTCCTCGCCCACCCGGAGGCCGACATCGGCCTCGTCGGCTACGAGATGGCCCTCCTCGTGGACCGTGCCGGAACCGTACTCACCCCGGACGTCCGCGCGGAACTCCAGGGAAGCATTCTCAACTGATCTTCACGCTCCCCCCACCTGAGCACCATCGTCCGCCCGCCGACCACATGCCTCGCTCGGAGGAGCCATGACCCCGCCGCCCGCCTCGCCCGGCCCGTACGGTGCCCCGAACCACCAAGCGCCGTACGGGGACGAAGGCGACCAGCCGCTGGTGCGCCCGTACGCCATGACGGGTGGCCGCACCCGGCCGCGCTACCAGCTGGCCATCGAGGCCCTGGTGAGCACCAGCGCCGAGCCTGTGCAGCTCCAGGGGCTCCTCCCCGAGCACCAGCGGATCTGCCACCTGTGCCGCGAGGTCAAGTCGGTCGCGGAGGTCTCCGCACTGCTCGCCATCCCGTTGGGGGTAGCCCGGATTCTCGTCGCCGACCTCGCCGAGGCCGGAATGGTGGCCATCCACCAGCCCGGTGGCGGGTCCGAGCCCGGCGGCGCTCCCGACGTGACCTTGCTCGAAAGGGTGCTCAGTGGACTTCGCAAGCTCTAGCCCGCAGAGGGGACAGATGGGGCAGCAGCCGCCAGGTCCCGTAGGGCCGATGGGATCCATGGGACAGATGAGCCAGCAGGGATACGGCATGCCCGCAACGGGGCGTTCGACCACCTCCGCGAAGATCGTTGTCGCGGGCGGTTTCGGCGTGGGCAAGACCACGTTCGTGGGCGCGGTCTCGGAGATCAACCCGCTGCGCACCGAGGCCGTGATGACCTCGGCGTCCGCGGGCATCGACGATCTGACGCACACCGGAGGCAAGACCACCACCACGGTGGCCATGGACTTCGGCCGCATCACGCTCGACGACGACCTGATCCTGTACCTGTTCGGTACGCCGGGTCAGGACCGGTTCTGGTTCATGTGGGACGACCTGGTGCGCGGTGCGATCGGCGCCGTCGTCCTCGTCGACACCCGGCGGCTGGCCGACTGCTTCCCGGCGGTGGACTACTTCGAGAACAGCGGCCTGCCCTTCGTCATCGCCCTCAACGGCTTCGACGGGCACCAGCCCTACTCCCCGGAGGAGGTCCGCGAAGCTCTGCAGATCGGGCCCGACACCCCCATCATCACCACCGACGCGCGGCACCGCGCCGAGGCGAAGAGCGGATTGATCACCCTGGTCGAGCACGCGCTGCTCGCCCGGCTGAAATGATCGAAGCGGCGGCGCGGAGACTCCTCACCCGCTCTGCGCCGACCGCTGAATGATGTAGACGGTCCCTGGATCACAGTCGTAGATCGGCTGTGTTCTTCGCCATGTCCGGACTCGCCTTCATAACGTTTCGACAGGCAAAACAGAGCCCTGTGAACACCCGTGGCGAGCGGAACGTCTCACTCTGCGCATGAATCCCACGTCATTTGACGGGGCATTGCCCCAATGCCCGTTTTTCCGCTGACGCGTTCCACCTTTGCACTCATTCGTCAAGTGTTTGGAAACGGCGGGTCTGACGTGCTGGAATTCCCTGAACTCAGCAGTAGTGACGGCGCAGCGCTGGCGACGGGGAACCGAGCGCCGAGAGGTGAGAAGTCGAGTGAGGCGAAGCAAGGCGGGCTCCGCACCGCAGGATCGGGCTCAGGCGCGGGGGAACTTCACGCCACCCTCGCGCGCCACCGCGCCCGGGGGATCCCAGGCCGGGGCGCCCCAGGGACAGGGGCAGGCACAGGGGCAGGGCCAGGGCGGCAGCCGGATGAAGGTACGCAATTGGCGGGTGCCCACCCGGCTGAACGCGATTCTCCTGATACCCGTGCTCGTCGCCCTCGTCTTCGGCGGATTCAAGGTCGAGTCGGACTTCGCCACCTGGCAGGACGCGCAGGAGGCCCAGCGGACCGCGGAACTCGTCGAGTCGGCCGCCGACTACGGCCACGCCCTCATCGATGAGCGTGACCGCACCGCGGCCCCGCTCCTGAGGGGCGACAAGAACGACTCCGAGGTCAGCAGCTCCCGTAATGCCACGGACCAGGCGGCAAAGGACTTCAAGAAGGCCGTCGACAACATGCCGGACGAGCCGGGTCTCAAGCGCCGGCTCGACGCCTTCAAGAAGGTCGAGCCCCGCCTTCCCGTGCTCCGCCAGGGCGCCTACACCAAGGCCCTGCCCGGCGTGAAGACCGAAGAGGGCTACGTCACCATCCAGCACCCGCTGATGGAGTTCGCCAACGAGCTCGGCCTCGGCACCGGCAACGTCACCTCCTACGGCCGCACCGTCTACGCCATCTCGCTCGCCAAGGCCGCCGAGTCCCTCCAGCGCGCGCTCGGCGCCCATCTGCTGACCAAGCCCGGCCCCTCCGACCAGGCCAAGCAGCAGCAGCTCACCGCCCTCGCCTCCTACGCCTACCTGGAGCGGATCGCCCTCGGCGAGTACGTGTCCGGCGGGCGTACCCAGGACGTGAAGCTGCTGCGGGACGAGCAGGTCAAGGCCAAGGCGGAGGGCCGCAAGCAGATCGCGCAGGCCAAGCAGGAGGCCGCGGCGAAGAACGAGAAGTTCGTGCCGCCGCCCACGATGGAGAAGATGGTCAAGGCCATCGGCAGCGGCGCGAGCCCGGCCGAGCTCAAGGCCAAGGGCATCACCGAGAAGAGCTGGTTCGCGACCTCGACCGCGACGTTCGACGCGTACCGCGCCGTCGAGAAGGACCTCGCCCGGCACGCCCTCGACGAGACCGACCAGATCGCCTCCGACGCCCGCCGCGACGCGATCATCAACTCCGTGATCGTGCTGGTCGCGCTGCTCTTCGCCTTCGTCATCGCGGGTCGCATGGCCCGCTCGATGAGCCGCAGCATGCGCACCCTGCGCGGCGCGGCGTTCGACGTCGCCGAGCAGCGCCTGCCGATGCTGGTCGACCAGCTCTCCCGTACGGAGCCGGGCCGCGTGGACACCCGCGTCCAGCCCATCCCGATCACCAGCCGCGACGAGATCGGCGAGGTCGCCCGCGCCTTCGACCAGGTGCACCGCGAGGCCGTCCGGCTCGCCGCCGAGCAGGCGCTGCTGCGCGGCAACGTCAACGCGATCTTCACCAACCTCTCCCGCCGCAACCAGGGCCTCATCGAGCGCCAGCTCGAACTGGTCACGGACATGGAGAACAACGAGGCGGACCCGGACCAGCTCGAAAGCCTCTTCCGGATGGACCACCTCGCCACCCGCATGCGCCGCAACGGCGAGAACCTGCTGGTTCTCGCGGGCGAGGAGCCGGGACGGCGCTGGACCGAGCCCGTCCCGCTCGTCGACATCCTGCGCGCCGCGGCCTCCGAGGTGGAGCACTACGAGCGGATCGAGATCTCCGGCGTCCCGGAGACCGAGATCCACGGCCAGGTCGTGAACGACCTCGTGCACCTCCTCGCCGAGCTGCTGGAGAACGCGACCTCGTTCTCCTCGCCGCAGACGAAGGTGCGGGTGCGGGCCACCCGCATGCCCGACGGCCGGATGATGATCGAGATCCACGACAAGGGCATCGGCCTGACCGCCGAGGACTTCGCCGACATCAACCACAAGCTGGCCAACCCGCCGACCGTGGACGCCTCGGTCTCCCAGCGCATGGGCCTCTTCGTGGTCGGCCGCCTCTCCGACCGGCACGGCATCCGCGTCCAGCTCCGCCCCTCCGGCGAGCAGGCGGGCACCACCTCGCTGGTGATGCTGCCCGACGCCATCACGCACGGCGGCGGCGGCTCGGAGCACGGGGAGAACGGCGAGGAGGACTTCACCGTCTCCCGGATCGTCCCCGAACAGCAGCCCGGCCTCCCGCAGCAGCAGGCGTACGACGCCCAGGCACGCTCCGCCGCCGAGCTGGGCTTCGACGACTCGCGCTACGGCGCCGAGGGCGCACCCGGCGCACCCGACGCGACACCGGCGCTCGGACCCGTCGAGCGCTCCCTGCGGCGCGGGGAACGGCGCGCGGCGCTCGAAGCGCACCAAGGCGGACCGGGGGACCAGGGACAGCAGGAGCCCCTGGGCTTCCAGGGCAACGGCCAGCCGCAGCTGCCCACGCGGCAGCCGTACGGCCAGGCGCCGTACGGCGGTCAGGACCAGTACGGCCGGTACGGCCAGGACGGGGCACAGCGGTACGACCAGCAGCAGCAGCCGTACGACGCCCAGCCGCAGGCCCAGTCGCACACGCAGTCGCAGGTCCAGCCGTACGAGCAGCATCAGATCCAGCCAGATCAGCAGCCGGTTCAGCCATCGGCGCAGCCGCCGTACGACCCCCAGCAGTACGCTCCGCAGCAGCCCGCGCAGCCCTACGAGCCGCAGCACGGGGCGCCTCAACAGGCCCCGCAGGAAGGGCAGTACGCCGCTAACGATGCGGAAGCGGAATCTGCTCCCGGCGTTCCGAACTCCGGTCTGGACCGCGTAGGCTTCGACAGTCCGGGTCCCCTCCCGAGCAGGATCAGCTCGACGACCGACGCGGGGCTTCCGCGCCGTGAGCCGGGGCGTTCACCGTTCGATGGGGGTTCGGCAGCGCAGCACACGGCCCACCCCGAAACTCCGGCACCCCTGTCTCAGCAGCCTCAGAAGCAGCCGTCGCAGGACGAAACCGGAACCCACACGCGGTCGCCGAACGACGACCTCTGGGACAGGGCGGGCCAGTTGCGCGACCCCCAGGCCGGCGGCGTCACCACATCCGGCCTGCCGCGGCGGGTGCCCCGGGCCAACCTGGTCGAGGGCGCCGCGGAGGAGAGCCCGCAGGGCGGCCCCTCGGTCTCCCGTGCGCCGGAGGACGTGCGCGGCAGACTGAGCAACCTGCACCGTGGTGTCCGACGGGGACGCACAGCGGGCGACGCCAACGAGAATGACCAACAGGGCTTCGGCCCCGGCAGCACCTACGATCAGGAGCGTTAGTGTGAGCCCGATGAGCCAGGCGGCGCAGAACCTGAACTGGTTGATCACCAACTTCGTGGACAACACCCCCGGGGTGTCGCACACGGTGGTGGTCTCCGCCGACGGACTTCTGCTCGCGATGTCCGAGGGCTTCCCGCGTGACCGTGCCGATCAGTTGGCGGCGGTCGCCTCGGGGCTGACCTCGCTCACCGCGGGTGCGTCCCGCATCTTCGAGGGTGGGGGGGTCAACCAGACGGTGGTGGAGATGGAGCGGGGGTTCCTCTTCATCATGTCCATCTCGGACGGTTCCTCGCTCGCCGTCCTCGCCCACCCCGAGGCCGACATCGGCCTCGTCGGCTACGAGATGGCCCTCCTCGTCGACCGCGCGGGTACGGTCCTGACGCCGGATCTGCGCGCGGAACTGCAAGGCAGCCTTCTCAACTAGGGCGTAGGAAGCAGACAGACAGTGCGCATTGCGTCTCCGCACCATAAAGTGCGGGGACGCGGTGCCGAGCAGGAGCGTTGAAGCAGCAGGGACAGTCCCGAAGGAAGACGCAACGGCCCGAACGTCCGTAGTGCGAGGAGGAAACGTGGCAACGCCCCCAGGAGGTCCGTCGTCGTACGGCAGTGGTCATGAGGGTCCCGGCGGCGACGCCCCGTTCCTCAACCGCTTCAACTTCCCCTCCACGCCCAGCGAGTACGCGCAGCCGCAGCAGCAGCCTCAGGCGCCGCAGCAGCATCAGCCCCCGCAGCACCACCAGCACCAGCACGACCCGCACCAGCCTCAGCACCATCAGCGCCAGCCGCAGGCTCCGCGTATCCAGCCCGTGCACCCCCCGCAGCGGGGCGTGGGCAGCGGACACCGGCCGGGCGACCAGCAGCGGCCGCCGCAGCAGACCCAGCAGCCGCTGGTCAGGCCGTACGCCATGACGGGTGGCCGGACCCGTCCCCGCTACCAGCTGGCCATCGAGGCACTGGTGCACACCTCGGCCGACCCCGCGCAGCTCCAGGGCCAACTGCCCGAGCACCAGCGGATCTGCCGTCTGTGCTACGAGATCAAGTCGGTAGCCGAGATCTCCGCACTCCTGACCATTCCGCTCGGCGTCGCCCGGATCCTCGTCGCCGACCTGGCCGAAGCCGGTCTCGTCGCCATCCACCAGCCCGGTGGCGGCGAACAGAGCGCGGACGGCCAGCCAGACGTGACACTGCTCGAAAGGGTGCTCAGTGGACTTCGCAAGCTCTAGCGGCGGGACCGTTGGAGGTTCAGCCCGATCCACCACGTCCGCGAAGATCGTGGTGGCCGGCGGCTTCGGCGTGGGCAAGACCACGTTCGTGGGCGCGGTCTCGGAGATCAACCCGCTGCGCACGGAAGCGGTCATGACCTCGGCGTCCGCGGGCATCGACGATCTGACGCACACCGCGGACAAGACGACGACCACGGTGGCCATGGACTTCGGCCGCATCACCCTGGACCAGGACCTGATCCTGTACCTGTTCGGTACGCCGGGTCAGGACCGGTTCTGGTTCATGTGGGACGACCTGGTGCGCGGCGCGATCGGCGCCGTCGTCCTCGTCGACACCCGGCGTCTCGCGGACTGCTTCCCGGCGGTGGACTACTTCGAGAACAGCGGCCTGCCCTTCGTCATCGCCCTCAACGGCTTCGACGGGCACCAGCCGTACTCCCCGGAGGAGGTCCGCGAGGCCCTCCAGATCGGGCCCGACGCGCCCATCATCACCACCGACGCCCGGCACAGAGCCGACGCCAAGAGCGCGCTGATCACCCTGGTCGAGCACGCCCTGATGGCCCGCCTGCGCTGACGGGCCCCGCACGGGCGCCCCGCCACCTCCCCCGCACCGGCGCGGGAGGGGCGGTCCGTGGCGCGTGGCATAGGCTGGAGCACCGACCCCACAGCCACGCCACCGCGAAGGAAACACCCCGTGCGCATCGCCAGATTCTCCCTGGACGGCAACGTCGGATTCGGCGTAGTGGAAGGCGACGCCGGTACGGAGGGCGGGCCCGTCCTCGACATCATCAAGGGCCACCCCTTCGCCGATTTCGAGCGCTCGGGACAGAAGCTGCCCCTCAGCCAGGTGCGCCTGCTTCCGCCCGTGCTCCCGAACAAGGTCGTCGCCATCGGAAGGAACTACGCCGAGCACGCCAAGGAGCTGGGCAACGAGGTCCCCGAGACCCCGGTGACGTTCTTCAAGCCGTCCACCTCGGTCATCGGCCCCGGCGACCCGATCGTCTACCCCTCCTTCTCCTCCGAGGTGCACTACGAGGCGGAGCTGGCCGTCGTCATCGGCCGGCTGTGCAAGGACGTGCCCCGCGAGCGCGTGAAGGACGTCATCCTCGGCTACACCTGCGCGAACGACGTCACCGCGCGTGACGTCCAGCGCACGGAGAAGCAGTGGGCGCGGGCCAAGGGCTTCGACTCCTCCTGCCCGCTCGGCCCCTGGACCGAGACGGAGCTGGACCCGGCCGACCTCGGCATCATGTGCACGGTCAACGGCGAGCAGCGGCAGCTCGGCCGCACCGCCGAGATGGTCCGCTCCATCGAGGACGTGATCGTCCACATCACCGAGGCCATGACGCTGCTCCCGGGCGACGTCATCCTCACCGGCACCCCCGCGGGCGTCGGCCCCCTGAACGTCGGCGACGAGGTCGCCGTCACCATCGAAGGCATCGGCACTCTCACCAACAAGGTGATCAAGCGTGACTAACGCGACGAGCGACGCGGCGAACCCCGTACGCGTACGTTTCTGTCCCTCCCCGACCGGCAACCCCCACGTGGGCATGGTCCGCACCGCGCTCTTCAACTGGGCGTACGCGCGGCACACCGGCGGCACCCTGGTCTTCCGCATCGAGGACACCGACGCGGCCCGCGACTCCGAGGAGTCCTACGAGCAGCTCCTCGACGCGATGAGCTGGCTCGGCCTCGACTGGGACGAGGGCCCCCAGGTGGGCGGCCCGCACGCCCCGTACCGCCAGTCCGAGCGGATGGAGATCTACGCGGACGTCGCGCGGAAGCTCCAGGAGGGCGGGTACGCCTACCCCTGCTACTGCACCGCGCAGGAGCTGGAGGAGCGCCGCGAGCGCGCCCGCGAGGAGGGCCGCCCGTCCGGCTACGACGGCACGTGCCGCACCCTCACGCCCGAGCAGATCGCCGCGTACGAGGCGGAGGGGCGCAGCCATGTCGTCCGCTTCCGGATGCCGGACGAGGCGATCACGTTCGACGACCTGGTCCGCGGCGAGATCACCTTCCAGCCGGAGAACGTCTCCGACTACGGCATCCTGCGTGCCAACGGCGCCCCGCTCTACACGCTGGTCAACCCGGTCGACGACGCGCTGATGGAGATCACGCACGTCCTGCGCGGCGAGGACCTGCTCTCCTCCACCCCGCGCCAGATCGCGCTCTACAAGGCGCTGATCGACCTGGGCCTGGCCAAGGAGGTCCCGCTCTTCGGGCACCTGCCGTACGTGATGGGGGAGGGCAACAAGAAGCTCTCCAAGCGTGACCCGCAGTCCTCGCTGAACATGTACAGGGAGCGGGGCTTCCTCCGCGAGGGCCTGCTGAACTACCTGTCGCTGCTGGGCTGGTCGCTCTCCGAGGACCGCGACATCTTCTCCATGGACGAGATGGTCGCCGCCTTCGACATCCACGACGTCAACGGCAACCCGGCGCGCTTCGACCTGAAGAAGTGCGAGGCCATCAACGCCACGCACCTGCGCGAGCTGCCGGTGAAGGACTTCACGGAGCGCTGCGCCCCCTGGCTGAGGGCCCCGTACGCCCCGTGGCCGGAGGAGAACTTCGACCAGGCGGCCTTCGAGGAGCTGGCCCCCCTGGCCCAGACCCGCCTCACGGTCCTCTCCGACATCACCGACAACGTCGACTTCCTCTTCCTCGACGAGCCGGTGGAGGACGAGAAGTCCTGGCAGAAGGCGATGAAGGAGGGCTCGGACGCGCTGCTGCGCACGGCCCGCGCCAAGCTGGAGGCGGCCGACTGGTCGTCCCCGGACGCCCTCAAGGACGCGGTCCTGGCGGCGGGCGAGGAGCACGGCCTGAAGCTCGGCAAGGCCCAGGCCCCGGTCCGCGTCGCGGTGACGGGCCGCACGGTCGGCCTGCCGCTCTTCGAGTCGCTCCAGGTCCTGGGCAAGGACCGCACGCTCGCGCGTATCGACGCGGCGCTGGCCAAGCTCACCGCCTGATCACGAGGCTGCCCGGGAGCCCCGCTCCCGGGCAGAACCCGTTTTGGAGCACCGTCTCCCATCGGGTAATGTTCTTCCTGTCGCCGCGAGGGGACGGGCCGAAGGCCCGGACCGACCGGCGGTAACCCGAACAAGATCCCAACTGGGGTTGAGTTCTGGTGGGCTATGGTGTAATTGGCAGCACGACTGATTCTGGTTCAGTTAGTCTAGGTTCGAGTCCTGGTAGCCCAGCGCGATCTACGCTCATATAGATCGAGGCCCCCGTTGTGTAGCGGCCTAGCACGCCGCCCTCTCAAGGCGGTAGCGCCGGTTCGAATCCGGTCGGGGGTACGGATCCTGGTCTCCGGACCGGGATCGAGCAGAGGCCCCCGTTGTGTAGCGGCCTAGCACGCCGCCCTCTCAAGGCGGTAGCGCCGGTTCGAATCCGGTCGGGGGTACTCGATCACAAGGCCCCGCACCAGCAGGTGCGGGGCCTTTGTCGTGCGCTCTTTGACCGGTTCTGGCGCTGGACGGCCCGCGCGCCCCGCCACGGACCAGTGGACGGACGTGCCGGGAATGATGATCCCGGCGGAGGTCGGCAAGGGCACGCCCAGCTACGGGGCGCTGTTCGTCGCCACCTTCACGGCCGAGATCCTCGCCAAGAAGGACGACTGGGGCGGGATCACGCAGTTCGACATCCTCTTCGGGGGCCAGCCCGGCCACCCGCAGAGCGACAACCACCGCACCTTCGCCGCGATGCCCGGCGAGTGGCGCAGCGTCACCGTCGTCCGCGCGTTCCACTTCGACGACGACGTCGTCCGCCGGGACGCCACCGTCAAGGTCCAGGTGAAGCGGCAGAACGGCGTCGACTTCGGCATCCAGAACTTCCTGCTCAAGGTCGAGCGCTACCCGGTGACCACCGGGGGCGACACGGTGCTCTGAGTGACAGCATGCGCACACGCACAATCCACGCCCGGTGCCGGAACTACGGCGCCGGGCGTTCCCGCGGCGGCGTCCCGAAGCGGCGGGACGACTCCTCGGCCTGGGCCAGGCGGCGCAGGCTCAGCAGGACGGGCTCGTAGAGGACCGTGAGGGCGACGCCCGCCTCGACCTGCTCGGTGGCGTTCTCCAGGCCCCGCAGCAGCTCCAGGTCCGTTTCCGCCACGTCCGCCGCCGCGTGCGCGTAGCGGGCCAGGTGCGGGATGTCGCAGGGGTAGCCGAGGCGTACGAGCGCGGCCACGGCCTCCACGAGGGTGTCGTACGCCGGGGTGCCGGGCTCGCACTCGTACCAGCCCAGCCGCTCCAGCAGGGCGCCGACGTCCCGTCTGGCGGTCTCCAGGGACTCCTCGTCGCGCTCCTCGCCCTGGACCGGCGCGGGGCCCGGCAGGGCCCAGGTGGCGACGCCGAGCCGGGAGTGCTGGTCCAGGCTCTCGTCGTCGACGGCGGCCAGCACCTCGCGCGCCGTGGCCACCGGCATCCGTCCGACCTGGATCAGCGCCCGTACGAGGCGCAGCCGCCGCAGGTGGTCCTCGCCGTAGGCGGCCTGGGTCGCGCTGACGCGCTCGCCGGGCGGGAGGAGCTTCTCGCGCAGGTAGAACTTGATCGTCGCCGTCGGCACGCCGCTGCGCGCGCTCAGCTCGGAGAGCGGGAGCTGCGCGCCGGTCCGGCCGCGGGCCTGCTCGGGGCGCGCTTCGCGCTGGGCGGGCCGCGGGACTTCGCGGTGGTGCAGCACTGGCGCTCGACCGAGGAGCTCTTCGCCTACGCGAGCGCGCCCGGCCGCGAACACCGCCCGGTCTGGGCCGCGTTCAACCGCCAGGTGCGCAAGAGCCGGGGGAGCGTCGGGATCTGGCACGAGACCTACCGCGTGCCCAGCGACGGCTTCGAGTGCGTCTACGTCGACATGCCCCCGTACGGCCTGGCCGCGGCGTACGGCACGGCGCCGGTCGCCACCCGGGGGAACAGCGCACCCGAACGTCTCAGGAGCGCCTCGCGACGCGCCTCCTAAGAGGCGGGCCCCGCCGCTCAGTTGGGCCGCCGCAGCGCCTCGCTCAGACGGGCCGCCGCGTCGACGATCGCCTGGGCGTGCATGCGGCCCGGGTGACGGGTCAGCCGCTCGATCGGGCCGGAGACGGAGACGGCCGCGACCACCCGGTTCGAGGGGCCCCGCACCGGGGCCGAGACCGAGGCCACGCCCGGCTCGCGCTCGCCGATCGACTGGGCCCAGCCCCTGCGCCGTACGCCCGAGAGCGCCGTCGCCGTGAAGCGGGCGCCCTGGAGGCCGCGGTGCAGCCGCTCGGGCTCCTCCCAGGCCATCAGGATCTGCGCCGCCGAGCCCGCCTTCATGGGGAGGGTCGAGCCGACGGGCACGGTGTCCCGCAGGCCGGAGAGCCGCTCGGCGGCGGCCACGCAGATCCGCATGTCGCCCTGGCGGCGGTAGAGCTGCGCGCTCTCGCCTGTCACGTCCCGCAGGTGGGTGAGCACGGGGCCCGCGGAGGCCAGCAGCCGGTCCTCGCCCGCCGCCGCGGCCAGCTCGCCCAGCCGCGGGCCGAGTATGAAACGGCCCTGCATGTCGCGGGCCACCATGCGGTGGTGCTCAAGGGCCACCGCGAGCCGGTGCGCCGTGGGGCGCGCGAGACCGGTCGCTCCGACCAGCCCGGCGAGGGTGGCCGGACCGGACTCCAGAGCGCTCAGTACCAGAGCAGCCTTGTCGAGAACGCCGACGCCACTAGAGTTGTCCATGCGTCGATACTTGCGTCTCAAAGTGTGAAACGCAAGTTCAATTTTCTCCGCGACCCGCCAACCTTGGGAGACGGGCGCCGCGCCAGCCGCGGCGGCACTGATCTCGACATGTGGTCGGCACCGACGCCGGCCGAAGGGAAAGCGATGGGACGCACACTCGCGGAGAAAGTCTGGGACGACCATGTCGTCAGGCGCGCGGAAGGCGAGCCGGACCTTCTCTTCATCGATCTCCACCTCCTGCACGAGGTGACCAGCCCGCAGGCGTTCGACGGCCTCCGCAAGGCGGGCCGCGCCGTGCGGCGCACCGATCTCACCATCGCGACCGAGGACCACAACACCCCGACCCTCGACATCGACAAGCCCATCGCCGACCCGGTCTCGCGCACCCAGTTGGAGACCCTGCGCAAGAACTGCGCGGACTTCGGCGTCCGGCTGCACCCGCTGGGCGACGTCGAGCAGGGCGTCGTGCACGTGGTCGGGCCGCAGCTCGGCCTCACCCAGCCCGGCATGACCGTGGTCTGCGGCGACAGCCACACCTCGACGCACGGCGCGTTCGGCGCGCTCGCGTTCGGCATCGGCACCTCCCAGGTCGAGCACGTGCTGGCCACCCAGACGCTGCCGATGGCCCCGTTCAGGACCATGGCGGTCACCGTGAACGGCGAGCTGCCCGAGGGCGTCACCGCCAAGGACCTGATCCTCGCCATCATCGCGAAGATCGGCACCGGCGGCGGCCAGGGGTACGTCATCGAGTACCGCGGCGAGGCCATCGAGAAGCTCTCGATGGAGGCCCGCATGACCATCTGCAACATGTCGATCGAGGCCGGGGCCCGCGCCGGGATGATCGCGCCGGACGAGACGACCTTCGCGTACGTCCAGGGCCGCGAGCACGCCCCGAAGGGCGAGAACGGCGAGGACTGGGACGCGGCCGTCGCGTACTGGAGGACGCTGCGCACCGACGACGACGCCGTCTTCGACCACGAGGTCGTCATCGAGGGCTCCGAGCTGGCCCCGTTCGTGACCTGGGGGACCAACCCGGGACAGGGCGCGCCGCTGACCGCCTCGGTGCCGGACCCGGCCTCTTTCGAGGACGCCAGCGCCCGGTTCGCCGCGGAGAAGGCCCTGGAGTACATGGGCCTGAGCGCGGGCCAGCCGCTGCGCGAGGTGACGGTCGACACGGTCTTCGTGGGCTCGTGCACCAACGGCCGTATCGAAGACCTGCGTTCGGCGGCCGCGGTGCTGGACGGGCGCCGGGTGGCCGACGACGTGCGGATGCTGGTCGTCCCCGGCTCCGTCCGGGTGGCGCTCCAGGCCGTCGAGGAGGGGCTCGACAAGGTGTTCACCGCGGCGGGCGCCGAGTGGCGGCACGCGGGCTGCTCGATGTGCCTGGGCATGAACCCCGACCAGCTCCAGCCGGGCGAGCGGGCCGCCTCGACCTCCAACCGCAACTTCGAGGGCAGGCAGGGCAAGGGCGGCCGCACCCACCTGGTCTCCCCGCAGGTCGCCGCCGCCACGGCGGTCCTGGGGCACCTGGCCTCGCCGGCCGACCTGTCCGACGTACGAGAGACCGCGGGAGTCTGAGCACGATGGAAGCCTTCACCACGCACACGGGCCGTGCCGTCCCGCTGCGCCGCAGCAACGTCGACACGGACCAGATCATCCCCGCGCACTGGCTCAAGAAGGTCACCCGCGACGGCTTCGAGGACGGGCTCTTCGAGGCCTGGCGCAAGGACCCGGACTTCGTGCTCAACCAGAGCGCGTACGAGGGGGCCACCGTGCTGGTCGCGGGCCCCGACTTCGGCACCGGCTCCTCCCGCGAGCACGCCGTCTGGGCCCTGCAGAACTACGGCTTCAAGGCCGTGATCTCCTCCCGCTTCGCCGACATCTTCCGGGGCAACTCGCTGAAGAACGGCCTGCTCACCGTCGTCCTCCCGCAGGAGACGGTGGACGCGCTGTGGAAGCTGGCGGAGGCCGACCCGGCCGCCGAGGTGACCGTGGACCTCGTTCGGCGCAAGGTGCTGGCGCCGGGCGTCGACGCGGACTTCGAGCTGGACGAGAACGCCCGCTGGCGGCTGCTGGAGGGGCTCGACGACATCAGCCTCACCCTGAAGAACGAGGACGCGATCGCGGACTTCGAGGGCTCGCGCGCCGCCTTCAAGCCGCGCACGCTCACCGCCTGAGCCCTTCTCAGACACCCACCGCGCCCCCGCCGTCCGGCGGGGGCGCGGTGCTGTGCGGGGGAGCCGGGCGGTGCGCTCTGCGGGACAGAGGGAGCGCACGATGTTGACGTGAATTAGTCTTGAGGGCCAGTTCCTTTCGTACTAGGGAACGGTGCCGCTCGCGACCCGCCGCACGGGACGCGCCGCGGCACGTCAACTCGGGCCCCCACAGGCCGAGTTGACGTCACCAGGCCCGGTACTCCCCCCGCTGGAAGCGACAACTCACCCCAGATGGCACAATCACCGCATGGAACGCGACGGTCAACTGGAGCTCTACGACCGACTCGCCGCCCTCTTGAAAGAGGCGCACGCCGTTGTGCGCTCACCGCAAGTCCCCGAGGGCGCACGGGTGGCGCTTACCCGGAAGCTGCTGGTCATCACGGCGGCTTCGAAGCACGATCTCGCCGCCGCGGAACGGCGTCTGGAGCGTCTGATGAGCGACATCGACGAGGGGCGATTCCCGCCGGGCGGGGGAGATGTGCACGCCGACGGAACTCGATGACGGTCGAGTTCGTTGCGGCACAAGGGTGATTCGCCCGTTTCGTGTTTGATTTGCGGTATATATCTGCCTAACGTGCGAAAAAGCTTGAACACATTCGTTCCGGCAATGTCTCCGAAGGGGAAGACGTGAACAAGGCGCAGCTCGTTGAAGCAATCCAAGACCAGCTCGGTGGACGTCAGCAGGCCGCGGACGCGGTCGACGTCGTTCTGGACGCGATCGTCCGCGCGGTAGTCAGTGGCGAGAGGGTTTCCGTCACCGGCTTCGGCTCGTTCGAGAAGGTCGACCGTCCGGCCCGGTACGCCCGTAACCCCCAGACCGGGGAGCGGGTCCGGGTCAAGAAGACCTCGGTGCCGCGCTTCCGCGCCGGCGCGGGCTTCAAGGACCTGGTGAGCGGGGCCAAGAAGCTCCCGAAGAACGACGTCGCGGTCAAGAAGGCCCCCAAGGGCAGCCTGTCCGGTGGGACGACCACCAAGAAGGCCGCCACCAAGAAGGCGTCGGCGAAGAAGGCGACCGCCAAGAAGACCACGGCGGCGAAGAAGACCACCGCCGCCGCGAAGAAGACCACGGCGGCCAAGAAGACCACCGCCGCGAAGAAGACCACGGCGGCCAAGAAGACGACCGCGGCCAAGAAGGCCACCGCGGCCAAGAAGGCGACCCCGGCCAAGAAGGCCACGGGCGCCGCCAAGAAGGCCACCGCCAAGAAGGCGCCGGCCAAGAAGAGCACCGCGAAGAAGGCCCCGGCGAAGAAGACGGCGGCCCGCAAGACCACCGCCAAGAAGACCACTTCCCGCAGGCGCTGAGCCGCGGAAACGGTCTCACCTCGCGCACCAGCGGCCAGGAACGGCGCCGGGCCGGGCTCCCTCGGGGGAGCCCGGCCCGCGGCCGTTGTCCAGGGGTTTCCCGGCGATTCCCCGGGATTCCCAGGGATTCGCGGGGAACGGGCAGCTCAGAAGGTCTGGAGCGTCACCAGCGTGACCCGGCGGGCCTCGCCCTCGCCCTCCACCTCGATCCGCACGCGCTGGCCGGGCCGCAGCAGCCGCAGGCCGCCCGCCTCGAAGGCCGCGCTCCCGAACTCCAGCGGACTCCCGTCGTCGAGCAGCACGCTCCCTGACCGGGACTCGGGGTCATACGTGTACGCCGTGGCCTGCATGCGCGGCAGCCTACCCGCCCGCCACGGGCCCGGGCCGACGCCCGCTCAAGGCGCGTTCGACGGCGCGTTCAGCCCCCTGCCGCCCCCGCCGGGCCTGCCCGGTCCGCACGGGGCCGCGAGCAGCGCGGCGGTATGGCGGCCCACCCCGAGTTTCCGCGCGGCCACCAGGTCCTCGCCCGTATCGACGTCCTGGCGCACGCTCTCCACTCCGGAAAGCCCGATCTCGACGGCGCCCGAGGCGCGGTGACGGGCCCGCGAGAGGCCGCCGAATGCGGGAAGGAGTCGAGCGCCCGGCATGGCGGACAACAGCGTCGTGCCGATTTCGGCGGCGTCGGGGAGAAAGGCGCGGGGGAATCGGGACGCCCATTCGAGAACGTCGAGCAATTCGCGGGGACGGAGCGCGGGAAGGTCCGCGTTGAGCGCCGCGAGCGCCGTTCCCGGATCGGCGGCGCGCGCCACGGCCTCGCCGTGGGCCAGCGCCGCGTTGAGCCCGGCGGCCGGGGCGTCGGGGACCGTGCGCGCGCCGAGCGCCGAGAGCGCGGCGGCGGCCAGGGGATCGTCCGTGACAACGACCACACCGCGCACGGCGGGACACGCCAGGACCGCGCCGACCGTGTCCTGCGCGAACGCCAGAGCGAGATCCGGGAGCGCCGCGTCGCCCACGGACGCGCCGAGCCTGCTCTTGGCCCGTGCCAGAGGCTTCAGCGGCACCACGGCGGTCCACGCCGCTGACGTCACTTGTGACTGCATCGGCCCCATTCTCGCCTGCGCGCGGGGCACCCGGACGGCGGTGGGGTTACGGTGTGCACGACAGCGGGGGCGGACAGTGTGCTCGACAGAGCGGCGCCCTGCGGCGACACTTGTGCGGTTGTCCATAGCGCCAAAAGGAGATGGTGTCCGAGTGTCCCGCCATAAAGTCGGCTTCTGGTACCGCCTCGCAGCGGTATTGCTGAAACCGCCGCTCGTGGTGCTCTTCAAGCGGGACTGGCGGGGAATGGAACACATTCCCGCAGAGGGCGGCTTTATCACCGTCGTCAATCACAACTCCCATCTCGACCCGCTCTCCTACGCGCACTACCAGTTCAACACCGGACGTGTGCCGCGCTTCCTGGCGAAGAACGCGCTGTTCAAGGGCGGCGTCGTGGGGACCGTGATGCGCGGGACGGGCCAGATTCCCGTCTACCGCGAGTCCGCCGACGCCGTGGGAGCCTTCCGCGCCGCCGTCGACGCCATCGAGAAGGGCGAGTGCGTCGCCTTCTACCCCGAGGGCACCATCACCCGTGACCCCGAGATGTGGCCCATGGCGGGCGGCAAGTCGGGCGCTGCCCGCGTCGCGCTGCTGACGAAGGCCCCCGTCATCCCCGTCGCCCAGTGGGGAGCCAACCTCGCGGTCCCGCCGTACGCGAAGTTCAAGCAGCTCAGCTTCTTCCCCCGCAAGACCTTCACGGTGCAGGCCGGGCCGCCCATCGACCTGTCGGCGTACTACGACAAGGAGCCGACGACGGAGGTGCTGCGCGAGGTCACCGACGTCATGATGGACGCCGTCACCGCGCAGCTCGCCGGGATCCGCGGGGAGGAGGCGCCCGCTGAGCGGTTCGACCCCCGCAAGGCCGCGCGGAAGCGCGCGGAGAGCAGGCGTGCCGCCCGCGAGGGACAGCCCGAGGCTCAGCCCCCGGAGGGTCAGCACGAGGAAGAGAAGAAGGAAGAGAAGAACGCGTGACGAAAGCCGCCGTATTCGGCACCGGCTCCTGGGGCACGGCCTTCGCGATGGTGCTCGCCGACGCGGGCTGCGACGTCTCCCTGTGGGGGCGCCGCGCCGAGGTCGTGGACGCGGTCAACACCGAGCGCCGCAACCCGGACTACCACCCCGACACCGAACTCCCCGCGGCCGTGCACGCGACCACCGACCCGGCCGAGGCGGCCGACGGCGCGGAGTTCACCGTGCTCTCCGTCCCCTCCCAGACGCTCCGCGGCAACCTGGAGTCCTGGGCCCCGCTGCTGCACCCCGGCACCGTGCTGGTCTCCCTGATGAAGGGCGTCGAACTCGGCACCGCGAAGCGGATGAGCGAGGTCGCCGAGGAGGTCGCCGGGGTCCCCGCCGACCGGGTGGCCGTGCTGACCGGGCCCAACCTGGCCCGTGAGATCGCCCAGCGGCAGCCCGCCGCCGCCGTCGTCGCCTGCGCGGACGAGGACGCCGCGCGCCGCCTCCAGAGCGCCTGCCACACCCCGTACTTCCGGCCCTACACCAACACCGACGTCGTCGGCTGCGAGCTGGGCGGCGCCGTCAAGAACGTCATTGCGCTCGCCGTCGGCATCGCGGACGGCATGGGCCTCGGCGACAACGCGAAGGCCTCGCTCATCACCCGCGGGCTCGCCGAAACGACCCGGCTGGGCCTCGCGATGGGCGCCGACGCACCCACCTTCGCCGGGCTCGCGGGGATGGGCGACCTCGTCGCGACCTGCTCCTCGCCGCTCTCCCGGAACAACACGTTCGGCCAGAACCTGGGCCGCGGCATGACGCTCCAGGAGACGATCGCGGTCACCAGGCAGACCGCCGAGGGCGTCAAGTCCTGCGAGTCCGTGCTCGACCTCGCGCGGCGGCACGGCGTGGAGATGCCCATCACCGAGACCGTCGTCGGCATCGTCCACGACGGCAAGCCCCCGCTCGTCGCGCTCAAGGAACTCATGTCCCGCAGCGCCAAGCCCGAGCGCGCCTGAAGCCTCTCCTCCGGGTAAAGTCCCCACGATATGAGCAGCCACAGCCCCTCCCGTAAGCCCCGCGTCGCCGTCGTCTTCGGCGGACGCAGTTCCGAGCACGCGATCTCCGTCGTCACGGCCGGGGCCGTGCTCAGCGCCCTCGACCGCGACGCGTACGAGGTCATGCCGATCGGCATCACCTCCGAGGGCCGCTGGGCCCTGGCGGCCGACGACCCGGCCCGGATGGCGATCGAGGAGCGGAAGCTGCCCAGCGCCGACGAGCTGGCCGAGTCCGACACCGGCGCCGTGGTGCTCCCGCTGGGCCCCGACAGCCGCGAGGTCGTCCACACCGAACCCGGCGCCGTGCCCAAGGCCCTGGGCGAGGTCGACGTCGTCTTCCCCGTGCTGCACGGGCCCTACGGCGAGGACGGCACGCTCCAGGGGCTGCTCGACCTGGCCGGTGTGCCGTACGTGGGCTCGGGCGTGCTGGCCTCGGCGGTCGGCATGGACAAGGAGTACATGAAGCGGACCTTCACCTCCTTCGGGCTGCCCGTGGGCCCGTACGTGACGGTGCGTCCGCGGGAGTGGGCGGCCGATCCGGGCGCCGCCCGGCAGCGGATCGCGGACTTTGCTCAGGAGCACGGCTGGCCCGTCTTCGTGAAGCCGGCGCGCGCGGGCTCCTCGTTCGGCATCACCAAGGTGGACGGGCCCGACGCGCTGGACGAGGCCATCGCGGAGGCCCACCGCCACGACCCGAAGATCATCGTGGAGGCGCTGCTGCGCGGCCGGGAGATCGAGTGCGGGGTGCTGGAGTTCGAGGACGGGCCCCGTGCGAGCGTCCCCGCCGAGATCCCGCCGGTCAGCGCCCACGACTTCTACGACTTCGAGGCCAAGTACATCGACTCGGCCTCCGGCATCGTGCCCGCGCCGCTTAGCGAGGAGGAGACGGCCCGCGTCCGCGAGCTGGCCGTGGCCGCCTTCGAGGCGCTCTCCTGCGAGGGGCTCGCGCGCGCCGACTTCTTCCTGTGCGAGGACGGCCGGTTCGTCATCAACGAGGTCAACACGATGCCGGGCTTCACGCCCATCTCCATGTACCCGCGGATGTGGGAGGAGACCGGCGTCGGCTACCCCGAGCTGGTCGACCGCCTCGTCCAGTCGGCCCTGCGCCGCAGCACGGGCCTGCGCTGACGGATTCCGGGGCCGGGAGCGGGGCTAACCGGACTTCTTCGGTACCGCCTTCCGGACCCCGCGGGCGAGGTCCGTCAGCGCGCCGACCTCCGGCGCGTACGCGTCCGGGACCGTCAACTCCACGTGGGCGGCGCGGTCCGTGGTCGTGAACCGGTACCCCCCGTCCCGCTCCTCGATCAGCCAGGAAACCCCGTTCACCTCCGCCGCGTCGGAAGTGGGGTTGTACTCTTCACTGCCGGGCGTGAGCTTCTCCGGCCGGGCGACCCCGCACCGCAGCTCGATCGCGGGGTCCCCCCACGCGGCCGTGTAGGGGGACTCCGGATCGAGGGTCTCGCGCTCCTGCCCGTCCACGCGCTTCGGCAGTTCGTCATGGAGCGCCCGGCACGCCCTGGCCGCCTCCCCCGAGGGGCTGGGAACCGCCGGGCCCGCGCTGTCGTCGCTGAGTGAGCAGGCCGAAATGATCAACGGCAGCGTCACCGCCAGGACGGCGGCGGCGAGGGGAGCAGTGTCCCGGCGGTGCGAAGTGCTCACCGGGCGAGCATACGGGTGGCCTAGAGGTGGACTATGGGGCAGGTCAGGGTGCGGGTGATGCCGTCCACCTGCTGGACCCTGGCGACCACCATGCGGCCCAGATCGTCGACCGTGTCCGCCTGGGCGCGCACGATCACGTCGTACGGACCTGTGACGTCCTCGGCCTGGATCACACCGGGGATCTTGGAGACCACGTCGGCGACCGTCGATGCCTTGCCGACCTCTGTCTGGATCAAGATGTACGCCTGTACCACGGAACCTCCAGGGGGGCTACGAGGATCATGCGGGGCGAGAAAGAGACGCCACCGTACCGCGTCCCCTCACCCGCCGGGAGCCCCGCACCACCGTCGGTCACGGCGCGTTGACGGCGTCTTGAGCGGCGGTGCACACGGATGACGAGCGAAGTGACCGAACCAGAGATATGCAAAGGGGCACAGCAATGCGCGATCTGACCGGCGGCACCGCGCCAGGGTCCTCCGCCTCCGGACCCTCCGGCGCGGAGCCCTCCTACGGCTACGCCGGGGGCCGGACCCCGGGCACCGTGGGGGAGTTGGGGGAGTTCGGCCTCATCCGGGAGCTGACCTCCCGGCTGACCTCCACCCCCGCCGTACGGATCGGCCCCGGTGACGACGCGGCCGTCGTCGCGGCTCCCGACCGCCGGGTCGTCGCCAGCACGGACATTCTCGTCGAAGGACGTCATTTCCGCCGCGATTGGTCTACAGCGTACGACGTCGGGCGCAAGGCCGCAGCGCAGAACCTCGCCGACGTCGCCGCCATGGGCGCCGTGCCGACCGCGCTCCTCCTCGGTCTCGTCGTCCCCGCCGAACTCCCCGCCAACTGGCCCACGGAGCTGATGGACGGCATCCGCGACGAGGCGCAGGTGGCCGCCGCGGCCGTCGTCGGCGGCGACGTCGCGCGCGGCGACAGCATCACCGTCTCCATCACCGCGCTCGGCGACCTGCGCAACCGGGAGCCCGTGACCCGCGCCGGCGCACGCCCCGGCGACGTCGTCGCCGTCACCGGCTGGCTGGGCTGGTCCGCCGCCGGACACGCCGTGCTCTCCCGCGGGTTCCGCTCGCCCCGCGCCTTCGTCGAGGCCCACCGCCGCCCCGAACCGCCGTACCACGCGGGCCCCGCGGCGGCCGGGCTCGGCGCCACCGCGATGACCGACGTCAGCGACGGACTCGTCGCCGACCTCGGGCACATCGCCGAGTCCAGCAAGGTACGTATCGACATCCGCTCGGCCGCGCTCGACATCCCCGCGCAGATGTCGGACATCGGCACCGCCGTCGGCGTCGACCCGCTGCAGTGGGTGCTCACCGGGGGAGAGGACCACGCGATCGTGGCCACCTTCCCCTCCGACCAGAAGCTGCCCGCGCGCTGGCGCGTCATCGGCGAGGTCCGCTCCCCCTCCGCGCTCCCGCAGGTCACCGTCGACGGCGCGCCCTGGGACAAGGCGGGCGGCTGGGACCACTTCGGGGACCCGTCGGACGGCTGACCGGCACCTTCTGAGTACGGTCGTGGCCATGGACACACCGCGTCGCAGCGCTCCGCCCTCCCGCCTGCCCCTCGTCCTCACCGTCGCCGGATCCGACTCGGGCGGGGGAGCGGGCATCCAGGCCGACCTGAAGACGATGCTCGCGCTCGGCACCCACGGCATGAGCGTGGTCGCGGCCGTCACCGCGCAGAACTCCCTGGGCGTGCAGGGCTACTGGGAGCTGCCCGCCGAGGCCGTACGCGCCCAGTACCGCAGCGTCGTCGACGACATCGGTGTGCAGGCCGTCAAGACCGGGATGCTCGCCTCCGCGACGCTCGTCGAGACCGTCGCGGAACTCCTCGCCGGTACGGACGCGCCCGTCGTCGTCGACCCCGTCGGCGTCTCCAAGCACGGCGATTCCCTCCTCGCCGCCGAGGCCCTCGACTCGGTCCGCACCCGGCTGCTGCCGACGGCCACCGTCGTCACCCCGAACCTGGACGAGGTGGCGCAGCTCACGGGCGTACACGTGGAGGACGAGGACGGGATGCGGCGCGCGGCGGCGGCCGTGCTCGGGCACGGGCCGCGCTGGGCGCTGATCAAGGGCGGCCATCTGCACGGCTCCGCCGAGGCGGCCGACCTGCTCACCGACGGCGACGAGGAGCACTGGCTGCGCGCCCCCCGGCACGACAACCGCCACACCCACGGCACCGGCTGCACCCTCGCCAGCGCGCTCGCGTCGCAGCTCGCGAAGGGGCAGTCCGTACCGGAGGCGGCGCGGGCCGCGAAGGAGTACACCACGGGCGCCATAGCGGCGGGCTTCCCGCTCGGGGACGGCCTCGGGCCCGTCGATCACGGCTGGCGCTGGCGCCGGCGCTTCCGCGACTGAGCGCGCACGGACCCGGACGCGCTGTGCGCGCCCCCGGACGCACGAAAGACCGGCCCGTCGGAACGGGCCGGTCTTTCGTGTGTTCCAGCGACCGGCGAGATGGCCGCGCAGCGACGTCTAGGACGTCAGCGCGAGACCTTGCCGGCCTTGATGCACGAGGTGCAGGCGTTGAGGCGCTTCGGCGTCCCGCCGACCACGGCACGCACGCGCTGGATGTTCGGGTTCCAGCGACGGCGGGTGCGGCGGTGCGAGTGGGAGATGTTGTTGCCGAACTCCGGCCCCTTGCCGCAGACGTCGCAGTTCGCAGCCACGGGTCACTCCAAAGACTTCAGATACACGTACGGTGAATCCCGGCGACGCATGATCAGAACGACCGGCTTTGCCAGGGAGAGTGCCGGACCGGGAACGTCCACAGGACCATCCAGATCAGGCAACCGGAGCAGCATACAACGGCGCCCTTCGAACAGGGAAACCCGGACCCCCGCACCCGCCCCCGACCTGGGCCCGAGCCCTTCCCGGGACTAGCCTGCGGACACCACCCCCCGAGCCGCCGAGGAGCCCCGCCCATGCCGTACGCGCTCGATCCCGCAGCGGTACGGAGCTGGTGCGCCCTCGGCCGCGAGGCGCTCGGCGCCGCCTGCGCCGGGATCGACGCGATCAACGTCTTCCCCGTCGCGGACGGTGACACCGGCACCAACCTGTGCCTCACGTTCGAGGCGGCGGCCCGCGCTGCCGAGGCGGACGGGGAAGAGCCGACGGCGACCGCCGAGGACCTGCTGCGCGCCATGGCGCACGCCGCGCTGCTGGACGCGCGCGGCAACTCGGGGACCATTCTCGCCCAGTACCTGCGCGGCCTCGGAGCGCCCGGCGCCCCGTCGCTGGCCCACGCCCTGCGGCGCGCGGCGGACAGCGCGTACGAGGCGGTCGCGCACCCCGTCGAGGGCACGATGCTGACGGTCGCCGCGGCGGCGGCCGACGGCGCCGCGGAGGCCGGGGACGGCATCGCGGCCGGGGACGGCGGCGCGCGTGGCCAGGCCGCCGCCGCCGAGCGGGCCGCCCGCGCCGCGCTGGAGGCCACCACCGGACAGCTCGCCGTCCTCGGCGAGGCGGGCGTGGTCGACGCGGGCGCCGCGGGCCTCGTCACCCTCCTGTCGGCACTCTCCACCGCGCTGGGCAACGCCGCCGCTGAGCCCGCCGCCGAGCCCGTCGCCGAGCCCGTCACGGAGCCTGCCGACGCTCCGTGCGCGGCCCCCCTGGCCGGTGGATCCGGGGCCGCCGCCTCCGTCTTCGAGGTGATGTATCTCCTGGAGACGGACGGCCGCGCGGACCTCCACGGACTCCGCGCCGCCCTCGACGCCCTCGGCGACTCGCTCGTCATCGGCGGCGGCGAGGACCTGTGGAGCGTCCACGTGCACACGCCCGACGCGGGCGCCGCCGTCGAGGCCGGGATCGCCGCGGGACGCCCGTACCGCATCCGCGTCACGCACCTCGCCGCCGCCGGGGACGGCGCCGCCCCCGGCGCACCGGCCGGGCCGGAGCGCGGCCGCGCCGTCGTCGCCGTCGTGCCCGGCGACGGACTCGCCGGGCTCTGCGAGGAGGCGGGCGCCACCGTCGTGCCCTCCGCCGACGCCGCGCGCGGCGAGACGCTGCTCGCCGCCATCCGCGCGACGGGCGCGGGCGAGGTGCTCGTCCTGCCCAACGGCACCGAGTTCCACCCCTCCGCGGCCCGCGCCGTCGAGGAGGCGCGCGCCGAGGGCGTACGCGCCGCCGTCATCCCCACCCGCGCCGCCGTCCAGGGCCTCGCCGCGCTGGCCGTGCACGCGCCCGAGCGCCGCTTCGACGAGGACGTGGTCACCATGACGTCCGCCGCCGGAGCCACCCGCTACGGCGAAGTGACCCTCGCCGAACGCCAGTCCTGGACGATGGCGGGCATCTGCCAGGCCGGTGACGTGCTCGGACTCGTCGACGGCGACGTCGCCGTGATCGGCGCCGACATCGGCCAGATCGCCATGGACGTCCTCGCGCGGATGCTCGCCGGAGGCGGCGAGATGGTCACCCTCGTCCTCGGCGAGGAGGCGCCCGAGGGGCTCGCCGGGCTGCTGGAGGAGTACGTGCGCCGCGCCCACCTCGCCGTCGACACCGTGGTCTACGAGGGGCGGCGGCAGGCCTCCCCGCTGCTCGTCGGCGTCGAATAGGCCGGACGGCGTGCCGGGGAACCGCCGCCGGACCTCCGGTGTCACGGCCGTTGTCACACCCGTTGTCACACGCGTCCGGCAGGATGGCCCTGTGTCCGCTCATGCCGAAACCCACCCCGAACCCCTCCAGGAGCCGCTGAAGAAGCTCCTCGGTGGCACCACAGCGAAGGTCATGGCCGACCAGCTCGGCCTGCGCACCGTCGGCGATCTGCTGCACCACTATCCGCGGCGGTATGCCGAGCGGGGCGAGATGACCAAGCTGTCCGAACTCCCGCTGGAGGAGCACGTCACGGTCGTCGCGCAGGTCGCCGACGCCCGCGTGCACAAGTTCAACCACGGCAGGGGCCAGCGCCTGGAGGTCACCCTCACCGACGGCAGCGGCAGGCTCCAGCTCGTCTTCTTCGGCAAGGCCGTCTGGGGCGCGCAGCAGAAGCTGCTGCCGGGCAGGCGCGGCATGTTCGCGGGCAAGGTCGGCGTCTTCAACCGCAAGCTCCAGCTCGCCCACCCCGACTACATGCTGCTGGACGAGGACACCGACAGCGAGGACCTGGCCCGCTTCCAGCTCCTGCCGCTCTATCCGGCCTGCGCGAAGCTCCAGTCCTGGAAGATCGCCCAGGCCGTGCAGATGGTGCTGAGCACCCTGGAGGCCACCGGCTGGCGCGGCCTGATCGACCCGCTGCCCGAGCCGGTCCGCACGGAGAGAGGGCTGATCACCCTCCCCGAGGCCCTCCTCAAGGTCCACAAGCCGCGCACCAAGGCGGACATCGAGGACGCCCGCCAGCGGCTCAAGTGGGACGAGGCGTTCGTCCTCCAGGTCGCGCTGGCCCGCCGCCGCGCCGCGGAGTCCGCGCTGCCCGCCGCGCCCCGCAAGCCCGTCGAGGGCGGGCTGCTCGATGCGTTCGACGCGAAGCTGCCGTTCACCCTCACCGAGGGCCAGCGCCAGGTCAGCCAGGAGATCTTCGCCGACCTCGCCACCGAACACCCCATGCACCGCCTCCTCCAGGGCGAGGTGGGCAGCGGCAAGACCATGGTCGCGCTGCGGGCCATGCTCGCCACCGTCGACGCGGGCGGGCAGGCCGCGATGCTGGCGCCCACCGAGGTGCTGGCCCAGCAGCACCACCGTTCCATCACCGAGATGATGGGCGAGCTCGCCGAGGGCGGCATGCTCGGCGGCGCCGAGCAGGGCACCAAGGTCGTGCTGCTCACCGGCTCCATGGGCGCCGCCGCCCGCCGCCAGGCCCTGCTCGACCTGGTGACGGGCGAGGCCGGGATCGTCATCGGGACGCACGCGCTGATCGAGGACAAGGTCCAGTTCCACGACCTGGGCCTGGTCGTCGTGGACGAGCAGCACCGCTTCGGCGTCGAGCAGCGCGACGCGCTCCGCTCCAAGGGCAAGCAGCCCCCGCACCTGCTGGTCATGACCGCGACGCCGATTCCGCGCACGGTCGCCATGACCGTCTTCGGGGACCTGGAGACCTCCGTCCTCGACCAGCTCCCGGCCGGGCGCTCCCCGATCTCCACCCACGTCGTCCCCGCCAAGGACAAGCCGCACTTCCTCGCGCGCACGTGGGAGCGGCTGCGCGAGGAGGCCGAGGGCGGCCACCAGGCGTACGTCGTGTGTCCGCGCATCGGGGACGAGGAGGGGCCCGCGAGCGCCAAGAAGTCCGGGAGTTCCGGGGAGTCGGCGGACTCCCCGGAGTCCCCGGAGGACGAGGAGGAGAAGCGCCCCCCGCTCGCCGTGCTGGACATCGCCGGGCAGCTCACCTCCGGGCCCCTGTCCGGGCTGCGCGTCGAGCCCCTGCACGGGCGGATGCAGCCCGAGGCCAAGGACGAGGTGATGCGCGCCTTCGCCGCCGGTGACGTGGACGTCCTCGTGGCCACGACGGTCATCGAGGTCGGGGTGAACGTGCCGAACGCGACCGGCATGGTGATCATGGACGCCGACCGCTTCGGCGTCTCCCAGCTCCACCAGCTCCGCGGCCGCGTCGGCCGCGGCTCGGCCGCCGGGCTCTGCCTGCTGGTCACCGAGATGCCGGAGGCGAGCCCCGCGCGCTCCCGCCTGGAGGCCGTGGCCGGGACGCTCGACGGGTTCGAGCTGTCCCGGATCGACCTGGAGCAGCGCCGCGAGGGCGATGTCCTGGGCCAGGCCCAGTCCGGAGTGCGCTCCTCGCTGCGGATGCTCGCCGTCATCGAGGACGAGGACGTGATCGCCGAGGCCCGCGACGAGGCCACGGCGCTGGTCGCCGCCGACCCCGAGCTGACCGGCCACCCCGAGCTGCGCACCGCGCTGGACGCGCTGCTGGACGAGGAGCGCGAGGAGTACCTCGACAAGGGCTGAGCGGCGCGCGGCCCCGGCGCCTCAGTCCGCGGGGCCGGCGGGGCCCGTGGCGAAGAGCCCGTTCAACTCGCCGTACTCCAGGCCCCCTTCGCACTCCCCGTACGTCCCCTTGTCCAGCACCTCCGCCGCCGCGCGCCGTACCGTGCCGTACGCCGCCTGCGCGAGCGCCGTCCCCGTCGACACCCGGCGTACGCCCGCGGCGCGCAGCGCGGCGACGTCCGGACCGCCCGGCACCGCCATCGCGTTCACCGGAAGCGGCCCCTCCGCGGCGAGCGCGGAGAGCGCCTCCAGGTCCAGCAGCCCGGGGACGAACAGGCAGTCGGCGCCCGCCTCCGCATAGGCCGCGGCCCGCTCCCGTACGGCGTCGAGGCGGCTCTCCGGCTCCCCGATCCCGAAGAGCACGACGTCCGTACGGGCGTTGACCACCAGGTCCGGAACCCCCGCCTCCACCGCGGCCGTACGCGCGGCGCGCAGCCGTTCCGCCTGCTCGGCGGGGGTGAACAGCGGGCCGCCCGGCGCCCGGGAGTCCTCCAGGTTGATCCCGGCCGCGCCCGCGCCCGCCACCGCCGCGACCGTCGCGGCCACGTCCTCCGGCGCGGGCCCATACCCGCCCTCGACGTCGGCCGTCACCGGCACGTCCACGGCGGCGGCGATACGCGCGACGGCCGCCGCCGCCTCCTCGCGGGTCAGCGCCTGCCCGTCGGCGCGGCCCAGCGACCAGGCGACGCCGCCGCTGGTCGTGGCGACGGCCCGCGCGCCGGACGCGGCGACGAGCGCGGCGCTCGCCGCGTCCCAGACGTTCGGCAGCACGAGCGTGCCCTCCTCGTGCAGGGCGCGCAGCGCGCGGCAGCGGTCGTTGAGCGGCGGCACAGGGGTCATGGGATCCTCGATTCCTGGACGGACGTCCGTGGGACAGGACGTGAGTATGGGCACCCGGAAGAGCCCGGCGCTCGCGGAAATCGGACGCCAACACCCCTTGTCGTCACACCTGTACCGGAGGACCCCACCCCATGACCCGCGTGATCGCCGGAGCCGCAGGCGGGCGACGCCTCGCCGTCCCGCCGGGCAACGGCACCCGCCCCACCTCCGACCGCGCCCGCGAGGGGCTCTTCTCCAGCTGGGAGTCCCAGCTCGGCGGCGCCCACGGCTGGCAGGGGCTGCGGGTGATGGACCTGTACGCGGGCTCGGGCTCGGTCGGCCTGGAGGCCCTCTCGCGCGGCGCCGCGCACGTCCTGCTCGCCGACGCCGAGCCGCGCGCCGTCCGCACGCTCAAGGAGAACGTCCGCGCCCTCGGCCTCCCCGGCGCCGAGGTCCGCGCGGGCAGGGCCGAGCAGATCGTCGCGGGCGAACCGCCCGCCGAGCCGTACGGTCTGGTGTTCCTCGACCCGCCCTATGCCGTCCTGGACGACGATCTCCGGGAGATCCTGCTCACACTCCGCGCGCGGGGCTGGCTCACCGATGACGCGCTCGCCACCGTTGAGCGCAGGACCAGGGGCGGCGATTTCCGCTGGCCGGAGGGTTTCGAGGGGCTGAGGTCCCGTCGCTACGGCGAGGGAACGCTTTGGTACGGTCGCGCCGCCGAACGAGAAGATCCCCAACCGTCATGACGATCGTGACGCCTCTGGAGAGCGAGGAAACGCCAGTGCGACGTGCAGTCTGTCCCGGGTCCTTCGATCCGATCACGAACGGACACCTCGACATCATCGCCCGCGCCTCCAAGCTGTACGACGTCGTCTACGTCGCCGTCATGATCAACAAGTCGAAGCGCGGGCTCTTCACCGTCGAGGAGCGCATCGACCTCATCCACGAGGTCACCGAGAGCTTCGGCAACGTCCAGGTCGAGGCCTTCCACGGCCTTCTCGTCGACTTCTGCAAGGAGCGCGAGATCCCCGCCATCGTCAAGGGGCTGCGCGCGGTCAGCGACTTCGACTACGAGCTGCAGATGGCCCAGATGAACAACGGGCTCTCCGGCGTCGAGACCCTCTTCGTCCCGACCAACCCGACCTACAGCTTCCTCTCCTCCAGCCTCGTCAAGGAGGTCGCCACCTGGGGCGGCGACGTCTCCCACCTCGTCCCCGAGGCCGTGCACACCGCGCTGGCCGGACGGCTGACGAAGCCGGAGTAGCCCGCGGGCGCCCTCCTTCCGGGTTCCGCTCACGGGCCCGCGCCCCCGGGCCGTACAGTCACCCCCGTGGACGTACAGCAGAAACTCGACGAGATCGTGGCGACGGTCGACGGTGCGCGCTCGATGCCCATGTCCGCCTCCTGCGTGGTGAACAGGGCCGAACTGCTCGCCATGCTCGACGAGGTGCGCGGCGCCCTGCCCGGCTCGCTCGCCCAGGCCCGCGAGGTCCTCGGCGACCGCGACCAGGTCGTGGCCGAGGCCCGCCAGGAGGCCCAGCGCATCATCGACTCGGCCCAGGCGGAGCGCGGCTCCCTGGTCTCCGGCACCGAGGTGGCGCGCCGGGCGCAGGACGAGGCCGACCGCATCCTCGCCGAGGCCCGCCAGGAGGCCGCCGAGATCCGCGAGCAGGCCGACGACTACGTCGACAGCAAGCTCGCCAACTTCGAGGTCGTGCTCAGCAAGACCATCGGCTCGGTCGACCGCGGCCGCGAGAAGCTGCTGGGCAGCGGCCCGGGCGCGGAGCACTGGCACGAGGAGTACGCGCAGGACGCCCCCGAGCGCACGGCCGACCCCCGCGAGCTCCAGCAGCGCGCGGACGCGTACGTCGACGCCCGGCTCGGCTCCGTCTCGGCGGTGCTCGCCAAGACGCTGGAGGCCGTCGGCCGGGGCCGCCTGAAGCTGCGCGGCCACGAGCCCTCGGACGAGCTGGCGGCCCACATGGCGGCCCAGGACGGCACGGACCCCTACGCGGGCCACACCAGCGACGCGGACTTCCTCGCGGACCTGGCCGACCCGGGCACGGCCCAGCCGCAGCCCCAGCAGCAGGCCCAGCCCCAACCGCAGCAGCAGCCGCAGTACCAGCCTCAGCACCAGCAGGCGCAGCCGCCCCAGCAGCCTCAGCCGCACGCCGCCCCCGTCGCGCCCCCGCAGCCCCAGGCCCCGCCGCCGCCCCCGCAGCAGCAGCCCATGGCCGACCCGTACTACGCGCAGCAGCCCGCGGCGGCGGCCGATCCGTACAGCTACTCGCAGCACGACGGCTACTACGGACAGCAGCCGGACGCGGCGTACTACCAGCAGCAGCCGCAGCAGCAGCCGTACTACGGCCAGCAGCACCAGCAGCAGTACCCGCACCAGCAGCCCGCCCCGCAGGCCCCGCAGGCGCCGCAGCTGGACGAGACGAGCCTGTTCGACACGAGCATGATCGACCTCGATCAGGTCCGGGAGTTCGAACGCCGCCACGACCAGGGTCACTGAGGCGCCATGGCCCGGATTGGGCCATGGCGGGTGCGTCCAGTATTCTGTCTCTTCGGTCGCGAGTACGTCCGTGACCAAGCCCCACCCGTAGAAAGCAGGAAGCTCTGAACGCCCCCCTCGACCACCGCGCCCCTCTCGTGTTCGACACGCGTGAGCTGGGGCGGCGTCCTGGCGCGATGAAGCGGCTCTCCCGCGAGGTGGAGTCCCCAGGGAATCTCGGCATCGAGTTCATCGGGGTTCCGGACGGGGCGACGATCGAGCTGGACCTCCGCCTCGAATCGGTCATGGAAGGGGTGCTTGTCACAGGCACCGCCCGTGCGCCGCTGGAGGGGGAGTGCGTAAAGTGTCTGGAGCCGCTGCGGCAGGTAGCCGAGGCGGACTTCCAGGAGATGTTCTCCTACCCCGACGCCGACGACCGGAGCCGCCCCAAGGCGGAGACCGGCGACGACGCCGAGGAGGAGGACACGCTCTTCCTAGAGGGCGACCTGTTCGACCTCGAACCCGTGCTGCGGGACGCGGTGGTGCTCGCACTGCCGCTGCAGCCGGTGTGCCGGGAGGACTGCCCCGGCCTGTGCCCCGAGTGCGGGGCACGGCTGGCGGACGACCCCGACCATGGGCACGAAGACGCCGTCGACATCCGTTGGGCGGCACTGCAGGGACTCGCCGAGACCATCGAGGACGGCGAGAAGGACAAGCCCCGCTCCGGCGGGGACGACTCACAGGAGAAGTAGCCGTGGCTGTTCCGAAGCGGAAGATGTCGCGCAGCAACACGCGCCACCGCCGGTCGCAGTGGAAGGCTGCGGTCCCGACCCTGGTGACGTGCGAGCGCTGCCGCGAGCCGAAGCAGCAGCACATCGCGTGCCCGAGCTGTGGCACCTACAACAAGCGTCAGGTCCTCGAGGTCTGATCGGCGGGTGACAGGCTTCATGTCAGACGCCAGCACTCCGGAGACTCCCTCGCGCAAGCGCGGCAGCGAGAATCCGGACCTGGTGGATGCGGCCTCGTCCCACACGCTCCTGGAAGGGCGGCTCGGGTATCACCTTGAGTCCGCCCTTCTGGTGCGTGCGCTGACGCACCGCTCGTACGCGTACGAGAACGGCGGGCTGCCCACCAACGAACGACTCGAATTCCTCGGCGACTCCGTCCTCGGCCTCGTCGTCACGGACACGCTCTACCGGATGCACCCGGACCTCCCCGAGGGCCAGCTCGCGAAGCTGCGCGCCGCGGTGGTCAACTCCCGGGCGCTCGCGGGCGTCGCGCGCGGCCTCGACCTGGGGGCCTTCATCCGCCTCGGCAGGGGCGAGGAGGGCACCGGCGGACGCGACAAGGCGTCGATCCTCGCGGACACGCTGGAGGCCGTCATCGGCGCGGTCTACCTCGACCAGGGCCTCGGCGCGGCCTCCGAGCTGGTGCACCGCCTCTTCGACCCGCTCATCGAGCGCTCCTCCAACCTCGGCGCGGGCCTCGACTGGAAGACCAGTCTCCAGGAGCTGACCGCGGCGGAGTCCCTGGGCGTCCCGGAGTACCTGGTCACGGAGACCGGCCCGGACCACGAGAAGACCTTCACGGCTGCTGCCCGCGTCGGTGGTGTCGCGTACGGCACCGGCACAGGTCGCAGCAAGAAGGAGGCCGAGCAGCAGGCGGCGGAGGCCGCCTGGCGCGAGATCTCCGCCCGGAGCGAGACGGCGGACAAGGACGCCGCCTCCGGCTCCGGCTCCGGCTCCGGGGGCGAGCCCTCGACGGAGTCGCCCGCCCCGCGCTGACGGAACGCGCACCGCCCGCCCGGGTACGCCCCGGGCGGGCACGCCTGTCCGCACGCTCTCCCCCCCCCGCCCGTACCGCCCCTCCGGAGGAGCCCCATGCCCGAGCTGCCCGAGGTCGAGGTCGTACGGCGGGGCCTGGAGCGGTGGGCCAGCGGGCGGACCGTCGCGGCGGCCGAGGTGCTGCACCCGCGGGCCGTCCGGCGGCACACCGCGGGTCCCGCGGACTTCGCGGCGCGGCTGGCCGGCCGGCGCATCGGCCCGGCACGGCGGCGCGGCAAGTACCTCTGGCTGCCCTTCGGCGACGACGGCTTCTCCGTCCTCGCGCACCTCGGGATGAGCGGCCAGCTCCTCATCCAGCCCCCGGGCACCCCCGACGAGAAGCATCTGCGGATCCGGATCGCCTTCGAGGACACGGAGGGCGGCGAACTGCGCTTCGTCGACCAGCGCACCTTCGGCGGACTCTCGCTGCACCCCGGCGAGGACGACGCCGACGGCCTGCCGGACGTCATCGCGCACATCGCCCCCGACCCGCTCGACCCCGCGTTCGACGAGGCGGCGTTCCACGCGGCCCTGCGCTGCCGCCGTACGACCGTGAAGCGGGCGCTCCTCGACCAGTCGCTGATCAGCGGCGTCGGGAACATCTACGCGGACGAGGCCCTGTGGCGCTCCCGGCTGCACTACGAGCGGCCCACCGCCACCCTCACCCGCAAGCAGACCGCCGAACTGGTCTCCCATGTGCGGGACGTGATGAACGCGGCCCTCGCGGCGGGCGGCACCAGCTTCGACAGCCTCTACGTGAACGTCAACGGCGAGTCCGGCTACTTCGAGCGCTCCCTCGACGCCTACGGGCGCGAGGACGAGCCCTGCCGCCGGTGCGGCACCCCGATGCGCCGCCGGGCGTGGATGAACCGCTCCAGCTACTTCTGCCCGCGCTGCCAGCGCGCGCCCCGGCCCGCGGTCGCCCGCTAGAGCGCCGGCGCCAGCGCCAGCAGCGTTAGAAGCCGAAGTCCTGGGTCCACCAGGGGCCGCCCTCGGCGAAGTGCGCGCCGACGCCCAGGGTGCGGTAGTCGCAGTTGACGATGTTGGCCTTGTGGCCGGGGCTCTGCATCCAGGAGTCCATGACGGACTGCGCGTTGGCCTGGCCGCGGGCTATGTTCTCGCCGCCCAGGCCGCTGATGCCGCGGCTCTCCGCGCGGTCCCACGGGGTCTTGCCGTCGGGGGTGTTGTGGTCGAAGAAGCCGCGCCGTGCCATGTCCTCGCTGAAGTCCCCGGCGAGGTCCGCGAGTTCCGGGTCGGCCTTGACGGGGCGGCAGCCCGCCTTGGCGCGCTCCTGGTTGACGAGGGCGAGCACCTCGCGCTCGGCGGCCGTCTCCGGGTCCGGCGTGGTGGAGGCCGTCGCGCCGCCCCCGCTGCCGCTGCCGTTCCCGCCGCCGCTCCCTGAGCCGGAGCCGGAGCCCGGACCGGAGCCTGAGCCGCCGCTCTCCTTGCCGGAGGGGCTGCCGGGGCGCTCCGTACGGTCGGGGGTGCCGGTGGACGGGCGTTCGGTCTCGCGCGGCTTCTCCGCCTCGCCGCCGCCCCGGGAGGGGGTGGCGGAGGGCTCGGCCGGCTTCTGGGAGCGCTCGGGCCGCTCGTGGCGCTGGGAGGGGATGCTCGTGGGACCGTCGTCGCGGTGGTCGCCGCGGCTCGCCGACTCCTCGTCCGAGGCGCGCTCGGAGGCGGGGGCCGAGGGCAGGTCCGGCGACTCGACCTCGGTGGGCCCGTCCGCCTGCACCCGGTCGCCGCGCGGGCCGCCGAGCCCGCCGGGCCCGGGTATGAGGCCGGAGGCCACGGCCACCGCGCCCATCGCCATCGCCGCCGAGGCGCCGAGCAGACCCGTCCGTACGGGCGCCGCCCCCCGCTTGCGGTGCTCCCCCCGGTGCCGCGGGCCGACCTCCGTGGGAGCGGGCTCGGCGTGGGCCGCGTGTGCGGCGTGGCCGGGGTGGACGGGGGAGGGGGCGGGAGCCGAAGGCGTACGTCGGTGGCGGCCCATCTCTGCAGTCCTCACATTGCTCGGTGGTCACTGCGGTCACCGCGCCTTCACCCTTACGTGTGAGGCGGGTTGACGGGCAATGTACGGCATCACGGCCGGGGCGGATGTGCTGCCCGCAGAAATGTCCGGATAGCGTGCACCCCATGACCCCGAGCACGCAGCGCAGCGACGAGACCCCGGATCCGGCCCCCGACGCCTCCCCGGGCGGGGGCGGCCCCGACGACGCCGCGCGGCTGACGGCGTGGGTGCGGGGCGAGGTCCAGGGCGTCGGGTTCCGCTGGTTCACGCGCGCCGCGGCGCTCCGCATCGGCGGGCTCGTCGGTTTCGCGCTGAATCTCGGTGACGGGAGGGTCCAGGTGGTGGCCGAGGGGCGCAAGGGGCACTGCGAGCAGCTGCTGGAGTGGCTCTGCGGCGACGACACCCCTGGCAGGGTCGAGGGTGTGACCGAGATCTGGGACGCCCCGCGCGGTGGTTACCGAGGGTTCGCGATCCGGTGATCCAAAACGGTTGCCAATCGCCATCCGCCGTGCAAAGCTGCGGCCACAAGTGAGCCACGATGGATCTTCCTCAGCCCCTGCGGGCAGCGGACTCCGGCGCCGGACGCCGTAGAGTCCCCGCGAGCCCGGGATGCTGGGTGTGATCGTGTTGACCGTCAAACCTTTTGGTGAGACTCTGGAATCCCCGCGCACCTGAGCTGTTTGATCCAGAGAACCTTTAGCAAAAGTCCAGAGCAGACACTGCGGGTGCGATTCCCCCTCGACCCACCACCGCTTCGGTCGGTCACTCAGTGTGGAGGACCATCCATCATGGCAAAGGCGCTTCTCGGTTACGTCGGCGGCTCCGACCCCCGAGTTCTCGCCGAGATGCGACGGCTTCAGCAGCGTGTCCAGGACCTCGAATCCGAAATCGTCCGGATTCAGGCCGAGAACGACGCTCTGTCCGCCGCCGCACGGCACGACTCGCTGCTCGAAAGCATCGACGTACCCACAGCGGAGCCCGCGCTCACCTGATCCCCGTCACGGGACGGGTGGCGCGAAGCTGGCCTCAAGAGAAATCTGTAAGGGACGCTTCGGCGTCCCTTCGTCGTTTCTCCCCGGCCACCCCGGCTTCGCTTACCGTCTGATGTGCCCCTCGCTTCTCCGGGTGAAACCCCTCCGCTTCCCACGGCCCGTGGCAACCCCCGCGCACACGTGGCACGTTGAGCGCCCCCTCGTGCCGGACCTGAGCCCCGGGTGCCCGGGGAGCGCGCGGAAATGCGGGCCCGGCGGGACAGTCGGCGCGACATCGCCGGGGCATCCTCAGTAGAGTCCGGACGCGTGCATCTCAAGAGCCTGACACTGCGGGGATTCAAATCCTTCGCCTCCGCCACGACGCTGCGCTTCGAGCCCGGCATCACCTGCGTCGTCGGCCCGAACGGCTCCGGGAAGTCCAATGTCGTGGACGCGCTCTCCTGGGTCATGGGCGAGCAGGGCGCCAAGTCGCTGCGCGGCGGCAAGATGGAAGACGTGATCTTCGCCGGGACCACCGGGCGGCCGCCGCTGGGCCGTGCCGAGGTCTCGCTCACGATCGACAACGCCGACGGCGCGCTGCCCATCGACTACGCGGAAGTCACCATCACGCGGATCATGTTCCGCAACGGCGGCAGCGAGTACCAGCTCAACGGGGACACCTGCCGCCTCCTCGACATCCAGGAGCTGCTCTCCGACTCCGGCATCGGCCGCGAGATGCACGTCATCGTCGGACAGGGCCAGCTCGACGGGGTGCTGCACGCCGACCCGACCGGGCGCCGCGCCTTCATCGAGGAGGCCGCGGGCGTCCTCAAGCACCGCAAGCGCAAGGAGAAGGCGCTGCGGAAGCTCGACGCGATGCAGGCCAACCTCGCCCGCGTCCAGGACCTCACCGACGAACTGCGCCGCCAGCTCAAGCCGCTGGGACGGCAGGCCGCCGTCGCCCGTAAGGCGCAGGTCATCCAGGCCGATCTGCGCGACGCGCGGCTGCGGCTCCTCGCCGACGACCTGGTCTCCCTGCGCGACGCGCTGAACACCGAGGTCGCCGACGAGGCCGCGCTCAAGCAGCGCAAGGAGGCCGCCGAGGCCGAGCTGAAGGAGGCCCTGCGTCGCGAGGCAGAGCTCGAACAGCAGGTCAGGACGCTCACGCCGCGGCTGGAGCGCGCCCAGCAGACCTGGATCGAGCTCTCCCAGCTCGCCGAGCGCGTACGCGGCACCATCGGCCTGGCCGACCAGCGCGTCCAGCACGCCGGGGCGGCCCCCGCCGAGGAACGGCGCGGGCGCGAACCGGAGGACATGGAGCGCGAGGCCGCCCGGATCCGCGAGCAGGAGGCGGAGCTGGAGGCCGCGCTGGAGGCCGCCGCCACCGCGCTGGACGAGACGGTCGCGCACCGTTCCGAGCTGGAGCGGCAGCTGGCCGGGGAGGAGCGCCGGATAAGGGACGAGGCGCGGGCGCTCGCCGACCGGCGCGAGGGGCTCGAACGGCTGCGCGGCAAGGTCGGCACGGCACGCAGCCGCGCCTCCTCCGCGCAGTCCGAGATCGACCGGCTCGCGGCGGCGCGCGACGAGGCGCTGGAGCGCGCGGCCGAGGCGCAGGGGGAGTACGAGGCGCTCCAGGCCGAGGTCGACGGCGCGGGCGAGGGCGAGGACGAGCTGGGGCGGCGGCACGAGGCCGCGAAGGCGGAGCTGGCCGAGGCCGAGTCCGCGCTGAGCGCGGCCCGCGAGGAGTCGACGTCCGCCGAGCGCGAGCGCGCGGCGACCTCGGCCCGGCACGACGCGCTCGCCCTCGGGCTGCGCCGCAAGGACGGCACGGGCGCGCTGCTGGGCGCGAAGGATCGTCTCTCCGGGCTCCTCGGCCCGGCGGCCGAACTCCTCTCCGTGACGCCGGGGTACGAGGTTCCCGTGGCGGCGGCGCTCGGCGCCGCCGCCGACGCGGTGGCCGTCGCCGACCCCGGGACGGCCGCCGAGGCCCTCCGGCTGCTCCGCAAGGACGACGCGGGGCGCGCGACGCTGCTGCTGGGCGCGGCGGACGGAACGGCGGACGACTCCCCGTCCCGTACGGCCGGGCCGCCCGTCGAGGGCGGCGCGCACCGGGCCGTCGATCTGGTGACCGGGCCCGAGGCGCTGCGGCCCGCGCTCGGCGCCCTGCTGCGGGACGTCGTGGTGGTCGACACGCTCCAGGACGCCGAGGACCTGATCAGGGCCCGGCCCGGACTGACCGCCGTCACGGCCGAGGGCGACACCCTCGGCGCCCATCTGGCGCAGGGCGGTTCGGCGGGGGCACCGAGCCTGCTGGAGGCCCAGGCCGCGGTGGACGAGGCCGCCGCCGAGCTCGCCGAGCTGGAGGTGCGGTGCGAGGCGCTGGCCGCGGCGCAGGAACGGGCGAAGGAGCACCGGAAGTCGTGCGCGGCGGCCATGGAGGAGCTGGCCCAGCGGCGCAGCGCGGCCGAGCGCGAGAAGTCGAAGGTCGCGGGCCGCCTCGGCACCCTCGGCGGGCAGGCGCGCGCGGCGCGCGGCGAGGCGGAACGCTCCGCCGCCGCCGTCACCAAGGCCGAGGAGGCCCTCGCACGGGCGACCGAGGAGGCCGAGGAGCTCGCCGAACGGCTGGCCGTGGCCGAGGAGTCCGCGGAGGACGAGGTGGAGCCCGACACCTCCATGCGGGACCGGCTCTCGGCCGACGGCGCCAACGCGCGGCAGACGGAGATGGAGGCCCGCCTCCAGGTACGTACGCACGAGGAGCGGGTCAAGTCCCTCGCGGGGCGGGCCGATTCACTCGACCGTGCGGCGCGCGCCGAACGGGACGCGCGCCAGCGCGCGGAGCAGCGGCGGGCGCGGATGCGGTACGAGGCCGAGGTCGCCGAGGCCGTCGCCTCCGGGGCGCGGCAGCTCCTCGCGCACATCGAGGCGTCCCTGGAGCGTGCCCAGGAGGAGCGCGAGAGCGCCGAGCGGGCCAAGGCCGAGCGCGAGCAGGCGCTGGTCGCCGAGCGCGGCGCGGGCCGGGAGCTGAAGGACGAGCTGGACAAGCTCACCGACTCGGTGCACAAGGGCGAGGTCCTGGGCGCCGAGAAGCGGATGCGCATCGAACAGCTGGAGACCAAGGCCCTGGAGGAGCTGGGTGTCGAGCCCGCGGGGCTGGTCGGCGAGTACGGCCCCGACCAGCTCGTACCGCCGTCCCCGCCCGCCGAGGACGAGGAGCTCCCGGAGGACCCGGAGGACCCGCGGAACAGGCCGGTGCCGTTCGTCCGTGCCGAGCAGGAGAAGCGGCTGAGGGCGGCGGAGCGCGCGTACCAGAAGCTGGGGAAGATCAATCCGCTGGCGCTGGAGGAGTTCGCGGCGCTGGAGGAGCGGCACCAGTTCCTCAGCGAGCAGCTGGAGGACCTGAAGAAGACGCGCGCCGACCTGCTTCAGGTCGTGAAGGAGGTCGACGAGCGCGTCGAGCAGGTGTTCACGGAGGCGTACCACGACACCGCGCGGGAGTTCGAGGGCGTCTTCTCGCGGCTCTTCCCCGGCGGCGAGGGCCGTCTCGTGCTCACCGACCCGGACGACATGCTCGCCACGGGCGTGGACGTCGAGGCCAGGCCGCCCGGCAAGAAGGTCAAGCGGCTCTCGCTGCTCTCCGGCGGCGAGCGCTCGCTGACCGCGGTCGCGCTGCTGGTCTCGATCTTCAAGGCCCGCCCGAGCCCGTTCTACGTGATGGACGAGGTCGAGGCCGCGCTCGACGACACCAACCTCCAGCGGCTGATCCGGATCATGGAGGAGCTGAAGGACAGCTCCCAGCTCATCGTCATCACGCACCAGAAGCGGACGATGGAGGTCGCGGACGCGCTCTACGGCGTCTCGATGCAGGGCGACGGGGTCTCGAAGGTCATCAGCCAGCGGCTGAGCTGACACGCGCACACGCGAAGCGAGCTCCACCCTTTACTTCTTCACAAGATGAACTCGACGTGCGGATGCGCGCGCTCAGAGTGGTGGGCTCTGAACTATTGACTTCGATAATTGAAGGCATACGCTCTGATGTGCCGCTCAGAGCTTCAAGCTGTAGCGGCCCGACCCCCACACCCGGCAGAGCCGCCGGTACCCCAGGAGCGAGAGTTGACCAGCACAGCGCACGCCGCGCCGTCCGGAGCCGGCGTGGAGACGCCACCTCTCGGGCGCGTCGTCTTCATCACCGCGGCGGCCGCCATGGGCGGCTTCCTCTTCGGCTACGACAGCTCCGTGATCAACGGCGCCGTGGAAGCGGTCCGCGGCCGGTTCGACATCGGCTCGGCCCTGCTCGCGCAGGTCATCGCCGCCGCGCTGATCGGCAGCGCCATCGGCGCCGCCATCGCCGGACGCGTCGCCGACCGGATGGGCCGCATCCCCGTCATGCGGATCGCCGCCGTCCTCTTCACCATCAGCGCCGTCGGCTCCGCGCTGCCCTTCGCCCTCTGGGACCTCGCCCTGTGGCGGGTGCTGGGCGGCGTCGCCATCGGCATGGCGTCCGTCATCGGGCCCGCCTACATCGCCGAGGTCTCCCCGCCCGCGTACCGCGGCAGGCTCGCCTCCTTCCAGCAGGGCGCGATCGTGCTGGGCATCGCCGTCTCCCAGCTCGTCAACTGGGGCATCCTCAACCTCGCCGACGGCGACCAGCGCGGCACCCTCGCCGGGCTGGAGGCCTGGCAGTGGATGCTCGGCATCATGGTGATCCCCGCCGTCGGCTACTTCCTGCTCTCCTTCGCGATCCCCGAGTCGCCCCGCTTCCTGATCTCCGCCGGACGCGAGGCCGAGGCCCGTACGGTGCTCGCGGGCGTCGAGGGCGAGCACACCGACCTCGACCACCGGGTCGGCGAGATCGAGCACGCGATGCGCAGCGAGCACCGGTCCACGTTCAAGGACCTGCTCGGCGGCCGCTTCGGCTTCCTGCCCATCGTCTGGGTCGGCATCGGCCTCTCGGTCTTCCAGCAGCTCGTCGGCATCAACGTCGTCTTCTACTACTCCTCGACGCTGTGGCAGTCCGTCGGCATCAACCCGGAGGGCTCGTTCTTCTACTCCTTCACGACCTCGATCGTGAACATCATCGGTACCGTCATCGCCATGATCTTCGTCGACCGGATCGGCCGTAAGCCGCTCGCGCTCATCGGCTCCGTCGGCATGGCGCTCTCGCTCGGCCTGGTCGCCTGGGCGTTCTCCGCGAAGACCGGCTCCGGGGACAAGGTCTCCCTGCCCAACCTGGAGGGCACGGTCGCCCTCGTCGGCGCCCACACCTTCACCCTCTTCTTCGCGCTCTCCTGGGGCGTCGTCGTCTGGGTGCTGCTCGGCGAGATCTTCCCGAACAAGATCCGCGCCGCCGCGCTCGGCATCGCCGCCTCCGCGCAGTGGGTCGCCAACTGGGCCATCACCGCGAGCTTCCCGAGCCTCTCGGAGTGGAACCTGTCGGTCACGTACGTCCTCTACACGGTCTTCGCCGTGCTCTCGATCCCGTTCATCCTCAAGTGGGTGCCGGAGACGAAGGGCAAGGCGTTGGAGGAGATGGGCTAACCCACCCCCGCCGCCCGGCTCCTCGTACGGCCGCTGCCCCGTCCCGCGTCCCGCGGGGCGGGGCAACGCCGTTTCCCTGCCGCCTCCGCCGCCTCAGGGGAGGCGGGGGATCACGTGTTCGGCGTACAGGTGGAGGGAGCGCCAGCCCTCCTCGACCGGCATGCCGCCGACCAGCGGGTGCAGCAGCAGCTGCGGCGCCTCGGGCTCCTTCGCGACCAGCTCCAGGCACTCGTCGGGCGTCAGGAAGCGGTAGACGCCCTCGCGCCGCAGCTCCTCCGCCGTGCCCGCGCCCGACGCCATCAGCGAGTGCACGTCCGGCGTCTGCCACGCGGCGTACCGCCGGGCCTCGTACAGGAAGTGCTCGCCGTACTCGGCCCACGCCCGGTCCGGATCCTCCGTCACATGCACGGCGGGCATCTCGGCGGGCGGCATCAGACACACCGGGGCGACGCCCGCCGCGGCGCAGCGCTCCTCGTAGTACGCCCTGAGGCCGGGCAGGTGCGCGGGCAGGAAGAGCGGCAGCCCCAGGCGTACGGCACGGCGCGCGGCCGGACGCGAGCTGCCGCCGACGAAGAGCGGCGGATGCGGGCGCGAGTACGGGCGCGGGGTCACCCGCACCTCGCGCCCCCGGAACGTGAACGGTTCGCCCGTCCACGCCGCCAGCAGCGTCTCCAGCGCCTCGTCCTGGAGCGCCCCGCGGCGCGCGAAGTCCAGACCGAGCGCCGTGTACTCCTCGGGCCGGTAGCCGATCCCGGCCACCGTCACCAGCCGGCCGCCACTCGTGAGATCGAGCACGGCCAGATCCTCCGCCAGCCGCAGCGGATCGTAGAGCGGCGCCAGCACCGCGCAGGCGGACACCGCGATCCGTCTCGTACGGCCGAGGAAGGCACCCGCCAGCGGCAGCGGGGAGGGCAGCCAGCCGTCGGGGGAGCCGTGGTGCTCCTCGACGACGAGCGAGGTGATGCCCTGGTCATCGGCGTAGGCGGCCATGTCGAGCGCCGCGCGGTAGCGGTCCCCGAGGGGCTCGGGCGGCGCGGCGGGGCCGGAGCCGGGGTGGACGAGATTGAAGCGCACGCTTGTCATCACGGTCACAGGGCGGGGACCGTAGCGGAGCGCGCGCGAAGAGGGAATGGCCGGGAAGTGTTGACGGTGGCGGATACTGGTTCCGCTATGGAAATCGTCATCCTTGTTGTAGTCATCGCCGTCGTCGCGCTGGCCGCGATCAGCGGACTCGTGGTCAGCGGCCGTAAGAAGAAGGCGGCACCGCGCGCCGGGGAGTCCCCGTCGCCCGCGTCGACCGCCACCAAGACAGCGCCTCCGGCCGAGCCGCACGTCGGCGAGGACGCGGAGGGCAAGCCCGAGGCACCCGGCAGGCCCGTGGAGGACGTCGGCCTGCCTACGAGGGAAGCGGAGGCCGGCGCACCGGTCACCGAGGTCCCGGCCCCGGCCGAGCCGGAGATCGAGACCCCCGAGCCCGCAGCCGGACGCCTCGTCCGGCTGCGCGCCCGGCTCTCGCGCTCGCAGAACTCCCTCGGCAAGGGTCTGCTCACCCTCCTGTCCAGGGAACACCTGGACGAGGAGACCTGGGAGGAGATCGAGGACACCCTGCTCACCGCCGACGTCGGCGTCGGCCCCACCCAGGAGCTGGTGGAGCGGCTCCGCGAGCGCGTCCGGGTCCTCGGCACGCGCACCCCCGAGGAGCTGCGCACCCTGCTGCGCGAGGAGCTCCTCACCCTGGTCGGCCCCGACATGGACCGCGTCGTCCACACCGAGACCCAGGGCCCCGTCGACCGCCCCGGCGTCGTGCTCGTCGTCGGCGTCAACGGGACCGGCAAGACCACCACCACCGGCAAGCTCGCCCGCGTCCTCGTCGCCGACGGCAAGTCCGTGGTGCTCGGCGCGGCCGACACCTTCCGCGCCGCCGCCGCCGACCAGCTGGAGACCTGGGGCAAGCGCGTCGGCGCCCGTACGGTGCGCGGACCCGAGGGCGGCGACCCGGCCTCGGTCGCGTTCGACGCGGTGAAGGAAGGCACCGAGGAGAACGCGGACGTCGTGCTCATCGACACCGCGGGACGGCTGCACACCAAGACCGGGCTCATGGACGAGCTCGGCAAGGTCAAGCGCGTCGTGGAGAAGCAGGGCCCGGTGGACGAGGTGCTGCTCGTCCTCGACGCCACCACGGGCCAGAACGGGCTCGTGCAGGCGCGGGTCTTCGCCGAGGTCGTGGACATCACCGGCATCGTGCTGACCAAGCTCGACGGCACCGCCAAGGGCGGCATCGTCGTCGCGGTCCAGCGCGAGCTGGGCGTCCCGGTCAAGCTCGTCGGCCTGGGCGAGGGTCCGGACGACCTCGCGCCGTTCGAGCCCGAGGCGTTCGTCGACGCGCTGGTCGACGGCGACTGAGCCCCCTCGCACACACCCCCCACACAACGGGACGGCGCCGGGTGCCGGGTTCCTTCGCGGACCCGGCACCCGGCGCCGTCGTGCGCCGTCCGCCCCCCGTACGCACGGACGCCGCGGGGGCTACGCCTCCAGTGACGCCGAACGGTGGCAGACGTAGCCGAGCGTGCCGAGCAGCAGCCGGGCCTGGGGCGGGCGGCCCGCGCCCTCCAGGGTCGGCGGGCGGAGCCAGCGCACCGGGCCCAGGCCGCCCAGGTCGGAGGGCGGCGCCGTGACATGGCCCCCCTTGCCCAGGCCGCGCAGGTCCAGCTCCGCGTCGTCCCACCCCATCCGGTAGAGCAGCTCGGGGAGTTCGGCGGCGGCGCCGGGCGCGACGAAGAACCAGACCCGGCCGTGCGGCGCCAGCGCCACGGGGCCCAGCGGCAGCCCCATCCGCTCCAGCCGCACGAGCGCGCACCGGCCCGCCGCCTCGGAGACCTCCAGCACGTCGAACGACCGGCCCGTCGGCAGCAGCAGCGCCGCGCCGGGCACCCCGGCCCACGCCTCGCCCGCCTCGTCGAGCGTGGCGCCCGCGGGGACCTCCAGCGTCGCGTCCAGCGGATGGGCGCCGGGCGCGGGACAGGCGCTCGCGCCGCAGGAGCACTCCGGCCGGTCACCGCCGGAGCGCACCGCCCTGGCGCCGGGCACCACGTCCCAGCCCCACAGGCCCGTGTACTCCGCGACGGCCGTGCACGCGGAGGCACGACTGCGCCTGCGCGCACCGGGCCGGAGATCCCTGATCTCCCTGAATCCGCTGAGACCGCCGATGGCGCCGATCGTGAAGCCCATGCCCCCTCCAACGGGTCCCGTCTCGTGATGGTTACGACGGCGTTGCGCGCGGTGACAGCCGGGCTACGCTGGGGCGTTGGCGGGCGCGCCGCGCTGGCTTTGCACGGTGTCAAGTCAATCGCGTGCGAGCGCGGAAAGGTTCATTCGAAGGGGTGGCGAATGGTGGCGTTTCTGAAATCACCCTCGCGTGACCGGTGATCGTAGGATTACTTTCGGTGCACACAGTGGAGAAGCTCAGCGGCGTGGGTATGCCGGAGGCATGGTGTCGCGGAGGGGCGGATGGGGGCGTTAGCCAGTGGGTGAGGGAGGGCAGGCCGACAAGTGCCCGAACGAGCGGCTGGGATCGTGGTTCGTGCGCAGCGGCTGGTCGAAGGGTGAGCTGGCCCGGCAGGTGAACCGCCGCGCGCGGCAGCTGGGCGCGCACCACATCAGCACCGACACCTCGCGGGTGCGCCGCTGGCTCGACGGGGAGCAGCCCCGCGAGCCGATTCCCCGGATCCTCTCCGAGCTGTTCTCCGAGCGCTTCGGCTGCGTCGTCGCCGTCGAGGACCTCGGGCTGCGGCCCGCGCGGAAGTCCCCCGCGGCCTCCGGCGTCGATCTGCCGTGGGCCGGGCCCCAGACCGTCGCCATGATCAGCGAGTTCACGCGCGGCGACCTGATGCTCGGGCGGCGCGGCTTCCTCGGGACCTCGCTCGCGATGTCGGCTGGCCCCGCGCTGATCGAGCCCATGCAGCGCTGGCTCGTGCCCAGCCCCGGCGGCGCCGACGCGGCGGGAGCGGGTGCGGCGGGCGGCCCGGGCGGTACGGGCAGCGCGTCCGGCGGGTCCGGCGGGTCCGGCGGTCACGGTCTCCCGGGGCGCGTGGGCGGCCTTGGCGGGCCCCCCGTGCCCGCGCAGGGCCGCGGCGGGCGCGGCGGAGTGCCGGGCGCCGGTTCCGCCGGCGGCCCCGGGTCCCAGGCGCTGCGCGCCGCCGCGGGCATCCCCGCGCAGGGCGGCCAGCGGCGCGGGCCCCGGCTCTCCGAGCCCGAGCTGGAGCTGCTGGAGCAGACGACGATGATGTTCCGCCAGTGGGACGCCCAGTGCGGCGGCGGGCTCCGCCGCAAGGCCGTCGTCGGCCAGCTCCACGAGGTCACCGACCTGCTCCAGGAGCAGCACCCCGAATCCGTCGCCCGGCGCCTCTTCCGCGTCACCGCCGAGCTGGCCGAGCTTGCGGGCTGGATGAGTTACGACATCGGCCTCCAGCCCACCGCGCAGAAGTACTTCGTGCTCGCCCTCCACGCCTCCAAAGAGGCCGGAGACCGCCCCCTGGGGTCGTACGTGCTGAGCAAGATGGGCCGCCAGATGATCCATCTCGGCCGCGCCGAGGACGCGCTGGAGCTGATCCACCTCGCGCAGTACGGCAGCCGGGAGGGCTCCACCCCCCGCACCCAGGCGATGCTGTACGCGATGGAGGCCAGGGCGTACGCGAACATGGGGCAGCCAGGGAAGTGCAAGCGCGCCGTCCGCATGGCCGAGGAGACCTTCGAGGAGATCGACCGCTCCGACGGCGACCCCGACTGGATCCGCTTCTTCTCCGAGGCCGAGCTCTGCGCGGAGAACGCGCACTCGTACCGCGATCTGGCCTACTCCTCGGGCCGCAGCCCCACCTACGCCTCGCTGGCCCGCCCCGTCATGGAGCGCGCCGTCGAGCTGTTCCGGCGCGAGTCCACCGAGAGCGAGGACGGCGGCCACCAGAGGTCGTACGCGCTGAACCTGATCGGCATGGCCAGCGTCCACCTCCTCCAGCGCGAGCCCGAGCACTGCGCGGTGCGCGCGGGCGAGGCCATGGACGTCGCGAAGCGGCTGCGCTCGGAGCGGGTCAACAACCGGCTGCGGCGCACCGCCGCCTTCGCCGTCCAGGACTTCGGCGAGGTCGCCGACGTCGTGCAGCTCAGAGAGCGGCTCCGCGTGGAGCTGCCGGAGAGCGAGGCGGCGGTCGCGGGCTAGCCCCGCACCCCGCGCGCGGACAACCGGTCGCGGCAGCGGCCCCTCGGATCCCGACTCGGCCCCCCACGCCAGGTCAACCGGGGCATCTGCCGCGGCCGGTCTTTGCGCGCCCGCCCCCCTGCGGGAGGCGGCGGAGCGTACTCCCCGGCGCGCGGCGTGGGGCCGTGGTTCATCCCGGCGTAACACGTCCCCGGCCATCGTCACGGACGCGAAACACCGCACGGCATCGGCGGAAACCGGCCTTCGGAAACCTGTCGCGCATACCGCCCGCCGGACCCGGGCCGCGCCGCGAAGATCACGGAGAGCGGCTGTACGGGTCGTGACCCGAGGAGTCGTCCATTGAACGGCGCGGACACCGCATTCGTCTTGATCAGCGCATCCCTGGTGATGCTGATGACGCCCGGCCTCGCCTTCTTCTACGGCGGCATGGTCCGGGTCAAGAGCGCGCTCAACATGCTGATGATGTCGTTCGTCTCGCTCGGCGTCGTCACCGTCCTGTGGGTCCTCTACGGCTACTCGCTGGCCTTCGGACCCGACACCGGCGGCGTCATCGGGAACCTCGACTTCGTCGGCCTCAAGGGCATCTCGGTCGACACCCTGACCGGCAAGGACGGCATCCCCGTCTTCGCCTTCGTCCTCTTCCAGATGATGTTCGCGATCCTCACGCCCGCGCTGATGAGCGGGGCGCTCGCCGACCGCGTGAAGTTCAGCGCCTGGACGCTCTTCATCGCGCTGTGGGTCACGATCGTGTACTTCCCGGTCGCCCACTGGGTGTGGGCCGAGGGCGGCTGGCTCTACGAGCTGGAGGTCATCGACTTCGCGGGCGGCACCGCCGTCCACATCAACGCGGGCATCGGCGCGCTCGCGGCCGTCCTCGTCGTCGGCAAGCGCGCGGGCTTCAAGAAGGACCCGATGCGCCCGCACAGCCTGCCGCTCGTCGTCCTCGGGGCCGCGCTGCTGTGGTTCGGCTGGTTCGGCTTCAACGCGGGCTCGGCCCTCGCCGCCGACGGCACCGCCGCCACCATGGCCGTCAACACCCAGGTCGCCACCGGCGCCGCCGTCCTCGGCTGGCTCGTCTACGAGCGGATCCGGCACGGCGCCTTCACCACCCTCGGCGCCGCCTCCGGCGCCGTGGCGGGCCTCGTCGCCATCACGCCCTCCGGCGCCGCCGTCAACGCGATGGGCGCGCTCCTCATCGGCGTCGTCGCCGGGGCCGTCTGCTCCTGGGCGGTCAGCCTCAAGTACAAGCTGGGGTACGACGACTCGCTCGACGTCGTCGGCGTCCACCTCGTCGGCGGGGTCATCGGCACGCTGCTCGTCGGCTTCCTCGCGATCGACGGCGTGGGCGGCTTCACCCAGTTCGGCAAGCAGGCCGTCGGAGCCTTCTCCGTGATGGCGTTCTCGTTCGTCGTCTCCTGGCTGCTGGCGAGGTTCGTCCAGGCCACGATCGGCTTCCGCGCCGACGAGGACGACGAGACGGCCGGACTCGACCAGGCGTACCACGCGGAGACCGCCTACGACTTCAGCGCCGTCGGCGGCGTCTCCGCCTCGCGCTCGCACTCCGGTGACGGCGTGCCCGCGGCCCAGGCCCCGCTCTCCAGGAAGGTGGACGCATGAAGCTCATCACCGCGGTGATCAAACCGCACCGGCTCGACGAGGTGAAGGAGGCGCTGCGCGCCTTCGGCGTCCAGGGCCTCACCGTCACCGAGGCCAGCGGCTACGGGCGGCAGAGCGGCCACACCGAGGTCTACCGGGGCGCCGAGTACAAGGTCGACCTCGTGCCGAAGATCCGTATCGAGGTCCTCGCCGAGGACGAGGACGCGGAGCAGCTGGCGGAGATCGTCGTCAAGGCGGCCCGCACCGGCAAGATCGGCGACGGCAAGGTCTGGATGGTGCCGGTCGAGACGGCGATCCGCGTACGGACCGGTGAGCGGGGGCCGGACGCGCTGTAGCTCCCTCCTCCGCGGTGCCTACGGGGGTGCCGCGGAGGGACGTGCGCGGCTGCGGGAGCGCCGTGGCCGGGCGCGCGGTTCCCCGCGCCCCTTCGGGGCACGACAGCAGAAGGGCGCTTTCATGACCACCGAGAAGACCGGGGCGGCAGAGGAGAGTTACGCCGCCGCGCGGCTGCGGCTCCTCCAGGAGGGCGCGCTGGACGGGCCGTCGCGGCGGGCCGCGCTGTCCGGGCTGACGGACACGTGGCTGGCGGGGCTCCTCGGGGACGGGATCCCGGACGGTGTCGCGCTCGTCGCCGTCGGCGGGTACGGGCGCGGGGAGCTGTCGCCGCGCAGCGACCTGGACCTTCTGCTGCTGCACGACGGGCGTACGGCCGGGGGCGGGATCGCGGCGCTGGCCGACCGCGTCTGGTACCCCGTCTGGGACCTCGGGCTCGCCCTCGACCACTCGGTACGGACGCCCGCCGAGGCGCGGAAGGCCGCCGAGGACGACCTCAAGGTGCAGCTCGGACTGCTGGACGCGCGGCACCTCGCGGGCGACCCCGCGCTCACGGACGGGCTGCGGACGGCGGCGTACGCGCGCTGGCGCGCGCAGGCGCCCCGGCGGCTGCCCGAACTGCGCGAGATGGGCGAGGAACGGGCGCGGCGCCACGGCGAGCTGCGGTTCCTGCTGGAGCCGGACCTGAAGGAGGCGCGCGGCGGGTTGCGCGAGGTGACCGCGCTGCGCGCCGTCGCCGCCTCCTGGCTCGCGGACGCGCCCCGCGAGGGGCTGGAGGAGGCCCGCCGCACCCTGCTCGACGTCCGCGACGCGCTGCATCTGGCCACGGGGCGGGCCACCGACAGGCTCGCGCTCCAGGACCAGGACCAGGTCGCGTCCGCGCTCGGCCTGCTGGACGCCGACACCTTGCTGCGCCACGTCTACGAGGCGGCACGCGCCCTCTCGTACGCGAGCGAGGTCACCTGGCGCGAGGTCGGACGCGTGCTGCGCGCCCGCGGGGGGCGTACGCGGCTGCGCGGACTGCTGGCTTCGGGCGCGGGCCCGGGCCCGCGCCCGGGGGCCGGACCGGCGTCGGCGTCCGGCGCGGGGGAGCGGACGCCGCTGGCCGAGGGGGTGGTGGAACACGAGGGCGAGGCGGCGCTCGCCCGTGGCGCGCGCCCCGAGCGCGACCCCGTGCTACCGCTGCGTGCGGCAGCGGCGGCGGCGCAGGCCGGACTCCCGCTGGCGCTGCCCGCCGCGCGCAAGATGGCGCGCTCCGTGCCCGCCCTGCCGGTGCCGTGGCCCCAGGAGGCGCGCGAGGAGTTCGTCACCCTCCTCGGCGCGGGCGAGGCGACCGTGCCCGTGTGGGAGGCGCTGGAGGCGGCCGGACTGGTCGCCCGGATGCTGCCCGACTGGGAACGCGTACGGTGCCGCCCGCAGCGCAACCCCGTGCACCTGTTCACCGTCGACCGCCACCTCGTCGAGACGGCCGTGCGCGCCTCGGCCCTCGCGCGCCGGGTGCACCGCCCCGACCTGCTCCTGGTCGCCGCGCTGCTGCACGACATGGGGAAGGGCTGGCCCGGCGACCACGCGGTCACCGGCGCGACGATCGCGCGGGACGCCGCGGCCCGGATGGGGTTCGGCGCCGCCGACGCGGAGACGCTGGCCACGCTCGTACGCCACCATCTGCTCCTCATCGAGACGGCTACCCGGCGCGACCTGGACGACCCCGCGACCCTCCGGTCGGTCGCCCGCGCCGTCGGCAGCCCGGAGACGCTCGAACTGCTGCACGCCCTGACGGAGGCCGACGCGCGCGCCACAGGACCCGCCGCCTGGTCCTCCTGGCGCGCCGGGCTCGTCGCCGACCTGGTCGCGCGGACCGGGGCTGTCCTCTCCGGCGCGCCCGCGGCCCCGGCCGCCCCGTACGCGCCGACCGCCGAGGCCGAACGGCTCGGCATCGAGGCATGGCGCACGGCAGGACCCGTGCTGGCGCTGCGCGCCCACGCCGACGGAGCCGCGGCGCGCGGGGCCGCGGCGCACGCGCCGGACGGCGAGGCCGAACCCGTCGGTGTCGAACTCCAGATCGCGCTGCCCGACCAGCCCGGCGTGCTCCCCGCCGTCGCGGGCGTCCTCGCCCTGCACCGGCTGACCGTTCGCTCGGCGGACCTGCGGCTGCTGGAGCTGTCCCCGGGGGTGACGGACGCCGCGGGCGGCTCCGTGCTGCTGCTCACCTGGCGGGTCGCCGCCGCGTACGGCTCGCTGCCGCAGGCCGCGCGGCTCCGCGCCGACCTCGTACGGGCGCTCGACGGCTCCCTCGCGATCGCCGCGCGCCTCGCCGAGCGCGAGGCCGCCCACCGGGGGCCGCGCCGCCGGGGCACGCCGCCCCCGCCGCCCCGCGTCACCGTCGCGCCGGACACCTCGGAGCTCGCCACGGTGATCGAGGTCCGCGCCCAGGACGCCCCGGGGCTGCTGCACCGCATCGGCCGGGCGCTGGAGGGCGCGGGCGTCCGGGTGCGCAGCGCGCGGGTGAGCACCCTGGGCGCGAGCGCCGTCGACGTGTTCTACGTGACAGGGCCCGAGGGGGCGCCCCTGGCAGCGGAGGAGGCGGCGGGTCTGGCACGCTCGCTGGAGGCGGAGCTGGGGTGACTCCCCGACGCGGATCCCGCGGCGACGGCGGAGAAGCCCGGCACTGACCGTACCCCCGAAGGGCGGATACCCTGGGGGGTCGATGCCGACCTGACCGACAACGCTAAGGACCCGCGACCGCCGTGTTCGATACTCTCTCCGACCGCTTGGCGAGCACTTTCAAGAACCTCCGGGGCAAGGGGCGCCTTTCGGAGGCGGACATCGACGCTACGGCGCGCGAGATCCGTATCGCCCTCCTCGAAGCGGACGTCGCCCTGCCCGTCGTCCGGGCCTTCATCAAGCAGGTCAAGGAGCGCGCGCTCGGTGCCGAGGTCTCCCAGGCGCTGAACCCGGCGCAGCAGGTCATCAAGATCGTCAACGAGGAGCTCATCAGCATCCTCGGCGGCGAGACCCGCCGTCTGCGGTTCGCCAAGACCCCGCCCACCGTCATCATGCTCGCCGGCCTCCAGGGCGCCGGCAAGACGACCCTCGCGGGCAAGCTCGGCCGCTGGCTCCAGCAGCAGGGCCACACCCCGATGCTGGTCGCCGCCGACCTCCAGCGCCCGAACGCGGTCAACCAGCTCTCGGTGGTCGCCGAGCGCGCGGGCGTCGCCGTCTTCGCGCCCGAACCGGGCAACGGGGTGGGCGACCCGGTCAAGGTCGCCAAGGACTCGATCACGTACGCGCGCGAGAAGCAGCACGACGTGGTCGTCGTCGACACCGCCGGACGCCTGGGCATCGACCAGGAGCTGATGCAGCAGGCCGCGGACATCCGCGACGCGGTCAGCCCTGACGAGATCCTCTTCGTCGTCGACGCCATGATCGGTCAGGACGCGGTCACCACGGCGGAGGCGTTCCGCGACGGCGTCGGCTTCGACGGCGTCGTGCTCTCCAAGCTCGACGGTGACGCGCGCGGCGGCGCGGCCCTCTCGGTCGCCCAGGTCACCGGCAAGCAGATCATGTTCGCCTCCAACGGCGAGAAGCTGGACGACTTCGACGCGTTCCACCCGGACCGCATGGCGTCCCGCATCCTCGGCATGGGCGACATGCTCACGCTGATCGAGAAGGCCGAGCAGACCTTCAGCCAGGCCGAGGCCGAGAAGATGGCCGCCAAGCTGGCGAAGGGGCCCAAGGAGTTCACGCTCGACGACTTCCTGGCCCAGATGGAGCAGGTCCGCAAGATGGGCTCCATCTCCAAGCTGCTCGGCATGATGCCGGGCATGGGCCAGATGAAGGAGCAGATCAACAACCTCGACGAGCGCGAGGTCGACCGCACCGCCGCGATCATCAAGTCCATGACGCCCGGCGAGCGCGCCGAGCCCACGCTCATCAACGGCTCGCGGCGCGCCCGTATCGCCCGCGGCTCCGGCGTGGACGTCAGCGCCGTCAAGAACCTCGTGGAGCGCTTCTTCGAGGCCCGCAAGATGATGTCCAAGATGGCCCAGGGCGGCGGCATGCCCGGGATGCCGGGCATGCCGGGAATGCCCGGCGGCGCGGGCCGGAAGAAGGGCAAGCAGCAGAAGAAGGCCAAGGGCAAGCGCCAGTCGGGCAACCCGATGAAGCGCAAGCAGGAGGAGCAGGAGGCCGCCGAGCGGAAGGCAGCGGGCGGTCAGGGCGGCCAGGGCGGCGCCTTCGGCCTCCCCGGCGCCGGACAGGACGCGAGCGACTTCGAACTCCCCCAGGAGTTCAAGGACATCCTGCCCCCGAAGTGAGCCCTCCGGGCCAAGGGCGGATGATGGCCTCCATGTCCACTGTGCCGACGACGCGAGTCCACATCCGCCCGCCCAGGCCCGACGACGAACGCATGTACAGCGACGCCGTCGTCCGCTCCACCGACCACCTCAGCCCCTGGAACCCGGTGGAGCCCGACGGCCTCCCCGACCTGCTGCGCCGCCAGGGCCCCGCGCTGCGCACCTTCATGGTCCTCGACCGCGAGGACGGCGGCCTGGTCGGACGCGTCAACGTCGCCAACATCGTGCGCGCACGGTTCCGCAACGCCTCGCTCGGCTACGACAGCTACCTTCCCTACGCCGGAACCGGCCGGATGACCGAGGGACTGAGACTCGTCGTCGACCGCTGCTTCACCGAGGGACCCGAGGGGCTCGGACTCCACCGCCTGGAGATCAACATCCAGCCCGACAACGCGCGTTCCCTCGCCATGGCCCGCCGCCTCGGCTTCCGCCACGAGGGCTTCTCACCCCGCCTGCTCTTCCTCAACAACGCCTGGCGCGACCACGAGCGCTACGCGCTGACCGCGGAGGAGTGGACCGGCGTCTGACCCCGCGGCCGACGGGTCCCGCCGCGTCACGCGCGGGCGATCACATACCGGAACAGGTTCGGCATCCACAGCGTCCCGTCGTCCCGCAGATACGGATGCAGCGCCTCCACCAGCTCCTTGAGGACCTGCTCCTCGTCGGTCGCCCGTACCGCCGGATCGTAGAGACCCGTCGACAGCAGACCCCGCACGGCGCTCTCCATGCCCGCGTACCCGAACGGGCACGCGACCCGGCCCGAACCGTCCAGCCGCAGCCCCGCACGGCGCGCCAGGTCCTCCAGATCGTCCCGCCCGCACCAGTGCGCACACCCCGAGGCGGGCTCGGCCGCCGGCTCCGCCAGCCGCGTCGCCACCCGCAGCGCGGGCGCCGTCGCACACCGCTCCGAGGGACCCCAGCCCGCCAGCACCACGGGCGTGCCGCGCTCCAGCCCGGCCACCGTACGGGCCAGCGCCTCCGCGCCCGGCAGCGCGTCGAAAGCCGTCACCAGCGTGGGCCCCTCGCCCTCCGGCGGAATCCGCTCTTCCGGGTCGTCCCCGGTCAGCCGCGCCTCCCACGGACGCGCGCCCCGCTCCGGCTCCGGCAGCAGCCGCTCCCGGGCCAGCTCCAGCCGCGCCGAATCGGTCTCCACCCCGTGCACGACCGCGCCCCGCTCCGCCGCCAGCAGCAGCGCGAGCCCCGCACCGCAGCCCAGGCCGAGGACCCGCGTGCCGGGGCCGATCTCCAGCCGTTCGTACACCGCCTCGTAGAGCGGGACCAGCATCCGTTCCTGGATCTCCGCCCAGTCCCGCGCCCGGGCGGTCTGCTCCGCCGTCGGAGACGCGGTCCGGTGCCGGTGGTGCACGAGCGCGGGTGTCATCGCAACGCCCCAATCCGCTGGAACTCTGTCGCGGCCGTCTGGGTTCCGCAGGGATCCTCCGGAGGGATCCCCTGAGTGGTGGTGCCCGCCCCCGTATGCCCAGGGAACAGCGCATCTGTCCGTGCGTCCAGGGGGTGCGCCCGGATGTCTTCCGCGCTCCTCTTGTGCGCCCCTGCCACCATGTGCGCCCACCGGCGCTCCGGGGCAGCGCATGCGGCCGTACCATGCCCGGCATGGCGAAATCACCCGTCCTCACGCCCCGTTCCGAGGACTTCCCGCGCTGGTATCAAGAGCTGGTCGGCAAGGCGGAGCTGGCCGAGAACGGCCCGGTGCGCGGCACGATGGTGATCCGACCGTACGGCTACGCCATCTGGGAACGGATGCAGCAGGGCATGGACGCCCGCATCAAGGACGCGGGGGCACAGAACGCGTACTTCCCCCTCCTCATCCCGCAGTCGTACATGACGAAGGAAGCGGAGCACGTCGAGGGCTTCTCGCCCGAACTGGCCGTCGTCACCCACGGCGGCGGCAAGGAGCTGGAGGAGCCCGCGGTCATCCGCCCCACCTCCGAGACGATCATCAACGACCACTTCTCCCGCTGGATCCAGAGCTACCGGGACCTCCCCCTGCTGATCAACCAGTGGGCCAACGTCGTCCGCTGGGAGATGCGCCCCCGCCTCTTCCTGCGCACCTCCGAGTTCCTGTGGCAGGAGGGCCACACGGCGCACGCGACCTACGAGGAGGCGCGCGACTACGCGGCGCGCATCCACCGCGACGTCTACCAGGACTTCATGGTGAACGTCCTCGGCATCGACGTCGTCCCCGGCCGCAAGACCGCCCGCGAACGGTTCGCCGGAGCGCTCAACACCCTCACCCTCGAAGCGATGATGGGCGACGGCAAGGCCCTCCAGATGGGCACCAGCCACGAGCTCGGCCAGAACTTCGCCCGCGCCTTCGGCACCCGCTACCTCTCCCGCGAGGGCGGCCGCGAGTACGTCTGGCAGACCTCCTGGGGCAGCACCACCCGCATGGTCGGCGCCATGGTCATGGCCCACGGCGACGACGACGGGCTCCGGCTGCCGCCCCGCCTCGCCCCCGTCCAGGCCGTCGTGCTCGCCGTCAAGGGCGACGAGGCCGTGCTCGCCAAGGTCCGCGAGGTCACCGACGCGCTGCGCGCCGCCGGGATCCGCGCCCAGGCCGACGACAGGACCGACACCCCCTTCGGCCGCCGCGCCGTCGACCGGGAACTCAAGGGCGTCCCCGTACGTATCGAGATCGGGCCCCGTGACCTGGAGCGCGAGCCGGAGCACGGCGGTACCGCGGTGCTCGTCCGGCGCGCGCGGGGCGGCAAGGAGCCGGTCCGCGCCGACGCGCTCCCCGGCCTGCTCCCGGGCCTGCTGGAGGAGGAACAGGCGCTGCTGCTGCGGCAGTCGAGGGAGCTGCGCGAGAGCCGCACGAGCGACGTGCGTACGATCGAGGAGGCCGCCGAGGCGGCGACCGCCGGAGGCTGGGCCCGTATCCCGTGGTCCGTGCTCGGCCCGGAGGGCGAGGAGAAGCTCGCCGAGCGGTCGGTGACCGTGCGCTGCCTGGTCACCGAGGACGGCTCCGTCCCGGAGACGGACGACGCGCCGGGGAACCTGGCCGTGGTCGCCCGCGCCTACTGAGGAGACGGGGGCGACAGGGGCGCCGGGGGCGCCGTGGGGCGAGGACTACGCCAGCGGGGCGATCTGGTGATACGTCCCGGCTTGGGCCGGGTGCGAGGGTTCTCCTCAGATCTGCGCACCCGCCCTCGTCCAGACCCATCAGTGTGAACTGACTGGTACGTGCAAATTATTTGGGATGCCCTGGAATCGGAACACTGGGGCACTCCTGCTCGTTGGGAACGACGTGAGCACGACACCACCAGTTCTCGCCGCCGAACTGGCAGCCGCCTGGGCCGACATTCAACGGCACCACCCCGAGCTGCCAGATCTGGCCGCGCCCGAATCACTGATCGGAGAGTCGTCGTCCGCCTGTGGCGCTGGTCTCTCTTTCGAGCGGCTGCTTCACGAGGCGGTCCACGGAATCGCCGCGGCGCGCGGTGTCCGGGACACCTCGCGCGCCGGCCGCTATCACAACCGACGCTTCCTGGCGATCGCCGAGGAGCTGGGTCTGGACCACCCGGAGGAGCCGCACCCCAGCAGCGGCTTCTCCCTGGTGGTCCTCACCCCCGACACCAGACGGCGTTACCGCCCCACCATCGAGCGCCTCCAGCGCGCCCTGAAGGCCTACAGCGCCGCCACCGAGACCGACACCGGCCGCAGCTTCCGCGGCCCCGCCGCACGGCACGGCTCCTCCGGCGGAGGCGTCCGGGTCAAGGCCGTCTGCGACTGCGGGCGCAACGTCCGCGTCGTCCCCTCCGTCCTGGCGCAGGCGCCGATCATGTGCGGCGCCTGCGGCAAGCCGTTCCGTATCCCCGTCGACCCGGTCGACCCCGTCAATCCCGTCAACCCCGTCGAGGCCAAGGGCAAGCCCGCCGCCGAACCCGTCGCGGCGGTCGGCTGACCCGCACCGGCGGCGTCCTCGCGTGTGCGCTCCCCCCAGGGCCGTGCCTCCGGGCGCGGCCCTGGAGGGAGCGGGGGCGCGGTTCGGCAGGCACCCACGCGTGTGGCATCATGGACGGCTGAACTCGACAGCCGCACAGGACCCCTCTCTCCTCCGGCTGACGCGTCCATCGGACACCCGCGCACCACAACCCCACGTGGAGCAGCGTCGTGCCCACCCACGTCAAGACCAGGAGACACCACACCCGTGGCAGTCAAGATCAAGCTGAAGCGTCTGGGCAAGATCCGTTCGCCTCACTACCGCATCATCGTCGCCGACTCCCGCACGCGCCGTGACGGCCGTGCCATCGAGGAGATCGGCCTGTACCACCCGGTGCAGAACCCCTCGCGCATCGAGGTCGACTCGGAGCGCGTGCAGTACTGGCTGGGTGTCGGCGCGCAGCCGACCGAGCCGGTCGCGGCCATCCTCAAGGTCACCGGTGACTGGCAGAAGTTCAAGGGCCTCCCGGCCCCGGAGCCGATGAAGGTCGCCGAGCCCAAGGCCGACAAGAAGGTCCTCTTCGAGGCCGCCGCCAAGGACTCCGGCGACGAGCCGAAGGGTGAGGCCATCACCCCGAAGGCGAAGAAGGCCGACAAGAAGACGGACGAGGGCGACAAGGCCGACTCGTCGGCGTCCTCCGAGTCGACCGAGGCGTGAGGATGCTCGAGGAGGCCCTCGAGCACCTGGTGAAGGGCATTGTCGACCACCCCGACGAGGTGCAGATCGCTTCCCGCAATCTGCGCCGCGGACGCGTTCTCGAGGTCCGGGTCCACCCCGACGACCTCGGCAAGGTGATCGGGCGCAACGGCCGTACGGCCCGCGCCCTCCGCACCGTCGTGGGTGCCCTCGGCGGCCGTGGAGTCCGTGTCGACCTCGTCGACGTGGACCAGGTCCGCTGAAGCCGAAGCGCACCACGCAGCACCGGCACGGGCCGGGGACGGCGATTCCGCCGACCCCGGCCCGTCGTCGCGTCCACGGGCACGCCCCGGTGCACCCTCCTCATGGGCGGCTCGGACCGAGTCCTCATGAGCAGCTCAGACCGAGCACGGAACCGAGCACGGAGTAGCAACAGTGCAGCTAGTCGTCGCGCGCATCGGCCGCGCTCACGGAATCAAGGGCGAGGTCACCGTCGAGGTCAGGACGGACGAGCCCGAGCTGCGGCTCGGCCCCGGCGCCGTCCTCGCCACCGACCCCTCCTCCGCCGGGCCGCTCACCATCGAGACCGGCCGGGTCCACAGCGGGCGCCTCCTGCTGCGCTTCGAGGGCGTCCGCGACCGCACGGCGGCCGAGGCCCTGCGCAACACCCTCCTCATCGCCGAGATCGACCCCGAGGAGCGGCCCGAGGACCCCGAGGAGTTCTACGACCACCAGCTCGCCGACCTCGACGTGGTCACCCGTGACGGCACGCCCGTCGGCCGTATCGAGGAGGTCGCCCACCCACCCGGCCAGGACCTGCTCGTGGTCCGCCGCGAGGACGGGAGCGAGGCGCTGATCCCGTTCGTCACCGAGATCGTCCCCGAGATCGACCTGGAGGCCCAGCGCGTCGTCATCGACCCGCCGCCCGGTCTCCTCGACGAGAACGACTCGCTGTGAGGCGGCGGCCCGTGAGACAGCGGCCTGTGAGGCAGCGGAGGCAGCGGTGAGACTCGACATCGTCACGATCTTCCCCGAGTACCTGGAGCCCCTGAACGTCTCCCTCGTGGGCAAGGCACGCGCCCGCGGCGACCTCGACGTCCGCGTCCACGACCTGCGCGCCTGGACCCACGACCGGCACCACACGGTCGACGACACCCCCTACGGCGGCGGCCCGGGCATGGTCATGAAGCCCGACCCCTGGGGCGAGGCCCTGGACGCCGTACTGGAATCCGGGACCGCCGAGGGCGGGGCCGAGGGCCCGGGTCAGCCGGTTCAGCCGGTTCTCGTCGTGCCCACGCCCAGCGGGCGCCCCTTCACGCAGGAGCTCGCCGTCGAGCTGTCCGGCAAGCCCTGGCTCGTCTTCACGCCCGCGCGCTACGAGGGCATCGACCGCCGCGTCATCGACGAGTACGCCGAGCGCCTCGACGTCCGCGAGGTCTCCATCGGCGACTACGTGCTCGCCGGGGGTGAAGCACCCGTCCTCGTCATGGTCGAGGCCGTCGCGCGCCTGCTCCCCGGGGTGCTCGGCAACGCCGAGTCGCACCGCGACGACTCCTTCGCGCCCGGCGCCATGGCCGACCTCCTGGAAGGCCCCGTCTACACCAAGCCGCCCGAGTGGCGCGGCCGGGACATCCCCGAGGTGCTGGTGAGCGGCCACCACGGGAAGATCGCCCGCTGGCGCCGCGACCAGGCCCTCGCCCGTACGACCGCGCACCGGCCCGATCTGATCGGGCGCTGCGGCCCCGAGGCGTTCGACAAGCACGACCGCGCCACCCTGGAGGAACTGGGCTGGCGGCAGGGAACGGACGGCCGATTTTGGCTGTCCGGGGAGGCCGTGGAAGAATAGGCCGCTGCCTCACGTCCGGCGCGCGACCCTGCCACAGGGGGACCAACGCCCGCACGGAGTGGCGGCTCCTTACTCATCATCACGATCATTCCGCTGATGACCTGTGGCATCAGCGAGGAAAGCGGACACACATGTCTCACCTTCTCGACAGCGTCGACGCCGCGTCCCTGCGCAGCGACCTCCCGGCCTTCCGCCCGGGCGACACCGTCAACGTGCACGTGCGCGTCATCGAGGGCAACCGCTCTCGTGTGCAGCAGTTCAAGGGCGTCTGCATCCGCCGCCAGGGCGCCGGTGTCCGTGAGACCTTCACGGTCCGCAAGGTCAGCTTCAGTGTCGGCGTCGAGCGCACCTTCCCGGTGCACACCCCGATCGTCGAGAAGATCGAGGTCGTGACCCGCGGTGACGTCCGCCGCGCCAAGCTGTACTACCTGCGTGACCTGCGCGGCAAGGCCGCGAAGATCAAGGAGAAGCGCGAGAGCTGATCTCCCGCCGCGTCCGTTCCGGCGCCGGTTAGGCTTCGGCTCGATGGACACGGACGCACAGCACGACGAACCGGAGCGCGATCGCTCTCCCGACCCCGAAGAGGGAAGGAAGAGCCGGTCGCGCTCCTTTCGTGTCGGCGTCGGCGCCGCTGTGCTGGTCGGCGTCCTCTTGCTGACCAGCGCCTTTGTGGTGCAGCCTTTTCTGATTCCGAGCTCTTCGATGGAGCCGACCCTGCGCGTCGGTGACCGGGTCATGGTGAACAAGCTCGCCTACCGGTTCGGCAACCATCCGGGGCGCGGAGACGTTGTGGTCTTTGACGGCACCGGAAATTTCGCGGGGGAAGAGGGCTCCGAGGGGAACCCTGTGACCACTCTCCTGCGCAAGGCCGGAGCCGTGACCGGCCTGGTCGAGCCCGCCGAGTCGGACTATGTGAAGCGCGTGATCGGCGTCGGGGGCGACCGGGTGAGCTGCTGCGACAAGCGGGGGAGGATCGAGGTGAACGGTGAGCCGGTGGACGAAAGCTATCTGCACCCCGGAGACACACCCTCTGCCGTTCCCTTCGAGACGGAGGTCCCGAGCGGGCGGCTGTGGGTGATGGGCGACCACCGCTCCATGTCGAGCGACTCCCGCGACCATCTGGGAGAGCCGGGCGGCGGCACCGTCCCCGTCGACCGCGTCATCGGCCGCGCCGACTGGATCGGCTGGCCGTTCGGCCGCATGGGCTCGGTGCGCCATGGCTGACCGCCGCGGTCAGCGGCCGCCCGGAGGCCACCAGGGCCCGCCCGGGCCCCCCGGCCCCGGCCCCGGCCCCCGGCCGCCCCGCCGGTACGCGTACGGCGTCCCGAGCGAGTACGACGCCGAGCCCCCGGCCCCGGCCCCCCGCCCCCCGGTCCAGGGCGGCCCCGTCCCGTACGACGCGCCGCCTCCGCAGCAGACGTACGAGGCGTATGAGTCGTACGAGTCGTACGGGACGTATGAGCAGCACGGGCAGCACGGGCAGCACGGGGGAGGCGGATACGGCTACGGCGAGCCGTACGACAGCAACGGATCGGGGCCGTACAACGGCAACGGTCAGGGCCCGTACGGCGGCAACGGACAGGCCCCGTACAACGGCAACGGGGCAGGGACGTACGACGGCAACGGCCGCCCGTACGACTACAACGGCGGTTACGACTACAGCGAGCCCTTCGACTACTCCGCGCCTCCCGGCCAGCAGGGGTACCCGGCCCAGCCGGGCCCGGGTCCGGGTCAGGGCCCGTACGCGCAGCGGCCCGCGCCCGTACCGGCGCCCGCGCCTGTGCCGGAACCCGCGCCCGCGCCCGTACACGCGCCCGTACCGGAGAGGGAGCCGGAGGCCGGGGCGGACGCCTACGCCGATCCCGCCGAGGGAGACGGCGAGGACCCGGCCGAGACCGGGGCCGGGACCGGGACCGGGCGGCGTTCGCTGCGCGGCCCCGGGCAGGGGCGGGCCGACCGGCGGCGGGCCGCCAAGCGGATCAAGCGCCGCCGCAGGCTCTCGGCGACCAAGGAGATACCGATCCTCATCGGGGTCGCGCTCCTGATCGCGCTGGTGCTCAAGACGTTCCTCGTGCAGGCGTTCGTCATTCCGTCCGGCTCGATGGAGCAGACCATCAAGATCGGCGACCGGGTGCTGGTCGACAAGCTCACGCCGTGGTTCGGCTCGAAGCCGGAGCGCGGTGACGTCGTCGTCTTCAAGGACCCGGGCGGCTGGCTGGAGAAGGAGAAGAAAAAGAAGGAAGACCCCCCGATCGGCATCAAGCAGGGGAAGGAATTCCTGACCTTCATAGGCCTGCTGCCCTCCGACGACGAGCAGGACCTGATCAAGCGGGTCGTCGGGGTCGGCGGCGACACGGTGCGGTGCTGCGACAAGCAGGGCCGGGTGACGGTGAACGGCGAACCTCTGAACGAGCCGTACCTGCATCCGGGGAACAAGCCTTCGCAGCTCAAGTTCAAGGTGCAGGTCCCCGTCGGACGGGTATTCGTGATGGGTGACCACAGGTCGAACTCGGCCGACTCCCGGTATCACCTGCGGGAGCCGGACAAGGGGACGATTCCGGAGGACCTCGTCGTCGGACGGGCGGTCGTGATCGCATGGCCGTTCGGGCACTGGCGGCGGCTGGAAGAACCCGAGACATATGCTTCGGTACCGGATGCGCGCGGCGCACCCGCCTCGGCGTCCGGGGCCAGTAACAATCCAGTGGTACAACTCCCGTTCTCTGCGGAACTCCCGCTCGTTATGGGAGTGGTGGGCCTGTACCGGCTCTCGGACAGGCGGCAGCGCAGTGTAAGGAGTGGATGTGGGGGACTTGGCGGTTGGCGCACGGTCCGGTTCCGGCGATCCGGAGGACGAGCGTCCCGGCGTACGGGGCGGGACGGGCGACAAGGAGCCGCCCGCCGTGGAGAGAGCGGCCGGTGGCGCGGCCGCCGGGACTGACGGGGACGGAACCGCCGCCGCGACCTCACGGAGCGGCGCGGGCAAGAACAAGAAGCAGCGTTCCTTCTGGAAGGAACTGCCCATCCTGATCGGCATCGCGCTGATCCTGGCGCTGCTGATCAAGACGTTCCTGGTGCAGGCGTTCTCCATCCCGTCCGACTCGATGCAGAACACCCTGCAGCGGGGCGACAGGGTGCTCGTCGACAAGCTCACGCCGTGGTTCGGATCGACCCCGGAGCGCGGCGAGGTCATCGTCTTCCACGACCCGGGCGGCTGGCTGCCCGAGGCGCAGATCGAGGAGAACATCGTCCAGAAGGGCCTCAGCTTCATCGGCCTGATGCCCTCGGCGAACGAGAAGGACCTGATCAAGCGCGTCATCGCGGTCGGCGGCGACACCGTCGAGTGCAAGGAGAACGGCAAGGTCAAGGTCAACGGCACGGCCCTGAACGAGACCTCGTACCTGTACCCGGGCAACACGCCCTGCGGCGACAAGCCGTTCGGGCCGTTGAAGGTGCCGGACGGCAAGCTGTGGGTCATGGGCGACCACCGTCAGGACTCGCTCGACTCGCGGTACCACCAGAACCAGCCCGGCGGCGGCTTCGTCCCCGAGCAGCAGGTCGTGGGCCGCGCCATCGTCAAGGCCTGGCCGATCAACCGCTGGGGCATGCTGCCGGTGCCGGACACCTTCGACCAGAAGGGCATCTCGGCCCAGGCGGCCGCCGCCGCGCCCGCCGCGCTCGGCCTGGCCGGTGCCGTCCCGCTGGTGCTGTGGCGCCGCAGGCGGCTGCTCGGCAAGGACGCGGCCAGGGAGCTCGGCAGGGACAAGGTCAGCGACGCGGCCATGGACACGGCCAGGGACGTCTCGGCGGCTGACAAGGGCTGACGCCGTCGGGTACCCGCGGGTAGGGTGCGCGCAGATCTTCGGGGCCCCGCTTCGGCGGGGCCCCGGGAGCGTGACGGACGACCCGGGAGTGCGGCGATGAGCGAGGCGGTACGGAGCGGCGAGGGCCGCGGCCGGCTGGGCGGAGTGCTGTCCGGAGCGGCCGTGGCCCTCGGCTGTGTGCTCTTCCTGGGCGGCTTCATCTGGGGAGCCGTGCTCTACCAGCCGTACACGGTGCCGACCGACTCCATGCACCCCACCGTGAAGGCCGGAGACCGCGTCCTGGCAGAACGTACGGACGGCGACACGGTCCGGCGCGGCGACGTCGTCGTCTTCCAGGACGCGGTGTGGGGCGCGTCGCCCATGGTCAAGCGGGTGGTCGGCGTCGGCGGGGACAAGGTCGCCTGCTGCGACAAGGACGGCAGGCTGACGGTGAACGGGAAGTCCGTCGACGAGCCGTATCTGCGTTCGACGAGCAAGGGCGGGCAGCGGGCCTTCGAGCCGACGGCCATCCCCCGCGACAAGCTCTTCCTGCTCGGCGACAACCGCTTGGAGTCGCTGGACTCGCGCGTCCACCTGGAGGACGGCGACAAGGGCGCCGTGCCCCGCTCCGCCGTGAAGGCGCGTGTCGACGCCGTGGCCTGGCCCATCAACGGTTTCGGGACGCTCCCCGAGCCGCCCGGCTTCGCCGCGCTGCCGGGCGGCACCTCGGAACCCGGGCCGCTCCGGCTCATCGAGACCGCGATCCTCGCGGGCGCCGTCCTCATCCTCGGCGGAGCCGCGTACGGACCGATCGCGCGGCGCATGTCATCTTCGGCCCGGGACCGGGCAGGGTGACGCACAATAGGGGGACGCACGGCTGAAGGGGAACATGCCATGAGTGCCGAGGACCTCGAGAAGTACGAGACCGAGATGGAGCTCAAGCTCTACCGGGAGTACCGAGATGTCGTCGGGCTGTTCAAGTACGTGATCGAGACCGATCGCCGCTTCTACCTCACCAACGATTACGAGATGCAGGTGCACTCGGTCCAGGGCGAGGTCTTCTTCGAGGTCTCGATGGCGGACGCGTGGGTGTGGGACATGTACAGGCCCGCCCGGTTCGTCAAACAGGTGCGCGTGCTCACCTTCAAGGACGTGAACATCGAGGAGCTCAACAAGAGCGACCTCGACCTTCCGGAGGACACGGGCTTCAAGGGATGACGTCTGGGGCGCCTGAAGCGCCCAGGACGCCCGGGCTCACGCCTGAGGCGCCCAGGTTCATGCCTGAAGCTCCCCGGCTCCTGCACGTTCACCCGCCAGGGTGAGCGAGTTATCCACAGGAGCCGGGTTATCCCCGGAAAAAAAGCCGATCCCCGCGCCGCCTCCCGGCCCGGCACATTCGATGCCGGAGGTGGTGCGGATGAACGCCCGAGTGGCAATCGGCCGCTATGGAGAAGACCTGGCCGCACGCCGGCTGCGAGAAGAGGGCATGGCCGTCCTCGTGCGGAACTGGCGATGCGCCGAAGGAGAGATCGACCTCATCGCACGCGACGCCGACGCGCTCGTCGTCTGCGAGGTCAAGACACGCCGCGCGACCCGCCACGGAGTGTTCGAACATCCCATGGCGGCCCTGCCGCCCAGCAAGACCGCCCGCCTGCGCCGCCTCGCCGCCCGCTGGCTCAGCGACCACTGGCTCACCCGGTACGGGCGCCTCCCACCCGGAGGAGTCCGCATCGACCTCGTCGGTGTCCTGCTCCCCGAGCGCGGGGCACCCATGATCCAGCACGTACGGGGAGTGGGCTGATGGGATTCGCACGCACCTGCGCCGTGGCACTCGTCGGGGTCGACGGCGTCCTCGTCGAGGTCCAGGCCGATCTGGAACCGGGCGTCACCGCCTTCACCCTCGTCGGCCTCCCCGACAAGAGCCTGACCGAGAGCCGCGACAGAGTCCGCGCCGCCATCGTGAACTCCGGCGTCGCCTGGCCGCAGAAGAAGCTCACCGTCGGCCTCAGCCCCGCCTCCGTCCCCAAGGGCGGCAGCGGCTTCGACATCGCAGTGGCCTGCGCCATCCTCGCCGCCGCCGAGCGCGTCGACCCGAGGGAGATCGCCGGACTGACCATGATCGGCGAGCTCGGCCTCGACGGCAGCGTCCGCCCCGTGCGCGGCGTCCTGCCCGCCGTCCTCGCCGCGGCCGACGCCGGATACAAGCGCGTCGTCGTCCCCGAGCAGGCAGCCCCCGAAGCCTCCCTCGTCCCCGACGTCACCGTCCTCGGCGTCCGCAGCCTCCGGCAGCTCATCGCCCTGCTCACCGACGAACCCGTCCCCGAGGAGGAGACCCCGCAGGACGGCGAGCCCCCGGCCCCCTTCCTCGCCGGTCTCCCCGCCCTCCCCGACACCGCCCCCGGACTCATCGGCATGCCGGGCACCGAGCACGTGGTCGACCTCGCCGACGTCGCCGGACAGACCCGCGCCCGCCACGCCCTGGAGATCGCCGCCGCCGGCCGGCACCACGTCTTCTTCGAAGGCCCGCCCGGAGCGGGCAAGACCATGCTCGCCGAGCGCCTCCCCGGGCTGCTCCCCGCCCTCACCCCACAGGAATCGCTGGAGGTCACCGCCGTCCACTCCGTCGCCGGAGCCCTGCCGCCCGGCCAGCCCCTCGTCAGCAGGCCGCCCTACTGTGCCCCGCACCACTCAGCCACCATGGCGGCCCTCGTCGGAGGTGGCAGCGGGCTGCCCCGCCCCGGCGCCGTCTCCCTCGCACACCATGGCGTGCTTTTTCTCGATGAAGCCGCCGAATGTGCGACGAGAGTCCTCGACGCGCTGCGGCAGCCCCTCGAATCGGGCAGCATCGTCGTCGCCCGCGCCGCCGGAATGATGCGCATGCCCGCCCGCTTCCTCCTCGTCCTCGCCGCCAACCCCTGCCCCTGCGGGCTGTACGGGGGCCCGGGAGGCGAATGCGAATGCAGGCCCGCCACCGTCCGGCGCTACCGCGCCCGGCTCTCCGGCCCGCTCCTGGACCGGGTGGATCTGCGCGTCGGCGTCGAACCCCTGGCCCGCCATCAGCTGCTCGCCCACGGGGCCCCGTCCGAGACGAGCGCCCAGGTGGCCGTCCGCGTCCGCGAAGCACGGGAGCGGGCCGCGGCGCGCTTCTTCGGCACATCCTGGACCGCCAACAGCGAGGTCCCCGGCCACGAGCTCCGTACCCGTTACCCGGCCCTGCCCGGAGCCCTCGGCGAGGCCGAGGAGGACCTGGAGTGCGGCAGGCTCACCGCCCGGGGCCTCGACCGCGTCCTCCGCGTCGCCTGGACCGTCGCCGACCTCGCGGGCCACGACCGCCCCACCCACGAGGACGTGAACCTCGCACTGGAGCTCCGCACCGGAGTCCGGCGCGGCGCCGCCCTCCAGGGAGACTTCGCATGAGCGGGGCCGCCGAGCCGGGCGCCGGCCGCCAGCCCTCACCACTGCCACTGCCACTGCCGGGGCCGGGGCCGGAGCCCGGGGAGGGGTCGGGTGAGGCGAGGCGCGCGACGGCGGACGTGGAGGTGCCGCGCCGGTCACATGGCCCGGAGGCCCGTGCAGTGCTCCGGGCGCCCATGGCCCCGGGGGAGTGCGGCCCGGACACGGAGCGCCTCGCCAGGGCCGCGCTCACCAGAATCGCCGACCCCGGCGACCAGCGGATGGGCGAGTGGCTGGAGAAGTACGGACCCCACGAGATCCTGGCCGCGCTCGACTCCGACGGCCCGGCGCTCCCCGGCGCCAGCGCACAGCGATGGACGGGCCTCCGGCTCAGGGCCGAGGCGGCCCACCCCGAGGAGGACCTCGCCCGCGCCCAGGAAAGAGGAGGCCGCTTCCTCTGCCCCGGCGACCCGGAATGGCCCCGCCAGCTCGACGACCTGGGCACCGCCAGACCCTTCGGCCTCTGGGTGCGCGGCACCCCCTCCCTCCGCTACTGGTCCCTGCGCTCCGTGGCCGTCGTCGGCGCCCGCGCCTGCACCGACTACGGCGCGCACACGGCGGCACACCTCGGCGCCGACCTCGCCGAACGGGGCTGGACTGTGGTCTCCGGCGCGGCCCACGGCATCGACGGCGCGGCGCACCGAGGCGCCATGGCCCTGCACGGACCCACCGTCGGAGTGCTCGCCTGCGGCGTCGACGTCGCCTACCCGCCCGGCCACCGAGAACTCATCGAACGCCTCGCGGAGCGCGCCCTGCTGGTCGCCGAGCTCCCGCCCGGGGACCACCCCACCCGCAGCAGATTCGTCCTCAGGAACCGGGTGATCGCCGCACTCACCCGGGGCACCGTGGTCGTCGAGGCGGCACTGCGCAGCGGTTCCCTCGTGACCGCGCGTCACGCCCAGCGCCTCGGGCGCCACACCATGGGCGTCCCCGGCCCCGTGACCTCCGGCCTCTCCGCGGGCGTGCACGAACTGCTGCGCGCAGAAGCCTCCCTGGTCACCGACGCCGCCGAGATCATCGAACTCGTCGGGACCATCGGTGACCTGGCCCCCGCGCGGCGCGGACCGGCCGTCGCACGCGACCTGTTGAGCGGCGACACCGCCCGCGTCCTGGAGGCACTGCCCGCCCGTCACCCCGTCACCGTCGAGCAGTTGGCCCGCGCCGCGAGCACCCCGCCCGCCCTCGCCCTCGCACGGCTCCATGAGCTGCGGGCCCTCGGATTCGTCGAACGCGAAGGCGATGGCTGGCAGTTGATCCGCTCACCTGACCGACACTCCATCGGGTGATGAGGCGGTCCTTGACCTGGGGCTATCGAGTGAAAGGCTGAACCATGTGCACCCACCCGCCGCTCGGCGCCCTCCGGTGCCGCCGTGCACGTGGTCACCCGCACCGCACCCGCGCCCCGGGAGGAGCACACCTCACCGCGTGGCGGAACGATCACTACGTCGCACAATGCGACGCCACAGTCACGTTACGCTCACACCATCTCTCAATGAGACGCACGGCCCCCATTCCTACAGGCACACCTACAGACCACCATCCAGCAGAACGGCTCAAGGCGACGCATGCCTCAGCACATCCCAGGGCCTGACCGCACGGCCACCGCCGCAGCACCGACCGCCGTCGATGACGCTGCGCCCAGGACCGCGCCCAGCACGCTGGATGAGCTCTGGCGGTCGTACAAGGGAACGGGCGACGGCAGGCTGCGCGAGCAACTCATCCTGCACTATTCGCCGCTGGTCAAGTACGTCGCGGGCCGCGTCAGCGTCGGCCTCCCCTCCAACGTGGAGCAGGCCGACTTCGTCTCCTCCGGGATCTTCGGGCTGATCGACGCCATCGAGAAGTTCGACCCCGAGCGCTCCATCAAGTTCGAGACCTACGCCATCACCCGAATCCGCGGCGCCATGATCGACGAACTCCGCGCCCTGGACTGGATCCCCCGCTCCGTCCGCCAGAAGGCCCGCGCCGTCGAGCGGGCCTACGCCACCCTGGAAGCCAAGTTCCGCCGCAGCCCCTCCGAGGCCGAGGTCGCCGCGGAGATGGACATCCCCGTCGAAGAACTCCACGGCGTCTTCAGCCAGTTGTCCCTCGCCAACGTCGTCGCCCTCGAAGAGCTGCTCCACGTGGGCGGTGAAGGCGGCGACAGGCTCAGCCTGATGGACACCCTCGAGGACACCGCCGCCGACAACCCCGTCGAGGTCGCCGAGGACCGTGAGCTGCGCCGTCTCCTCGCCCGCGCCATCAACACCCTCCCGGACAGGGAGAAGACGGTCGTCACCCTCTACTACTACGAGGGCCTCACCCTCGCCGAGATCGGCCAGGTACTGGGCGTCACCGAGAGCCGCGTCAGCCAGATCCACACCAAGTCCGTCCTCCAGCTCCGGGCCAAGCTCGCCGACGTCGGGCGCTGACGCGGCGGCCGTATCGCTGAATCGGTCCTGCCGATCGGGCCTGCCCGTATGACGTACGGCCTCACCTCCGTAAGCTAGAAGCGTGCCCAGGATTCGAGCGGCCTCCGTGGCCGAGCACCGGACCATGCAGCGCGCGGCCCTGCTGGACGCCGCCAGGTCACTCCTGTCCGAAGGCGGAACGGAGGCCCTGACCTTCCCCGCCCTCGCGCAGAGCACGGGCCTCGCGCGCTCCTCCGTCTACGAGTACTTCCGCTCGCGCGCCGCCGTCGTCGAGGAACTGTGCGCCGTCGACTTCCCCGTCTGGGCGGCCGAGGTCGAGGCCGCCATGGCCGAGGCCGGGACGCCGGAGGCCAAGGTCGAGGCGTACGTCCGACAGCAGCTCGCCCTCGTCGGCGACCGGCGCCACCGGGCCGTCGTCGCGATCTCCGCGGGCGAGCTGGACGCCGGCGCCCGTGAGCGGATCCGCGCCGCCCATGGCGGCCTGATCGCGATGGTCGTCGAAGCCCTCGCCGACCTCGGCCATGAACAGCCGAGGCTCGCGGCGATGCTGCTTCAGGGCGTGGTCGACTCCGCGGTCCGCCGGATCGAGCTCGGCGCCGCCGAGGACCCCCAGGAGATCGCGGACGCCGCCGCGGCCATGGCCCTCCGCGGTGTCCAGGGCTGACCCCAGGAACGCCAGGGACCCCCGTGGCCCACGTGGTCCACGGGGCCCGTCGGGAACGGCGCCGCCCCGTGGGATTGCGCCGGAGCAGGCGCCGGTGGGCCCAGGCAGCCGTGAGCGCCAGAAGCAGCGCACCCCCGGCCGTACCGCCGCCCGTCGGCACCCCCGCGGGGGCGTCCCTCCGCACCGCCCCGGCCCTGCCCCGGTCGTCACCCTCCGGGAACGGCACCCCGAACACCGGCAGCAGCCGTGACGGCCCGCCGCCCAGCAGCGCCGCGGGGAGCAGCGACAGCGGGTCGAGATAGCGCGTGCCCCGCAGCAGCCCCCAGTGCAGGCACCGCATGCGGCCCGGACAGTGCCCGGCGCCACCGGCGGGCCGCGCGGCCGTCAGCGTGCCGACGACCTCCCCGGCGGCCACCCGCTCGCCCTTGCGGACAGAGGCGCGCACCGGCTCGTACGTGAGGCGCAGCGGCGGCCTTCCCGTGCCCCGCAGCGTGACCGCGACCACCCCACGGCCCGCGACCTTCCCCGCGAAGGACACCCGCCCCGGCGCGGCCGCCCGCACCCGCTGACCGATCCGGGCCGCCAGATCGACCCCCCGGTGCCCGGCCTGCCACGGCTCGGGCGGCGGCTCCCAGGCCCGTACGACGAGGGGGCGGCGAGCACCGGAGCCCCCGGCAACAGGCCACGCGCGTCCCCCACCCCCTCCCCCCTCCCCGCCCCCTCCGCCTCCTCCGTCCTCTCCACCCGCCCGGTCCCGGGGAGCTCCCGCACCCGGTGTGTTGGGGAGCCGGGTTCCGGGTGCGGGAGCGTCTTGGGGGCGCGCGCCTGGGGCTGAGGCGCCCGTGATCACTGTCAGCGCGAGGGCGACGAGGGTGATCGTGAGGGCCGTCAGGAGGCGGGGCCTGGGGTGGGGGGTGTGGCGGTGCATGGGAATACGGTGGTGGGGATTGTCGGGGGAGGGGGATCATGGGGGATTTCTGTGGGTAACTCATGGGTTGTGGACAACGGCGTCACTCGTGGGAGGGGGGTGGGGTCCGCCGCGGGGCAGGTCCGGGCCGTCCGTGGTCACCCCGTGGGACACGGTCCGCCGTCCGGGTCCCGTACACTCTTGGTGCGGCCCGGGTGACCGGGCTGACTTCGCACGCCCCGCCACCCTCACCCGGTGGCCGCGTATCTCGGTCCTCGGAGCGGCCGGTCAGAAGGTTCTGGCCACCCTCCCGGGCAGCGCGTCAGGGGCGTCAGGCAAGCGGTGGCCGGTCCGGCCGCCGCTGATGACAACCGAGTACCAAGGAGAACGGCCATGGCCGTCGTCACGATGCGGGAGCTGCTGGAGAGCGGCGTCCACTTCGGGCACCAGACCCGTCGCTGGAACCCGAAGATGAAGCGCTTCATCTTCACCGAGCGCAATGGCATCTACATCATCGACCTGCTCCAGTCGCTGTCGTACATCGACCGCGCCTACGAGTTCGTCAAGGAGACCGTCGCGCACGGCGGCTCGATCATGTTCGTCGGCACCAAGAAGCAGGCCCAGGAGGCCATCGCCGAGCAGGCCACCCGCGTGGGCATGCCCTACGTGAACCAGCGCTGGCTCGGCGGCATGCTGACCAACTTCTCGACGGTCTACAAGCGTCTGCAGCGCCTCAAGGAGCTGGAGCAGATCGACTTCGAGGACGTGGCCGCCTCCGGCCTCACCAAGAAGGAGCTGCTCGTCCTCTCCCGCGAGAAGGCCAAGCTGGAGAAGACCCTCGGCGGTATCCGCGAGATGCAGAAGGTGCCCAGCGCCGTCTGGATCGTGGACACCAAGAAGGAGCACATCGCCGTCGGTGAGGCGCGCAAGCTCAACATCCCGGTCGTCGCGATCCTCGACACCAACTGCGACCCGGACGAGGTCGACTACAAGATCCCGGGCAACGACGACGCGATCCGCTCCGTCACCCTGCTCACCCGCGTGATCGCCGACGCCGTCGCGGAGGGCCTCATCGCCCGTTCGTCCGGTGGCTCCGGCGAGGGCAAGGGCGAGAAGGCCGCCGGCGAGCCGCTGGCCGAGTGGGAGCGTGAGCTCCTGGAGGGCGAGAAGGCGGAGAAGGCCGAGGCCGCCGCCGAGACCGCCGAGCGTCCCGCCGAGGCCTCCGAGGTCAAGGACGAGGCCGCCGCCGAGGCCGAGGTGCAGACCTCCGCCGAGACCGAGAAGGCCGCGGACGCCGAGCAGGCCGTCGCCGAGCAGGCCGACGAGAAGCCCGCCGAGCAGGCCTGACCGTCAGCCCGTTCCGGGCAGAGGTTTCACGGTGATACGGCGGGGGCCGGGTGCCCCCGCCGTACACCCGTGAAGCGCCCCGGTCTGTCGCAGACCGATCCCACCTCATCGACTTTTCGAGAAGAGATTCACAGACCATGGCGAACTACTCCGCCGCCGACGTCAAGAAGCTCCGGGAGCTCACCGGCGCCGGCATGATGGACTGCAAGAAGGCGCTGGACGAGGCCGAGGGCAACGTCGACAAGGCCGTCGAGATCCTGCGCGTCAAGGGCCAGAAGGGCGTCGCCAAGCGCGAGAGCCGTACGGCCGAGAACGGCGCGGTCGTCGTCCGTATCGCCGACGACAGCACCGCCGGTGTGCTCGTCGAGCTGAAGTGCGAGACCGACTTCGTCGCCAAGGGCGAGAAGTTCGTCGCCGTCGCCGAGGCCATCGCCGCGCACGTCGAGGCGACCTCCCCGGCCGACATCGACGCGCTGCTGGCCTCGGAGATCGAGTCCGGCAAGACCGTCCAGGCGTACGTCGACGAGGCCAACGCGAGCCTCGGCGAGAAGATCGTGCTGGACCGCTTCGCGCAGTTCTCCGGCGCGTTCGTCGGTTCGTACCTGCACCGCACCAGCCCGGACCTGCCCCCGCAGGTCGGCGTGCTGGTCGAGCTGGACAAGGCCGACGCGGGCATCGCGAAGGACGTCGCGCAGCACATCGCCGCGTTCGCGCCGAAGTACCTGTCCGAGGACGAGGTTCCGGCCGATGTCGTCGCCAACGAGCGTCGCATCGCCGAGGAGACGGCGAAGGAGGAGGGCAAGCCGGAGGCCGCCCTTCCGAAGATCGTCGAGGGCCGGGTGAAGGGCTTCTTCAAGGAGAACACCCTCCTCGACCAGCCGTTCGCCAAGGACAACAAGAAGTCCGTCCAGAAGGTTCTGGACGAGGCCGGTGTCACGCTGAAGCGCTTCGCCCGCTTCCGCGTCGGCGCCTGACGGCCCCCTGACGTATCCCGCAGGCCGGTTCCGTACACCGGAACCGGCACGGGCCCGATAGGGTCGGGCACAGGGCAGTTGTGACGAGGAGGCCATTGCCGTGATGGGAACCCGCGAGGATCCGACGGCAATGGCCTCCTTCGTATGTGCACGAGGAGATCTCCATGAGCAATGACACCGACAAAGACGGCGACCGTCGGCGGCGCTTTCTGCTGAAGCTTTCCGGCGAGGCGTTCGCCGGTGGAGGCGGGCTCGGTGTCGACCCAGACGTCGTGCACAAAGTGGCCCGGGAGATCGCCTCGGTCGTCCGGGAGGGGTACGAGGTCGCCGTGGTCATCGGCGGCGGCAACTTCTTCCGCGGCGCCGAGCTCCAGCAGCGCGGCATGGACCGGGCGCGCTCCGACTACATGGGCATGCTCGGCACGGTGATGAACTGCCTCGCGCTCCAGGACTTCCTGGAGAAGGAAGGCATCGACTCCCGCGTGCAGACCGCCATCACCATGGGCCAGGTCGCCGAGCCGTACATCCCGCTGCGCGCCGTGCGGCACCTGGAGAAGAGCCGCGTGGTGATCTTCGGTGCGGGCATGGGCATGCCGTACTTCTCCACCGACACCACGGCGGCCCAGCGGGCGCTGGAGATCAACGCCGAGGTGATGCTGATGGGCAAGAACGGCGTCGACGGTGTCTACGACTCCGACCCCGCGCACAACGCGTCGGCCGTGAAGTTCGACGCGCTGGGGTACGACGAGGTCATCACCCGCGACCTCAAGGTCGCGGACATGACCGCGATCACCCTGTGCCGCGACAACAAGCTGCCGATTCTCGTCTTCGAGCTGCTGGCCGAAGGCAATATCGCGCGGGCGGTCAAGGGTGAGAAGATCGGCACCTTGGTCAGCAACCAGGGGACCCGGGACTGACCCGGTACGGGGATGGACAACAGCCTGCCGGTCGGACACCGTGCAGGAATCAGGGCACTGCGGGGGCCGGAGCCGTACCGCGGCGCGGTTCCCCGCGTCATCGCCCCGGATGAAGCAGTCAGGCTCATTCATCGAACCAGGAGCACGTGGTGATCGAAGAGACCCTCCTCGAAGCCGAGGAAAAGATGGAGAAGGCGGTCGTCGTCGCCAAGGAGGACTTCGCCGCTATTCGCACCGGCCGTGCGCACCCGGCGATGTTCAACAAGATCGTGGCGGACTACTACGGCGCGCTCACGCCGATCAACCAGCTGGCGTCGTTCTCGGTGCCGGAGCCCCGGATGGCCGTGGTGACCCCGTTCGACAAGAGCGCGCTGCGCAACATCGAGCAGGCCATCCGTGACTCGGACCTGGGGGTGAACCCGTCCAACGACGGCCACATCATCCGGGTGGTCTTCCCGGAGCTGACCGAGGAGCGCCGCAGGGAGTTCATCAAGGTCGCCAAGACCAAGGGCGAGGACGCGAAGATCTCGATCCGCAGCGTCCGCCGCAAGGCCAAGGAGACCCTGGACAAGGCCATCAAGGACGGCGAGGTCGGCGAGGACGAGGGCCGGCGGGGCGAGAAGGAGCTGGACGACACCACCACGAAGTACGTCGCGCAGGTGGACGAGCTGCTCAAGCACAAGGAATCCGAGCTGCTCGAAGTCTGACGGGCGCCGAAGCCCGAGCGTCCGCCGTCCACGATCCGAGGTCCAAGGCCGAAGGCTGCAATCTGTGAACGACTCAACCTGGGGAGCGCCGCCACCGAGCGCGGGGTACTGGGGCCCTCCCGACCAGGGGCCCGCCGTGTCCGGAGCGGCTCCTCCGCGTGACGCCGGGGCGCCTGCCGGGCACGACGTAGGCGGCGATGTGTCGCAGACTCGGCCTATGCCCATTGTGTCCGACCCAGGTGACTCCGGCGGTCCGGAGGAGCGCCCGCGCTTCCATGACGAGCGCTTCCGTGACGAGCCGGAGGGCCGCGGCGCCCAGGAGCCCGCCCCCGCCACCGCCCCCGCGCCCGCTCCCGAAGAGGACAGGGGGAAGAAGAGGGCGGGCCGTGACCTGCGTGCGGCCATAGGGGTGGGCCTCGGCCTGGGTGTGGTGATCCTGGCCTCGCTCTTCCTCTACAAGCCGGTCTTCGTCGGCGTGATCGTCGTCGCCGTCGTGGTGGGCCTGTGGGAGCTGACGTCGCGGCTGAACGAGCGCAAGGGCATCCGGGCCCCCCTGGTGCCCCTGGCGGTCGGCGGCGCCGCCATGGTCGTCGCGGGCTATGTGCGGGGCGCGGAGGGCGCCTGGGTGGCCGTGGCGCTCACGGCGCTCGCGGTCCTGGTGTGGCGGATGACGGAGCCGCCCGCGGACTATCTGCGGGACGTGACGGCGGGTGTGTTCGCCGCGTTCTACGTGCCGTTCCTGGCGACGTTCGTCGCGCTGATGCTCGCGGCGGACGACGGGCCGTGGCGCGTGCTGACCTTCCTGATCCTCACGGTCGTCAGCGACACCGGCGCGTACGCGGTGGGCTGGCGGTTCGGTACGCACAAGCTCGCCCCCCGTATCAGCCCCGGGAAGACCCGGGAGGGCCTGGTCGGGGCTGTGGCGTTCGCCATGGCGGCGGGGGCGCTGTGCACCCAGTTCATGATCGACGACGGGAGCTGGTGGCAGGGGCTCCTGATGGGGCTCGCCGTCGCGGTCACCGCGACCCTGGGTGACCTGGGCGAATCGATGATGAAGCGGGACCTGGGCATCAAGGACATGGGCACCCTGCTGCCGGGGCACGGCGGCATCATGGACCGCCTGGACTCGCTGCTGCCGACGGCGCCGGTGGTGTGGCTGCTGTTCGTGGTGTTCGTCGGCGCGGGCTGAGTCCCGGGCCGAGTCCCAGGCGGTCGAACGGCTGAGCGGAACGAATGCCGTCGATCGTCTGCGACACTGGTGAGGTTATGCCTGCACCCGGAGAACTGACTTTCGTCGCCCCCCGCGGGGTCAAGAAGCCGCCGCGGCACCTTGCCGATCTCACGCCCGAGGAGCGCCGCGAGGCCGTCGCAGCGGCGGGCGAGAAGCCCTTCCGCGCCAAGCAGCTCTCGCAGCACTATTTCGCGCGCCTGGCGCACGCCCCGGAGCAGTGGACGGACATCCCCGCGGCGGCCCGGGAGAAGCTCGCGGCGGAGCTGCTGCCCGAGCTGATGACCGTGGTGCGGCACATCACGTGCGACAACGACACGACCCGTAAGACGCTGTGGAAGCTGCACGACGGGACGCTCGTCGAGTCCGTGCTGATGCGGTATCCGGACCGGGCGACGATGTGCATCAGCTCGCAGGCGGGCTGCGGGATGAACTGCCCGTTCTGCGCCACCGGGCAGGCGGGCCTCGACAGGAACCTGTCGACGGCCGAGATCGTGCACCAGATCGTCGACGGCATGCGCGCCCTGCGCGACGGGGAGGTCCCCGGCGGCTCCGCGCGGATCTCGAACATCGTCTTCATGGGCATGGGCGAGCCCCTCGCCAACTACAAGCGGGTCGTCGGCGCCATCCGGCGGCTGACCGACCCCGAGCCCGACGGGCTGGGCATCTCCCAGCGGGGCATCACCGTCTCGACGGTGGGTCTCGTCCCGGCGATGCTGCGCTTCGCCGACGAAGGCTTCAAGTGCCGCCTCGCGGTCTCCCTGCACGCCCCCGACGACGAGCTGCGCGACACCCTCGTACCGGTCAACACCCGGTGGAAGGTGAGCGAGGTCCTGGACGCCGCGTGGGAGTACGCGGCCAAGTCGGGCCGCCGCGTCTCCATCGAGTACGCGCTGATCCGCGACATCAACGACCAGGCGTGGCGGGCCGACCTGCTGGGCCGGCTGTTGAAGGGCAAGCGGGTCCATGTGAACCTGATCCCGCTCAACCCGACGCCCGGTTCGAAGTGGACCGCGTCCCGCCCGGAGGACGAGGCGGAGTTCGTACGGACGCTGGAATCGCACGGTGTGCCCGTGACCGTGCGGGACACCCGGGGGCAGGAGATCGACGGCGCGTGCGGCCAGCTCGCGGCGACCGAGCGCTGATCCTGGCTGATCCCGGCTGATGCCTGACTGATATCGTTCGAACAGGGTCACGTCATGGTGGCCTGACAACCTCACAGCCGACAGGGGAGCGCTCACAGCGCTGAGAGTGCGGCCGTCCGTGCGCGGGACAGAGCATCGCGTGCGGCGCCGCAGACCCTCGAACCTCGCCCGGGTCATGCCGGGTAGGAAGTCGATGCACACGATGAAGAAGCACGCGCGGCGCGCCGCTGCCGCCACCACCGCCGTCCTCGCTCTCGCCCTCGTCGCCACCGGCTGCGGCGGCTCGGGCAGCGGAGACGACTCCAAGACCGTCACGCTCGTCACCCACGACTCCTTCGCCGCCTCCAAGAAGGTCCTCAAGGACTTCACGGAGAAGACCGGCTACAAGGTGAAGGTCCTGCGCGGCGGCGACGCCGGGTCGGCCGTCAGCCAGGCCGTCCTCAACAAGGACCATCCGCAGGGCGACGTCCTGTTCGGCGTCGACAACACCCTGCTCTCCCGCCCCCTCGACAAGGGCGTCTTCGCGCCGTACGAGGCCAAGGGACTCGGCAAGGTGCCCGAGGAGCACCAGCTCGACGCGGGCAAGCACCGGGTCACCCCCGTCGACACGGGCGACATCTGCGTCAACTACGACCGCGCCTGGTTCGAGCGCAAGAAGCTCGCGCCGCCGCGCACCCTCGACGACCTGGTCAAGCCCAAGTACAAGAACCTCCTGGTCACCGAGAACGTCGCCAGTTCCTCGCCGGGCCTCGGCTTCCTCCTCGCCACCGCCGCCAAGTACGGCGACAAGGACTGGCAGGGCTACTGGAAGAAGCTCCGCGCCAACGGTGTCGAGGTCGTCGACAGCTGGGAACAGGCGTACAACGACCGCTTCAGCGGCTCCCGCGGCGGCAAGGGCAAGGGCGACCGCCCCCTCGTCGTCTCCTACGCCTCCAGCCCGCCCGTCGAGGTCCTCGGCAAGAAGCCGCAGCCGAAGCAGGCGCCGACCGGCATCGCCAAGGACACCTGCTTCCGGCAGACCGAGTTCGCCGGGCTGCTGAACGGCGCGAAGAACACCAAGGGCGGCAAGGCACTGCTGGACTTCCTGGTCAGCAAGGAGTTCCAGGAGGACATGCCGCTCCAGATGTTCGTCAACCCCGTCCGGAAGGACGCGGCGCTGCCGGAGCTGTTCACCGAGTACGGCGAGAAGATCGACGACCCGGCCACCATGGCCCCGGACCGGATCGCCAAGAACCGTGAGCAGTGGATCAAGACATGGACCTCGCTCGTCGTGAAGTAGCCGCTCCGTCCCGGCCCCGGCCCCGGCGGGACGTCCGCGGCACCTGGACGCGGCTGGGACTGATGGCCGTGCCCGCCGTGTTCTTCGCGGTGTTCTTCGCATGGCCCGTGGCCGCGATCGTCGGGCGGGGGCTGCGCGAGGGAGGGCACTGGCACACCGGGCGCGTGGGGCAGGTCCTCACCGACCCCGACGTGCTGCACGTGCTGTGGTTCACGCTGTGGCAGGCCCTGGCCTCCACCGGTCTCACCCTGGCGCTGGCGCTGCCCGGCGCGTACGTGTTCGCGCGGCTCGACTTCCCCGGCAAGGGGCTGCTGCGGGCCGTGGTGACCGTCCCGTTCGTCCTGCCGACCGTCGTGGTCGGCTCGGCGTTCCTCGCGCTCGCCGGGCGCGGGGGCGTCCTGGACGAGTGGTTCGGGGTGCGGCTGGACACCGGGGTGTGGGCGATCCTGCTCGCGCACGTGTTCCTCAACTACGCCGTCGTGCTGCGCACCGTCGGCGGCCTGTGGGCGCAGCTCGACCCCCGCCAGGAGGAGGCGGCGCGGGTGCTGGGGGCCGGGCGGTTCGCCGCGTGGCGGCGGGTCACGCTGCCCGCGCTGGCGCCGTCGCTGGCCGCCGCCGCGCTGATCGTCTTCCTGTTCACCTTCACCAGCTTCGGCGTCATCCAGGTCCTCGGCGGCCCCCGCTACGCCACGCTGGAGGTGGAGATCTACCGGCAGACCGCCACCCTCCTCGACCTGCCGACGGCCGCCGTCCTCACGCTCCTCCAGTTCGCCGCCGTCGCCGCGCTGCTCGCCGTGCACGCCTGGTCGCTGCGGAAGCGGGAGACGGCACTCAGCCTCGTACCGGCGCAGACCACCGCGCGCCGTCCCCGGGGGCCGTTCCAGTGGGCCGCGCTGTGGGCCGTGCTGGGGCTGACGCTGCTGCTCGTACTGGTGCCCCTCGCCGTCCTCGTCGAACGGGCGTTCAACGGGCCGGACGGCTACGGGCTGGCGTTCTTCCGCGCCCTGGGCGAGGAGTCGGACAGCGCCACGTTCGTCGTCGCGCCCGCCGCCGCCATCGGCAACTCCCTCGCGTACGCGGCCGTCGCCACGCTCATCGCGCTCGTCATCGGCGGCCTGGCCGCCGCAGCCCTCACCCGGCGGGCGGGCAAGCTCGTGCGCGGGTTCGACGCGCTGCTGATGCTGCCGCTGGGGACCTCCGCGGTCACCGTCGGGTTCGGCTTCCTCATCGCCCTGGACGAGCCGCCGCTGGACCTGCGCGACTCCTGGATCCTCGTCCCCCTCGCACAGGCGCTCGTGGGCGTGCCGTTCGTCGTACGGACCATGCTGCCCGTGCTGCGCGCCGTGGACGTACGGCTGCGGGAGGCGGCCGCCGTCCTGGGCGCCTCCCCGCTGCGGGCCTGGCGGGAGGTGGACCTGCCACTGGTGCGCAGGGCCCTGCTGGTCGCGGCGGGCTTCGCGTTCGCCGTGTCGCTGGGCGAGTTCGGCGCCACCGTCTTCATCGCCCGCCCCGACGCGCCGACCCTGCCCGTCGCCGTCGCCCGGCTGCTGGGGCGCGCGGGGGAGATGAACTACGGGCAGGCGATGGCGCTGAGCACCGTCCTGATGCTCGTGTGCGCGGGCACGCTGCTCGCGCTCGAACGCGTCCGCACCGACAGCCCAGGGGAGTTCTAGATGCTGCGACTGGACGGCGTCACCGTCCGCTTCGGCGCCCGCGTGGCGCTGGACGCGGTCAGCCTGGACGTCGAGGAGCACCACACCGTCTGCGTGCTGGGCCCGAGCGGCAGCGGGAAGTCCACCCTGCTGCGCGTCGTCGCCGGGCTCCAGCCCGCCGACGCCGGACGGGTGCTCCTGTCCGGGAACGACCAGAGCGGCGTGCCGCCCCACAAGCGGGGCGTCGGCCTGATGTTCCAGGACCACCAGCTCTTCCCCCAGCGGGACGTCGGCGGCAACGTCGCCTTCGGGCTGCGGATGCGCCGTACGGACAAGAAGGACGCCGAGGGCAGGGTCGCCGAACTGCTCTCCCTGGTCGGCCTGCCCGGGGCGCAGCGCAGGGCCGTCGGCGCGCTGTCCGGGGGCGAGCAGCAGCGGGTGGCGCTCGCACGGGCGCTCGCCCCGCAGCCGCGGCTGCTCATGCTGGACGAGCCGCTGGGGCAGCTCGACCGCAGCCTGCGCGAACGGCTCGTCGTCGAACTGCGCGGCCTCTTCCACCGCCTGGGCACCACCGTCCTGGCCGTCACCCACGACCAGGGCGAGGCGTTCGCGCTCGCCGACCGTGTCGTCGTCATGAACGAGGGCCGCGTCGCGCAGTCCGGGCCGCCCCTGGAGGTGTGGCAGCGGCCCGCCTCGGAGTTCGTCGCCCGCTTCCTCGGCTTCGACAACGTGGTGCCCGCCACCGTGCACGGCGAACTCGCCGACACGCCCTGGGGGAAGCTGCCCGTCGCCCCTGACGCCCCCGAGGGTGCCGACCGGGTCCTCGTCAGGCCCACCGGCGTGCGCCTCACGGCCCCCGAGGAGGGCCTGCGGTGCACGGTGGAGGCCCGCAGCTTCCGCGGCGGCAACGGCTCCTCCGTGACGGTGCTGCTCCGCCCCGCCGACGGGAACGGACCACGGCTGGAGGCCGCCTGCACACTGCGCGAGGCGCCGGAGGAGGGCGCCGAGGTCGGCGCGGTCTTCGACGCGCGCGACGTGGTGCCACTGGCCGCCTGACGGCCGCTTGACGGCCGCCTGAGACGCGCCCGTACGTACGGGCGTCGTACGTACGCGCGTCGTACGTACGGGCGCGCTTCACGTGCCGTCGCCGCAGCACCTTCGCGTCCGTACGTCCGTACGCTCGTACGTCGGTTCGTCAGTCCGTGTGACCGCGTGGGTCCGGCACCCGGGCGCCGACCCCCGGGTGCCGGACCCGCGTGGTCACACGGCGCGACGTCACAGCAGACCGCGGGACCACAGCAGGACGCGCTCCAGCAGCCGGGTCTCCTCGCCGAGGCGGGCCAGCCACTCCGAGCCGTAGTCCTGCACGGTGCGCGGCATCCGCAGCAGCTCCGTGCGGCCGTTCACCCGTGCCAGCAGCCCCTGCGACGTCAGCCCGTCCAGAGCCAGCCGGATCGACTCCGGGGACAGCTGCTCGTCCGCGCAGACCTTCTCCGCGGCGACGCGCGTGAACGTGCCGCCGAACGCGCTCAGCCGCGCCCACAGCAGCCGCTCCTGCGCCCTGCACAGCTCATGGCTCCAGCCGTGGCAGTGGCGCAGGGTGCGGTGCCTGCCCGGGACCTCGGAGCCGTTGCCGGACAGGCCGAGCGACGAGCCGCCCTCGGAGAGGCTCACCAGCAGCTCGCGGGGGGTGTGCGAGGTGAGCTGGCCCGCCGCGAGGCCGATCGCGAGCGGAAGGCAGTCCAGCCGCAGGCAGATCCTGCCCGCCGTGATCTTGTCCTCCTCGCTGGAGCCCAGGGACACACCGAGCTGCCCGGCGCGCAGCGCGAGCAGCTCCACCGCGTCCTCCAGCCGCAGCGGACCCATCGGCAGCACCGTCTCGCCCTCGGTGCCGAGCCTGCGCCGCGACGTCACCAGGGCTCTCACCCCCGAGGAGACGGCCAGCAGCTGGCCCAGCCCGCTGGCCGAAGGGGCCAGGAGGTGCTCGCAGTTGTCGATGAGCAGGAGCATCTCCTGCTCGCCCGCTGTCCGGCCGAGGGCTTGGAACATCTGCTCGGTGCCGCTCAGCCCCGCCATGTCGACCGCCACGACCGTGGCGCCGCTCCGGGCCGTCCGGTGGGCGGCCCCGGCCACCAGCGCGCTCTTGCCGACGCCGCCCAGGCCGACAACGGTCACCAGCCGCGACCGTTTCAGCAACCGGGACAGTTCGGCGGACTCCCAGCTCCGGCCGATGAGGTCAGGGCTGTCGCTCTGTGGTGCCCCGTCCTCGCGGTCGAAGATGCCTGCCATGAACACTGCCGCCTCCGCACAACGAGTTCCGACGAGTGCCCAGCGTCGTCCCGCGCGCGGTGTCCCGGCATCGGTCATGGCCGACGTAGGTATACGGAAATCCCCGGACCCGTCAGGACAGGTCCTAGGTATGGCGGGTGGACGTGCCCGTCTCGCTGCGCGCGGGCTGCTCGTCGAGGAGGGCGGCGATCTGCGCCCGTGAGGAGAAGCCCAGCTTGGACAGGATGTGCTCGATGTGCGCGTCGGCCGTGCGCTTGGAGACGACCAGCCGCTCGGCGATCTCCCTGTTCGACAGGCCCTCGGCGACGAGTCCGGCCACCTCGCGCTCCCGCCGGGTGAGGGCCGCCGTGCCGGTGCGGCTGTCCTGGCCGTCCTGGCCGTCCTGGCCGTCCGTACGGCCGGCGCCCGCCCTGGAGCCCTGGCGGCGCGGCACGTCGTCGCCCGGCTGGCGGGGCACGGCCATCAGGCTGTCCGCGTCGTCCGTGCCGAAGAGGACCGCCTGCTCCAGGGTGAGGCGGCCGCCCTGCCGGACCGTACGGGTGAACGCGTCGGCGCCGAGGCCGTCGCGGAGGGCCTCGGCCACCGAGTCGCACAGGAGTTGGAGCGTGACGATGCCGCCGAACGTGGAGTCCCCCGCGGCCTGCCACTGCGTCATCATCGCCCCGTACAGCCAGGCCGCGCGGCGGTGGCGGCCCTGCTGCTGCGCGACCCACGCCAGGAGGCTGAGGCTGTAGGCGACACCGACGACGTCGCCCAGCTCGCCCTTGAGGGCGAGGGCGCGGCGGGCCGCGGCGGCGCACGCGTCGCGCTCGCCGCCCAGGATGTGCCCGAAGGCCTTGACCAGGTAGAGATACCCCTGGTTCCAGTGCTCCTTGCTGGCGGGGCCCAGCAGCCGCAGGCCCTCCTCGGAGGCGGCGACGGCCTCGTCGGGGCGGGCCGCGAGGGCGTAGGCGAAGCCCTTGGCGTAGCAGGCCATCACGCGGGTCAGCCGGTCGCCGGTCCGGCTCAGGTAGGCGACGGCCTCGTCGGTCATGGTCAGGGCCAGCTCGTGCTCCCCGCCGTAGTTGCGGGCTGCGCCCTCGAAGCCGACGGCCCACGCGGTCAGCAGCGGGTCGTCCAGCTCCAGGGCCAGCTCGTGCGCCTCGCGCAGCGGGGCGAACGCCTCCTCCCAGGAGCCCTGCATGATGCTGAACAGGCCGTACCAGGTGAGGGTCTTGGCCCGGTCGGAGGAGGTCTGGGGGGAGCGGGGGGTGAGGGCGAGCGCCTTGTCCATCCAGTAGCGCGCCTCGGTGAGCAGGCCGCCGCACGCCCAGTACGTCCACATGGAGGCGGTGAGCGCCAGCGGGCCGGGCGGCGCGGCTCCCGCCGGACGGTCCGTCCGGAAGCCCGTTCCCCTGCCCTCCTCCGCCCCGGCGACCGCGTACTCCAACGCGGCCCGCAGGTTGTCGCGGTCCGCGGTCAGGGCGAGGTGGAGCGGCAACTGCTCGTCCGTGGCGAAGTGTTCCTCGAAGTGGCGCAGCCGGCGGTGGCAGTGCGCGACCAGCCGGCCGCGGCAGGCGGCGGTCTCGTCGATGGAATCCAGCCACTCCGCGCCGTACTCCCGGATGGTGTCCAGCAGCCTGTAGCGGGTCTGCCCGTCCAGCTCGATACGGAGGACGACCGACTTGTCGACAAGGCTGATCAGATGCTGCACGACCTCGCCCGCGGGCAGCTCGGAGTCGGTGCAGATCTGCTCGACGGCGGCCAGGTCGAAGGCGCCGGAGAAGACGGAGAGCCGCGCCCACAGCAGCCGTTCGGGCGGGGTGCACAGCTCGTGGCTCCAGCCGATGGTGGTGCGCAGCGTCTGATGGCGGCTCAGCGTCGTCAGCCGCCCGCCCGCCAGCAGCGCGAACGTGTCGCCCAGCCGCTCCGCCAGCTCGTCCAGCGGCAGCGCGCGCAGCCGTACGGCCGCCAGCTCGATCGCCAGCGGAATGCCGTCCAGGCGGCGGCAGAGCGCCGTCGCGGACGCCCGGTTGGACTCGGTCAGCGCGAAGCCCGGGACGACCGCCGCGGCGCGCTCGGCGAACAGCGTCAGCGCGTCCCCGGGCCGCCGCTCCCGCTGCTCCCGCCGCTCCCGCCGCTGTCCCGCGCCGGAGACGGGCGCGTCCGCCTCGGAGCAGGGCAGCGGCGGGACGGACAGCACGTGCTCGCCGGGGACGTCCAGGGGCTGCCTGCTCGTCGCGAGCACCGTCAGCCCCGGCGCCTCGGGCAGCAGCAGGTCGGCCAGGAGCGCGCAGGCGTCCAGCACATGCTCGCAGGTGTCGAGGATCAGCAGCAGCTCACGCTCGGCGAGATACTCCACCACCGCGTCGATCTGGGGCCGCGACGCCTGCTCGGGAAGGTCCAGCGCCGCGGCGACCGTGTGCGGCAGCAGCTCCGGGTCCTTCAGGCCGGACAGCTCGACCAGCCGCACCCCGTCCGGATACGTGCCGTGGCGCGAGCGGGCCGCCTGGAGCGCCAGGCGGGTCTTGCCGACCCCGCCCGGCCCGGTGAGCGTGACGAGCCGGGCCGCGTCGAGCATGCGCCGCAGCTCCTCCAGCTCCGTCGCGCGCCCGACGAAACTGGTGACCTCCGCGGGGAGCTGACCGCTCCGCCGCCCGCTGAACCTGAATGGCACGTCTACCGCCCTCCTGGCCCGATCCACGGTCTCCTGCCACAGGGTACGTGTTCAGCCACGTACGGTAAGGGGGAGTTGACGGACGTCCACCGAACCGATTCACCGCCGGGCATCAGCCGAACGGCATCGGGGCCAGCCGCGCCATCACCCATACGAGGAGCGCGAGGGAGACGGCCAGCGTCCCCGAGCGGGCCAGCGCCACCTTCCGCAGCAGGGCGCGCGGCGCGCCCAGCCCCGCCAGAACGGCCGTGCCGTGCGCGCGGGACGCCCGTACCCCGGCCAGGGACGCGAGGGCGCCTGCCGCCACGCAGCACAGCACCAGGGCGGCGCCCAGCGCCGTCAGCGCCCCCGGTGGGCCCGGCAGCCCGGGGAGACCGGGGAGCGCGGGCCTGCCGTCCGCCGGGCGGTACGCCCACGCCGCGGCCAGCGCGGCCGAGGCGACGGCGCACAGCACGCCCAACGGGCGCCCCACGCGCGGCGCTTCGCGCTGGAGCCCGCGCCCCGCGAGCAGCCGTACGGCCCCGGGCCGCCCGGCGGCCAGCAGCCGCCCCGTGGCGTGCACCAGGCCGGGTCCGGCGACGACCAGGCCGAGCGCCGCCAGGGCCCAGCCGCCCGGCCGCGAGACGGTGACCGCGAGCGCGGCGCCGCAGGACGCCAGCAGACCCCCGCTCAGCAGCGCCGCACGGGGGCCGGGGAGGCCCCGCGCATGCCCCTCGGCGCGCCCCTCCGCACGGCCTTCCGCGCTGTCCGTCGTGCCGTCCTCGAAGCGCGCGGCCGGACGCGGCTCCCGGCCGGGCCGGGTCGTCCACGCCGCGGCCAGCGCCGCCGCCAGCGGCACGACGCACAGCAGGGTCAGACCGGCGGGCAGGGGCAGCGGCTCCGCGGGCGTCGGAAGCCGCACGGCCGTGCCGGGCAGCACCGGGCCGCGCGGGTCCCGGTGCGGGAGGGTGACCGTGAGGAGGACCAGGACGCTGCCCAGGGCGCAGGTGAGCGCCGCGGAGGCGGCGGCCAGCAGCGGCAGCCGCGCGGCACCCAGCCCCGCGGCGTCCAGCGCGCCGCGGGTCGTGCCGCTCGCTTCCGTACGGGCCAGCACCCCGGCCAGCGCCGCCGTGACGGCCAGCGGAACCAGGCACCACAGCAGCCGTACGGCGGACTCGGTGGTGCGGCCGGGATGGCTGTGGGCGTGGGCGAGCGTGGCCAGCAGCAGCGCGCTGACGCCCGCCGAGGCACAGAGCAGAGGGATCCTGCGCAGCAGCGCGAACGGGCGCGAGCCGCGGGCTAGACGGAGAGCGAGCACGCCGACTGGCCCTCCGCTTCCTGGCCGCGCGTGGTCCGCGTCGTCACCCTGCGGCCGTCGGCGAGGGTGACGGCGCGGTCGGCCAGCGTCGCACCGGCCTCGTCCGTGGTGAGGTCCTGCGCGGTCACCCTCAGGTCGTGGGTGGCCAGGACCACGGTGATGCCGTGCGAGCGTGCCGCCGCGCTCAGCGTGCGCAGCACCTGCGCCCTGTCCGGCTGGTGCAGCGGCGCGGTCGGCTCGTCCGCGAAGAGCACCGAGGGGGAGTGGACCAGGGCCCTGGCGACGGCCACCCGCTGGCGCTGGGCCTGGGAGAGCGCGCCGGGCCGCTTGCGGGCGCAGCCGCCGACGTCGAGACGGTCGAGCCATTCGCGCGCGGCGGCACGCGCCGCGCGGTGCCCCGTTCCGCGCAGCAGCAGGGGCAGCGCCGCGTTCTCCCAGACCGTCAGTTCGGGGACGAGGCGGGGGCTGCTGTCGATCCAGCCGAAACGGTCCAGCCGCAGCCGTTCCCGCGAGGCGTGGCCCAGGGTGTGCACGGGCACGCTGTTGAACCAGACCTCGCCGGAGGTGGGTACGGCCTGGCCGGAGAGACAGCGCAGCAGCGTGGTCTTGCCGCTGCCGCGCGCTCCGGTGACGGCGAGGATCCCGCCCTCCCGGACGCCGAGGGAGACGCCTTGGAGGGCGGGTGAGTCGCCGTAGCCGTAGTGCAGTCCGCGTGCCCAGAGCACCTCGTTGTCAGGTGGGGCGGCCATGGGGGGTACCTCCGCTTGTTCGTGCGCCGATGTGCCCATCCCCCTGTTGGGTGAACGAGGGGAGGGCACAGCGGTCACTGAGCCGCCCGTGCGGTACGGAGCGGAGGCACGCCCTGAGAAGAACCGTTACAGCTTGGTCCACGCCTCCGTGAGGACGGAACGGAGGATCTGCTCGGCCTCGTCGAAGACCTCCTGGCCCGCGATGAGCGGGGGCGCGAGCTGGATGACGGGGTCGCCCCTGTCGTCCGCGCGGCAGTAGAGGCCCGCCTCGAAGAGCGCCTTCGAGAGGAAGCCGTAGAGCACCCGTTCGGACTCCTCCTCGGTGAACGTCTCCTTGGTCGCCTTGTCCTTGACCAGCTCGATGCCGTAGAAGAACCCGTTGCCCCGCACGTCGCCGACGATCGGCAGATCGTGCAGCTTCTTAAGAGTGCCGAAGAACGCCGCCTCGTTGTCCAGCACGTGCTGGTTGAGGCCCTCGCGCTCGAAGATGTCGAGGTTGGCGAGCGCGACGGCCGAGGAGACCGGGTGGCCGCCGAAGGTGTAGCCGTGCAGGAAGGTGTTGTCGCCCTTCCAGAACGGCTCGGCGAGCCGGTCGGAGATGATCGCGGCTCCTATGGGCGAGTACCCGGAGGTCATGCCCTTGGCGCAGGTGATGATGTCCGGCACGTAACCGAACTTGTCGCAGGCGAACATCGTGCCGAGCCGTCCGAACGCGCAGATGACCTCGTCCGAGACGAGCAGCACGTCGTACTGGTCGCAGATCTCGCGCACCCGCTGGAAATAGCCGGGCGGGGGCGGGAAGCAGCCGCCCGCGTTCTGCACGGGCTCCAGGAAGACCGCGGCGACGGTCTCCGCGCCCTCGAAGAGGATCTGCTGCTCGATCTGGTCGGCGGCCCAGCGGCCGAACGCCTCCGGGTCGTCGCCGTGGATCGGCGCCCGGTAGATGTTCGTGTTCGGCACCTTGTGCGCGCCGGGCACCAGCGGCTCGAAGGGCGCCTTGAGCGCGGGCAGCCCGGTGATGGACAGGGCGCCCTGCGGCGTGCCGTGGTAGGCGACGGCGCGGGAGATCACCTTGTGCTTGAGCGGGTTGCCGGTGAGCTTGTGGTACTGCTTGGCGAGCTTCCAGGCGGTCTCCACGGCCTCGCCGCCGCCGGTGGTGAAGAAGACCTTGTTCAGGTCGCCCGGGGCGTGCTGCGCGAGCCGCTCGGCCAGCTCGACGGCCTTGGGGTGCGCGTAGGACCAGATCGGGAAGAACGCGAGGTCCTGCGCCTGCTTGTTGGCGGCCTCGGCCAGCTCGGCGCGTCCGTGTCCGGCCTGGACGACGAAGAGGCCGGCGAGACCGTCGAGGTAGCGCTTGCCGTCCGTGTCGAAGATGTACGCGCCCTCGCCGCGGGCGATGGTCGGGACCGGCGCCTTGTCGTACGACGACATGCGGGTGAAGTGCATCCACAGGTGGTCGCGTGCGGAGTCGGAGAGGTCCTGGGAGGTCGGGCCGGAATGGTTGTCTGGACTCACTGTTATCGCGTTCCCCATGTGTAGGTCTGCTTGCGCAGCTTGAGGTAGACGAAGCTCTCGGTGGAGCGCACGCCGGGAAGGGTCCGGATGCGCTTGTTGATGAGTTCGAGCAGGTGCTCGTCGTCCTGGCACACGATCTCGACGAGGAGGTCGAACGAGCCCGCCGCCACCACGACGTAGTCGACCTCTTCGAGCTCCGCGAGCGCGTCGGCGACCGGCTCCACGTCACCGTCGACGGTGATGCCGAGCATCGCCTGGCGCATGAAGCCGACGGTCAGCGGATCCGTCACGGCGACGATCTGCATCACGCCCTGCTCCTGGAGCTTCTGGACGCGCTGCCGCACGGCCGCCTCCGACAGGCCGACGGCCTTGCCGATCGCTGCGTACGGCCTCCTGCCGTCCTCCTGGAGCTGTTCGATGATCGCCAGGGACACGTCGTCCAGGGACCGGGAGCCATTGGTCTTCTTCGAGTCGCGAGCCACGTCTGCCACTGTGCATGAGACATCCACTGTCCTGCAACCCGTATTCGATGTAATCCGCAGTGATAGGCGTCGTATGGAACTGATTCCGTTGTTCTGGAGGTGTGGGTGTATCGAAAGCGTTGTCCCGCCGGTTAGGGTGGCGGTCTCACCCATTGGACAACGGAGCAGGAGGGGTGCGAAGTGACCACCGAGCTGCGTCGGCTGCGCAACTACATCGACGGGGAGTTCAGGGACGCCGCTGACGGCCGGACCACCGAGGTGGTCAACCCGGCGACGGGCGAGGTGTACGCCACGGCGCCGCTCTCCGGCGCCGCGGACGTGGACGCCGCCATGGCCGCCGCCGAGGCCGCCTTCCCGGCCTGGCGCGACGCCACTCCCGCCACCCGCCAGATGGCCATCCTGAAGATCGCGGACGCGATCGAGGCCCGCGCGGACGAGCTGCTGGCCGCCGAGTGCGAGAACTGCGGCAAGCCGCTGGAGCTGACCCGGCAGGAGGAACTGCCGATGATGCTCGACCAGATCCGCTTCTTCGCGGGCGCCGCGCGCATGCTGGACGGCAAGTCCGCGGGCGAGTACATGGAGGGCCTCACCTCCTTCGTGCGCCGCGAGCCGATCGGCGTGTGCGCGCAGGTCGCCCCGTGGAACTACCCGGCGATGATGGCCGTGTGGAAGTTCGCCCCCGCGCTGGCGGCGGGCAACACGGTCGTCCTCAAGCCCTCCGACACCACCCCGGCCTCCACGGTCTTCCTGGCCGAGGTCATGGGCGAGATCCTGCCCAAGGGCGTCTTCAACGTCGTGTGCGGCGACCGCGACACCGGCCGCCTCCTGGTCGAGCACAAGACCCCCGCCATGGCCTCCATCACCGGCTCCGTGCGCGCGGGCATGGAGGTCGCGGGCAGCGGCGCCAAGGACCTCAAGCGGGTCCACCTGGAGCTGGGCGGCAAGGCCCCCTGCGTGGTCTTCGACGACGCGGACATCCCCGCCGCCGTCGAGGGCATCCGGGACGGCGGCTTCTTCAACGCCGGACAGGACTGCACGGCCGCCACGCGCGTGCTCGTCCAGGAGGGCGTGTACGAGGAGTTCGTCACCGCGCTCGCCAAGGCCGCCGCCGAGGTCAAGACCGGCGACCTGAGCGACGAGGACTGCTTCTACGGCGCGCTGAACAACCCCACCCACCTGGAGAAGGTCGCCGGCTTCATCGACCGCCTCCCCGCGCACGCCAAGGTCGAGGCGGGCGGCGAGCGCGTCGGCGACAAGGGGTACTTCTACGCGCCCACCGTCGTCTCCGGGCTCAAGCAGGACGACGAGATCATCCAGAACGAGGTCTTCGGCCCCGTCATCACCGTCCAGAAGTTCACCGACGAGGCCCAGGCCGTCGAGTGGGCCAACGACGTCGAGTACGCCCTCGCGTCCTCCGTGTGGACCAAGGACCACGGCACGGCCATGCGGCTCTCCAGGGAGCTCGACTTCGGCTGCGTGTGGATCAACACCCACATCCCGCTCGTCGCCGAGATGCCCCACGGCGGCTTCAAGAAGTCCGGGTACGGCAAGGACCTGTCGATGTACGGGCTGGAGGACTACACGCGCGTGAAGCACGTGATGACCGCGCTGTAGCAGCCGTAGTACGACCATCCTCCGTACGGGTGCGGGGCGTTGGGGCAGGGCTGTTACACGCTCCGCCTTACGCCCCGCACCCGCCGGGTGGTTGGCTGGCGGCACGGCCGCGGTACGGACGCACGGACGCACCGTACGCACTCGGGAAGGGAGCCGCCGTGATCATCTTCGGCACCAGCAGCAAGACGCTGCAGCTCGCCATGTTGAACCTGCTCTGCGGATTCTGCGGCAACCCGTCCGCGCACGCGCTGCGCAAGAGGGTCACCAAGTTCTCCCTCTTCTTCATTCCGCTCTTCCCGATCGCACCCGCGAAGCACTCGATCCAGTGCACCTTCTGCGGCGCCGCGAGCGAGGTCTCCAAAGAGAACGCCGAGCAGCTGCTCGCCCAGGGTGGCGGCGCGCCGCAGGGCATGCCGCAGCCCCAGCAGGGCGCGCCGACCGGCAACCCCTTCGCGCAGCAGCAGCCGCAGGGCCAGCAGCCGCAGCAGCACCAGCCTCCGCAGAACCCCTACCAGTCCTGAGCCGGACGCCCCGCCCGGCCCGCCCGCCGGTTCACTCCGTACGGACCAGTGACCAGGGCAGGCCCGCGCACTCGTGCCACTCCTCTCCGGAGGGCAGCGCCTCGCCCGCCCGGTGCCCGGAGGGCGCCAGCGAACCGGCCACCACGGCGGGCGTGTTGGAGGCCAGCACGCGGCCCGAGAGGTTGACGAGGAGCGTGCCGGGGCCCGTCGCGTGGAGCAGCGGCAGGGCCGCCCGTTCCAGATCGGTGGCCCGGACGTCGGCGGCGGCGACGCCGAAGAACCCCGCCTCGCCGAGCACGGGCGCCGAGAACGTCAGGATGTACTCGTCCGTGCCCGCGTAGTCCACGTACGGACCGACCACGGCGCGTCGGCCCGTACGGTGCGGAATCTCGAACCATTCCGCGGCGGGATACTCGTAGCCGCCCACGCTGTACGGATCGAGATCCACCGAGAGCGGATACGGTTCGCCCGTACGGTCGTGCGGCAGGCGCCACCACTCCAGCCAGCGGGACCGGTCCGCGAGCACGTCCGGAGCGGCGATCACGCCCGTGCCCGCGAGGACACCGCCGGGCGCGGTCAGCCGGGCCAGCACGGTGGGCCGGATGGCGGCCAGTTCGCCGGAGGCCGGTGACCTGCCCTCCGCCGCGGCGGCGCGGTGCAGCGCCCCGGCCAGTCCGGCCAGGACGGCGACGCCGTCGAAGACCTCGCGCAGCACCCCCTCGAAGGCGGCCCGGGCCGCGGCCGTACGGTCGCGGCGCTCGCGCGGTACGTGAGCGGTGCGGTCAGCCATCGTCGGTCCCCCTACGGTCGGTGCCCGGCCGCGCGGCGAGCTGGAGATGGAACTCGATCAGCCGGGAGACGCCGCTCTCCACATGGGCCTCCCCGCGCGCACGCGCCAGATCCCCGTCGCCCTCCTCGACGGCCGCGAGGATCGAGCGGTGCTGCGCGACGGCGTCCGTGTGCGCCACCGCCTCGCCGAAGGGGATCCACAGCAGCTCCCCGATCTCGCTCTGCAGGTCGATCTCCTGCCGTGTCAGACGTGCCGACTGGGCGGCGGCCGCGACCTCGATGTGGAACCGTCCGTCTGCCCTCCTGCGTTCGCCCGCCGTGCGTGCGGCGGCGAGCTGATCGACCAGCCCGCGCAGCCGTGCGAGCTGGTTCTCCGACGCGCGCGAGGCGGCCAGCCTGGCGGCCGTTCCGCTCACCGCGAGCTGCATGTCGCCGATCTCCCGCAGCTCGTGCGCGCCGGTGTCCCGCAACAGGGTCCGCAGACGCTCCACCGACGGGTCAACAGGCGCGCGGACAAAACTTCCCCCGCCCCGGCCCCTGCGGGTCTCCACCAGGCCCTTCTGGCGCAGCACGGAGAGGGCCTCGCGCAGGGTGACCGTCGAGACGTTCAGCGCGCCCGACAGCGCCAGCTCGCTGGGGAGCTGCTCGCCGTCCGCTATGAGGCCCAGGCCGACCGCCTCGCTGATGCGGCGCGCCACCTCGTCGGCTCGGCCGCCCGTCCGGAGCGGCGCGAAGACCAGGTGCCGCGCGGGGCCGCCGCCCGCCTCTCCCCGTCGTGCCTCGCCGTTGCCGTCGCCGGTGCCGTCATCCAACGCCGCACACTCCCTTGCCCGTTGAACTATGAAGTCATATGTTATCGGCCACTCGGACGCCACGAGGAGCCCCCATGTCTGAAACCGAGCACCCTCATCCGTCCCCGCAGACTGCCGAGTTCATCGCCGACTGGCGCAACGCGGCCTACAACTGCTTCTCCTCCGGGCACAAGTTCTGCCGGGAGGTCTGTCCCGTCATGCAGGCCACGCGGAACGAGTCGTGGACCCCGACGGCCTTCCACGCCAACGTCGTCGCGATGGAGCAGGGCGAGCTGTCCGTCGAGGACGTCGCCGAGGACTACGTCAACTGCACCCAGTGCGGCGCCTGCGAACTGCGCTGCCCCAACACTCTGTTCACCGGCGACTTCTACCGCTTCCGCACCCGCACCGTCGACCTGGTCAAGAAGATGCGCGCCCTGGCCGTCGACCACGGCGTCCACCAGCCCGGGTACCAGCGCTGGAACCAGCTCACCGACGAGCGCAAGCACGAGCCCGTGCTGAACGGCACACCCGTCAGCCAGGAGCACGTCGCCGACTGGGCGGCGGGGCTCGGCCTCCCGGTCGGCGGGGAGACCATCCTGTTCGTCGACTGCGAGGCCGCGTTCTCCCGCACCTCCCTGCCGCGCGCCGTGGCCCGGATCCTGCGGCACGCCGGATACGAGTTCGGGCTGATGCGCGAGCAGTGGTGCTGCGGCGGTCCCGCCGCCGAGATGGGGTACGCGGAGCAGTCGCGGCGCTTCGCCGAGCACAACCTCGCCGACTGGCGCGCGAGCGGCGTGCGCCGGGTGCTCGTCCTCGACCCGCACGACTACATCACCTTCACGGAGGACTATCCGGCCTACTTCGGCGAGGACTTCGACATCGAGATCGTCCTCGTCGTCGAACTGCTGGCCGAGCTCATCGGGGACGGCACGCTCACGCCCACCGTCCCCGTCGAGAGGACCGTGACCTACCACGACCCCTGCCGCCTCAACAAGCGCAAGGGCGTGTGGGAGGAGCCCCGCCAGGTGCTCCGGGCCATCCCCGGACTGACGTTCCGCGACGTCGACCGGGTGACCCAGTGGTCGTACTGCTCCGGCGGCGGGGGAGGGCTGCCCGTCGAGAAGCCCGAGCTCACCGCGAAGATCAGCGAGAGCCGCATGGAGAAGGCCGCCGCGCTGGAGGTCGACACGCTCGTCTCCGCCTGCCCCTGGTCCGAGCGCCCCCTGGCCGAGGCCGGGGAGGCCCGCTCCATCGACGTGGTCGACATCCACGAACTGCTCGCAGAATCCCTCGGCCTGCCGGTCGATACGGGCGGTCCCGAGGGCCCGGGCGGTCCCGTCAGCGAGGAGGCCCTGCCATGAGCACTCCCACGCGCCTCAGCGGCCTCGCGCCGCACCTGTCGGACCGTGTGCTGGCCGAGCTCACCGACGTCCTGGGCGGAGCCCACGTCCTCACGTCCAGGACCGCGCGCTTCAGCCGCGCCCGCGTCCCCGCGCCGTTCCCCGTGCACCGCTGGTCCCAGCGCGTGCCCGACCTCGTGGTGCTCCCCGGCACCTCCGACGAGGTCGCCGAGGTCGTACGGATCGCCAACGCCTACCGCGTCCCCCTCGTGCCCCGCGACGGCGGCACCGGGCTCACCGACGGGGCCGTCCCTGTGCGGCGCGGCATCGTCGTCGACGTCAAGCGGCTCGACGCCGTCAAGGAGATCGACACCGCCAACCGCACCTGCACCGTCGGCGCGGGCGTCAACATGCTCAAGCTCAACGAGGTGCTCGCCCCGTACGGGCTGATCTATCCCGACGACCCCGCCTCCTACCCCTGCTCGCTCGTCGGCGGGCGGATCGGCACCAGCGGCTGGTCCCTGGTCGGCTCGCGCTACGGGCACACCCGCGACCTCGTCCTCAGCTTCGACCTCGTGCTGCCCACGGGACGCCTCATCCGTGTGGGGGACGGCGGCGGCCGCAAGGTCTCCAAGAGCTCCAGCGGCTACCAGCTCAAGCACCTGTTCATGGGCCACCAGGGCACCCTCGGCATCGCCACCGAGGCCACCCTGAAGCTCTTCCCCAAGCCCGAGGCCGAGTTCTCGCCCTTCTGGGCCTTCGCCGACTACGACGACGCCCACCGCTGCGTGCGCGAGCTGGCCCAGGCCGGGGTCGCGACGTTCGCGGGCGCCGTCCTGTTCGACGAGTGGAAGGTCGACTACCTGCGCCGCGACGACGAGGCGTACATCCCCCAGCCCCGGGACGTACGGGCCCTCGTGTGCGCCGTCGCGTACGGGAACGAGGACGAGGTACGCGCTGGCGCCAAGCGCCTCATGCGCGTCGCCAGGGACTCGGGGGCGAGATACCTCGGCGACGAGATATCCCAGGGCGACTGGGCGGCCCGCCACGACCGCTACGCCACGCCCCTGCACGGACGGACCCGCGGCGGACAGGTCGCGCCGATGAGCTGGCACTGCGAGGACGCCGCGATCAACCACACCGAACTGCCCGCCGTACGGCGCGAATGGCACGCCATCGTGGAGAGGCTGCGCGAGCGCCACGACGTCTTCGACGACTGGGGCATGTTCTGCTACACCAGCGCGTCCACGGGCGTCGACTACCTCACCGAGATCGACATCGGCATCTGGGAACAGCGCCTGGACGACGAGACCTGGGGCGCCTGGGTCGACGCCAAGCGCGAGATCGCGGCCGTAGCGCTGCGCCACGGCGGCTCCATCAGCGCCTGCCACGGCTCCTGCCGCGAGGGCGAGGTCGATCTCGTCCCGCTCGAACTCGGCGGCGGCTACGACGTGATGCTCGACATCAAGCGGACCCTCGACCCGAACAACGTCATGAACCCCGGCAAGTACGGCCTGGACCGCGCCTATCCGGCGGTCGCCGAAGGGGCGGAAGGGGAGGGCACGCCATGAGCGGCGACGGAGGGGACGGCGGCAACGGGAACAACGGCAGCAGAGGCAGCGGCGGCAGCAGCGGTGGCACTCCGGGCGGCGGTTACCGGTACGCCGACGAGCACACCCCGCCCCCGGCCCGCCGGGTCAGCGAGGTCGCCGTCGAGCGCTTCGCGCACGTCTTCGAGGTCGATCCCGAGCTGATGACCGTCCATGTCGCGCAGCAGCTCTTCCCCAACTGGGACACCCTGCGCATCGCGGCGGGCCGTGCCGACCATCTGGCCTGGATGCACCGGCACTGGGCGCGGACGGTCGTCTCCGGGCAGGAGATCCTCGACGAGATCGGCGACACCGAGCCGTGAGCGGCGCACCGCTCGGCCAGGACGAAGCACAGCTCGCCGCGCTCGGCTACACCTCCGAGTTCCGGCGCGAGATGAGCCTCTGGGCGAACTTCTCGCTGGGCTTCACCTATCTGTCGCCCGTCGTCGGCGTCTACACGCTGTTCGCGACGTCCCTGGCGGCGGGCGGGCCCCCGATGATCTGGAGCCTGCTCGTCGTCGGCGTCGGGCAGCTCCTGGTGGCGCTCGTCTTCGGCGAGATCGTGTCCCAGTACCCCGTCGCGGGCGGCCTCTACCCCTGGGCGCGCCGGCTGTGGGGGCGCAAATGGGCGTGGATGACCGGGTGGGTGTACGCCGTCGCGCTGCTGGTCACCATCGCGAGCGTCACCTACGGCTCGGGGCCCTATCTCGCCGCGCTGCTCGACCTCGAACCCTCCACCGGCACCACCGTCCTGTGCGCCCTGGGGATGATCGCGCTGGCCACGCTCCTCAACTCCGGCGGCACCAGGCTGCTCGGGCTGGCCGCCATCATCGGCTTCTCCACGGAGATCCTGGGCGCGCTCGCCGTCGGCGGCTGGCTGCTGCTGACCGAGCGCCACCACGGGCTCGGCGTCCTCTTCGACGGCGCGGGCACCTCGGCGGCGCACGGCGGCTCGTACCTCGGCGCGTTCCTCGCGGCCAGCCTGATCGGCGTCTTCCAGTACTACGGCTTCGAGGCGTGCGGAGACGTCGCGGAGGAGGTGCCGCGCGCGGGCGCGCGCATCCCGCGCGCCATGCGGATGACGATCTATGTGGGCGGCGCGGCCGCGACGTTCGTCTGCCTCGCCCTGGTGCTCTCCGTGCCCGACATCGGCGCCGTCGTCTCCGGCGCGGACACCGACCCGGTCTCCGGCGTGCTGGGCGCCGCGTTCGGCACCTGGGGCGCGCGGGTCGTGCTCGGGATCGTGCTGATCTCGTTCCTCTCGTGCGCGCTCAGCCTCCAGGCCGCCGCCAGCAGGCTGCTCTACTCCTACGCCAGGGACCGCATGCTCCCCGGCAGCGGCCCTCTCTCGCGCATCTCGCGCAGCCGGGGCGTCCCGCCGTACGCGCTGGGTGCGGCGGCCGTCGTGCCCGCGCTGGTCGTGCTCGCCTCGCGGGTCTCGGAGGACGCCACCACGAAGATCATCTCCTTCGCGGTGCTCGGCATCTATCTGGGCTTCCAGATGGTCGTCCTCGCCGCCCTGCGCGCCCGCCTCAAGGGCTGGCGGCCCGCCGGGAGCTTCACCCTGGGGCGCTGGGGGCTCCCGGTGAACGCGGCGGCCCTCGTGTACGGGATCGCGGCCATGGTCAACATGGTGTGGCCGCGCACGCCGGAGGCCGCCTGGTACGACGACTACCTGACGCTCCTGTCGGGTGCCGTCGTGGTCGGGGCCGGACTGGTGCTCCTGGTGGTCCTGCGCCCCTACCGGCACGGCACGGCGGCCTCGGGGGACGCGGCGGGCGGGCCTGCGTCCGTTCCGGTCACCTCAGCGCGGCCTGAATGATCCGCTGGGCCGTGGGGTTGAGGTCCTGCCCCTTCGCGTCGGTCGCGTTGACCGAGTAGACGACGGTGCGTGACAGGTCGCGCCTCGCCGCCAGCAGGGTGTTGTAGCCGTAACGCCCCCCGGACTTGCCCCAGACGAACGTCCCGTCCGGCAGGGGCATGCGGGTGAGCCCCATGCTGTACGCGGCGGGTTGCGGCTTGCCCTCGCCCTCCGGGTCGTACATCGGGACGTCCGGAACGGTGAACATGTTCCGCAGCGCCGGGGACGGCACCACGTCGCCTCTGAAGAGGGCGTGCAGGAAGCGCTCCAGGTCGGCCGTGGTCGAGATCAGGTCGCCCGCCGCCCAACTGGCCGACATGTTCCACTCGGTGACGTCCAGGAGTCGCGTCCCGCCGTGCTTTGCGGGGACGCGCTCGTAGCCCCTGTTGTGCGGCCCCGTCAGGCGCGGGTCGTGGCCCGGGAGCGAGGTGTGGCGCAGGCCCAGCGGGCGCAGGACGCGCGCGCTGACGGCCTCCTCGTAAGAGGTGTGCGTGAGTCTCTCGATCAGGAGCCCCAGCACGGTGTAGTTGATGTTCAGGTAGTGCTGCCGGGTGCCGGGGCGGAACTCGGGCTTCTTGGACGTGGCGGAAGCGATCAGGGCGCGCGGGGAGACCGTCTCGAAACGGTGCTCGTACAGCTCCTCGAAGTCACCGCGCGGGATGTCCGCCGCCGGGATGCCGCTGGTGTGGTTCAGGAGCTGTCCGACGGTGACCTTCGCGTACCGCGTGGGCAGCAGCTCCGGCAGATAGCGGTTCACGGGTGCGTCGAGTGCGACGCGGCGCTCCGAGGCGAGCTGGAGGACGACGGCGGCCGTGAAGACCTTGGTCGTGCTGCCCGCGCGGAAACGGCCGTGCGGCAGCGCCTCGCGCCCTGTCGTCACGTCCGCGACCCCGGCGGAGCCGCGCCAGGTGCCGTCCGTGCCGCCTACCCGTACGAGCGCCGCGGTCGTGTCGTCGTCCGGCAGTCCGGCGAGGGCCGCGCGCAGCGCCTTCGCGTCGGGAGCGTCCGTAGCGGCCGCGGACCGTACGTCGGTCGGCGTCGGCGCCTGAGGGCTCGCCAGGGCCAGCGGGGACGCGACGGCCAGCGAGGCCACCAGGGAGGTGGCCACGGTCAGGCCGCGCAGACGGGTGCGGCTGGTGCGACGGGTACGGCGGACACCTGTGCCGTCACTGCTCGTGCGGTCGTTCAAGGGACGCTCCAGTGGAGGAAGTTGGCGTGGCGAACTTCCTCCACCATTTCGCGGGGGAGCGAGAGAACGGATCGTCCTCCCGTACGGTCGCGCCCCCGGGAGACGCCAGGGAGCGGCCCTTAGGGGGTGCTCCCCGAAACGGCGCGGCCGAAGACGGTGAGCATCCGGTCGATGTGGTTCGTGGTGATCGAGTCCGCGCCCAGCGCCGCGAGGCGCCGCATGGTGCGCGCGCTGTCGGCCGTCCAGGCCGACACCAGATAGCCGTCGGCGTGCGCCCGTTCGACCAGGGGCGGGGTGAGCAGCCCGAAGCCGTAGTTGAGCCAGCGCGGGCGCAGCGCGTCCAGCAGCGTCGGCCGTACGGGCGCCGCCCGGTTCCAGGTGAGCGCCAGCTCGGCGCCGGGATCGGCGTCCCGTACGAGGCGCAGCGCTCCGGGATCGCCGCAGTAGTAGACCCGGTCGCCCGCGCCCGCCTCCCGTACGGCCGCGACCGTGGGGGCCGCCGCCGTCGGGTCCGGGAGGTCGATCATCGTGCGGACCGGGGCCAGGACCTCCAGCGCGGCGGCGAGGGCCGGCACGTCGGCGGTGAGCGTGGCGAGGCGCTCGGCGGTCACGTCGGCGACCGCCACGTCGTGCCCCCACAGCCGCGTCAGCGTGCGGTCGTGCAGCACCACGGGGACGCGGTCCCGGGTCAGCCGCACGTCCAGCTCCACCGCGTCCGCGCCCGCCGCGACGGCCGCGCGGAACGAGTCGAGGGTGTTCTCCCGCGCCACGTACGGCGCGCCGCGGTGCGCGACGGCCGTGACCGTCCGCCGCCCTCCGGTGCCCGTCACTGCGCCCGTCACGGCTCCCGCCGCTGCCAGTCGGCGAGGTAGGCGTCGATCTCCTCGTCCAGCCGCGCCTTGCCCGCCGTGTCCAGGAACGAGACCCGTACGGCGTTCTTCGCGAGGGCCGCGACCCCGGGGGCGTCCAGGCCCAGCAGGCGCGCGGCGATGCCGTACTCGCGGTTGAGGTCGGTGCCGAACATGGGCGGGTCGTCACTGTTGACGGTGACGAGCACGCCCGCCTTCACCATGTCCCCTATCGGGTGGCTGTCGAGGTGCTCGACGGCGCGCGTGGCGATGTTGGACGTCGGGCACACCTCCAGCGGAATCCCCTGCTCCGCCAGGTGCTCCAGCAGCCGCGGATCCTGCGCCGAACTGGTGCCGTGGCCGATGCGCTCGGCGCGCAGCGAGGTGAGCGCGTCCCAGACCGTGCCGGGGCCCGTGGTCTCGCCCGCGTGCGGCACGCTGTGCAGCCCGGCCGCGATGGCGCGGTCGAAGTACGGCTTGAACTGCGGGCGCGGCACACCGATCTCGGGTCCGCCCAGCCCGAAGGAGACCAGCCCGTCGGGGCCCATCTCGGTGGCGATCCGCGCGGTCTCCTCGGCCGCCGCCAGCCCCGCCTCGCCGGGGATGTCGAACGTCCAGCGCAGCACGACGCCCAGGTCGCGCTCGGCCGCGGTCCGCGCGTCCTCGATGGCCTCCAGGAACGCGCCGTCCGGGATGCCGCGCGAGGTCGAGCTGTAGGGGGTGACGGTCAGCTCCGCGTAGCGGATGTTCTGCCGCGCCATGTCCTCCGCGACGCCGTACGTGAGGAGGCGCACGTCCTCCGCGTCACGGATCATGTCGACCACCGACAGGTACACCTGGACGAAGTGGGCGAAGTCGGTGAAAGTGAAGTAGTCGGCCAGCGCCTCGGGGTCGGCGGGGACCTTGGACCCCGGGTGTCTGGCGGCGAGTTCGGCGACGATGCGCGGCGAGGCGGAGCCGACGTGGTGCACATGCAGCTCGGCCTTGGGCAGTCCGGCGATAAAGGCCGTGAGATCGGACAAGGGTGCCTCCGGCTCGGTAGGGACCGGATCATCGTAGGCCCGCTGTCTGAGCAGGCGAATAGCATGGTGGCGGAGTGAGCGGAGGGGGACGAGAGGGGACGCGATGCGAGACGGCGCAGGGTCGCGGCAGCCCGCCGACGACATACCGCCGCCCATACCGCCCGCGCCGGACGGAGCGGGCGCGGCGGGGGCGTACGGCCACGGCGCGGCCCAGGGACCCTACGGGCACGGGGCGTACGGCGCGGGACCGGGTGCGGGGTACGGGCCGGGCGCGGGGTACGGCGCGGCTCCCGGTGCGGGATACGGGCCCGGCGCGGGCGGCTACGGACCGGGTCACGGGTACGGATCCGGTCACGGCTACGGATGGCAGGGCCCGCCCCCGCCGACCGGGATGTCCACGGCGGCGATGGTGCTCGGCATCATCTCGCTGGTGCTGGCCGTCAGCTGCTGGGGTGCCCCGCTCGGGGTGATCACCTCGGTGGTCGCGCTCTGTCTCGGTGTCGGCGCGCGGCGCCGGGTGCGCCGCGGCGAGCTGGGCGGGGCGGGCCAGGCGTCGTCGGGCTTCGTGATGGGGATCGTCGGCCTGTGCCTGTCCGTGATCGTCAGCACCCTGCTGGTCATCGCCCTGGTGAGCGCCTCGGACGACCCCGACAGTCCCGGGCCGGGCGGCGGATCGGACCCGGACTCCTACGACGCGCGGGGTGCGGCGGGCGCGGCGGGCGTGGTGGCCACGCGAGTGCTGGACCGGTGAACGCACCCCCGGTCGAGTGTTGATTCCGTGGCGCAATCAAAAGACAACGACGGAATCCCTTGTTGGAACGGGAACCTCCTGCCAGGATCGTTCGCCAACAGCGATCCGCGCCACGTATGCCCGCGCCCCGGGCACGTGACAGGCAGGAGTCCTCGATGGTTCAGCGCTTCGATGTGTCCGACCGGTTCGCGGCCGGTGCCCAGTACGTCGCGGGCAGACTCGCACCGGGCAGTTCGGGGAGTTCCCACGCGGTCGTCGACCCGGCCACGGGCGAGCGCGTCCACCCGTTCGAGCTGGCGGGCGCCGCCGACGTCGACCGCGCCGTGGGGGCCGCGCGCGAGGCGTTCCCCGCGTGGGCGGGCTCGACCCCGGCCGACCGCTCCGACGCGATGCACCGCTGGGCCGCGCGGCTGCGCGAGCTGACCGGCGAGTTCGTCTACGCGGAGTCGCTGCAGTGCGGCAAGCCGCTCAAGCTGTCCGCCGAGTTCGACGTCCCCGGCTCGTTCGACAACGTGGCCTTCTTCGCGGGCGCCGCGCGTCAGCTCCCCGGCGTGGCCGCCGCCGAGTACAGCGGCGAGCACACCTCGTACGTACGGCGCGAGCCGCTGGGCGTCATCGGCTCCGTCGCGCCCTGGAACTACCCGCTCCAGATGGCCGCGTGGAAGATCCTCCCGGCCGTCGCCGCAGGCAACACCATCGTGCTGAAGCCCTCGGAGCTGACGCCGTTCACGTCGCTGATGTTCGCCGAGGCGGCGCGCGAGGCCGGGATCCCCGACGGCGTCGTCAACATCGTGACCGGCGCGGGGCGGGAGGCGGGCGAGGCCCTCGTCGGCCACCCCGGCGTCGCCATGACCTCGTTCACCGGCTCGACCGCCGTCGGCAAGCGCGTCGCGGAGATCGCCACGGGCACGGTCAAGCGGCTTCACCTCGAACTCGGCGGCAAGGCCCCGTTCGTCGTCTTCGACGACGCCGACCTGGAGGCCGCCGCGCACGGGGCCGTCGCGGGCGCGCTGATCAACTCGGGCCAGGACTGCACCGCGGCGACTCGCGCGTACGTCCAGCGCCCCCTGTACGAGGCGTTCGTCGCCGCCGTCGCCGACCTGATGGGCGGGGTCCGCGTCGGCGACCCGTTCGCGGACGGTACGGACCTGGGGCCGCTCATCTCGCACGCCCAGCGCGACCGGGTCGCGGGCTTCGTCGACCGGGCCCGCGCGTACGCCACCGTCGTCACGGGCGGCGCGGCTCCCGGCGGCGACCTGGCCAAGGGCGCGTACTACCTGCCGACGCTGATCGCCGACGCGCCGCAGGACAGCGAGATCGTCCAGCACGAGGTCTTCGGGCCCGTGCTGGCCGTGCTGCCGTTCGACTCCGACGACGAGGGCATCGCGCTCGCCAACGACACCCCGTACGGACTGGCCGCCTCCGCCTGGAGCCGGGACGTCTTCCGCACGGGCCGGGCCGCGCGCGAGATCCAGGCGGGCTGCGTATGGATCAACGACCACATCCCGATCATCAGCGAGATGCCGCACGGCGGCTACAAGGCGTCCGGACACGGCAAGGACATGTCGGCCTACTCCTTCGAGGAGTACACCCAGATCAAGCACGTCATGTCGGACACGACGGGCGCCGCGCGCAAGCCCTGGCACCGCACGGTCTTCGGCTGACGGGCTGACGGAAGCGTCGGGGCGCGCGTGCGTCCGTACGCGCGCCCTCCCCTGGCGCCCCGCGCGCACGCCGCGCCCTTCCCGGGCGTCCCAGGTCCCGCTGCCACCCCCCACTCCTTCCCTGTCCCCTCCCCAGGAAGGCAGTCCCATGGATCTCTACGAAGGCATGCCGGATCCCGTCCGCAAGGCGTGGGAACGGAGCCTGACGACCGGCCGGGCCGCGATGTCCCGGCGCAGGCTGCTGCGTACCGCCTCGCTCGCGGCGGGCGGCGCCGCGCTGGCCGCCTGCGGCATCCCGCCCGCCGAGGGCAGCAAAGGGGGCGAGGCCGAGGACGACACCCCCGACGACTCCCGGAAGGAGAGGACCCTCAACTTCGCCAACTGGCCGCTCTACATCGACGTCGACGAGAAGGACAAGAAGAAGCGCCCCACGCTCGACGGCTTCCAGCGGCGCAGCGGCATCAAGGTCAAGTACGTCGAGGACGTCAACGACAACAACGAGTTCTACGGCAAGATCAAGCCGCAGCTCGCCGCGGGCCAGGAGACCGGGCGTGACCTGGTCTGTCTCTCCGACTGGATGGCGGGCCGCATGATCCGGCAGGGCTGGGCCCAGCGCCTGGACCCCGCGAACCTGCCGCACGCGGTCACCAATCTGGAGGACCGTTTCCGCGCCGCCGCGCACGATCCGGGCCGCCAGTACAGCTACCCGTGGGCGGGCACCGCCTGCGTCGTCGCGTACAACAAGAAGGCGACCAAGGGGAAGAAGGTCACCAGCGTCACGCAGCTCCTGGAGGACGAGTCCCTCAAGGGCCGCATCTCGATGCTCACCGAGATGACCGACACCATCGGGCTGACGATGCTCGACATGCGCATCGACTCGATGAAGTTCGAGGACGACGACTTCGACGCGGCCATCGCCCGTATCCGCAAGGCCGTCGAGCGCAAGCAGCTCCGCCGCTTCAGCGGCAACGACTACATGGACGAGCTCAACTCCGGCGACATCGCCGCCTGTCTGGCCTGGGCCGGAGACATCGTGCAGCTCAAGCTCGACAACGAGGACGTGGAGTTCGCCGTCCCCGAGCGCGGCTACCTCTTCGGCACCGACGACCTCCTCGTCCCCGCCGAGGCCCGCCACCAGGACAACGCCGAGGCGCTCATCGACTACTACTACCGGCCGAAGGTCGCCGCCGAGCTGGCCGCCTGGGTCAACTACATCTGTCCGGTCGTCGGCGCCCAGGACGAGATGAAGAAGATCGACGCCGACCTGGCCGCCGATCCGCTGCTCTTCCCCGACGAGCGGATGATCAAGAAGGGCAGGAACTTCCGGCCGATGAACGCCAAGGAAGAGGCCGCGTACGAGGACAAGTTCGCCAAGCTCATCGGGGCCTGACACGGCCTGGGACGCCCGGAAGGAACGGCCATGACCCTCACGCTGTCCGGCCTCAGCAAGACCTTCGGCGACTTCACCGCCGTGCACCCGCTCGACCTCACCATCCCCGAGGGCTCGTTCTTCGCGCTCCTCGGCGCCTCCGGCTGCGGCAAGACCACCACCCTGCGCATGGTCGCGGGCCTGGAGGACCCCACGGCGGGGCGGATCCTGCTCGGCGAGGAGGACATCACCCGCCTCCCGCCCCACCGCCGCCCCGTCAACACCGTCTTCCAGAACTACGCGCTCTTCCCGCACCTGGACGTCCAGGAGAACGTCGCCTTCGGACTGCGCCGCCGCGGCATCAAGTCCGTGAAGAAGCAGGTCGCGGAGACGCTGGACCTCGTCCAGCTCGGCGAGCTCGCCCGCCGCAAGCCCGCCCAGCTCTCCGGCGGCCAGCAGCAGCGCGTGGCCCTCGCCCGCGCGCTGATCAACCGGCCGCGCGTGCTGCTCCTCGACGAGCCGCTGGGCGCGCTCGACCTCAAGCTGCGCCGCCAGATGCAGCTCGAACTCAAGCGCATCCAGACCGAGGTCGGCATCACCTTCGTGCACGTCACGCACGACCAGGAGGAGGCCATGACCATGGCCGACCAGGTCGCCGTCATGTACGGCGGACGGGTCGAGCAGCTCGGCGCGCCCGCGGAGCTGTACGAGAACCCGCGCTCCACCTTCGTCGCCAACTTCCTCGGCACCTCCAACCTCATCGAGGCCGAGATCACCACCGCCGACGCCGACGAGCTGCAGGTCAAGACGCCCGGCGCCGACGGCACCCTCCGGCTCCCCGCCGCCCGCTGCGCCGCCGAGGGCGCCGGGACGGGCGACCGGGTGCTGATGGGCGTGCGCCCCGAGAAGATCTCCCTCACCCACAAGGAGGACGCGGCCGGAGTCCCCGAGGGCCGCAACCGCCTCACGGGCCGCATACGTGACGCCAGCTACCTCGGCGTCTCCCTCCAGTACGTGATCGACACCCCGGCCTGCCCCGAACTCACCGTCTACGAGCAGAACGTGGAGCGCGACACCCGCCTCGCGCCCGGCGCCGAGGTCGTCCTGCACTGGCAGCCGTCGCACAGCTTCGCGCTGGACGCGTCGCAGGACGCGGCGGCGGGGGAGGAGGCCGTATGACCGGGGTCGCCCCCTTGGCGCCCGGTTCCGGAGTGCCGGGCCCCGGGCCGGATACGTCCGACGCCCCCGCCGGGGAGCCGCGCCGTCCGCGCCGCAAGCCGACCCCGTACTGGCTGCTGCTGCCCGCCGGTCTCTGGCTCGCCGTCTTCTTCGTGGCCCCGCTCTTCTACCAGGCTTCCACCTCGGTGCAGAGCGGCTCGCTGGAGGAGGGCTTCCGCGTCACCTGGCAGTTCTCGAACTACACGGACGCGCTCGGCACGTACGGCGAACACTTCGTCCGCTCGTTCCTCTACGCGGCCACCGCCACCGTCCTGTGCCTGCTGATCGGCTATCCGCTGGCGTACATGATCGCCTTCCGCGCCGGGCGCTGGCGGAACGTGCTGCTGGTCATGGTCATCGCGCCCTTCTTCACCAGCTTCCTCATCCGCACCCTTGCCTGGAAGACGATCCTGTCCGACGGCGGCCCCGTCGTCGGCGCCCTCGACGCGCTGCACGTGCTCGACGTGACGAGCCTGCTCGGCCTCACCAGCGGCGAACGGGTGCTGGCCACGCCGCTCGCGGTGGTGTGCGGACTGACCTACAACTTCCTGCCGTTCATGATCCTTCCGCTCTACAGCTCGCTGGAGCGCATCGACACCTCGCTGCACGAGGCGTCCCGCGACCTGTACGCCACGCCCGCGACGACGTTCCGGAAGGTGACGTTCCCGCTCTCCCTCCCGGGCGTGGTGGCGGGCACGCTGCTCACCTTCATCCCCGCCTCCGGCGACTACATCAATGCGCAGCTGCTGGGCTCGCCCAACGAGCAGATGATCGGCAACGCGATCCAGAAGCAGTTCCTGAACGTCCTCGACTACCCCACGGCGGCGGCCATGTCCTTCCTCCTGATGGCCCTCATCCTGATCGTCGTCAGCGTCTACATGCGCCGGGCGGGAACGGAGGAGCTGGTCTGATGACACTCAGCCCTCTGCGGTGGCTGCGCCGCAACGCCGTCGTCCTCGCGGGCTGCGCGGCGCTGGCGTATCTGCTGCTGCCGAACCTCGTCGTGATGCTCTTCTCGTTCAACCAGCCGTCGGGACGCTTCAACTACCAGTGGCGCGCTTTCTCCACGGACGCCTGGACCGACCCCTGCGGCGTCGCCGACATGTGCGGCTCGCTCGGGCTGAGCCTGCGCATCGCCGTACTGGCGACGCTGATCGCCACGGCCTTCGGCACCTTCGCCGCCTTCGCGCTCGCCCGCTACCGCTTCCGGCTGCGCGGCACGGCCAACGGGCTGATCTTCCTGCCGATGGCCATGCCCGAGGTCGTCATGGCCGCGTCGCTCGGCACGCTGTTCCTCAACATGCGCGTCGACTTCGGATTCACCACGATTCTGATCGCCCATGTCATGTTCTGCCTGAGCTTTGTCGTGGTCGCGGTCAAGGCGCGGGTCATGAGCATGGACCCCCGGTTGGAGGAGGCAGCGCGTGACCTCTACGCCGGACCCGTGCAGACCTTCTGGCGCGTCACGCTCCCGCTCGCCGCCCCCGGCATCGCGGCGGGTGCGATGCTGAGCTTCGCGCTGTCCTTCGACGACTTCATCATCACCCAGTTCAACGCCGGGCCGTCGACGGTCACCTTCCCGATGTTCGTCTGGGGCGCCGCGCAGCGGGGCGTCCCCGTACAGGTGAACGTGATCGGTACGGCCATGTTCGTGATCGCCGTCGCGATCGTGCTGGGTGGCCAGATCACCGCGAACCGCCGGAAGAGGAGCCGATAGCCATGGGCGATGCCGTGCACAGGGACGATTCCGGATCCGCCGTGTCCGAGGCGGGGGCGCTGCGCGCGCTCGCCGACGCCGAGCCCGCCGTCTTCTGGCTGGACGAGCCGGACCGCAGGCCCCGGCCGCACTCCGCGCTCGTCGGCGGCGAACAGTGCGACCTGCTCGTCGTCGGCGGCGGCTACAGCGGCCTGTGGACCGCGCTGCTCGCCAAGGAGCGCGACCCCGGGCGCGACGTGGTGCTCGTCGAGGGCGAGGAGGTCGGCTGGGCGGCCTCCGGCCGGAACGGCGGATTCTGCGCCGCCTCCCTCACCCACGGCTTCGGCAACGGGCTCACCCGCTGGCCGGAGGAGATCACCGCCCTGGAGGAGCTGGGCCTGCGCAACCTCGACGCCATCGAGGAGGCCGTCGGACGCTACGGGATCGACTGCGACTTCGCACGTACGGGTGAGATCGCCGTCGCCACCGAGCCCCACCAGGTCGGCGAGCTGGAGGAGATGGCCGAGGAGGCCCACGCCCTCGGACTCGACGAGGGCCTGACGTTCCTGGACCGCGACGCCGTACGCGCCGAGGCCGACTCCCCGACCTTCCTCGCCGGTCTCTGGGACCGCCGGGGCGTCGCCATGGTCAACCCGGCACGGCTGGCCTGGGGCCTGAAGCGCGCCTGCGAGGAGGCGGGCGTACGGATCTACGAGCACACCCCCGCCACCCGGCTGGGCGCGCGGGGCGCCGAGGTCGCGGTCCGTACCCCGTACGGCAGGGTCCGCGCCCGTCACATCGCGCTGGGCACCAACGCGTTCCCCTCGCTGGTACGGCGCGTACGGCCGTACATCGTGCCCGTCTACGACTACGCGCTGATGACCGAACCCCTCAGCGAGGAGCAGCTCGCTGCGGTCGGCTGGAAGAACCGGCAGGGCCTCAGCGACAGCGCCAACCACTTCCACTACTTCCGCATCACGGCCGACAACCGCGTCCTGTGGGGCGGTTACGACGTGCTGTACCACTACGGAAGCCGGATCGCGCGCGAGTACGAGCAGCGCCCGGAGACGTTCGGGAAGCTGGCCCGGCATTTCTTCCGCTGCTTCCCGCAGCTCGAAGGGGTCCGCTTCACCCACCGCTGGGGCGGCGTCATCGACACGTGCTCGCGCTTCTCGCCGTTCTTCGGCACGGCGATGGGCGGACGCGTCGGCTACGCGGCCGGTTACACCGGACTCGGCGTCGGCGCCACGCGCTTCGGCGCCGAGGTGATGCTCGACCTGCTCGACGGCGCGCGCACGGAGCGCACGGCGCTGGAGATGGTGCGCAAGAAGCCGCTGCCGTTCCCGCCCGAGCCCGTGCGCTGGGCCGGGATCGGGATCACGCAGTGGGCGCTGGCGCGTTCGGACGCGCGGGGCGGTGAGCGGAACCTCTGGCTCCGGGCGATGGACCGGGCCGGGATGGGCTTCGACAGCTAGGCCGGGCCGGCCCGTTCCGGCCCGGGTCGGAACGGGCCGAAAAAAAGTCGCGAGAAGTGCTGTAAGGATTCTGCCGGACCCCTGTCTCACCAGGTGGCGCACGACGTGCCACGCAGGAAGACAGGAAGGCAGAACGCATGAGCGGCACAGCGGAGGCCAAAGGAGCGGTCGAGTGGCTCGCTTCCGCGGCCCCGGACCCGGAATCCTGCCGATGGGAGTGGGAACGCAACCCGCTGGGGGTGACGCTGCTTCCGGCGGGGCGGCTCTGGGACGTCCTGATCGTCAGCGCCGAGCTGGGGCATCCGGCACTGGACGTCCTCACCTGCTGCCTCGACAGGCCGGGTCCGGTGCTCGCGGACTTCGGGGACGCGCGGCTCGGGTTCTTCGTCCCCCCGGGCACGGCGAGCCGCTGGCTCGGCACGGGCATCCGGTGCGCGGGCCACGGCACATGGATCGTCGTGCCGTACCCGGGACGGGTCACCGGCGGCACGCGCTGGATCGTTCCTCCGGACGGCCGGGGCACGCTCAACGATCCGGTGGTCCTGGAACTCGCGATGCACGAGGCGGCAGCCCGTATCGCGGACTCGGGACCGGGAGGAGGCTGAGCGGCACGGGGCCGGGCAGGGGCAGGGGCAGGTCAGCGGCGGATCAGGCCCCGGTCGGTGGCGACGGCGACGGCCGCCGTACGGGAATCGACCTCCAGCTTGGCGTAGATGTGCACCAGGTGGGACTTCACCGTCGCCTGGCTGAGGTGCAGGCGGCGGCTGATCTCCCCATTGGTCAGCCCGTCCGCGACCAGCCCCAGCACCTCCGTCTCGCGACGGCTGAGGGAGGCCGAGGGCGCGCGCATGCGGTCCATGAGCCGGTCGGCGACGGCCGGGGCCAGCGTCGAACGCCCGGCCGCCGCCGCCCGCACCGCCGCCGCCAGCTCCTCCGGAGGCGCGTCCTTGAGGAGATAGCCCGTGGCGCCCGCCTCGATGGCGGGGAGGGTGTCCGCGTCCGACCCGTACGTCGTCACCACCAGGACGCGAGGCGGATCCGGCAGCGCGGTGATGGCGGCGGTGGCCTGCGAGCCGTTCATCCCCGAACCGAACTGGAGGTCCATCAGCACCACGTCGATCCCGCCCCGCGCCGCGAGCTCGACCGCGCGCTCGGCGGTCGGCGCCTCGGCGGCGATACGGAAGTCGGGCTCGCCCTCCAGCACGGCGCGCAGCCCCGCCCGTACGACCGGGTGGTCGTCGGCGAGGAGCAGCCGGACGGGTTCGGTCATGGGCGGTGTCCCGGGGCCCGGGCCGCGGGGAACTCTCCGCCCGCGACGTACGAGGCGGGGAGCTGGACGGCGACGGCCGTGCCGTGCCCCGGCGCGGACTCGACGCTGAGCGTGCCGCCCAGCGCGCGGGCGCGGGCCCGCATGGCGGCGAGGCCGAAACCGCCCCGGCCCGGCTCGGGGGAGGGGAGCGCGTCGGGCAGGAAGCCGACGCCGTCGTCGACGACGTCGAGGGCGAGCTGCTCGTCCATGTAGCTGAGCGTCACCTCGACGGCCCCGGCCTCGGAGTGCGCCACGGCGTTGGCCAGCGCGGACTGCGCGATCCGCAGGATCGCCACCTCGTAGGGCGAGGGGAGCGGGCCGGGCGTGCCCGACAGGTGGAAGCGGACCGGCAGCCCGTGCCGCACGGTCGTGGTGTCGCACAGCCGCTCGACCGCCGCGTGCAGGGAGGCGCCCTCGCCTTCGAGGCCGGGCGGCACGAGCGCGTGCACGAAGCGCCGCGCCTCCGCCAGATTGTCCTGCGCGGCACGGCGGGCCTGGGCCACGTAACGCGCGGCGGTGGCGTCGGGCTCGGCATCGAGTGCGCGTTCGGCCGCCGTGAGGAGCAGCTGGATGCTGGAGAACCCCTGCGCGAGGGTGTCGTGGATCTCCCGGGCCAGCCGCTCGCGCTCGGCCATCATCCCCGCCGTCCGCCCCGCCACCTCCAGATCGGCGCGGGCCGCGGTGAGTTGCTGGATGAGCTGCCGCCGCTCCTCGCTCTCCTGATGCAGCGCCTGGAACCCCCGTACGGTCGCCACGGCCACGGCGGCGCCGAGCAGCGGGCCGATGAGGGCCGCGAGCGTGAACCCGTGCTGGTGCCAGGCGTACCCGCACACCGCGGCCAGCGCCGTGACGACGAGGGCGACGAGCCCCGCGCGGCGCGGCAGCAGATGCAGCACCAGGAAGTAGAGCGGGAACGCCAGCCATACGCCGTCGGGCGTCAGCGCGAGCAGCGCCAGCCACGCGGCGCCGAGACAGGCCAGCCAGGCGACGGTCGCGGGCAGCGCGCGCCCGACGGCGCGGACTGTCGGCCCGACGGCGTAGACGACGGCCATGACCACGGACGCCGCGAGCACGGCGGAGGGGCGGGGCCCGCCGTCCACGACGGCGCGACCGGCGGCGAGGGCCAGCAGCCCTGCCACGAGCAGGTGCAGGCACCACGTGAGGACGCGGAGGACGGGGGCGAGCGACAGGTGGTTCACGGTCCTTCCAGCGTAGGGCGGGGGCCGGGGCCCGGCATCAATCAAAAGGTTGACCGGCGGCACCGCCCTTCGGATCCAGGAAGGCCATCCCCGGCGCGATGCGCGGGCGCCCGGCCGCGGCGGATCGTGGAGTCACGGAACCGGACCGGAGCGCCGTGTGCGAGCGGCCGCCCGGGCACGTTCCGAAGATCCGAGCACGTTCCGAAGAACCGAGCACCTGAAGATCCGAGCTTCTGAAGAAAGGCACCGGCACACGATGTTCGTCGCCTGGAGAGACCTGCGCTTCGCGAAGGGGCGGTTCGCCCTGATGGGGGTCGTGATCGTGCTGATCACGACGCTCGTCGGGCTGCTGTCCGGCCTCACCGCGGGCCTCGGCAGGGAGAACGTCTCGGCGATCACGGGCCTCTCCGCCGACCGGATGGCCTTCGCCGCTCCGGCGGACGGCCAGGACCGCTCCTTCTCGGACTCGACGGTCACGGAGCGGCAGTGGCGCGGGTGGGCGGAGGCGCCCGGGGTGGAGAGTGCCGAGCCGATAGGCATCACGACCACGCGCGCCGAGTCCGGCGACCGCAGCACCGCCGTGTCCGCCTTCGGAGTCCGCGCGGACTCCGGGATCGGCCCGGAGAGCGGCGCGCTGACGAGGGGCCGTGTCGTCCTCTCCGAGGCGGCGGCCGAGGAGCTGGGCGCGGACGGGCCGGGCGCCCGGGTCACCGTCGCGGGCCAGCGCCTCACGGTGGCCGCGGTGCGAGGGGACGCCTCGTTCAGCCACACGCCGGTGGTCTGGACGAACCTCGCGGACTGGCAGCGCCTCGGCGACGTGGCGGGCGCGCGGGGCGCCCCGAAGGGGGACCACGCCACCGTGGTGGCGCTGCGTACCGGGGGCGGAGGGGAGCGGATCGCCGCGACCGACGCCCGGCTGGGCACCGACACGGTCTCCCGCGACGACGCGCTGTCGGCCATCGGCTCGTACACCTCGGAGAACGGCTCGCTGCAGCTCATGCGGGGGTTCCTGTTCGCCATCTCCGCGCTGGTGATCGGCGCCTTCTTCACCGTGTGGACGATCCAGCGGAGCGCCGACGTCGCCGTGCTGAAGGCGCTGGGCGCGTCCACGCCGTATCTGCTGCGGGACGCCCTCGGCCAGGCCGTGGTGCTGCTCGCGCTGGGCACGGCGGCGGGAACGGGCATCGCGGCGGGCGTCGGAGCCGCCGTCTCGGGCACCGTGCCGTTCGTGCTCGACGCCGCGACCGTGCTGGTACCCGCCGCCGTGCTGATCGTCCTGGGCGTGGCCGGAGCCGCGCTCGCCATCCGCCGCATCACCGCCGTCGACCCGCTGACCGCCCTGGGGAGCGCACGATGACCCGTCCGACCTACCCGACCCGTCCGACCGACCCGGCCAGTCCGCTGTCCCTCTCCGAGGTGACCCTCACCTACCCCGACGGCGACGGGCGCGTGACGGCGCTCGACGGGGTGAGCCTGGAGGCCGGGCGGGGGACGGTGACCGCGCTGGTGGGGCCCTCGGGCTCGGGGAAGTCGAGCCTGCTGGCCGTGGCGGCGACGTTGATCACGCCCGACAGCGGCCGGGTCGTCGTGGACGGTACGGACACGGCGGGGGCGAGCCGCCGCGAGCTGACGGCACTGCGCCGTCGCGCGATCGGCATGGTCTTCCAGCAGCCGAATCTGCTGCCGTCGCTGACTGCCCGCGAGCAGCTGCAGGCGATGGCACACCTCGCCGGGCGCGGCGTACGGGCGGCACGCGGCCGGGCGGACGAACTGCTCGACGCGGTGGGGCTGTCAGCCGAGGCGGAGCGGAGGCCGCATCAGCTCTCGGGAGGCCAGCGCCAGCGGGTCAACATCGCGCGGGCGCTGATGAACGAGCCGACGGTGCTGCTGGTGGACGAGCCCACCAGCGCGCTGGACCACGAGAGGGGGGCCGCCGTCGTCTCGCTGCTGACCGAGCTGACCCGGCAGCGGAGGACGGCGACGCTGCTGGTCACTCACGATCACGCGCAACTGGCCTCCGCCGACCGGATCGCGGAGGTCCGGGACGGGCGGCTGCTGCACGGGCTGCCCACATCAGCAGCAGTGCGCTGAGGCACCAGCTCGCCAGCACGTCGAGGGGCCAGTGGTAGCCGCGCCACACCAGGCCCAGCCCGTTGGCCAGGGTGAGTACGGCCGCGGCCGGCAGCCAGGCATTCCCCTTCCCCTTCCCGTCCGGGGCCCGGGTGCGGGTGCCTGCGACGAGCAGGGCGGCGGCGCCGAGGGCGACGGCGGCCGTGGCCGCGTGACCGGAGGGGAAGTAGCCGGTGCCGCCGAGGGGGCCGGGGCGGTCCGTCCAGGCCTTGAGGGCGGAGACCAGCGCGGGGACCAGGGCCAGCGCCAGGGCGTAGCAGAGGGAGGGCCACCAGCGTCGGGTGCGGAGGACCGCGTAGGCCATCGCGGCGAGGAGGAGGGGAGGGGCCACGGTCATGTTGCCGAGGTCGGCGAGGAGTTCGGCCGCCCAGGTGGGCGGGGCGTCGCCGCGCAGGGTGTCGCCGAGGCGTTCGTCGGCCGCGCGGAGCGGGCCGTCCGTGAGGACCTGCCAGGTCAGGACGGAGAGAACGGCGAGCAGGAGGAGCGTGGCGGCGAGCGGGCGGAGCGGCCATGAGGTCGGCCGCCCAGGAACAGGGGGGAGAGTTCCGGGGCGGCCGAGGCGATCGGAGTCCCGCGGGCCCCGGGGGGTTTGGGACAAGCGGTTCATCCGATCGGTGAGGAGCGTGCGCAAGGGCACGACCGGGCCTGTCTTGGGGAGAGACCGGCCCGGGCCGGTGATGCGGGGGAGTTTCCCCACATCACCTGGCAATTGCAGAAACCGTACGGCAGGAGGGCGGGCCGGGGCAGGCGGATCACGTTCCGGACATTGGCCCCGCACAGATTCTTCACGGGGACCGCTCCCACCCGCTCCTGCCCGCGTCCGGTCCGTCAGAGCTGGCCGAGCGCCTCTTCGAGGATGTCCAGGCCCTCGTTCAGCAGGTCCTCGCCGATGACCAGCGGGGGCAGGAAGCGCATGACGTTCCCGTAGGTGCCGGTGGTGAGGACGAGCAGGCCGTTCTGGTGGCACTGCTTGGCGAGAGCCGCGGTCGCCTCCGGGTTGGGCTCCTTGCCGCCGGGGCGCACGAGCTCGATCGCGAGCATCGCGCCCCGCCCGCGGACGTCGCCGATGACGTCGAACTGACCGGCGAGCTTCTCCAGCCGCGGCTTCATGACCTCCTCGATGTGGCGGGCCTTCGCGGGAAGGTCCTGCTCGCGCATCGTTTCGATCGAGCCGAGGGCCGCGGCGCAGGCGACGGGGTTGCCGCCGTAGGTGCCGCCCAGGCCGCCGCTGTGGGCGGAGTCCATGATCTCGGCGCGGCCCGTGACGGCGGCGAGCGGCATGCCGCCCGCGATGCCCTTGGCGGTGGTGATGAGGTCGGGGACGATGTCCTCGTCCTCGCAGGCGAACCACTGGCCGGTGCGGCAGAAGCCGGACTGGATCTCGTCCGCGACGAAGACGATGCCGTTGTCCTTGGCGAACTGCGCGATGCGCGGCAGGAAGCCGCGGGCCGGGACGATGAACCCGCCCTCGCCGAGGACCGGTTCGATCACGATCGCCGCGACGTTCTCCGCGCCGACCTGCTTGCTGATCTGGTCGATGGCCTGGGCGGCGGCCTCCTCGGCGCAGTTCTCGGGGCCGGTGAGCCAGCGGTAGGGGTAGGCGACCGGGACGCGGTAGACCTCGGGGGCGAACGGGCCGAAGCCGTGCTTGTACGGCATGCTCTTGGAGGTGAGCGCCATCGTCAGGTTCGTGCGCCCGTGGTAGCCGTGGTCGAAGACCACGACGGCCTGGCGGCCGGTGTGGGTGCGGGCGATCTTGACGGCGTTCTCGACGGCCTCGGCGCCGGAGTTGAAGAGCGCGCTCTTCTTCTCGTGGTCACCGGGGGTGACCCTGGCCAGCTCCTCACAGACCTGTACGTACGGCTCGTACGGCGTCACCATCACACAGGTGTGCGTGTAGTCCTGGAGCTGCTGCGTGGCGCGGCGGACCACGGCCTCGGCGCTGTTCCCGACGGAGGTGACGGCGATGCCGGAGCCGAAGTCGATGAACGAGTTGCCGTCCACGTCCTCCAGCACTCCGCCGCCCGCGCGACGTGCGAAGACGGGCATCACGGTGCCGATCCCGTTCGCCACGGCGGCCTGCTTGCGGGCCATCAGCTCCTGCGACTTGGGCCCGGGGATCGCGGTGACGACGCGGCGCTCCTGGGGAAGAGCGGGACCTCCGGTCAGATCAGTCATTGCGGTCATAGCGCACTCCTCGGGAGAAAGGGGGGTCGTCTCGCTCTTCGCAGGCTAGGGGCAGCCGGGGTGGCGACACATGCACCGCGGCGGAGAAGTGTGACGCGCGTGTTGGCCGTCGCGGATATAGGCAGCGGATACAGGCAGGGGAGCGGGGTGCGCACCGCCATGGCCGCCCGTGCCCCGGTTCCGGGCCGAGACCAGGGTTCAAGTGTCGTGGTCAGCAGCTAGATTGGGCACAGGAGAGCGCTGGCGGTACGGGTCGGCCGGCGCTTCGGGGCGTCAGGGAGCAGAGGCGGCACATGGACATGGGGCTTCCCCACAGGAAGCAGGGAACGGGCGGCGCGCACGACTCCGGCGGCACCTGGCACGAGGGCCCCGCGGCCCCCGGCGACCAGCACCAGCGGTCTCGCGATGCCGCGCCGCAACCCGTGCCCCCGCGTCCGGCCACCCCGCCACCACCCCGCGGGGCGCCGCTGGAGTCGGCGCCGCCCATGCCCGGCACGGTCCCCTCGTCCCGACCGCCGCTCGCCGACTGGCTGCGGATGCCGCGCCCGGAGGCGGGGCCCGGGATCTGGCGCTGCGGGTACCGGCCGCGACCGCCGCAGGACCCGGAGCGGACGCCCGCCCGGCAGCTGATCAGCGGTGCGATCGTCTCGTTCCTGATCGCCTGGCTCGTGTGGAGCCTGCTGTGGAACGGCTATCTGGGGAGCTACTGGCTCTGGCCGCTCGATCTGTTCACGCCCGACTCGTGGGGCGGCACGATGGGCTTCGCCGTGCTCAGTTACGTCTACTACGCGGTGGTCCTCGGCATCATCGCCGGGATCTTCGCCCGGGTCGGCCACTGGGACGAGCTGTTCCGGAGACTGAAGGGCCGGGTGCTGCGCAAGGGCGCCTCCGCGAAGAAGGCCCCGCTGTACGAGGCGGCGGAGCAGCCCGTTCCGGAGCCGCCGTCCCACGCCGACCCCGTCGAGTGGCCCGAGCTGCGGGGTGGGGGTGCGGGGGAGGCCGCCGAGCGGCTGTCCGCGGAGTTGCGGGGCGGGCGGATGACGGACGTCGATCACGCGCGGATCCAGCGGGCCTGGCAGTCGGTGCGGGCACGGCCGAACCGGCTCACGGCGTTCACGGACAACGTGCTCGCGAAGGGCGGCGCCGCCTGTCTGCACCCCTCCGGCGAGCGCGACCTGCCCTCGCGGGCCGCGCGGCACGATCTGTCGCTGCGGCAGGTCCGTATCGGCACCGCGTCCGACGAGGAGCGCAATCCGCACGAGTACCGGGGCGTGGGCGTCGCCCTCGACCCGTCCGTGCTCGGCACCTCGGCGCTGGCCGTGGGGCCGCCCGGCACCGGCAAGACCAGCAGGCTCGCCCGGCCCGTCGTCGAGTCCCTCTGCCTCCAGGCGCTCGCCGGGCAGGCGGCCGTGCTGGCCGTCAGCGCGGGCGGCCGACAGCTCGCGCCGGACGAGTGCTTCGACGTGGTGATCCGGCTCGGCCGCCCCGGCTCGGAGTACGACCTCGATCTGTACGGCGGGACCACCGACCCCGACGAGGCCGCCGGAATGCTCGCCGAGGCCCTGGTGGGCGACCTGGTGAGCAGCCTGCCGGGCGGCGACAGCAGGCGTGCGGCGACGTGTCTGGCGCAGCTCATCGGGCCGTTCGCGGCGGTGCACGGCCGGTTCCCCGCCGTTCCCGAGCTGCGGGAGCTGCTGGACGGGGCGCCCGCCTTCGACGCGCTGCGCGGGGCTCTGCACGAGGCGGGCCAGACGGCCCAGCTGCGCGAGCTGGACGCGTACGAGCGGCAGTCGGGGCGTACGGGGGAGGTGCCCGCGCTGCTCGCGGACCGGATAGCGCTGCTCGACCGGCCCGCGTTCGCCGGGTTCTTCCGGCCCGAGGGGATGGCGCCGGAGAAGTCGGAGGGATCGGGGGAAGGGGCGCGGCGGCCGTTCTCGCCGCGGGCCATGGAGCACCCGCTGCGCGTCCGCGTCGACCTGCCCGAGCACGCGCACGCGGAGGCGTCCCGGGTGCTGGCGCGGCTGCTGCTGGCGCAGTTCACCGAGTGCGCCGCCGCGCGCGCCGACCAGTCGCTCTTCGCCTGCCTCGTCCTCGACGACGCCACGCAGACCGTCACCCCGCAGGCGCTGCGCGGCCTCCAGCGCCTCCGCTCGGCCCACGCGGGCGTCCTGCTCACCCTCCGCGCGCTGGACGACGTGCCCGAGCCGCTGCGCGGCCCGCTGCTGGGCGCGGTGGGCTGCCGGATGGTGTGCGCGGGGGTCACCCCGTGGGACGCCGAGCGGTTCACCGAGGTGTGGGGCACCGAGTGGGTCGAGACGCGTACGGTCACCAACCGCCAGCTGGTCTCCGACGAGCCCGTCACGCGCGTGCTGCACGCCGTGCGGCGGCTGGCCACCGGCAAGTACGTGACCGCCGAGTCCGTGACCGTGCGCAGCGAGCAGCGGGAGCGCTGGTCCGCCTCCGACCTGGCGAACGAGCTGCGGCCGGAGCACGCCGTGCTCTCCTTCACGACCGTGCGCGGCGAGCGCACGCCGCCGATCCTGACCAAGCTGGGGGAGTGACCAGGGGGAACCATCGAGAAGGTACGGCCGAATGACCGAATGACCGAATTTGGGCGCACGCCTGTACGGTGAGGTGCGTTATGCCACCGACTCTTGCCACGCTCGTTCAGCACTCCGCACTCCGGCTCGCCGTGCTCGCGGGGCATGACCGGCTGGACACGCCTGTGCGCTGGGCACACGCCAGCGAGCTGGCCGACCCGACGCCGTACATGGACGGTGGCGAGCTCATCCTCTTCACCGGGCTCAAGCTCGACGCGCAGGACCCCGAGGCCATGCGCTCCTACGTGAGCCGTCTCGCCGAAAAGGGCGTGGTGGGCCTCGGTTTCGCCGCCGGGGTCAATTACGAGGGCGTGCCCGAGGCGCTCGTCGAAGCGTGCGAGGGCGCGGACATGCCGTTGCTGGAGGTGCCCCGGCGCACCCCCTTCATCGCGGTCAGCAAGGCGGTGTCGGCCGACATCGCCGCGGAGCAGTACCGCGCGGTGACCGCCGGCTTCGAGGCGCAGCGCGAGATGACGCGCGCCGCGCTCTCCCGCGAGGGCCCCGCGGCCCTGCTGGCCCGCCTCGCCTCCCAGATCGACGGCTGGGCGGCGCTCTACGACGTCTCGGGCGCCGTCGTCGCCACCGCGCCCGCCTGGGCCGTGCGCCGCGCCGCCCGTTTCATCGGCGACGCCGAGCGGCTGCGGGACCGGCCCGCGCCCGCGAGCGCCGTGGTGAGCGAGTCGGACGGGGGCGACGACCGCGTCGAGCTGCAGTCGGTGGGCAGCGGGCGCCGCGCGAAGGCCGTGCTCGCCGTCGGCACCGCCGCACCCCTGGGCACCGCCGAGCGGTACGCGGTGCACTCGGCGATCGCGCTGCTGACCCTGACGATGGAGCGTTCCCGCGCCCTCCAGGAGGCCGAGCAGCGGCTCGGCGCCGCGGTGCTGCGGATGCTGCTCGCGGGCGAGGCGGACCACGCCCGCGCGGTGGCGGGCCGGCTCTACGGCGGCCTGCTGGACGTCCCGATGCGCGTGATCGCCGCCGAGCCCGCCTCCGGTACGGCCGCGAGGCTGGCCAGGAGCGGCGCGAGCACCGGCGCGCGGTCCGGGCCGGGCGCGGGGACCGGGCCGGGCGCGAGGTCCGGGGTCCGGCCCGGTGCGGGTGCCGGTGCCGGTGCAGTGCCCCAGGCGGCCTCGGGAGCGAGCCGGGTGGCGGCCGGGGCGCGTACCGACTCACCCGTCGTGACCGTCACCGCCTCCGCGAAGGTCTCCTCGAAGGTCTCCTCCCCGTCGCCCTCCTCCTCCGGCACCGTGCTCGACGGCTTCCCGGCCGGTGACGAGGCGGCCTCCGGCATCGTCGTCGGCTCCGGGAGCGGGCCGCAGCCCGACCCGGCGGACGCGGCGGGCGGTCCCGGCACCATCCCCTGGCCCCTGGAAGAGCTGGCCGACGCGGTGGAGACCGCCGCCGCGCGCAACGGGGAGGCCGTGCTCGTCGTCCCCGACGGCGGGCGGCTGCTCGTGCTCGCCGCCGACGGGGGCGCGGCGGTGGCGGCCTGCGCCGAGTTCGCCGCCGCGTCCGCGCAGGCCGCGGCGCAGGCGGCCGTGGCCGCGCAGCGCCCCGGCCCGTCCGGCCGGTCCGGGTCCGGGCCCGGCCCCGCCGGGCAGGGAGCGCACGGAGGCGACCAGGTGCTGGCGGTGGGCGTCTCGGCGCCCGCCGGGCTCCCGGCCGTCTCCGTCGCCTTCAAGCAGGCCGACCAGGCCCTGTCCGTGGCCCGGCGGCGCGGCGTCCCCCTCGTCGAGCACGAGGACGTGGCCGCCGGGTCCGTGCTGCCCCTGCTCGCCGACGACGCGGTGCGCGCGTTCGCCGACGGCCTGCTGCGCGCGCTGCGCGAGCACGACGCGAACGGGCGGGGCGATCTGGTCGCCTCCCTGCGCGCCTGGCTCTCGCGGCACGGCCAGTGGGACGCGGCCGCCGCCGAGCTGGGAGTCCACCGGCACACGCTCCGCTACCGCATGCGGCGCGTCGAGGAGATCCTCGGGCGGTCGCTGGACGACCCGGACGTACGGATGGAGCTCTGGCTCGCGCTCAAGGCCACGAGCTGACCAGGCGGCGCGAGCAGAGCGAGAGCGAGCCGACCGTCGTCACGCCTTCTTGCAGTACTGCTCCTCCTTGCCGATCGAGCGGTACATGCAGTCGGCGTTCTCCAGCAGCATCAGCACCGCTTCCCTGTTGCGGGACGTCTCCCGCGGGATGACCTCGTCGGGCGGGTAGAAGCCGCCGCCGCCCGCCGAGCCGGGGTACATCTCGAAGGTGTAGGAGAAGATCTTGTGCTTCCCCCACATCCAGTCGTTGACGCTGCCGTCCGTGATGTAGAGGTCGCTGGACTGCTCGGGCTTGTAGCCGTTGGTGCGGGCCATGCCGGTGCCGACGGCCGCGAAGGCGTCGCGGTCGTCCTTGGTCAGGCCCTCGGCGGTGTCGTTGTACGTGTAGCCGTACGGCCAGAGCACCAGCTCCGAGTAGGTGTGGAAGTCGATGTGCGCGGTGATCTGCTGCTTGCCGCCGACCACGCGGCTGTTGGTGAAGTCGCGCACCACGCGGACCTCGGGCGAGGACTCGGCGGAGGGGCCGCGGTAGGTCTCGCTGCCGGGGCTGCCGCTGGAGCCGCCGCAGCAGCCCCACTTGTACGCCCAGTTGCGGTTCAGGTCGGTGCCGACCTGGGACGAACCGGAGTTGGGCTGGCGGTTCTTGCGCCAGCTCCGGTAGCTGCCGGTGGCGATGTCGTACTCGCCGCCGTCCGGGTTGACGTCGGGGATGACCCACAGCTCGCGCTCGTTCACCATCTTGGTGACGCGGCTGTCGGAGCCGTACTTCGCGCCCAGCTCGCCGATCGTGTAGAGCGCCATCTCGACGGTGAGGTGCTCGCGGGCGTGCTGGTGGTGGGTGAAGAGGACCTCGGGCTCGGCCTCGTCCTGGCCCGCGTTGTCGCTGATCTTGACGGCGACGATGTCGCGGCCCTGGTAGCTCTTGCCGATGACCTGCTTCTTCATGATCGAGGGGTACTTGGCGACGTAGTCGTTCACGGCCTTCGTCGCCTCGGCGTAGTTGTGGTAGTTCGAGTCGGACGGCGGGAAGTCCTTGGGGCGCGGCGCGCCGTCCTCGCCGGTGCGCTTCGGGGGCGCGGGCAGGGCGGTGACGTCGTGGCCGAGCGCCTTGACCTCGCGCAGGCCCGCGGCGTCGGCGGTGATGACGACGGAGTGCGCGCGCACGGCGTCCAGCGAGACGCCGGTGGCCGCGAGGGCGCTGCGCTCGCGCCGGGTGTCGACGCCGTCGACCTGGTAGCTGCGCTCGGCGGCCTTGTCCGCGGACGGCGCGGACGCCGCGTCCCCGGAGGACGCCGCGTCCGCGGTCGGGTCGGGCGCCGCCGTGGCCTGTGCGGTCAGCGGTACGGCCAGCGCGAGGGCGCAGCACGCCGCCGCCGCTGCCAGGGTTCTGCGCCGGCGGCGGGAGCGTAAGGGGGTGTGTGAACTCATCGCGTCTCCTGGGGTGTCCAGTGCGACGGGTAGGGGTTTGTGAGCTTGTGCAGCTGGTGCGTCGTCATCGTCGGGTCGTGACATGGGCGGGTCAAGGGAGCAATGAGTCAATCCCGGAGGGCTCCCAGCCGCTTCCGGCGCCCGGCGCAAAGGGCCAATCCGTAGCGTCTCCGTGGACGAGTGCGCCGCGTCGGACAAGAGGTGTGAGGGCCGCTACGCCCTACGGTGGAGCCGGTAGGACCCCGTACCTCCAGCGCTTTCTCAGCGTTTCCAGCCAACCGGAAGGGCGATCCGCAGTGACGACAGCGACTTCCCCTCACGCGTTCTGGCTCGCCGGCCGCGAGGCCACCGGCGACAGCACGCTCGATGTCACCTCGCCCTGGGACGGCCGCACTGTCGGCACCGTCAGCATTCCCACGGGCGATCAGGTCGAGGAGGCCGTGGCGGCCGCCGCGGCCGTGGCCGACGAGTTCGCGGCCACCCCGGCGCACGTCCGCGCGGCGGCGCTGGACCACGTCGTGTCCCGGCTCGTCGAGCGCACCGAGGAGATCGCCCAGCTCATCTCCGCCGAGAACGGCAAGCCCATGAAGTGGGCCCGCGGCGAGGTCGGCCGGTGCATCTCGGTCTTCCGGTGGGCCGCCGAGGAGGCCCGCCGCTTCAACGGCGGCATGGCGCAGCGGCTGGACTCCGACGCGGGCGGCACGGGGCGCCTCGCGTACACCAAGCGCTTCCCGTACGGGCCGGTGCTCGGCATCGCGCCGTTCAACTTCCCGCTGAACCTGTGCGCGCACAAGGTCGCCCCGGCCATCGCCGTCGGTACGCCGATCATCCTCAAGCCCGCGCCCGCCACCCCGCTCTCCGGGCTGCTGCTGGGCGAGCTGCTGGCGGAGACGGACCTCCCGGCCGGTTCCTGGTCGGTGCTGCCGGTGCCGAACGACCAGATGCCGGGCCTGGTCCAGGACGAGCGGCTGCCGATCATCTCGTTCACGGGTTCGGCCCCGGTCGGCTGGTCGATCCTCGACTCCGCGCCCCGCAAGCGCGTCACGCTGGAGCTGGGGGGCAACGGCGCGGCCGTGGTCCTCGCGGACTACTCCACGGAGGCGGACCTCGACTGGGCCGCGCAGCGCATCGCGACCTTCTCCAACTACCAGGCGGGCCAGTCCTGCATCTCGGTGCAGCGCGTCATCGCCGACGCCTCGGTCTACGACCGGCTGGTGCCCAAGGTCGTCGCGGCCGTCGAGTCCCTGGCCACCGGCGACCCGTCCGACAGCGCCACCGACGTCGGCCCGCTGGTCAGCGAGGACGCGGCCAAGCGCGTCGAGTCCTGGATCGAGGAGGCCGTCTCGCGCGGCGCCACGCTGCTCACGGGCGGCAAGCGCGAGGGCGCGACCGTCGCCCCGACCGTGCTGGCGGACGTCCCGGCCGACACCCAGATCGGCTGCGAGGAGGTCTTCGGGCCGGTCATGTCCTTCACCAAGGTCGACGGGGAGGCGGAGGCCTTCGCCGCCGTCAACGACTCCAAGTACGGCCTCCAGGCGGGCCTGTTCACGCACGACGTGCAGACCGCCTTCCGCGCGCACCGCGCCCTGGAGGTGGGCGGCGTCGTCGTCGGCGACGTCCCGTCCTACCGCGCGGACCAGATGCCGTACGGCGGCGTCAAGGAGTCCGGAGTGGGCCGCGAGGGCGTCCAGTTCGCCATGGAGGACTACACATACGAGCGTGTGATGATCCTGACCGGACTGGATCTGTGACTGTTTCCGGTCGGAGTTGAACCGCTGGCGGGCACCCGGAAGGGTGCCCGCCAGCGTCGTTCAGGACAGTGGACAGGGACAGCGGCACGACCCCGCTACGGACCGATCGGATGAGGAACACAGCATGTTCGCCTTCGCGCACGTGAGCGACATTCACCTGGGACAGGACCGGAACGACGGCGGCGCACGCGCGTACGAGCGTGCCGAGCGCGTGCTCCGCTACCTCGACCAGCTCCCCGGCACGCTCGACGCCGTCCTGCTCACCGGCGACATCGCCGACCACGGCACGCGCGACGAGTACGCGGCGGCGGCGAAGCTCTTCGCCGACCACGGCCATCTGCCCCTGATCTGCCCCGGCAACCACGACGCGCGCGGCCCCTACCGCGCCGCGCTGCTCGGCGGCGACGCGGCCGACACCTCCCCGGTCAACCAGGCGCACCACCTCATCGGCGCCACCTTCGCGATGTGCGACTCCAGCATCCCCGGCAGGGGGGACGGCTACCTCGACGACGCGACGCTGCGCTGGCTCGACCAGACGCTGGCGGGCTCGCCGAAGGACCAGCCCGCCTTCGTCTGCTTCCACCACCCGCCCGTCCCGCTGCACGGCCAGTACGTCGACCCCATCCGGCAGTTCGGCGAGGAGCGGCTCGCTGAGGTCGTCGCCCGGCACCCCCAGGTGGCCGCGCTGCTGTGCGGGCACAGCCACACCCCGGCCGTCACCACCTTCGCGGGGCTGCCCCTGGTCGCGGCGCCCGGCGTCGTCTCCACGCTGAAGATGCCGTGGGAGGGCGAGAGCGGCGGCCCGATCGACTACGAGCTGCCGCCGATGCTCGCCTTCCACGTCTACGACGACGAGCGGCGGCTGACGACGCACTTCCGCGTCGTCCCGTAGGCCCGCCGCGAGCGGGTCGAACAGCGCCGCGCCCGGGGCCCCTTCCGGCCCGTCTCCCCCGAACCGGGCCCCGTTCCCCCCGTGCCCCGGGGCGCGGCGCTCTTCCTGGGAGAGAAGCTACGCGAGCGGCGGCCTCCGGTCGTCACCGCACGGTTGGAAGCGGACGCTGTCCTTCTGCGGTAGTCCCGGCCGTCGGCCTCGTACCCGCGCGGTAGTCGCGCCCGCCAGCAGGCAGCCGCCGGGTGGATGTTGGGGCGGGGACGCTCCGGTTACGCTGCGCCGATGCGGAGCGTGACGGGGTGGCGTGAACTGCGCCGCCGGGCGGAGAAGGTCCCGTCCTGGGCCTACGATCTCGCCATCGCGCTCGGCATCACCGCGATCAGCCTCTCCCTCAGCCACGACCGGGTGCCCGCGGGCTGGTCCGGGGGCGACACCCGGAGCGCGCTGCTGACCTGCGCGGTCAATCTGCCGCTGGCGTTCCGGCGGCGCGCGCCGCTGCTGATCTGCCTGGGCACGCTCGCCCTGTGGACCGCATACGTGGCGCTCGACTACTGGCCGGTGGTCAACACCCTCGGCCCGCTCCTCGGGCTCTACACCGTCGCCTCCGTACGGCCGCTGCGCGACGCCGTCGGCTGCGCCCTGCTCCTCGCGGGCGTGTGGAACTACGCGGGCACCACGGGCGAGGAGAGCTCCTGGGCCACGGTGCTGGGCCAGAGCGTCGTCTACGCCACGGTCATCTGCGGCTTCGGCCACCTGGCCCGCCAGGCGGCGCGGCGCAACGTCCGGCTCGCCGAACTGGCCGAGCAGCTGCGGCGCGAGCGCGCCGGGGCCGAGCGCCGCGCGGTGGCCGAGGAGCGCGTCCGTATCGCCCGCGAGCTGCACGACGTGGTCGCCCACCACATGTCCGTGATCTCCGTCCAGGCCGGGCTCGCCGACTACGTGTTCGCCTCCGACCCCGGCACCGCGCGCGGCGCGCTCGGCACCATCGCGGACACCTCGGGAGAGGCCCTGGTCGAGCTGCGCCGCCTGCTCGCCGTGCTGCGCGTCGAGGAGGGCGACAGCCTGGTGGGCGGGCCGCACGGCGAGCAGGCCGAGTTCGTGCCCGCGCCCGGCCTCGACCGGCTGCCCGAACTCGCCGGGCGCGTACGGGCCGCGGGCGTCCCCGTCGAGGTCACGGTGACGGGGGAGCCGTACGCGCCGGCGCCCGGCCTCGACCAGTGCGCGTACCGCGTGGTGCAGGAGGCGCTCACCAACGTCCTCAAGCACGCGTATCCGGCCCGCGCCCAGGTCACCGTCGAGCACCGGCCGCGCGAACTGGTCGTCACGGTCACCGACGACGGCCGCGGCGGCGACCAACCCGCGCCCGCGGGCGGCCACGGCTTGATTGGGATGCGCGAGCGCGCAAGGATCTACGGGGGCCGGGTGAGCGCGGGCCCCCGGACGGGCGGCGGATACGAGGTACGGCTCACTCTCCCCGTCTGACGCCACAAGGCATCACGAGTTTCACGGGCTGAGGGAGACACAGCGGTGCCGATCAGGGTGCTCGTCGTCGACGACCAGGTGCTCATCCGGGCCGGGGTCGCCGCGCTGCTCCGCGCCGCGCCGGGGACGGAGGTCGTCGGGGAGGCGTGCGACGGCGACGAGGCGGTGCGGCTGGCCGTCGAACACCGGCCCGACGTCGTCCTGATGGACATCCGGATGCCCGGCACCAGCGGCATCACCGCCACCGAGCGCATCCTGGAGTCGGTCACCGAGCCGAGCCCCCGCATCCTCGTGCTGACCACCTTCGACCTCGACGAGTACGTGTACGCGGCGCTCCGCGCCGGTGCCTGCGGCTTCCTGCTCAAGGACACCGGGCCGCAGCGGCTGCTCACCGCGATCGCCGCCGTCGCCGAGGGGGACACGCTCTTCTCCCCGGCCGTCACCCGCCGCCTGATCGAGGCGTACGCCCCGCGCGCGGAGCCCGAGACGCGTGCCCCGGAGCTGCTCGGCGCGCTCACGTCCCGGGAGACCGACGTGTTACGGCTCGTCGCGGGCGGACTGTCGAACCCGGAGATCGCCGGGGAACTCGTCATCAGCGAGTCCACCGTCAAGACCCACCTCAACCGCGCCATGGCCAAACTCGACCTCGGCAGCCGCGCCCAGGCCGTCGTCCTCGCCTATGAATCGGGCCTGGTCACCCCGGGCGGCCGGGCCCCAGGCGGCGCGGGGGAGTGAAGCCGTACGCGCACCGAACCGTGCGCGGCGTCTGGTACGCACCGGATGAATCGGGTACATACGACCGAGTAGCACCCGTCGGTAGCCGACCCCTCCCAGATCGCCGCGAGGTGAGCGAGATGACCGTCTCCGAGCGCGAAGCACGTGAAGTCGCCGAGGCCGCGCGTGAGAAGGACTGGCGCAAGCCGAGCTTCGCCAAGGAGCTCTTCCTGGGCCGCTTCCGCCTCGACCTCATCCACCCCCACCCCGAGCCCGCGCCCGAGGACGCCGAGCGCGGTGAGGAGTTCCTCGCCCGGCTCAGGGAGTTCGTGGAGGCCAAGGTCGACGGCGCCCTCATCGAGCGGGACGCGCGTATCCCCGACGAGGTGCTGAACGGCCTCAAGGACCTCGGCGCCCTCGGCATGAAGGTCGGCACCGAGCACGGCGGCCTGGGCCTCACGCAGGTCTACTACAACAAGGCCCTCGCCCTCGTCAGCTCCGCCAGCCCCGCCGTCGGCGCTCTCCTCTCCGCGCACCAGTCGATCGGTGTCCCGCAGCCGGTGAAGCTCTTCGGCACCCAGGAGCAGAAGGACGCGTTCCTGCCGCGCTGCGCCCGTACGGACATCTCCGCGTTCCTCCTCACCGAGCCGGACGTCGGCTCCGACCCCGCGCGGCTGGCGACCACCGCCGTGCCGGACGGCGACGACTACGTGCTGGACGGCGTGAAGCTGTGGACCACCAACGGCGTCGTCGCCGACCTCCTCGTCGTCATGGCGCGCGTCCCCAAGAGCGAGGAGCGCAAGGCCGAGGGGCACAGGGGCGGCATCACCGCGTTCGTCGTGGAGGGGAACGCCGAGGGCGTCACCGTCGAGAACCGGAACGCGTTCATGGGCCTGCGCGGCCTGGAGAACGGCGTCACCCGCTTCCACCGGGTGCGCGTCCCCGCGGCGAACCGGATCGGCCCGGAGGGCGCGGGCCTGAAGATCGCCCTCACCACCCTCAACACCGGGCGGCTCTCCCTCCCCGCCACCTGCGTCGGCGCGGGCAAGTGGTGCCTGAAGATCGCCCGCGAGTGGTCCGAGACCCGGGTGCAGTGGGGCAGGCCCGTCGCGAAGCACGAGGCCGTGGGCGGCAAGATCGCGTTCATCGCGGCCACCACCTTCGCGCTGGAGGCCGTCCTCGACCTCTCCTCCCAGATGGCCGACGAGGACCGCAACGACATCCGTATCGAGGCAGCGCTCGCCAAGCTCTACGGCAGCGAGATGGCCTGGCTGATGGCCGACGAGCTGGTGCAGATCCGCGGCGGCCGGGGCTTCGAGACGGCCGAGTCCCTCGCGGCGCGCGGCGAGCGCGGCGTCCCCGCCGAGCAGGTCCTGCGCGACCTGCGCATCAACCGGATCTTCGAGGGCTCGACCGAGATCATGCACCTGCTGATCGCCCGCGAGGCCGTGGACGCGCACCTGTCCGTCGCCGGGGACCTCATCGACCCGGACAAGACCCTCGCCGACAAGCGCAAGGCGGCCGTCGCGGCGGGCACGTTCTACGCGAAGTGGCTGCCCAGGCTCGTCGCCGGGCCGGGCCAGCTCCCGCGCGCGTACGACGAGTTCGGCACCCTCGCGCCGCACCTGCGCTACGTGGAGCGGACGGCGCGCAAGCTCGCCCGTTCGACCTTCTACGCGATGTCGCGCTGGCAGGGCCGGATGGAGACCAAGCAGGGCTTCCTCGGCCGGATCGTGGACATCGGCGCCGAGCTGTTCGCGATGAGCGCCGTCTGCGTACGGGCGGAGAAGCTGCGCGTCTCGGGCGAGGACGGGCAGGCCGCGCGCCAACTGGCCGACGCCTTCTGCCGCCAGTCCCGGCTGCGCGTCGAGGAGCTGTTCGGCCGCCTGTGGAACAACACCGACGACCTCGACCGCAAGGTCGTCCGCGAGGTCCTCGCCGGCTCCTACACCTGGCTGGAGGAGGGCATCACCGACCCCTCGACCGAGGGCCCCTGGATCGCCGAGGCCCTCCCGGGACCGTCCGCGACGGAGAACGTGCACCGGTCGGTCCGCTGACGCGGGAGCGCCGTCGAGGGGCCGCGGTCGTACGCGCGTACGGGCGTGGCCCCTCGGGGGCATCCTCGCTGTCCGCCCGGTCGGGGGAGCGGACACAATGGGGGCATGACCGACTCCCTCGCTGACCCGCACCTGCGCTTCCCCGCCTCTGCCGGACCCGCCGCCGGTGCGCCCCGTGACATCGTGATCCTCGGCTCCACCGGCTCGATCGGCACCCAGGCCGTGGACGTGGTGCGGAGCAACCCGGACCGTTTCCGGGTCACCGGCCTCTCGGCCGCGGGCGGGCGCGTGGAGCTGCTGGCGGAGCAGGCGCGTCAACTGCGGGTGGCGACGGTGGCCGTGGCCCGCGAGGAGAAGGCGGGGGAGCTGCGCGAGGCGCTGCGTGCCGCGTACGGACCGGGGGAGCCGCTGCCCGAGGTGCTGGCGGGCCCCGACGCCGCCACGGAGCTGGCCGCCTCGCCGTGCCACACGGTGCTCAACGGCATCACCGGCTCCATCGGCCTCGCGCCCACCCTCGCGGCGCTGGAGGCGGGCAGAGCGCTGGCCCTCGCCAACAAGGAGTCGCTGATCGTCGGCGGCCCCCTGGTCAAGGCCCTCGCGGCGCCGGGCCAGATCGTGCCGGTCGACTCCGAGCACTCGGCGCTCTTCCAGGCGCTGATGGGGGGTACCCGCGGCGAGGTGCGGAAGCTTCTCGTCACCGCCTCGGGCGGCCCGTTCCGCGGCCGTACGCGCGCCGAGCTGGCCGAGGTCACCCCCGAGGACGCGCTGGCCCACCCCACCTGGGACATGGGCCCCGTCATCACGATCAACTCGGCGACGCTGGTCAACAAGGGCCTGGAGGTCATCGAGGCCCACCTGCTCTACGACATCCCGTTCGACCGCATCCAGGTCGTGGTCCATCCGCAGTCCGCCGTCCACTCGATGGTGGAGTTCACGGACGGCTCCACGATCGCCCAGTGCGGCCCCCCGGACATGCGGCTCCCCATCGCGCTCGGCATCGGCTGGCCCGAACGGGTGCCCGAGGCGGGACCCGTCTTCTCCTGGACCGAGGCGATGTCCTGGGACTTCTACCCGCTCGACGAGAAGGCGTTCCCCTCCGTCCCGCTCGCCTGCCACGTGGGAAATCTCGGCGGCACGGCCCCCGCGGTCTTCAACGCGGCGAACGAGGAGTGCGTCGAGGCCTTTCTCGCCGGAAGGCTGCCGTTCACAGGCATCGTGGATACGGTGGCGGCTGTGGTCGAGGAGCACGGCACCCCGGACGGAACCGGGCTGACGCTGCCTGATGTCCTCGAAGCCGAGACCTGGGCGCGCAGGCGCGCCCGTGAACTGGCGCAGAAGGCGCACACAGCGCAGACAGCGGAGGCCCGCGCATGACGACTTTCATGACCATTCTCGGCATAGTCGTCTTCGTCGTCGGCCTGCTCTTCTCCATCGCCTGGCACGAGCTGGGGCACTTCAGCACCGCCAAGATGTTCGGCGTGCGCGTGCCGCAGTTCATGGTCGGCTTCGGGCCGACCATCTGGTCCAAGCACAAGGGCGAGACCGAGTACGGCATCAAGGCGATCCCCCTCGGCGGCTACATCCGCATGATCGGCATGTTCCCGCCCGGCGACGACGGCGCGGTCAGGCAGCGCTCGACCTCGCCGTTCCGCGGCATGATCGAGGACGCGCGCGCGGCGGCGTACGAGGAGCTGAAGCCGGGCGACGAGCACCGGATGCTCTACACGCGCAAGCCCTGGAAGCGCGTGATCGTGATGTTCGCCGGGCCCTTCATGAACCTGATCCTGGCCGTCGTGATCTTCCTGACGGTCCTGATGACCTTCGGCGTGAACACCCAGACGACGACCGTCTCGTCCGTCTCCAAGTGTGTGATCCCCGCCTCGGCGCAGTCCGACAAGTGCCCCGGCGACGCCAAGGACTCCCCGGCGAAGGCCGCAGGCCTGCAGCCCGGCGACAAGATCGTCTCCTTCGACGGCCGCAAGGTCGAGGACTGGGGCGCCCTCCAGCAGCACATCAGGGACACCACGGGCAAGGCCACGCTCACCGTCGAGCGGGACGGCGAGACCAGGACCCTGCACGCGAACCTGATCGAGAACAAGGTCGCCAAGTCCGACGGGAACGGCTCCTACGTCCCCGACGAATACGTCACAGCGGGCTTCCTCGGCTTCACCCCGGCCAGCGGCATCGTGAAGCAGGACTTCCCGCAGGCCGTGGGCCGCATGGGCGACATGATGGAGCACGGCGTGCAGGCCCTGATCGACCTGCCCGGCAAGGTGCCCGACCTGTGGAACGCGGCCTTCGACGGCGGCGAGCGCAAGCAGGACTCCCCGATGGGCGTGGTGGGCGCCGCCAGGGTCGGCGGCGAGGTCGTCTCCCTCGACATCCCCGCCAGCCAGCGGGTCGCGACCATGCTCTTCCTGGTCGCGGGCTTCAACCTGTCACTGTTCCTCTTCAACATGCTGCCGCTGCTCCCGCTGGACGGCGGGCACATCGCCGGTGCGCTGTGGGAGTCCGTACGCCGGATGTTCGCCAAGGTCTTCCGGCGCCCCGACCCCGGCCCCTTCGACGTAGCGAAGCTCATGCCGGTGGCGTATGTCGTCGCGGGCATCTTCCTCTGCTTCACCCTGCTCGTCCTGGTCGCCGACGTGGTGAACCCCGTGAAACTCGCGGGATAGGTGCACGCCGGAGCGAGGCCCGTCCGGATGCGCCCCGCACGTTTACGGTGCGGGGCGTCATCCTTTCCCGTAGTCCCCGGGGATCGATGTGCCCCGAGGTACAACGGTGCCGTAATCTCGGTGGCCTGGAGCCCGCAGAACCCGGGACTGAACGACACCGTTGGGGTTGCACGCTGATGACAGCGATTTCGCTCGGAATGCCGGATGTTCCGGCCAAGCTCGCCGACCGGAGGGTCAGCAGGAAGATCCAGGTCGGCACCGTGGCGGTCGGCGGCGACGCCCCCGTCTCCGTGCAGTCGATGACGACCACCCGTACCTCCGACATCGGCTCGACGCTGCAGCAGATCGCCGAGCTGACCGCCTCCGGCTGCCAGATCGTGCGGGTGGCGTGCCCCACGCAGGACGACGCCGACGCGCTGCCGGTGATCGCCAAGAAGTCCCAGATCCCGGTCATCGCCGACATCCACTTCCAGCCGAAGTACGTCTTCGCCGCGATCGAGGCGGGCTGCGCGGCGGTCCGGGTCAACCCCGGCAACATCAAGAAGTTCGACGACCAGGTCAAGGAGATCGCCCGCGCGGCCCAGGACCACGGCACCCCCATCCGCATCGGGGTCAACGCCGGATCCCTGGACAAGCGGCTCCTGGAGAAGTACGGCAAGGCCACCCCCGAGGCGCTGGCCGAGTCCGCGCTGTGGGAGGCCTCGCTCTTCGAGGAGCACGGCTTCCGCGACATCAAGATCTCGGTCAAGCACAACGACCCGGTCGTGATGGTCAACGCCTACCGGCAGCTGGCCGCCCAGTGCGACTACCCGCTGCACCTGGGCGTCACCGAGGCCGGGCCCGCCTTCCAGGGCACCATCAAGTCCGCCGTGGCCTTCGGCGCGCTGCTCTCCGAGGGCATCGGCGACACCATCCGCGTCTCGCTCTCCGCGCCCCCGGCCGAGGAGTGCAAGGTCGGCATCCAGATCCTGGAGTCCCTCGGCCTGCGCCAGCGCCGCCTGGAGATCGTCTCCTGCCCCTCCTGCGGCCGCGCCCAGGTGGACGTCTACAAGCTCGCGGACGAGGTCACCGCCGGTCTGGAGGGCATGGAGGTCCCGCTGCGCGTCGCCGTCATGGGCTGCGTCGTCAACGGTCCCGGCGAGGCCCGCGAGGCCGACCTCGGCGTCGCCTCCGGCAACGGGAAGGGCCAGATCTTCGTCAAGGGCGAGGTCATCAAGACCGTCCCCGAGTCCAAGATCGTCGAGACCCTCATCGACGAGGCCATGAAGATCGCCGAGCAGATGGAGAAGGACGGCGTCGCCTCCGGCGAGCCCGTCGTGACCGCCGGGGGCTGACCCGTGGGGGCTGACCCGCCCCGCCGCGGGCCCGTGCCGGGCCCGCGGTGAGCACGCGGCGAGCCGTCCCGACGGCGAGCCATCCCGGCGTGCCCGGAGGTACAGTGCGAGAGATCGTTCCTTCTCTCCCCTGGACCGCACGGTGAGGCACCGACACCTTGTTGACCACCACCTCCACCCGGGTCGTCGAGCCGGCTGAGCTCGACGAGGTGCTCGCCGTCCTGCGGCGCGAGCCCGTCAACAACGCCTTCGTGGCCTCGCGCGTCCAGGTCTCCGGGCTCGACCCCTGGCGGCTCGGCGGCGAGATGTGGGGCTGGTACGTCGACGGGCGCCTGGAGGCCCTGTGCTACGCGGGCGCCAACCTCGTCCCGCTCTGCGCCGGGCCCGAGGCCGTCCGCGCCTTCGCCGAGCGCGCCCGGCGCCAGGGCCGCCGCTGCTCCTCCGTCGTGGGCCCCGCCGGGCCCACGGCCGCGCTCTGGGCGGACCTCGAACCGCACTGGGGCCCGGCCCGCGAGGTCCGGCGCAACCAGCCGCTGATGGTCACCGAGGCGATGCCGGACGGCATCGAGCCCGACCCCCTCGTGCGCCGTATCGCCAAGCACGAGATGGACGTCGTGCTGCCCGCGTGCGTCGCCATGTTCACCGAGGAGGTCGGCGTCTCGCCGCTCGCCGGGGACGGCGGGCTCGTCTACCAGGCGCGCGTCGCCGAACTGGTCAGCTCCGGACGCTCGTTCGCACGCGTCGAGGACGGCAAGGTCGTCTTCAAGGCCGAGATCGGCGCCGCCACCCCCCTCGCCTGCCAGATCCAGGGCGTCTGGGTCGACCCCGAGCGGCGCGGCGAGGGACTCTCGGAGACCGGCATGGCCGCCGTGATCGGCTACGCGCTCCGCGACATCGCCCCCGTCGTGAGCCTCTACGTGAACGACTACAACACCCCCGCTCGCGCCGCCTACCGCCGTGTCGGCTTCCGCGAGGTGGGGGCGTTCATGAGCGTGCTGTTCTGACGTGCTGTGCTGAGGGGGACGGAGGAAGTAGCCTCCCCGCCATGCTGCATACATCCGGGGGGCCGCCCCCGGACCCACGGAAGCCGGTCATCGGCCCGCTCGACCTCGCCACCCGCGTGGACGACGCCCTCGCGGTACAGGCCCTCGCCTTCGGCCTCACCGACGACGAGATCGGCGTCCGCAGGCACATCGTGCAGCGCCACATGACCTCGCACGGCGCCCGCGCCCTCGGCGCCACGCTGGAGAACGGGCGGCTCGTCGGCTTCGTCTACGGCATGCCCAACGACCGTACGCAGTGGTGGTCCACCGTCGTTCACCCCTATCTGCGCCAGGAGGGGCACGACGGCTGGCTCAGCGACTCCTTCGTCATCACCGAGCTCCACGTCCACCCGGCCTTCCAGCACCGGGGCCTGGGCCGCGCCCTCATCACCACCCTCACCGACGGCGCGGGCGAACCCCGCTCCCTGCTCTCCGCCATCGACACCGACAGCCCGGCCCGCGCCCTCTACCGCAGCCTGGGCTACCGGGACCTCGCGCGCAGAGTGATGTTCCCCAGTGCGCCGAATCCGTACGCGGTGATGGGGGCCCCGCTGCCGCTGGCGAGGGACTGAGCGGAACGCATTTCCGTGCGGTCGGGGGAGGCGGATAAGCTCCGTACTCATTCCTCCCCTTCCAGGCCCCGAGCAGGAGAAATCCATGGCAGCCCGTGTCCAGCGCTTGTCCCGGTCGATGCTGAAGACGCTGCGGGACGACCCGGCGGACGCGGAGACGCTCAACCACAAGCTCCTCGTCCGCGCCGGCTACGTGCGGCGCGCCGCCGCCGGGATCTGGACCTGGCTGCCGCTCGGCAAGCAGGTGCTGGAGAACGTCACGCGGGTCGTGCGCGAGGAGATGGACGCCATCGGCGGCCAGGAGGTCCTCCTCCCGGCCCTCCTCCCCAAGGAGCCCTACGAGATCTCGGGGCGCTACGAGGAGTACGGCGACCTGCTCTTCCGCCTCAAGGACCGCAAGGGCGGCGACTACCTCCTCGGGCCCACGCACGAGGAGATCTTCACCCAGACGGTCAAGGACCAGTGCACGTCCTACAAGGACCTGCCCGTGATCCTCTACCAGATCCAGACCAAGTACCGGGACGAGGCCCGCCCCCGGGCCGGGATCCTGCGCGGCCGCGAGTTCACGATGAAGGACTCGTACAGCTTCGACGTCTCCGACGAGGCGCTGGAGGAGTCCTACCAGTTGCACCGCGCGGCGTACCAGCGCATCTTCCGCCGCCTCGGCCTGGACTTCCGTATCGTCTCCGCGATCTCCGGCGCGATGGGCGGCTCGGCCTCCGAGGAGTTCCTGGCCCCGGCGCCCGCGGGCGAGGACACCTTCGCGCAGTGCGCCGCGTGCGGATACGCGGCCAACACCGAGGCCGTCTCCGTCACCGTCGCGCCCTCCTCGACCGAGGGCCACCCGGCCGTCGAGAAGCTCGACACCCCGGACACCCCCACCATCGAGACCCTCGCCGCCCACCTGGGCGTCCCCGCCTCGGCCACGCTGAAGAACCTGCTGGTGAAGGTCGACGGCGAGATCACCGCCGTCGGCGTCCCCGGCGACCGCGAGGTCGACATGGGCAAGCTCGCCGAGACCCTCGCCCCCGCAGAGGTCGAGCTGGTCACCGCCGAGGACTTCGTCGGCCGCGACGACCTCGTACGGGGCTACATCGGCCCGCAGGACGGCATGGCGGGCAAGGCGTTCCGCTACCTCGCCGACCCGCGCGTCGCGCCCGGCACCTCCTGGGTCACGGGCGCCAACGAGGACGGCAAGCACGCGAAGAACGTCGTGTGCGGCCGTGACTTCGAGGTCGACCAGTACCTGGACGTCGTCGTGGTCGAGCCCGGCGACCCCTGCCCCAACTGCGGCGAGGGCATCGAGCTGGACCGCGCCATCGAGATCGGCCACATCTTCCAGCTCGGCCGCAAGTACGCCGAGGCCTTCGAGCTCGACGTCCTCGGCCAGAACGGCAAGCCGGTCCGCGTCACCATGGGCTCGTACGGCATCGGCGTCTCCCGCGCCGTCGCCGCGCTGGCCGAGCAGACCGCCGACGAGCAGGGCCTGTGCTGGCCCCGCGAGATCGCCCCGGCCGACGTGCACGTGGTCGCGGCGGGCAAGGCCGCCCAGACCGAGGCCGCACTGGAGGCCGCCGAGCAGCTGGGCGCCGCGGGCCTGCGCGTCCTGGTGGACGACCGCGCCGGGGTCTCCCCGGGCGTGAAGTTCACCGACGCGGAACTGATCGGCGTCCCCAAGATCCTCGTAGCGGGCCGCGGCATCAAGGACGGCCTCTACGAACTGAAGGACCGCCGCACGGGCGAAAAGGAAGAGCTCCCTCTGGACGAGGCGATCACCCGGCTGAGGGCGTACGCCGAGGAGTCCTAGGGGCGCGGGGAACTGCGCGAGCAACGACGACGCTCCCGCGGACCGCGAAGCACAGGCAGGGGCACCCGCTACCCGGAAATCCGGGAAGGGGGTGCCCTACAGCCAGGTCGCGAAGTCGAGGAGCATCTCCCCGTCCTCACGGTTGCCACAAGCAAGGTTGCGGACGCCCGACTCGACCGCCCGGTACAGGGTCCAGCCCCGTACCCGGTCGCGGTCGACGTCGAGCGAGTCGGCGAGCTTGTGGACGCGGCGCCGGGAGGAGGACGCCGCTCCGCTGGACGCCATCAGGTCGTGCAGCCGGTCGCGGGCGAGCCGCGCCAGGTCGTAGGCGGGCTCGCCCACCAGCGGGTCGGGCCCGACGGCCAGCCAGGGCGCGCGCTCGCCCCCGCCGAGGACCGCGCCCTGCCGGAAGTCGCCGTGCAGCAGCACCCGTTCGCCGTCCTCCGGCTCGTTCGCCAGCAGCTCGGCGCGGGCCTCCAGCGCCGCGTCCACGAGCGGCCGTACCTCCTCGGGCGCGGCCGTACGCATCAGCGCCGCCTCGCCCTCGGTGTGCGCGGCGACGGTCTCGAACGTCCCGTCGTCCGTAGCGGCGGGCACCCACAGGCGCCGGATCACCGACAGCGACTCCAGCGTGGCCTTCGCCTCCGGGAGCGAGCGCAGCGAGACCTCGCCGTGCAGCCGCTCCAGCAGCAGCACGCCCTCCTCGGGCTCGGCCCGTACCAGCCGTACCGCGCACAGCCCGTGCCAGCGGGTCAGCGCCGCGCTCTCGCGCAGGGCCCGGTCCCGTACGGGCGCGCCGTCGGGCGCCACCAGCTTCAGGGCCGCGGGGGTGCCGTCGGCCTGCCGCACGAGGACCACCACGCTGCTGCGGCCGCCGGGCGAGACCACGCGCTCGGCCGTCAGCTCCCACCGGTCCAGCCAGCGCCGCACCAGCCCGGACAGCCCCGTCAGCCAGGCGTCGGCCGTCGTGACCGCCCCCGCGTCGGGCTGCGCCTCCAGGGCGCGTACCAGCCGCTGCGGCGGATCGAGGGGCAGTGCGGAAGCCATTCCTGGACGGGCCTTTCGAGGGAAGGGTCAGAGCGTGCCCGGGGCGCCCGTGCCGCTCGGCGAGGCCGAGGGCGCTCCGGAGGGCGAGCCCGAAGGGGCGGGCGGCGCCGCCTCCGAGGCACCGAGCTCGGGGAGCCCAGGGAAGGCTACGCCGCTCCCCTTCCAGCGCGTCGACCGGATGGCGGCCTCCCGCAGCGCCCCCGCCGCGTCCCGGCGCCGCGCCCCTTCGCTTGCCCGCACCAGGTCGGCGTACACCCCCGCGAGCCGGTCCTCCAGCTCGGCGGCGAGCCGTACGGCCGCGGCGCCGTCGGGGACGGCGAAGGGCAGCGCGTAGGCGGCGGCGGCCGGTTCGGGCTCGCCGCCGAGGTCGCGGACGGCGCGGCGGAGCGTGTCACGGCGCGCGCGGTGCGCGTCGTACGCCTCGCGGGCCTCCTTCTTGCGGTCCTCGTCGACGCGTCCGCCGACGACCCCGTAGCCGTAGACGGTCGCGTGCTCGGCGCGCAGCGCGGCCTGGACCGCGTCGAGCTGCTTCATCCCTCGTCCCCGTTCTTGCCGTCCTTCTCGTCCTTGTCCTCGTCCTTGTCCTCGTCCTCGTCGGGCTTCCCCTCGTCGAGGAGCCAGGCGTGCGCGGCGCCCGCCGCGGCGATCGAGGCGAGCAGCCTGGCCAGTTCGGGCGGGGCGTCGGCGAGGGCTTTCGTACGGGAGTCGGCCAGCCGCCGTTCGGCACCGGCGAGCGCGCCGAGCGCCTCCTTCTCGTCGCCCGGCACGGCCGCCTTGTCCGGGGAGCGCTCCTCGTCCGAGGGGCTGGGCGTCGCGGACGGGCGCGGCGAGCCGGGGGAGGCGGAGCCCGAGGGCGAGGCGGAGGGGGAGCGCGAGGCGTCCTCCGAGGCGCCCGCGCGGAGCACCTCGGCGTGCCGCGCCACGGCCTCCCGCAGGGGACGCAGCCGGGCGGCGAGCGCGGTGTGCGCCGCGGCCGTCCCGTCGTAGCGCGCGAGGAGCGACTCGCTCTCGCGCGCGGCCCGCAGCCGCGCGCGCCGTACGGCCGCCGTGTGCTCGGCGTCGGCGGTGTCCCCGGAGTCCCCGGTGCAGCCCGCGACGAGGAGGGATCCGCCGAGTCCGGCGGTGCTCAGGGCCCCGGCGAGCAGGGACCGTCTGCGGAGACCCGCGGCGGCCGTGAACGGCGTGAGCGGCATGGTGCACTCCCTGGCTAAGGGCCCGGCCGTGGGCCTCGCCCGTACATATGAGCGTCGCGTGGCGGTGATCACCGCCACGCGAGCGTACCCGGGCGCGCTCCCACCGCTTCGTCGGCCACCCCGCGTCGCCCCATGCGTACCCGGACGTCCCACACCTCCCGGCTTTCCCGGTCGGGTCGGCGCAGCGCGCCACAGACGATAGGCTTGTGCGGCGACACGCCCCCGTCACAGGCCCCCTACAACAGCACACGCGGCCGAGGAGTCACCCGGATGAGCACCACCCAGAGCGAGAGGCTGCGCGGACTGCTGGAACCGCTTGTCAGCAAGAGGGGGCTCGATCTCGAAGAGATCGAGGTGACCCCGGCGGGCAAGCGGCGGGTCCTCCGCGTCGTCGTGGACGCGGACGACGGGGTCCAGCTCGACACCTGCGCGGAGCTGAGCCGCGAGCTGTCCGGTGTGCTGGACGAGACCGACGCCATGGGCGGCTCGCCGTACGTGCTGGAGGTCACCTCTCCCGGAGCCGACCGACCCCTGACCGAGCAGCGGCACTACCGCCGCGCCGTCGGGCGGCTGATCAAGGTCCGGCTGACCGAGGAGGCCGGGGGCGAGGAGCTGACGGCCCGGGTCACCGCCGTGGACGACGAGGGCGTCGACCTGGAAGTGCCGGGTGTCAAGGGACGCAAGCCCACGCGGCGCCGCCTCGCCTTCGGCGAGATCGCGAAGGCGCGCGTGGAGATCGAGTTCAACCGCAAGGCCGCTGAGAAGGCGCAGCAGAAGTCCGCGGCCGCAGACGACGAGAGCAAGGAGGAGGCGTAGCCGTGGACATCGATATGAGTGCCCTGCGGGGGCTGGTGAGGGAGAAGGAGATCTCCCTCGATCTGCTGGTCGAGGCGATCGAGTCGGCCCTCCTCATCGCGTACCACCGCACCGAGGGCAGCAGGCGTGACGCACGGGTCGAGCTGAACCAGAAGTCGGGCCATGTCACGGTCTGGGCCAAGGAGAGCCCGGACGACCTGGAGGAGGGCGCCGAGCCGCGTGAGTTCGACGACACTCCTTCCGGCTTCGGCCGGATCGCGGCGACGACCGCGAAGCAGGTCATCCTCCAGCGCCTGCGGGACGCCGAGGAGGAGGTCACCTTCGGCGAGTACGCCGGGCGCGAGGGCGATGTCGTCGCGGGCGTCGTGCAGCAGGGCAAGGACCCCAAGAGCGTGCTGGTCGACATCGGCAAGCTGGAGGCGATCCTTCCGCCGCAGGAGCAGGTGCCCGGTGAGGACTACTCGCACGGCACCCGCCTGCGTACCTACGTGGTGCGCGTGGCCAAGGGCGTGCGCGGCCCGTCCGTGACCCTCTCGCGCACCCACCCGAACCTGGTCAAGAAGCTCTTCGAGCTGGAGGTCCCGGAGATCGCGGACGGCTCGGTCGACATCGCGGCCATCGCCCGTGAGGCAGGTCACCGTACGAAGATCGCCGTCCGGTCCACGCGCTCGGGGCTGAACGCGAAGGGCGCCTGCATCGGCCCGATGGGCGGCCGCGTGCGGAACGTGATGGCGGAGCTGCACGGCGAGAAGATCGACATCGTCGACTGGTCCGAGGACCCGGCGGAGCTCGTGGCCAACGCGCTCTCCCCGGCCCGGGTCAGCAAGGTCGAGATCGTGGACCTCGCCGCCCGCTCGGCCCGGGTGACCGTGCCCGACTACCAGCTCTCGCTGGCCATCGGCAAGGAGGGGCAGAACGCCCGTCTCGCCGCGCGGCTGACCGGCTGGCGCATCGACATCCGCCCGGACACGGCGGACGGCGGGGCCCCGGAACCGGGCCCGGCGCAGGACCGCGCGGCCGAGCAGGGCTGACCCCGGGACCCGCCGCGCGCCCCGGCGCGCGCGGCGCAGGACTCGGGAGAGTAACGACGCCCTTACCCCCCAAGGGGTCAGGCGCTTCGGGGAGGTAGACTTAAAAGGTGTCTGGCCGGACGCGCGCCAGGGCGTGCCCTCAGCGAACATGTGTGGGTTGCCGGGAGCGCTCGGACAAACGCGGTCTGTTGCGTGTGGTGCTGACCGGGGCAAGCTGTATCCCCGATCTTCGCGGTACGCTGCCCGGCCGGGGTGCGTATCTGCATCCCGTCTCGGCCTGCCTCGAGCAGGCCGTCCGCCGCCGGGCGTTCAACAGGGCCTTCCGGGGCCCTGGTCCGTTCGACATCGCGGATCTGCGCGAGCAGGTGGAACGGGCGGAGCAGGCCGGGCAGGCAGCACCGTAAGAGAACAGGCCCGCACGGGACCGCCGTGCGGGAGAGGTACCTCGCGAGTTGGAAGTAGGTCGAGATTGCGATGAGCACTCGATGAGTACGCGATGAGTACGCCCATGCATAAGTAGCGAAGGTCCGGCGGACATCCCCCGGGCCGTAAGGAGCGAAGTGGCTAAGGTCCGGGTATACGAGCTCGCCAAGGAGCTTGGGGTAGAGAGCAAGGTCGTCATGGCCAAGCTCCAAGAACTTGGTGAATTCGTCCGTTCGGCGTCCTCGACGATCGAGGCGCCGGTAGTCCGCAAACTGACTGACGCGTTCGACGCGGGCTCTGGTGCCAACGGCGCCAAGAAGAAGCCCGCCGCGAAGCCCGCGGCGCCCCAGCAGGCAGCCGCGAAGCCCGCCGCGCCGACCGCACCCAAGCCGGGTGCGAGCGCGGCTCCCAAGCCGGGTGCCCCGAAGCCGGGCGCCCCCAAGACGCCCGAGGCCCCGGTGACGCCGGCGGCCGACGCGGGCACGACCTCCGAGGCGCCCGCTCCGGGCGCCCCGAAGCCGAGCCAGGCGCCGAAGCCCGGTGGCCAGGGCCCCAAGCCGGGCCCCGCGCAGCCCGTGACCCCGGCGAAGCCGGAGTTCACCGCGCCGCCCGCGCAGCAGCAGGCCCCGCGTCCGGGTGCCCCGAAGCCGGGCCAGGCGCCCAAGCCTGGTGGCCAGGGTGCCCCCAAGCCGGGTGGCCAGGGCGGTCAGGGTGGTCAGGGCCAGGGCGGCCGTGGTGAGGGCCAGCGTGGCCCGAAGCCGGGCGGCCAGGGTGCCCCCAAGCCGGGTGCGCGCCCCTCGGGCCCGCGTCCGGGCAACAACCCCTTCACCTCGGGTGGTTCCACCGGCATGGCGCGCCCGCAGGCGCCCCGTCCGGGCGGTGCCCCCAAGCCTGGCGCCCCGAAGCCGGGCCAGGGTCCCAAGCCTGGCGGCCAGGGCCCCGGCGGCGGCGCGCAGGGCGGTGGCCCGCGGCCGCAGGCCCCGGGCGGCGGCCGTGCGACGCCGGGCAACATGCCGCGTCCGCAGGCCCCGCAGGGCGGTCCGCGCCCCGGTGGCGGCGGTGGTAACCGGCCGAACCCGGGCATGATGCCGCAGCGTCCCGCCGCGGGCCCGCGTCCCGGTGGCGGTGGCCCCGGCCGCGGTGGTCCCGGTGGCGGCGGTGGCCGTCCCGGTGGCGGCGGCGGTCGTCCCGGCGGTGGCGGCGGCTTCGGCGGCCGTCCCGGCGGCGGTGGCGGTCCGGGCGGCGGTCGTCCGGGCGGTGGCGGCGGCTTCGGCGGTCGTCCCGGCGGCGGTGGCCGTCCCGGCTTCGCCGGTCGTCCCGGCGGCCCCGGTGGCCGCGGTGGCACGCAGGGCGCGTTCGGCCGTCCCGGCGGTCCGGCGCGTCGTGGCCGCAAGTCGAAGCGGCAGAGGCGCCAGGAGTACGAGCAGATGCAGGCGCCGTCGGTCGGCGGCGTGATGCTGCCGCGCGGCAAGGGCGAGGTCGTCCGGCTGTCGCGCGGTGCCTCGCTGACGGACTTCGCGGAGAAGATCAACGCCAACCCGGCGTCGCTGGTCCAGGTGATGTTCAACCTGGGCGAGATGGTCACCGCGACCCAGTCCGTCTCCGACGAGACGCTCCAGCTCCTCGGTGACGAGATGAACTACACGGTTCAGATCGTCAGCCCCGAGGAGGAGGACAAGGAGCTGCTCGAGTCCTTCGACATCGAGTTCGGCGAGGACGAGGGCGGCGAGGAGAACCTCGCCGCGCGTCCGCCGGTGGTGACCGTCATGGGTCACGTCGACCACGGTAAGACGCGCCTTCTGGACGCCATCCGGAAGACGAACGTCATCGAGGGCGAGGCCGGCGGCATCACCCAGCACATCGGTGCCTACCAGGCGTCGACCGAGGTGAACGGCGAAGAGCGCAAGATCACCTTCATCGACACCCCGGGTCACGAGGCGTTCACCGCCATGCGTGCGCGCGGTGCCAAGTCGACGGACATCGCGATCCTCGTGGTCGCGGCGAACGACGGCGTGATGCCGCAGACCGTCGAGGCGCTGAACCACGCCAAGGCGGCCGAGGTCCCGATCGTCGTCGCGGTCAACAAGATCGACGTCGAGGGTGCCGACCCGACCAAGGTGCGCGGCCAGCTCACCGAGTACGGCCTGGTGGCCGAGGAGTACGGCGGCGACACGATGTTCGTCGACATCTCCGCGCGCCAGGGGCTGAACATCGAGGAGCTGCTGGAGGCCGTGGTCCTGACCGCGGACGCCTCGCTCGACCTGCGGGCCAACCCGGAGCAGGACGCGCAGGGCATCGCGATCGAGGCCCACCTCGACCGCGGCCGCGGCGCCGTGGCGACCGTGCTGGTCCAGCGCGGCACGCTCAAGGTCGGCGAGACCATGGTCGTGGGCGACGCCTACGGCAGGGTCCGCGCGATGCTCGACGACAAGGGAGAGAACATCAAGGAGGCGGGTCCCTCGACCCCCGTCCTGGTGCTCGGTCTCACCAACGTCCCGGGCGCGGGCGACAACTTCCTGGTGGTCGACGAGGACCGTACGGCCCGTCAGATCGCCGAGAAGCGCGCGGCCCGCGAGCGCAACGCCGCCTTCGCCAAGCGGACCCGCCGCGTCTCGCTGGAGGACCTGGACAAGGTGCTCAAGGCGGGCGAGGTGCAGCAGCTCAACCTCATCATCAAGGGCGACGCGTCCGGTTCGGTCGAGGCCCTGGAGTCCTCGCTGCTCCAGCTCGACGTCGGTGAAGAGGTGGACCTGCGCATCCTGCACCGCGGTGTGGGTGCGGTCACCGAGACCGACATCGACCTGGCGACCGGCTCCGACGCGATCGTGATCGGCTTCAACGTCCGCGCCGAGGGGCGCGCGACGCAGATGGCCGAGCGCGAGGGCGTCGACGTCCGCTACTACTCGGTGATCTACCAGGTCATCGAGGAGATCGAGGCGGCCCTGAAGGGCATGCTCAAGCCGGAGTACGAGGAGGTGGAGCTCGGCACCGCCGAGATCCGCGAGATCTTCCGCTCCTCCAAGCTGGGCAACATCGCCGGTGTCCTGATCCGCTCCGGCGAGGTCAAGAGGAACACCAAGGCACGCCTCGTGCGCGACGGCAAGGTCGTGGCGGAGAACCTCAACATCGAGGGCCTGCGCCGCTTCAAGGACGATGTCACCGAGATCCGCGAGGGCTTCGAGGGCGGTATCAACCTCGGTTCCTTCAACGACATCAAGGTCGACGACGTCATCGCGACCTACGAGATGCGGGAGAAGCCGCGCGGCTGACGCCGCCCGGCTGAACCCCACCTCGCGAGCCGGGGCCGGTCGGCGGAGAGTTATTTCCGTCGATCGGCCCCGGCCGTTGCGTGTACGGTTCGAGTGGCCCGCACACAGATCTCACGCCCCCCGGGTGGCTCTACCCGTATCGCATGTACGTAGGGACTCTGTCCTTCGATCTGCTCCTCGGCGACGTACGGTCGCTGAAGGAGAAGCGCTCCGTCGTCCGCCCGATCGTCGCCGAGCTGCACCGCAAGTACGCGGTGAGCGTGGCGGAGACCGGCGATCAGGACCTTCACCGCAGGGCTCATATCGGCCTCGCGGCGGTCTCGGGCGACGCGGGGCACCTCACCGAAGTGCTGGACCGCTGCGAGCGGCTCGTCGCCGCGCGGCCAGAAGTGGAGCTGCTGTCCGTACGGCGGCGGATCCACGGATCCGAAGACGAATAGCCAACAGCGAACAGCGACGAATGAGCGCACCAGCGCGCATGACCAAGGAGACGGACCAGTGGCCGACAACGCTCGGGCTAAGAAGCTCGCGGACCTCATCCGTGAGGTGGTCGCCGAGAAGCTGCACCGGGGCATCAAGGACCCGCGGCTCGGCACACATGTGACCGTCACGGACACCAGGGTCACCGGAGACCTGCGGGAGGCCACGGTCTTCTACACGGTCTACGGCGACGAGGAGGACCGCAAGGCGGCGGCAGCCGGACTGGAGAGCGCCAAGGGCGTGCTCCGCTCGGCCGTCGGCGCGGCGGCGGGCGTGAAGCACACGCCGAGCCTGACCTTCGTGGCGGACGCCCTTCCCGAGAACGCCAAGACCATCGACGAGGCGCTCGCCCGCGCCAAGGCGGCGGACGAGGAGGTCCGCAAGGCCTCCTCCGGGGCCGCCTATGCCGGAGAGGCCGACCCGTACCGCAAGCCGGGGGAGTCGGACGAGGACGAGGACGGGGACGCCTGAGCCGGTGGCACGCAAGAGAGAGAACGGCCCTGGCGGGCTGCTCGTCGTCGACAAGCCCGCCGGGTTCACCTCGCACGACGTGGTCGCCAAGCTGCGCGGCATGGCCCGCACGCGGCGCGTGGGGCACGCCGGGACGCTGGACCCGATGGCGACCGGTGTGCTCGTCATCGGCACCGAGAAGGCGACCCGGCTGCTCGGTCACCTCGCGCTGACCGACAAGCAGTACGTCGCGTCCGTACGGCTCGGGCAGGACACGGTCACCGAGGACGCCGAGAGCGAGTTCACGGCCACGGCCGGTGCCGCGGGCCTCACCCGTGAGGCGGTGGACGCGGGCGTCGGCAAGCTGACCGGGGAGCTGATGCAGGTCCCGTCGAAGGTGAGCGCGGTGAAGGTCGACGGCAAGCGGGCCTACGCGCGCGTGCGCGAGGGCGAGGAGGTCGAGCTGGCGGCACGTCCCGTCACGGTCTCCTCCTTCCAGGTCCTGGAGATGCGAGAGGACACCGCCGAGGACGGCACGCCGGTGACCGACCTCCTGGTCTCGGTGGTGTGCTCCTCGGGCACGTACGTCCGCGCGCTGGCGCGCGACCTCGGCGCGGGGCTCGGCACCGGCGGGCACCTGACGGCGCTGCGGCGCACCCGCGTGGGCCCGTACGGGCTGGACGGGGCGCGCACGCTCGACGAGCTCCAGGAACATGTCGACAAGGAGGCGCCGCTGCCCCTGCTCCCGCTGGGGGAGGCGGCCGCCGCGGCGTTCCCGCGCTGGGACGTCGACGAGGAGCAGGCCCGGCTGATCGGCAACGGGGCGCAGCTGAGGATGCCCGCCGCGCACGGCGAGGGCTCCGGTCCCGTCGCGGTCTTCGGCCCCGGCGACCGGTTCGTCGCGCTGGTCTCGGAGGCGAAGGGGCGGGCGAAGAGCCTCGCCGTCTTCGTCTGACGACGGCACCCCTCGGACACCGTTCCCCGTCGTGGGGAGGGCGCCGGCGCCTGGTCGGCGCCCGCCCCACGATCCCCCTCCTGGTCCCCCATGTCTCTATATCCACTCGGAGACGTGGTTTCACCCCAACGGGCAGGCGCTCGGAGTGAACCGTCGGCGCGGACGGGGGCGCGTTCGCTCCGCGGCCTGTCGCCGCTGATCAACTCCGCTCTACCGTCGAGGAGCGGGGCGTGCCAGCGGGGAGGTTCGGCGATGTCTGCGGAGCGTGGAGAGCCCGCGCCGGTGCGGATCTGCGACCTGGCGGGGCGGCCGCGGGGCACCGGATTCATGGCCGACGACCTCGGCACCCTGGTCACCAGCCACGAGGCCGTCGACGGCCTCAACCGCGCCGTCGTGCACGCGCCGGGGGAGCGTACGTTCCTGGCGGAGAGCGGCGACATCACGCCGCTGCCCGAGTGGGACCTCGCGCTGGTCCGCACCGAAGGGCTGGGACTCGCGCCGCTGGTGATCGGCGCCGAACGGCCGCGCACCGGGGGGACCGGTGGCGCCGGGGGCACGGGCGGCGTGGGCACCGAGGTCGTCCTCGGGGTGGGCGGCGCGGTCACGGCCCGGCTGAACGGCACGGTCTCGGCGACCTACACCTCCACCGACCGCTTCCACCCCCTGGAACAGGTGCTGGAACTCGCCCTTCCGGAGGCGGCCTGCGCGCAGCTCCGGCTCAGCAGGCGCGCCTCGGGCACGCCCGTGCTGGACGTCGCGACCGGCGCCGTCCTCGGCGTCCTCGGCACCGCGCTGCACGTGCCGGGCCGTACCGCGGGCTACGCGGTGCCGCTCTGCTCCGCTGGCGTGCTGGCCCCCGACGGGCCCCTCGGCGTGCTGCTGCGCCGCAACGGCGCGAGCGTCCCCGGCTTCGGGCCCGACCTCAACCTCGCGGGCGCGCTCCAGCTCACGGCCACCTCGGTGGGCCGCGCCGTCGAACGGTGCGCGCACGCGGTGGCCCGTCCGGAGATCGCGGAGGAGTTCACGGAGTTCGCCGGGTCCGGCGCCTCCGTGGCCGGACTCGTCGGGGACCCGGGCACGGGGCGTACGACCGAGCTGGCCGCCTTCGCGGCGCGGAGGGCTCGCGGGACGGCGCCCGAGCCGACCGTCTGGCTGCGCGGGGCCGATCTGCGGGCCGGGGACGGCAGCGTGCGGGAGGCCGTCGGGCGGGCGCTGGACGAGGCCGCGCGGATCGTCGCGGCGTCGCGTGGAGCGGGTCCTGAGGCGGGTCCTGAGGCGAGTGCTGAGGCGGGCCCCGACGGCGGTCGTCCTCCGGGTGCCAACCCGGACGTCGTCGCCCGGCTGGCCCGGGACGCGCGGCGTCCGCTGCTCGTCCTGCTCGACGCCCCCGAGGAGATGCCGCCCCAACTCGCCCACGGGCTGCGGCAGTGGACCGTCGGCACGTCGAGCTGGCTGCGTGCCTCGGGGGCACGGCTGGCGGTGGCGTGCAGGCCCGAGCACTGGGAGCAGGCGGGCGCGCTCTTCCCCCGCGACATGCTGTACGTCCCCCGGGGCGCGGCCTGGAGCGGCGGGGCGATGGCGCTGGAGGCCGGGCCGGGGCCCGGGTCCGGGCCCACCGGTCCCGGCCAGGGCGGTGCGGTCCTGCCCCCGTGCGTGCGGCTCGGCGACCTGCCGCCGCGGCAGGCGGTGCGCGCGCGGGCCGGGTACGGGCTGCCGGACGGGGCCCTCGCCGACGCGGACGCCGGGCATCCGCTGGCCATACGGATGCTGTCGGAGGTACGCGCCGCGCAGGCGTCCCGCGACGTCGGGACGGACCGGGTGCCGCGGCAGGGCGGGCCGCCCGACGGGCAGCCGGTGCGGGCCGAGATCCTCTCCGCGCACCTCGACCTCGTATGCCTGCGCATCGCGGTGCGGCTCGCGGCGGGTGAGCGGTCCGATCCGGGTGCGGGCGCGGGCGGGGTGCGGCGGCGGGCCGCGCGTGTCGCGGGGCAACTCCACGAGGCGGCACGGCGCTGTCTGGGGCCGGGACAGGGCGGGCTGGACCGGGCCTCGTTCGAGGAGATCTTCCCCTGGGGCGGAGGATGGGCGTCCGCCGTGCTGGGGGAGGGCGTGCTCGTACCGGCGGGGGGCGGATACCGGTTCGCGGACGAGGAGTTCGCCGACTGGATCCAGGGCCGCCATCTGGAGCTGGACGGGGCACTGGACGCGCTCGTGCACCGCAGGGACGAGCAGTCGGTGGCCATTCCCGTGCCCCGGCACCGGATCGGGCCCGTCGTGCAGTCCCTGCTGCTGTGCGGGCGCCGGGACGGGCCGGGCGCGCTGGTGCCCCGGCTGCGCCCGCTGGTGGACGCGCTCGCTCCGGGGGACGCGGGCGAGGAGGCCGCGTGGTGGGCGGCCCATCTGCTGGGGGAGACGCTGCTGCGGGTGCCCGACGCGCGCCCGTACGCCGCGGTGCTGCGGGCGCTGGCGGAGCGGATCGCCGGGCTCGTGGACGGGGCGCGGTTCGCGGAGGGGCCGCTCGGGCACGGGTTCGGGCCCTGGTTCTGGCGGCGTCTGCCGCTCGACGCCCGCGAGAAGGCCGAGCTGCTGCGGCTCCTGCTGCCCGCGGACAGCCCGTACGGAGAGGGCGACCGGTTCCTCGACGTCCTCGGCGAGCTGCTCGTCGCCGGGCCGCGCGCCGTGCAGCCGCTGCTGTGCGAGTGGTTCAGCGATCTGCGGGCGCTGCCGCGGAGGGAGGGGAGCGAGGGTGGCGAGGGCGCCGACGGGGTCGACGGCCGCCTGGCGCCGACCGTGGCCACCGCGGCGCAGGCGCTGCTGCACACGCACCGGCGCCACGCCGTGGACGACCTGGTCGAGGCGCTGGTCGGCGCCGCGCACCCGCGTGCGGACGAACTCCTGGCCGAGCTGGTGCACGACGAGCCGTCGGCCCTCTGCCGCGCTGTCGACCGCTGGGCGCACGACGACCGGGTGGAGCGCCGGGCGGCGGCGGCCATGTACGGAGTACGGGTCGCGGTCAGGGCCCGTACGGAGGCCGACCGTGAGCTGCTGCGCTACGCCGCGCTCGCGCTGCTGCGCCGCCCCGGCGACTGCTCGCTGCACGGGCCCGCGCTGGCCCTGCTCGTCCGCGACCCCGCCAGCCGTTCGCGCTTCGTCGACGCGGCGCTGGCCCGGTTCGGGGAGACCGGCGAACCGGAGCTGGCGAGCGCGCTGGGCACGGCGCTCGCCACCCACCCCGAGCCGGTCCTCGCCGCCTTCCACACGCTGCTGACGGAGGATGTCCAGGCGTCCCACGAGTCCCACGCGGGCGGCGTCGCGCGGGCGCGCGCGGTGCGGGCGCTCGCCGAGGTGCGTACGCCCGCGCTGGCCCGGCGCGCCGCGCTGCTCGTCCGCGCGTACGCCGAGTGCCGCCCGGACGAGGCGCGCGGGCCCGTGGCCGGGTTCGTACGGCGGCGGCTGGGGCACGGGCCGTCGGCGCGGGGCGTGCTGCGGCCGCTCGTCGCGGAGCTGCTCGCCTCCCGGACGACGGCGTTCCGGGCGAGCCTGGCCCGCGTGCTCGGCGCGGGCGAGGGCGTGCTGCGCGACGAACTGCTGGAGATGCTGCTCGCGGGGGAACGGGACCTGCGCGTCCTCGACGCGGCGCTGAGCGCGGTCGCGCGGCTGGAGGGGGGCCGGGGCCGGGAGCGGCTCGCCGGGGAGACGGTGCGGCGCGTCGGGCTGGCGATGGCGCGTACGCCGGAGGGCGCGGCGGGCTTCGACCGCGCCCTCGTCGAGCTGGCGCGCGAGGTCCCGGGCTTCGCCGCCGCGCTGCGCGGCTGGGTCGCGGGCGCGCCGGGGGAGTGGGCGGCGTTGATCGGCCCGAGCGCGCGCCGCATGTGCGAGACGCTGGCGGAGGCGGAGGCGGAGGCGAACGGGACGTAGGACGAACCGGGCGGTACGTCCTGTACCGGGACGGACGGGCTCGGCGGTCGTTCCGACGGGCATACGCGCGCGGGCGCGGGCGTTGCGGGGGAGGGGCCGGAGGGCCGTGGGGCGGTGCCCGGTGCGGCCGGGCGGCTGCGGCGCGGCGCGTGCGACATGGCACCCTTGGACCGGCGAGAGACCTCGCCGTTCATGGGCTTCGGCCCCGGCATCCAGCCCGGACAGGGCCCGGACAGGGCCCGGACCGGGACCTGACGGGGCAGCGACACCGGACATCGACGAGGAGCGGACGTGCAGCGCTGGCGTGGCTTGGAGGACATTCCCGAGGGCTGGGGGCGCAGCGTCGTCACCATCGGCTCGTACGACGGGGTCCACCGCGGGCACCAGCGGATCCTGGGCCGGACCGTGGAGCGGGCGCGCGAGCTGGGCGTGTCCTCGGTCGTCGTGACGTTCGACCCGCACCCGAGCGAGGTCGTGCGCCCCGGCAGCCACCCTCCGCTGCTCGCCCCGCACCACCGCCGCGCCGACCTGATGGCGGAGCTGGGCGTGGACGCCGTTCTGGTGCTGCCCTTCACCGCTGACTTCTCGCAGCTGTCCCCGGCCGACTTCGCGGTGAAGGTCCTGGTGGACAAGTTGCACGCGTGCGGCGTCGTGGAGGGCCCCACGTTCCGCTTCGGGCACCGCGCCGAGGGCGATGTGGAGACGCTCGCCGAGCTGGGGCGTACGTACGACTTCGACGTGACCGTCCTCGACCTGTGCGCCGGGGAGGCGCCGGACGCCGCGCCCTTCTCCTCGACCCTCGCCCGGCGGCTCGTAGCCGAGGGGGACGTGCGCGGGGCCGCGGAGGTGCTGGGCCGTCCGCACCGTGTCGAGGGCGTGGTGGTGCGCGGCGCGCAGCGCGGCCGCGAACTGGGCTTCCCCACCGCGAACGTGGAGACGCTGCCGTACACCGCGGTCCCCGACGACGGCGTGTACGCGGGCTGGCTGACGGCCGACGGCGAGCGCATGCCCGCCGCGATCTCCGTGGGCACCAACCCGCAGTTCGAGGGCAAGACGCGCACGGTGGAGGCGTACGCGATCGACCGCGTGGGGCTCGATCTGTACGGGCTGCACGTCGCGGTGGACTTCCTGGAGTTCATCCGTGGCCAGGAGAAGTTCGAGACGCTGGACGGACTGCTGGAGCGGATGACGAAGGACGTCGACAGGGCGCGTGAGCTGACCCGGTGACCCGGTGACCCGCTGACTCGCTTGTTCACGTGCGGAGGGCCCGTTCCAGGGAAGTGGAACGGGCCCTCCGTCGTGTGCCTCGTCGTGTGCTCCGGCCTACTGGCCCTGCGGCGGGGGCTGCTGCTGCCAGCCCGCGCCGGGCTGGGGCTGCTGGGGCTGGGGCGGCTGCGCGTACGGCGTGTACGGCTGCTGCTGGGGTTGTTGCTGCGGCTGGGGGTAGGGCTGGGCTCCCGGCGGGAGCTGGGGGGACGGCTGCTGCTGTGCCTGGCCCGGGAGCGGCGGCGCGAGCTGGGGCGGCGGATTGCCGTCGGCCGTCCACAGGCCCTGCTCGCGCTGGGCGCGCGCGAAGTCCTCGGCGATGAGCGCGGACAGGTTGAAGTACGCCTCGCGGGTCTTGGGCCGCATCAGGCCGAGGTCCAGCTCGGCGCCCGCCGAGAGGTGCTCGTCGAAGGGGATCGTCACCACGCCGCGGCAGCGCGTCTCGAAGTGCGCCACGATGTCCTCGACCTTGATCATCTTGCCGGTCTCGCGGACGCCGGAGATGACGGTGATGCTGCGCTGCACCAGGTCGCCGTAGCCGTGCGCCGCGAGCCAGTCGAGCGTGGTGCTCGCGCTGCTCGCGCCGTCCACGGACGGGGTCGAGATGATGATCAACTGGTCGGCGAGGTCCAGCACTCCGCGCATCGCGGAGTAGAGGAGACCTGTGCCCGAGTCGGTGAGGATGATCGGGTACTGCTTGCCGAGGACGTCGATCACGCGGCGGTAGTCGTCGTCGTTGAACGTGGTCGAGATCGCCGGATCCACGTCGTTCGCCAGGATCTCCAGCCCGGAGGACGCCTGGGAGGTGAACCTCCGGATGTCCATGTAGCTGTTGAGGTACGGGATCGCGGTGACCAGGTCGCGGATCGTCGCGCCGGTCTCGCGGCGCACCCGGCGGCCGAGCGTGCCCGCGTCCGGGTTCGCGTCGATCGCGATGACCTTGTCCTGGCGCTCGGTGGCGAGCGTGGAGCCGAGCGCCGTGGTGGTCGTCGTCTTGCCGACGCCGCCCTTGAGGCTGATGACCGCTATCCGGTAGCAGGACAGCACGGGCGTACGGATCAGCTCCAGCTTGCGCTGACGCTCGGCCTCCTCCTTCTTGCCGCCGATACGGAAGCGGGAGCCCCGGTTACCGGTATTGGGGCGGGGCTTCTTCTTGCTGTTGATCAGCCGGTCGGAGGACAGCTCGACGGCGGCCGTGTACCCCAGGGGTGAACCGGAGGCGTCCAGACGCCGCGGATCCACGGGCTGCGCCGGGGCCGGTGACTGGGCCTGAGCCTGCGGCTGCGGCTGCGGCTGCGGCTGCGGCTGGGCCTGGGCGGCCGGTGGCTGCGCCTGAGCCTGCGGCTGGGGTTGGGGCTGTGCCGGGGCCGGGGCCGGGTGCTGCGGTTGAGCTTGGGCCTCGGGCTGTGCCTGAGGCGGGGAAGTCGGGGCGAGGGGCTGCTGAACGGGCTGCGGCAGCGCGGGCTGCTGGGGCTGCGGCGTCGCCGGTGGCGGCTCGTTCGTGGGCTGGCCGGGGTAGGGGCCGGCATGCTGCGGCATCGGGTACGACGCGGCAAAGGGCTGTCCCGCCTGCTGCGGATAGCCGTAGCCCTGCGCCGGAGGGGCCGCCGGTGGCTGCTCCTGGCTCGGTGCCGCCTGCGGTGTCTGCGGCGTCTGCGGTGCTTGTGGCGGTACGGGCGTCGCCTGGCCGGGCGGCTGCGGGTAGCCGTAACCGCCCGGCGCCGCCGCGGGCGGCAGGGCGCCAGAGACGTCCGCCGATCCTGCCCCGTCGGTCGCCTCCTGCGTCGGCTGCGCGGCCGCCGGAGTCTGAGTCTGCTCCGGGATCGGGGCCGGGGCCGGTGTCGGAGCCGGGGACAGGGGCGTGGCGGGCCACGGGGTGCCCTGGGGCGGGGTGGCCGCGGGCTGGAAGTCCGGGGGCAGCGGCGGCAGACCGCCGACTCCCTTGCCGCTCGTGCCGCTTGCGCCGTCGTCAGCGGCGGCCGGAGCGGGGGAGACGGGCCAAGGTCCGGCCTGCTGCGGTGTCGCCGGGGCCAGCGGGTGCGGCGGTACGGCGTCGCTCGGCTCGGGTGCGTCCGGCTCCGCTTCGCGGGCGTAGGAGGCGGGAACGGCGTCGTGCGGTTCCTCGGCGGGTTCGGCGGGTTGGGCCGGTTCGGTGGACTCGGCCGTCGGCGGGAGCGGGGACGGCGGGGCGTCCTGGGGCTCGTCGTCGGCGTCCGTCGAGCGCGCGAAGTCCGGGGCTGCCCCGGAGTCCTCCGCGCGGAACTCGTACCGGTCGTCGTCGGCGGCGGTCGCGTCCTGGTCCTCCCCGCTCTCCAACTCCTCGGCCGCTGCCTCGGCGGCCCTGCGCTCGCGCAGCTCGCGGCGCATCGCGGCCGCGGAGAAGCGCATGGTGGCGCTGTCCTCGATGTCGCCCGTGGCCTCGGGAGCTTCGTCGGCCAGCGGCTCGGCGACGGGGGCGAAAGCCGCCTCTTCGGCTTCTGCCTCAACTTCCGCTACGGCTTCGTCTTCGCCTTCGTCTTCGTCTTCCGCTTCGGCCCCGGTGTCCGTCGCCGCGTCTGCGGCCACTTCTTCCGTGGCCTCGACGTCGATCTCGGCCTCAACGTCGGCCTCGACTTCGGCTTCTGCCTCTTCGTCCGCGTCCGGACGTGCCTCGACCTCGACCTCGGCCTCGTACGCCTCGACCGGAGCTTCCTCTTCCTCGTCCTCCACCCTCTCCTCGGCGTCAGCCTCGGCCTCGGCCTCGGTGTCCGTGGTGGGCTCCGCGGGCGGGAAGGCCGGGGGCAGGGGCGGGGCGAGGGGGAACGAGGTCGTGCCGGGCTCCTGCGCGATCGTTCCGGGGGCCTCTGCGGGGACTTCCTCGCGGGCCTCGTCCGGTTCGTCCCCGGCCTCTGCCTCCGTCTCAACCTCCGCCTCAACCTCGGGCGTCGGCGTCGGCGTCGGCGCCGGCGCCGGAACCGGGGCCGACGGTTCCGTGAGCGGCTTCAGGGAGGGGAACGCGGGCGGTGCCGTCGGGGCCGGGCCCGACGGCATACGTTCGGCCGCCGTCGCCCCGGCGTCCCACGCGCGGGGCGCGGCCCCGCCGCCCAGCGCGAAGTCGTCCTCGGGGACCGGCGGTTCCTCGACGGCACCGGCGGGCGCACCCGGCATCGGCGTCACGTCCCCGCCGGGGGCGCTGACGGGCGTGCCCTCGGGCTGGCTCCCGGCGTCCTGCGTGTACCAGGCCGGGGGCGTGTAGTCGATGGTGAACTGGCCCGTCGACTCCACGTCCTGTTCGGAGTCGGTGTCCGCATCGAGCCGATCGGTCCCGGGCAGGGTCCCCCCGAAGCGGATCTCGTCCCGATCGCTGCTCACAATGCCTCCTGCATGGTCATACACCCCGGTTCGCGTACGCGCCCGCCCTCGCGCGTCCGCCCAGCCTAATCAAGGCAACTCCCGTTGCGGCAGGGCGGTCCGGCCCCACGAATGGGAGGGAAGCACCCCTCTCCGACCGAACCATCCATCCCCACCCGCTGTCCGCACAAGCGGATGTACCGGATGAAGTTGAAGGCGGTCCCGTCGGCTGGTCCACGCGGTCCGCGCCCTGTCCGCGCGGTACTGCCCCCGCGTCAGTCGAGCCGTCTCGCCCTGCCCAGCAGCCCCGACTCCGCGTCGGTCGGCTGCGTGAGCGCGTACTGCCGGTCGCGCCGCGTGCACCACAGGGTCACCCCGTCGCCGAGGGTGGAGAGCGCGGGCACGTCCTGCTCGGGGATCTGCATCAGGCGGCCGATCTGCTGAGCCTCCTCCGGCGAGACGCGCTGCACCCCGACGAGCGACGCCTGGCGCAGCAGCCGGGGCGCGGTCGGGCTGAGATACGGCAGCAGGGTCAGCACGGACTGCCAGGGCGCCGAGGTGACCCGGCCGCGCGGCGGGCGGACGCCGCAGTCGCGCACGACGACGACGGGACTGCTGACGCTGGGGCCGAGCCGGGGCACGCGCCCCACGTCGTACAGCGCCATGCACTCCTGGCCCGCGCCCGCCGCCTGCACCAGGCTCGTCCAGACCTGGGCGCGGCCAGTCTCGACCGCGACCCGCGCGCCCGCACCGGCCAGCCGCAGCGCGAGCACCTGCGCGGTCCAGAGGCCGCCGACGAGCACCACCTCGTACGGCTCGGGGCGCACGAGGCCTGCCAGCCAGGGGCGTCCGTCCGCGTCGTTCCCCACCACCACGCCGTCGTCGCCCAGCGGCAGCGCCATGGCGGCCAGCTGGTCGGCCGCGACCGCGTGCCCGGAGCGGCGCGGGCCCGTCAGCCCCGCCATGCGGCGCACTCCGCCCGGCATCAGCGCACCCCTCCCAGCGGCAGCGAGGCGAGGGCGCCCGGCAGCTGCTCGCGGTCGAGGCGGACCAGGGCGACCCGCGCGGCACGTGACGCGCGCTCCAGATGGCGGCGCGCGGCGATCAGCTCGGTGTCCGAGCGCCCGGTGAGCCGGACGTGCCCGGTGACCGTCACGGCGCTGCGGCGCGTCGAACGGCCCATGGTGAGGCTGAACGTGCTGGTGAACGCCGGGGCCGAGGTCAGCAGCGCCACCAGGCGCGGCAGCGGCGTCGCGCCGCCGCCCAGCTCGGGCCAGCGGCCCACCGCGTACGTCGTGTGCCAGCGGTCGTCGCAGCGCCAGACCCGGGAGGTCTCCGCGGTGCGGCGGGCGGGCAGCGCGTCGGGCCTGCTCGCGCGGGCCGTCGCCACGGGGTTGAGACAGGCGGAGGTGGCCAGCGCGGAGATCAGCTCCTCCTCGTCGAGCACCTGGGCGCGGAAGCCCGCGCCGGTGAGTCTGCTCGCCAGATGGTCGGCGGCGCGCACCAGGCAGCGCTGGGCGCCCTCCAGGCCGCCGCCGCGCGCCTCGACGGCCTCGGGGCAGAGCTCGGGGTCGAGCTTGAGCGCCACCCAGGTCAGCCGCAGCGCGGGCGCGCCGGTCTGCTCCTGCAGCGGCCCGTAGCTCTGCCTGGCCACCGACTGCTCCGGGAGGTGCGGCGCGGGCGCGGGCTGCACCTGCTGCACCGTCTGCACGGACTCCAGCGCTATCCCGTCCACGTCCAGCGCGCCCTGCACCAGGTCCAGGGGGAGCGGGCGCGCGCCGGAGACCGGGCGCAGCGGTCCCGCCGCCGTCGCGTCCACGGAGACCAGCGCGGTCAGGAACGTGCCGTCGCCGAGCATGCCGACGGTGCGGCGGTGCTTGTCGACATATCCGTACGTACGCAGCCCGGGGGCGCCCTCCACCAGGGGCAGGAACGCCGGGTCGAGCCGCTCGCCCGCGGCGTCCACCACCATCGCGGGGGACAGCGGCTGCGCGGCCTCGCGTGCGCGGGTGCGGAGCGCGAAGAGGGTCGCCGCCCAGTCGCGGAGCGACTGCTGGCGGCGCCGGATCAGCCCGGCGACGGCCAGCGGCACCGCGATCACGACCGCGGGGACCAGCAGCAGCTCGTCGATGGCGGCGGCGACGACCAGGACGGCGAGCGCCAGCTCCAGCAGCACGAGTTGTTGCAACTGAAACGGTCCGAGGCCGCTCGCCCGCGAAGCGGTGCGCAGTGTCGCCGATACGGGTGGCCGGGGGCGGACGGGCGGAGCGCCGCCCGTGCCTCGTCCGGGCGGCGTCCCGCCTCGGCGCGGCGGGGTCCCGCCCCGCCGCTGGCTTCCGGGGCGCCCGGGCGCGCCCGCGCCGCGCGGGGCGCCACCGGGGCCCCGCCGCCCCGCGGCGCCCTGGGCGCGCGTCGCAGATCCCATCCCCGAAGGCCCCCTCATGTCCGAATTCGCCCCACTCGTCAGGGGCGTTGGGCGGGCGATCACGATACCTGAGCGGCGCGACGCGATCCCCAACCGGCATAGTAGGGGCCCGGTCCGACAACCGGCAGCGGCAACGGGGCACAGTACGGGGCAGAGTGGGGCTCGCGGGCCCCGGCGGCGGCGCGCCGCGGACCGTCAGAGGCGAGGCAGGGGAGAAGCGGTCACTTATGGCGTCACGGCGGGACGAGCTGAATGCCTACACCTTTGCGAAGAAGCGTCTGGTTGCGGCATTCCTCCAACCTTCGCCCACGGGGACCGAGGAGGGCGCGCCCCGTCCGCTGCGCGGCATCCTTCCCGGAATCATCATCGGCGTACTGATCCTCGCGGGCTTCGGCGCCTGGGGGATGTTCAAGCCCAAGGCGCCCGAGGCGTGGGACGAGCCGGGCGAGAAGGTCATCATCGGCAGCGAGTCGACCACCCGTTACGTCGTCCTCAAGACGGGCAAGAAGGCCCAGCTCCACCCGGTGCTCAACCTCGCCTCGGCCAAGCTGCTGCTGGATCCGGGCAAGGGCGAGGTCGTCAAGGTCGACGAGAAGGTGCTCGACAAGGGCGACATACCGCACGGAGCCACCCTGGGCATCCCCTACGCGCCCGACCGCCTCCCCGGACCCGACGAGGCCGCGAAGCGGAAGCGCTGGGCCGTCTGCGAGCGCCCCAGCCAGGGCGGGCGCGCCGTGCAGAAGTCCGCGTTCGTCCTCGCCGAGCGCGACGAGCACCGGGTCGAGGGCCGGAACCGGCTGCGCGGGGGCGAACTCCTCTACGTACAGGGGCCGGACGACAAGCTGTACGTGGTGGACCGGAAGGGCCGTAAGTACCCGCTCGCGGAGAACGAGCTGCTGCTCCGGCTCATCGTGGAGGGCCGCAAGCCCCAGCGCGTCTCCCGCCAGTGGCTCGCGACCCTGCACACCGGCGACCCCATCGACTTCCCCCGGGTGCGCGGCACGGTCGGCCAGCCCGCGGGCCAGGACGGCCTGGACCCCCGCGCCAACCAGGTCGGCATGGTGCTGCGCGCCTCGTCCGGCGCCGGGACCCAGCACTACGTGGTGCTCAGGACCGGCGTGCACCCGGTGAGCAACTTCATGGCCCACCTGCTGCTCAACCCGCCCCGCAGGGACGTGCTCAAGCAGAACGGCAAGGCGATGGAGGTCAGCGCGGGCACCTTCACCCAGTCCGACATCGGCTTCGGGCAGGACCTCAAATGGCCGACGGAGAAGGGCGAACCGGTCAACGAGGCGCGGACGGGCGCGAGCAAGGGCAGCCGCGACACCGTCTGCAACGTCCTGCGCGGCGTCGACAGACGTACGGGGAAGACCACGCTCAGCACCTGGGCGGGCGACACCGCTCCCGCACAGCTCCCGTCCGGCGCCACCAGCGCGTACGTCACCCCGGGCACGGGCCAGCTCTTCCGCCAGGTCAAGGGCAGGAACATGAAGGACGGCGGCATCTTCCTGGTGACCGACACGGGGCTGCGCTACGCGACGCAGGGCACCAACGACTCGGAGAAGGGCGACCCGCCGGACGCCGGAGCCAACGGCGGCCAGAAGGCCGAACAGTCCCAGGAGGGCCAGGAGGGCCAGAACGCGCAGCGCCGGCTCGGCTACGAGGGGCTCAAGCCCGCGCCCGTACCGGCCGAGTGGTCCCAGTTCCTGCCGACGGGCCCGCGCCTGTCGACGGGCAGCGCCAAGCAGCCGCAGGGCTCCTGAGGACGGGGGGAACGAGCATGCCGCCGACGGCACCCGCACGGGCACGTACGCGGGGTACGCGGGGTACGCGGGGTACGCCGGGCACGCGGGGTCGTACGCGCCGCCGCGTCGCCTCCCTGTGCGCCGCCGCCCTGGTCATGGGCTCGGCCCTGAGCGCCGCGGCCGTCACGACCGCAACGCCCGCCGCCGCCGACACCAGCACCGAGTGCCGCTTCCCCTCCAAGCCGTACAAGGGACGTCCCTGGTCGCTGCAGCGCGTGCTGCTGAACGAGCTGTGGCAGGGCACGGGGCACGGCCGGGGCATCCGGGTGGCGGTCATAGACACGGGCGTGGACATCAAGAACAAGCAGCTGACGGACGCCGTCGACGCCCGGATGGGCAAGAACTTCCTTCCGGCGAAGCCGAAGAAGGACAAGTTCGGCGAAAAGACGTCACGAGGCCGCGCCAACGGCACGACCGACCGGGTCGGCCACGGCACCAAGGTCGCGGGCATCATCGCGGCCCGCCCCGCCTCCGGCACGGGCTTCGTCGGCCTGGCGCCGCGGGCCACCGTCATCCCCGTCCAGCAGAACGACGAGAACGGCAGCGGCACGGCCGAGTCCCTCGCCCGGTCCATCGACTACGCGGTCGACGCGAAGGCCGACGTGATCAACATCTCCCAGGACACGGCCCAGGCCCTGCGCCCCGAGTCCGCGCTCAAGCAGGCCGTCGAACGGGCGCTGGAGGAGGACGTCGTCGTGGTCGCCTCGGCGGGCAACGACGGCCTCGGCGGCAACGTGAAGAAGACCTACCCCGCCTCGTACCAAGGGGTCCTCGCCGTGGCCTCCTCCGACCGGAACAACGAGCGCGCGCCCTTCTCCCAGTCCGGCGAGTTCGTGGACGTGGCGGCGCCGGGCGTCGACATGATATCGACCGTCCCGGGCGGCGGCCACTGCGCCGACAACGGCACCAGCTTCTCGGCCCCGTACGTGGCGGGCGTGGCGGCACTGCTGCGCGCCAAGCACCCCGACTGGAAGCAGCATCAGGTCGTCGCCCAGATCGAGCAGACCGCCGAACGCTCGATCGCGGGCCACGACCGCCTCGTCGGCTGGGGCGTCGTCGACCCGGTGCGCGCGCTGACCGAGGACGCGCGGCCCATCGACCGGCCCGTCGCCCGCGAAGGCGTCGCAAAGGGGGAGGAACCGACCCCTTCCAAGCTCCAGTTGGGCGAGACCGAGCAGGAACGGAACGAAAGAATCGGAACCTACGTCCTTGTGGGAGGCGGAACGGCGGTCGCCGCGGTCATCGGCACCACGCTCGTCCTGCGTGACCGGCGCCGTCGGCGGATGGCGGAGGGGTGAGCAATTCCACGTCGCCGATTTGCAGTTGGAACAGTCGTATGGTGTGGCTAGAGTGAGATGTTGCACCGCGTGCGACGCGGACGCGACGCAGAGTGGATCAGCCGAACGGGACAGCGGGACAGCAGAATCGCGGCAACGCGGGGACAGCAACGCGGGACAGCAGCGGCGAACGGGGAGATCTACATGGCGGAGCCGGGCATGCCTGCCGGGGTGCCTTCTGGTTCCTCGGCGGACCTGAAGCGCGGGGCCGGCGCGCTCAAACGGCTCAAGAAGCGCATCGACGGCGTGATCAAGGAACTCGACGAGTCCCCCGGCGCCCAGCACAAGGTGGCCGCGGCCCGCAAGATGACCCGGCGCTCGCTGAGCGGCGACAACCTGGAGTTCCTGGAGGCCGACGGCCTCTTCCAGAAGTACAACGAGGTCCACGACACCCTCACGGCCCTCTCGAAGGCCCTCCGCGAACAGATCGACGGCATCGGCATCGCCGTCAAGATCGCGGACCATGGCTTCGACTCCCTGGAGGAGGACGAGAAGCGGCGGTACGAGCGGATCCAGGCCCGTGCGGACGAGTTGATGCGGGGCGTCGACCCCAAGGCCGAGCCCAAGGACAGCCCCAAGGGCGAGGGCAAGGGTGAGAGCAAGGCCGGGAACGACGGTGACAGGGGCGGATTGTGACCGCTCGTACGGGCGGGCAGGCAGGAGGACCGATGGCTGACAAGAGCAAGGGGCACTCGTCGGACGAGTGGCCCGCATCCCCCAAGATCCCGGACCAGTACGGGACCATAACGATGCAGTGCTTCGTCAACCCGCCGAAGGAGCGGGCGCCCCAGGCCCCGCGCGGCTCCGGCGGTGAGCGTTCGGACTTCGAGACCGCCCGGCTCAACGACATGGTCGATCTGGTGGAGAGCTCGATCCCGGAAGACCTGATCGACGTGGGCGACGCCCTGTGGAACGCGGCGGGCGCCATCAAGAAGGCGGAAGAGGAGCTCAAGACCTACTTCGAAGAGGTCGACTGGGACGGCGAGAGCAAGAGCGAGTTCGCCCGCTGGGGCCGGAAGCTGCGCGCGGAGACCCGGAAGCTGAGCGAGTACGCGGGCGCGGTCGGCACACACCTCAACGCCGCGGGCTGCGGCCTGTCCATGGTCAAGAGCCAGATGCCCAAGCGGAGCGATGTCGTCACCGTCAACGACATCCCCGCCCCGGCGCGCGTCCCGGGCAACCCCAACATGCCGGCCCCGCTGCTGACGGGGAGCGGCAACCAGCCCTCGCTGGACAGCAACGGCAAGCTGACGGGCAGCGGCAACACCCCGCTCCTGAACAATGGCGGCAGCACCCCGACCTTCACCGGGCAGGGCGCCTCCCCGAACCTGTTCGGCCAGCGCGCGGTGCACCCGAGCTCGCCGGAGGGCATCGCCGCGGAGAAGGACCGGCAGGAAGCCATCCAGCACCTGAACAAGCTCGGGTCGTACTACGCGATCTCGCTGGACAACATCCGGAAGGCGGAGGCGGACAGGCCGGAGTTCGGGCCGTTGCCAGGCGGAGGCATCCTTCCGGGGACTTCGGAGGGTGGCGGAGGTCCGAGCGCTGTGGCGGCGAACGGCGCTCCGGCGGGGCAAGGAAGCGCCCCTTCGACCATCAGTGGAGGATCCCCGGCAGGTGGCGGTGGCGTCGCACCGATCGGGAGAGCGGATCCGCAGGACGTGTCAGCCGGAATCGGCGGAGGCGGTCGCCCGGACGTCACCGATCTTCCCCCGAGAGGGACCGTCGAGGATCCGCTCAACAGGCTGGACCCCTCCGAGGTGGGAGCCTCGGCCCCCGCGTCCAGGGTCGGCACGGAGATCGACAGTGCGAACCTCCCGCCGACGAGCACCATCGACCCGGTCACTCCCAACAGTCCTCCGCCGACGGCCAACCCGTCGCAGATCGGGCCGATGCCGAACGGCCCCGGACCCGTGGTGCCGTCCGGACCGCCCATCGGCCAGCCCGGTCCGACGGGCAGGGCCCCGATCGCCCCGATGCCGGTGACGCCGCCGACAACGGCCCAGGGCAGGACTGTGGGTGGCCCCCCTGGTCGTGCCGTACCGACGGGGCAGGGCCCCACGACCACCGGTGGCGGGACCGGCCCCGTGGGCCGTACGCCGATGATGGGCGGCGGCATGCCGTACGCGCCGATGGGTCCGGGCGCCGGTCAAGGAGCCGGTGGCGGGCGCGGCACCGGCGGCGGCGCGTCGCGCGCCTCGGCGCCGGGCGGCATCGTCGGCGGCACCCCCAGCGGCACGGCGGGCGGCCAGAACGGCGCCTCGGCGCGCGGACCGATGGGCATGATGCCGATGGGAGCCATGGGAGCGGGCGCCGCGGGAATGGGCGCGGGGGGCACCGGAACGCGTGGCGGGTCCGGCCGGAGGATCGCCTCGGCGCCGGGAGGCATCGTGGGCACGCCCCGTACCGGCACGCCTGGACAGGGGCGCGGCTCACGGGAGTTCACGCCCGGCGGCTCCGGCCTGGTCTCCGGCGCGCAGCCGAGGGGCCAGGAGAGGGACAGGGAAGGGCCGCGCCGTCCGGACTACCTGACGGAGGACGACGAGACGTGGACGAACGGACGGCGAGGTAGCGTGCCGCCGGTGATCGAGTAGCCCGGATGAGAGCGATGACGGAACAGAACTCACGGACCTCGCGCCTCGGATGGCGCCGTCTGCTCGCGGCGACGGCGGCCACCGGGGTCTGGACCGCGTGCCTGACCGGTCTGGCGCCCTCGGTGGCGGTGGCCGACGACATCCAGTCCCAGCAGTGGTACCTCGACCAGATGAAGGCCGAGGAGATGTGGAAGGTCAGCCAGGGCGAGGGCGTCAAGGTCGCCGTCGTCGACTCCGGCGTGGACTCCTCGATCCCGACTCTGCGTGGACAGGTGCTTCCGGGGAAGGACCTGTCCGGTGGCCCTCGCGATGAGATGAAGGACCGCGACGGACACGGGACGTCGATGGCTCAACTCATCGCCGGAACCGGCGCGGACGGCTCGGTCAAGGGAATCGCGCCCAAGGCGAAGATTCTCTCCTTCAAGACGGGCGGCGACCCCGCGGGGCGTGCGGGGAACGGCGCGGTGCTCTTCATGGGCGAAACCATCCGGGCTGCCGCCGAGAGTGATGCCCAGATCATCAACGTGTCCCTCGCGGGTGGACCCGACCAGGTCACACGGAAAGCCATTGATTACGCGGTCAGCAAGGGGAAGTTGGTCTTCGCTGGCACCGGAAATGAGGGAAAGGGGGGGAACTTCCGGCAATACCCGGCAGCACTCCCCGAGGTGGCGGGAATCGCCGCGATGGGTAAGTCCGGAAAGGTGGCGGACTTCTCGACGCATGGTCGCGACACCACCCTCGCCGGGCCGGGCCTCGACGTTCCCGCATGGTGCGACGGCAAGAAGAAGAAGTACTGCGTCAAGGGGAATGGCGGAACGAGCGCGGCCACCGCAATTACCTCCGGCGCCGCAGCCCTCCTCTGGGCCAAGCACCCCGACTGGACCGCGAATCAAGTGCTGCGCGTGCTCATCAAGACCGCCAGCGGGACCAACAAGGGCAAGGGGCGCAGCAAGTACCTCGGGTACGGCGGTGTGCGGCCCCGGATCAATCTTCTGGAAGGCAAAGGCGATCCCGGCGATCCGGACATCAGCCCGCTTACAGGGGAAAAGACCATCAATTCCCGTGCTGGGCAGAAGAGTTCGCCGGGCAAGGGATCCGACAAAGACGATGCCCCTGACAAGGTGAAGGTGGCAGACTCCAGTTCGGATGATGGCAGCAGCAACGTGTTGTGGATTTCGCTCGGGGCGGTCGCGCTGGTGATCGTTCTCAGCGGGGGCGCGTTCGCCTGGGCGCGGGCGCGTAGGGAATGAACCGGACGACGGGCGTTTCGTGCTCGTCGACACGTAGAGGAGGTAGCCATGGCTGAAGGCGGTGGCGGTGGGCAGGGCCAGGAGCTAAGCCATTCCGCTCTTCTGAAGCTGGATGACGAGCTGGACCTGATGATGGGGTCGGTCAGGACCCGGATGCAGAAGCTCGACGTGATGATCGACAATCTCGAGAATCAGTGGAGGGGTATCGGTCGAGGCGCGTTCGACAAGGTGCAGGACGGCCTCAAGATCGACCTGGCTGCCCTCAACCGCATCCTTGCTGCCTTCACGGATGGCGTGCAGGGCACGAGCAAGTACGGGTCGGGCAACGACCAGGCGATTTTTGACGAGCTGAAGAAGCTCCAGAGCGATGATCTCGTGACCGATTCCACGCGCCAGTCCGTGGCGGAAGGCCGTGCGGGAGGCATCCAGGATTCAAAGCTCTACGGCCTGTAGCAGCTTGTAGGCGCCCGCAGTGCCGATTCCGTCCGGCGCGGAGTCGAGAAACGCACGTCACGATGAAGGAGTTGCTATGGCGGGAGATCACGGCGATCACCTCAAGGTCACATACGCCAGCCTTGACGCCGCAGCGGATGACCTTGACCGAGAGGCAAGGGAACTTCGCGCGGACCTGGCCAAGGTCATGGGAGTCGTCAAGAAGATCTGTGACGGCTGGGACGGTATGTCGAACGAGAACTACCTCCGGGTCCAGAAGATGTGGAACGCCAAGGCCGACGACCTGGAGAGGCGCCTCACGAGTATCGCGGGTGCGGTCAGGATGGCGAGCGGCGATTACCGGGCCACCGACAAGAAGGCCGCCGGCCTGTTCGACCTGGACGACATGTTCATGAAGAGGTAGGAGCGGCACGGCCAGGTCCGTCGCCCACGGACGCCGTGAGGCGGCGGGACAGCGAGAGAGCTGTCCTGTCGCCTCCTCGGAGCGCGTCCTGTCCCTCCCTCCCTGAGAGAGAGCATGCAACCCCTCCGCCACGACGACCCCCGCCGCCTCGGCCCGTACGCACTGTTGTCCCGGCTGGACGACGAGAGCCTCGGGCTTCCCTGGGGCGAGCGGCGCTTCATCGCCAAGGCCACGGACGGGACCCGTACCGTCGTGATCACTGTCCCGCTGCGCGGGAAGGCCGCCTTAGCCGCGTTCCTCGCGGAGGCCGAGCAGGCCCGACGGGCGAACGAGAGCCGCGTGCCGTGGCTCGCCCCCGTCGCCGACCTCGCCCCCGTCGCCGACATCGGTGACATCGCCGGGCGCACCGCGAGCGCCGAGAACATCCCCTGGTACGCCACGCGCTTCGCGCCGGGGCTTCCGCTGCCCGAGGCACTGGCAGCCAACTCGGGACCGTTGCCCGAGCAGGCCGTACGGCTGTGCGGTGCGGCCCTCGCAGAGGCGCTCACCCGGCTGCACGCCCTCGGCGAGACGTATGCGGGCCTCTCACCGCGGGCCGTGCTGCTGACCGCGAGCGGTCCGCGGCTGACGGGCTTCGGGGTCGTCCGTTCCGCCGCGCCCGAGGGGCAGCCGCGTACCGGATCCCCGGAACTCGCGCCCGAGTTCCTGCCACCCGAGCAGGCAGCCGGTGGGCTGCCCCGCCCGCTCGGCGACGTCTACGCCCTCGGCGCGCTGCTTGTCTACGCGGCGACCGGCCGCGCCGGAGCCGCCCTCGACGGAGTGCCGGACGGGCTGCGTGAGGTGCTCGGCGCGTGTCTGGCCACCGACCCGGCCGAACGGCCCGCCGCCTCCGAACTCGTAGACCGTCTGCTCGACGGGCACGGGCAGGCCCCGGCCGAACCGCCGCCGGTCGCGACCGTGTTCGACGGGACGGTCCTCGACCAGCAGGCGAGCCGGGCGGAGGCCGTCCTGCGGCCCGGGTGGCTGCCGTACGGGGTGAGCGCGGCCTTGGCGGTGCAGGCCGCCGAGGTGCTGGACGCCGAGATCCCCGAAGACGTCGCCGTCGCTCCGGTCGCGCCGGAGCCGGTGCCGGTACCGGTGCCGGATCCCGCCGCCGTGCCGGACGGCACCCTGACCCGGTCGGGGAGCGGCGCGGCCCGCCCCTCCCGCCGGGCCCTGGTCACCGGGCTCGTGGCCGGGACAGCCGGGCTCGCCGTCGGCGGTGCGGCCACGTGGACGGCGACAGCGGAGGACCCGCCCGAGCCGACGGCGGCGCAGCGCTACGCCGCGAAGCGGCGCTCCCGCAAACGGCTCGCCGGAGCACCTCCGAACCCGCGCTGGCACACCCGCCTGGACCTCCCCTCGGCGCCCGGCGACGAGCCCGTGCTCCGGGGAGGCCGGATCGCGGTGGTACGGGGCGGCTCCGCCGTGGTCGGACTGGACCTCACGAGTGGTGACGAGGTCTGGCGGCGCGAGGATCTCCATGCCTCCGGGCCCGTTCGGTCCGCCGGGGGCGGTCTGGTGCTCGTCCCCGGCAAGGAGCTGTCCGCGCTCGACATCCGTACGGGTGAGACGCGGGGGACGGCGAAGGCGGCACGGCCGCAGGTCTTGGGCATGGACGGCGGCACCGTCTGGTTCTTCGACGGGGAACGGCACATCGTCGCCTACGACGTGGCCCGGCGCCGTCGGCTCTGGAGCGCGCCCGCGCCCGACGGGATGTCCAAGGACACCGGGGGACATCTGCTGCCCGACGCGCTGGTCGTGCGGTCACCGGGCCCCGGCCGCGAGAGCGTCAGGGCGACGGCCTACTCGCGGCGCTCGGGCGAGCGGCAGTGGTCGCGCACGTACGACGACGTCTTCCTGGCGCGGGAGCAGGCGGTGGTGTCCGGGGAGGGAACCCTGGTCGTCGCCGCCAGGACCCGGCTGAAGGGCTACGACCTGCAGCGCCCGGGCGGCAAGCCGCGCTGGAGCCTGCGGGCCCCGAAGGCGGACGGGCTCTACGAGGGGCCGACCACGCCGCCGTACTTCGCCCGGCCCGTGGTGCACGGGAGCACCGTCTTCGTCAGCGACAGCTTGTACATCGTGAGGGCCTTCGACATCCGGAACGGCGAGGAGAAGTGGACCGCCAATCCCCGCTTCGCGTACGGCAACACCCTGAAGACGACGGGCCCGCCCGTGACGGCCGTCAGCCCCTCCGGCCGTACCCTGCTCGCCGTCAACAGCTCAGAGGTCGCCGCCTACGGAGCGGAGCAGGGCACCGCGCTGTGGCGCTTCACCCAGGTCGGGGCGGGGACCCACGGCGCGCTCCGCCGCCACCAGGTCGCGTTGACGGACGAATCGGCGCTGATCGTGGGCGGTAGGGACGCGTACCTCCTGCCCCTGAAGTAGGCAGCCCTGAGGAAGTCCGGGCGAGACCGGGCACACCCGAGAAGAGGAGAGCATGCGAGCCCCGCTGGGCGAACTTCCACGCCAGCTCGACCGCTACGGCGTCGCCGAGGCATTGGACACGCACCTCGGGGAGGGCGGCGGTGTGCGCCACCTCCTCGCCCGGGACCACACGACCGGGCAACTGGTGGTGCTGATGGTCGTGCCTGCGGGGCCGGAGGCGGACGACGAGGGCTACCGGCTGCGATTCCTGGCGGAGGCGGGGAAGTCCCGTCGGCTGAACGGCCGTTCCGCCGCGCCCGTCACCTGTCTCGCACCCCCGGAGTCCCCGCTGCCGTGGGTCGCGTACGGCGTCGGGCCCGCGCTTCCCCTCCCCGCCGCGCTGGCCGCGCACGGCGGTCCGCTGCCGGAGGAGGCGGTACGGGCGCTGGGCGCGGCGCTCGCCGAGACGCTCCTCGACGCGCACCGCAACGGCCTGGTGCACGCCGGGATCTCGCCCGAGACCGTGCTGCTGACCTCGGCCGGACCGGCGCTCACCGGCTTCGGCCTCGTCCGCGCCGCCTCCCCGGAAGGCGCCGCGCGGCACGCGGTGCCCGGCGTGGCACCGGAGAGCCTGCCCCCGGAACAGCGCGCGGGGGACCGCCCGCAGCCCCTCGGCGACGTCTACGCGCTCGGCTCCGTGCTGGCGTACGCCGCGACCGGCGTACGCGCCCCCGCCGCGCACCGCCTCCCGGAGAGCCTGCGCCCCGTAATCGGGGCCACTTTCGCCCAGGACTCTGCCGCGCGGCCTCAGGCCGACAAGCTCCTCGCGCAACTCGCGCCGCACGGCACGCCCGCCTCCGGCGGCATGGAACCGCCCGCCTCCATCCTGTGGGTGCTTGAAGACCAGGCGAACCGACATCGCTCGATGGCGCCGCCACCTCCGTACGTCCCCGAACAGCCGGGTCATCCGGCTCAGACCCCGTCAGCTCCCACGTCCGGCGGAACGGAGACCCGGCCGTCGCCCCGGCGCTCACCGGGTCGTCGCGCGCTGCTGGCGGGCATCACGTACGGCGCGCTCGGCCTGGGGGCCGGTGCCGCGGCGGTCGGCGGCTGGCGGGCGACCCGGTCCGACCCCGAACCGCCCCGCGATCCGCTGGCCGTCCCCGGGACACCGCCCGCACCGCTGTGGCGCTTCGCGTCCTACGGCGGCAAGCAGTGGGTGTCGCTCGTTCCTGCGGGACGCCGCCGGGCGGCGCTGGTCGTGGAGACCGGCGGGCCGACCGGGGTCGACCTCGTCACAGGGAAGCGACTGTGGTCCCGGGACGACATGGTCCTCAGCGAGCCACCGGTCCATGTGGGGGGCGGTCTGCTGCTGCTACGGGAGGAGGACTCGTTCTCCCTCGTCAGCGCTCATACGGGAAAGGCGAAGTGGACGGAGGAGAAGTACGGCAGCAAGGCCGAAGATTCCGTGGACAGGATTCTCACCGTGCACGACGGCACGCTCTACTTCCTCACGCGGACGTGGACGGAGACCGCAGACACGGAGTTCACGGTCAAGGCGGTGGCCTACCGGCTCCGCGATCGCAAGGAGCTGTGGAGCCGGACCCTCCCGAGCGGATACGGATCGTCCATGGATCCCCAGGACTTGGACGTGGGTCCCCTCGTCGACGGGGGAACGCTGCTTCTCCCCAACAACCCTTACGACTCCGGCGGGAAGCCCTTCACTTATCTCGCCCTTGATGTGCGCGACGGCCGCAGGAAATGGGAGCGGGGCCATCGTGGGATCAACGTCTCCGCGACCCAGCTGAACAGGCTCGCCCCCAACGGTCTTATCCTCACCGGCAAGAAGAAGGGGTACGTGGAGGCGAGGAGCGCCCGCACCGGTTCGGTGCGGTGGAGGAGCAAGGTGCAGGGCCACGCGAGTGCGCCCAGTGCCTTGGGAAACGGGACCCTGTACGTCGTCAACGACGACGAGACGATGTACGCGTTCGATCTCCGCGACGGTCGCAGGAAGTGGCGGCGGCGCTGGCCGGGTGCGCCGATGCTGCTGGGCGCGGGACGGACCAGGGAGTCCCCCATGGAACTGAGCGCCTCGGGGAAGGTCTTGCTGGTCTCCTCCTCGGAGGGGGTCGTCGCGTTCGGTGCGAGTGACGGAAAGCTGTTGTGGCGGTTCGCCGCCGTGGCCGCCGAGGGCGTCGGACCGCCTTCGAGGAACGAGTCGTTCGCCGCGGCCCCGGGCGCTGTCGTGGGACAGGTGCCCGGCATGGTCCTCGTCACCACTCCGAACGCCCTCTACGCACTCCCGGTGGACTGAACGCCATGGCCTTTCCTCTCACACATGACGATCCGCAGCGGCTGGGGCCGTTCGTTCTGGTGGCCCGGCTGGGCAGCGGCGGCATGGGCACGGTGTACCTCGGGCGTTCGCCGCGCGGGCGGACCGTGGCGCTGAAGACGATGCACGCGGAGTTCGCCGAACGCCCCGACTTCCGTACGCGTTTCCGGCTGGAGACCGACGCGGCGCGGGTGATCGGTGACCTGCACGGCGCGCGCGTGGTCGACGCGGATCCGTTGGCGGAGGTGCCGTGGCTGGCCACCGAGTACGTGCTCGGGCCGCCGCTGGACGAGGCGGTGGCGCTGTGCGGGCCGCTGCCGGAAGACGCCGTACGGGCGTTGGGCGCTGGGCTGTGCGAGGCGCTGGCACAGCTGCACGGTACCGGCGTGGTGCACCGCGACCTGAAGCCGTCGAACATCCTGGTGACGGCGACCGGGCCGAAGGTCATCGACTTCGGCATCGCCCGTGCGGAGGGCGACGACCGGCTGACGCGGACCGGATCCGCCGCGGGCACGCCCGCGTTCATGTCTCCGGAGCAGGCCACGGGAGCCGAGCACCCGCCGGCCGGTGACGTGTTCGCGCTGGCGGGTGTGCTGGTGTTCGCGGCGTCGGGGCACGGGCCGTTCGGCGGTGGCCAGGCGGCCGATCTGCTCTACCGCGTGCGGTACGCGGAACCCGACCTGTCCGGCGTTCCGGCGGACCTGGCGGGAGTGCTGCTGCGCTGCCTGGACAAGGACCCGGCGGCGCGGCCCGGCACGGGCGAGTTGCGCACGTTGCTGGACCGGGACGACTCCTCCCCGTTCGCCGCCCGGCTCCCCGGCGTGCTGCACGCGGAGATCCTGCGGAGGGGCGAGGCCGTCTGGGACGTCGAGTACCAGCGGCTGCCGCCGCCCCTCCCCGACACCGGACCCGAAGAGCCCGCCACCACCCGTACCCCCGGGGCCCGTTCGGGGCCGGGCAGACGCGCGCTGCTGCTGGGCAGCGGTGCCGTCGCCGTGGCCGCCGCCGGTGGCGGCGCCTGGTTCGCCCTGCGCCCCGGCGACGGGCCCGGGCCGTCCGCCAAGAAGCCCGACGGACCGAAGGCGGCGCCCACGGCCCCGGGCGGCGCGCCGAAGGAGAAGTGGAAGCTCAAGTTCGCGGGCCTGACGCGGGGCAGCCTGCTGGTGGCGGGCGATTACCTCACCTACTCCGCGAACAGCGGTTTCGGCACGATCGACGTACGCAGCGGTAAGGAGAGCGGGACGACCTCGGAACTTGACCAGTCCGGGGATGTCTTCACGCAGGGCGGGGAGCTGTACGCCGCCAACCTGGGAAAGGTCCTCCAGGCCGATCCGAAGACATGCTCCTTCCGTGAACCGGCCATCACGGACTTCCGCAAGCTGGGTCTGACCGGCGACGCCCAGCTCGTGGGCGTCGCCGACGGCGTCCTGTACCTGAGCGGGACGAGCGAGGGCGGCAGCAAGGAGAAGGGCAAGAAAGGCAAGAAGGGCGGCGAGGACGACAAGGCCGGGCGGGAGGAGTGGCTGGCCGTGGACTCCGGCTCGGGGAAGATCCGATGGCGCAGGAAAGGCGTCATCCGGGTACCCGCGACACCCGCGGGCGACAAGGTCGTCTTCAGCGACGAGACGACGCTGCTGGCCGTGGACGCGCGTACCGGGCGCAAGAAGTGGAAGCTGCACTTTCCCGACCACCCCGGCCTCAAGAACGTGGAGGCCACGGTCCGGGCCCACAGCGGACCGTTCCTCTTCGTCGGAGACCGGCGGCTCGTCGCCGTCCGCGTCGCCGACGGAAAGGTCGCGTGGACCTTCGGAGAGGGCCGCGAGAACTCGGGCGAGGACGAGGGCAACTGGCGCTACGGCGTCCCCGTGGTGGACGGCGATCTCCTGTACCTCCTGGAGCGCGGCACCGGGCTGATCGCGCTGGACCGCCGCAGCGGAAAGCTGCGCTGGGAGATGAAGGCCGACTGGATCACGGGCCTCGACCCGGGTCTGGCGGAGGCCGTGAAGGGACGGGAGCTGCTCTACGTGTCCGGCAGCGGAACGCAGTGGGTGCGGGCCATCGACCTGAAACGGCGCCGTGAGGTGTGGACGTACCAGGGACCCGGCGACAGCGGCAACGTGGCCCTGCGCGCCCACAAGCGCGGTGACCGTCTCCTCGCGGTCGGTCAGTCGTACCTCGTCGCCCTCCCCCTCCAGTGACCCCGTCCGCCCCGTCCGCCCCGACCGCCCCGTCCAAGGAGTCCACCCCGTGAAACCGCTCGGCACCGGCGACCCCCTCCGCCTCGGCCCCTACCGCCTCATCGGCGTGCTGGGCAGTGGGGGGATGGGCAAGGTCTACCTGGGGCGGGACGGGGCGGGGGGTACGGCGGCGCTGAAGGTGTTGCGGACCGAGCTGGCGCACGACCCGAATCTCGCCCAGCGGTTCGTCCGCGAGGCGCAGACGGCGCGGGCCGTGCGCAGCGAGGGCGTGGCGCGGGTGCTGGACGCCAGGACCGAGGCGGGGGGCCCGCACGCGGGCGGGCAGCCGTGGATCGCGACGGAGTTCCTCGCGGGGCCGACGCTGGACGACGCCGTCGCCCGGTTCGGGCCCTTCGACGCGGCGGGCGTACGGGCGCTCGGCGCGGCGCTGGCGCGCACGCTCCAGGACGTGCACGCCGCCGGGCTCGTCCACCGTGACCTCAAGCCGCCGAACATCGTGCTCACGTCGGCGGGCCCCCGCGTGATCGACTTCGGGATCGCCCGCCCCGAGCACGGCCTGACGCTCACCACCACCGGGCAGGCGCCCGTCACCCCGGGCTATGGTCCGCCCGAACAGGTGTTGGGACGCCGGGTCGGCCCGGCCGCCGACGTGTTCGCGTTCGGGGCCGTGCTGGCCTACGCGGCGACGGGGCAGCGGGCGTTCACGGGCGACCATGTCGCGGCCGTGCAGTACGAGGTGGTGCACGGCGAGCCGCGCCTGGAGGGGCTGCCGCCCGACCTGCGCGCCTACGTCGCGCCCTGCCTCGCCAAGGACCCCGCGGAACGCCCCACTCCGGAGCAGATCGCCACCGCGCTCGCGCCGCCCCGGGACGCCGGGCTCGCGTGGACGGCGGGCCCGCTGGCCGAGGACATCGCCGCGCGGGAGCGCGAGGCCGCCCGGCTGGCGGCGCTCCCGGCGAACGGGACGGACCCGGCCGCCGACTCCTCCCGCCCCGGCCGCGCCGGCCGCCCCTCCCGCCGCAGGCTGTTGACCGGCCTCGTCGCCGGTGGCGCCGTGCTGGCGGCGGGCGGCGGTACGGCCGCCTGGCTGCTGGGCGGGGACGACACGGACGGCGAGGGCGGCGACGGCGACGGGGACGGGCGCGCGGCGTGGGACGCCAAGGCGCTGTCCGCGTCCTCGTACGAGCAGGGCAGCGCGCCCGACCCGCTGTGGGGCCCCGTCGAGGCCGCGGGGGAGAACTCCCCGGCCCCGCTTCCCGTACGGGACCTCGTCGTCGTCGGCGGGCCGGACGGCACGTTCCACGCCTACGACGTACGGAGCGGCAAGCAGCGCTGGAAGTCGCCCGCCGCCAAGGCGACCGGGGGCCTGGTCGCGCCCGTGAAGGGCCGGAGCGGGCGGAACGAGGCCGAGGTCCTCTTCGCCGCCACCCAGGACGGGCAGCTCCTCGCCCTGAACGCGGAGGACGGCAAGCGCCGTTGGGCCGCCCCGGCCCGCGCCGCCGTGCTGCTGGCCGCCGACGCCACGACGGTGTACCTCGTGACGTCCGACGGCAGGCTGCGCGCCGTCGACACCGCGTCCCGCAAGACGCGCTGGACCGTGCCCGCGCCCGTACGGCAGTCCGCGGAACGGCCCGGCAGGGCGGCGGCCGGCAGCGGCAGGCTCGTCGTGTGCGGAACGGACGGCAGGGTCGCCGGAGTCGACGCCCGTACGGGGAAGACCGTCTGGGGCCCGTTGCGGCGCGCCGCCGGGGAGAAGGGAGCCGTGGCGCTCGCACCCGCCGTGCACGGCGGAACGGTGTACCTCGGGGGCCGCGAACTGGCCGCCCTCACGCTGTCCGGCGGCCAGCGCGCCTGGGGGCACCGCGCGGACGCGGCGACCGGCTGGGGCGCGCCGGTGGTCTCCGGGAACACGGTGTACGCGGTGGACGGCGCCTTCCTCAAGGCCCGTACGCGGACGGACGGCGCGGAGAAGTGGACCCTGGGCCAGAACATCTCGGGCGAGCTTCCCCGTGCCGCGGCACCGGTCGTACAGGGCCGTACGGTGTGGTGCGCGAAGGACTCGACGAAGGACGCCAGCACGCAGGGCGTCGTGGCGGCGGACACCCGAGGAGGGCAGGAGGCCTGGCCCTACAGCCAGGGAAGCGGCGGCAGTTGGCACCTCGCGGCGGCCGGGAACCGCGTCTTCGTCCTGCACGGGAAGACCCTCACGGCGATGCCGGTGATCTGAGCCCCGACCGCAGCAGCCGCGCCCCCACCCCCCCCCACCGCAGCCGTCGACGAGAGAGAGCATGGAACCCCTTCGCCACGACGACCCGCGCCGCCTGGGCCCGTACGCGCCGCTGTTCCGGCTGGACAGCGAGGCGAGCGCCGTCCCGGCCGCCGAGCGGCGGTTCCTCGCCAAGAGCACGGACGGGCACAGGACCGTCGTGGTCACCACGCCGCTCCCGGAGCGCGAGGCCGACGCCGCGCGCTTCCTCGCGGAGACCGAACGGGCGCGCGGGGTGGGCGAGCGGCGCATCCCGCGCGTCGAGCGCGTCACCGACGTGGCTCCTGCCTCCGGAGGCGGGGAACTCCCCTGGTACGCCTCGCCCTTCGCCCCCGGGATCCCGCTCCCCGAGGTCGTCGCCGCGCACGGGGGACCGCTGCCCGAGCGCACCGTACGCGCGCTCGGCGCGGTCCTCGCCGAGTGCCTGGACCGGCTGCACACCGCCGGACACGCGCACGCGGGGCTCTCACCCCGCGCCGTACTGGTGACGGGGGACGGCGCGCGGCTCACCGGCTTCGGCGCCGTACGGGCGGCGGGGCCCGACGGGGAGGCCCGGCAGCACATACCCGGGCTCCCGGCCGAGTTCGTGCCGCCCGAGCAGGCGGCGGGAGGACACCCCCGGCCGCCGGGCGACGTCTACGCCCTCGGCGCGCTCCTCGCCTACGCGGCGACGGGGCGTACGGGATACACGGAGCGCACGGGGCGGCTCTCCCTCGACGGGCTTCCCGCCGCACTCGCGGGCACGGTCGGCGCCTGCCTGGCGGCCGACCCCGCGGACCGGCCCACCGCGGCGGAACTGCTGACCCGCCTGCTGGACGGGCGGACTCCGTCGGGACCGGGGCCCGGAGTCGGCCCCGCGACCGTTCTCGACCCCGACACCGACCGGGCCGAAGACCTGCTGCGGCCCGGCTGGCTGCCGCGCGGCATCGCCGTCGCCCTCTCCGTGCAGGCGTCCGCGGTGCTCGGGGCGCGGATCCCGGAGGGGGAACGGGCGCCCGAGGAACCGGAGTTCCCGCCCTCGCCGCCCGAGGCACCCGCTCTGTCGACCACCGTGGCCTCGCCTCCCGCGCACGGAACCGGCCGACGGGGCGTCCTCACCGGGCTGGCAGCGGGGGCGGCCGGGCTCGCCGTCGGCGGCACGGCGACATGGGCGGCCACCGGCGAGGAACCCGTCGAGCCGACGGCCGCACAGCGTCTCGCCGCCGGGCGGCGCTCGCGCAAGCGGGCGGAGGGGATGCCGCCGAACCCCCGTTGGCACCGCCGCCTCGGCCTCTCCGCCGCACCGGGCACGGATCCCCTGATCTGGGACGGCGGGATCTGCGTCGTCCTGGGGAAGAAGAGCGTCCTCGGGCTGGAACTGGCCACGGGCGACGAGCGGTGGAAGCGCGAAGGCCTGGCCGCGACGGGACCCGCCCTACTGGCCGACGGCGGCCTCCTGCTGGTGCCCGGCGACGGCCTGACCGCGCTCGACGCCCGTACGGGCAAGCCCCGCTGGCGGACTGGAAAGGGGCGGACGAACCTGTTGGGAACGGAGGGCGACACCGTCTGGTTCGCCGAAGGGGACCGGCACATCGTCGCGTGCGACGTCGAACGGGGACGACGGAAATGGCGGGTGCCCCTTCCCTCCGGAACGCCCGCCGACGTCCAGGGCCACCTGCTGCCCGACTCCCTGCTGCTGCGCTCGTCCTCCGGCTCCCAGGACGGCGGGGAAGGCCGCACCGAAGTCACCGCGCTCTCCCGGAAGTCGGGGGAGGAGGAGTGGGCACGTACGTACGACGGGGCCACCGGGCGGGACGGAGCGGTGGCCTCCTGGGACGGCATGCTCGTCGTCGCCGACGGGAGCCACCTGCGCGGCTACGACCTGGAGGGCGCGGGAAGACGCCCCCGGTGGAGCCTGCGGACCGCCAAGAGGCCGGAGGGAACCGAGCCCCTGAGCGGCAAGCGCCCCTCCTTCGGGCCGCCCGTCCTGCACAAGGAGACGGTGTTCGTCACGGACGGGGGGTTCGACGTGTGGGCGGTGGACGTCAAGAAGGGCGAGCGCAAGTGGCGGGCCGAGCTCGGCGTCTCCTTCGAGAACCTCGGGGACGTCGCGAAGGCGGGCATGCCGGAGGCCCGGCCCGCCCCGGACGGCCGTGTGCTGCTCTCCGCGAACCCCGTGGAGGTGGAGGCCTTCGACGCGGAGGTGGGCACCCTGCTGTGGCGCTTCACCGATCTGAGGCCCGGCGCGCGGCGTAGCGTGCACCGGCGCACGGTCGCGCTCACGAGCGAGCTGGCGCTCGTACTCAGCGGCAACGACGCCTACACGCTCCCGCTGGACTGAGGAGAAGAGAGCGCATGCGACCTCCGCAGGGAGAGATACCGCGCCAGCTCGACCGCTACCGCATCGTGGCCACGCTCGACACGGCCTCAGCCGCTGACGGACCGCGCTGGTTCCTGGGCCAGGACGACCGGACCGGACGCGTGGACGTGGTCCGGGCCGTACTGCCGGGGGAGGTGGCGGACGACGCGGGCTACCGGCTCCGCTTCCGCGCCGAGGCCGGCAAGTCCACGCGTCTGAAGGGCCCTTGGACGGCCCCGGTGACGCACGTGGCGCCCCGCGAGTCCCCGCTGCCCTGGGTCGCGTACGGCGTCGGGCCCGCACTTCCGCTTCCCGCCGCGCTCGACGCGCACGGCGGTCCGCTGCCCGAGGAGACGGTACGGGCGCTGGGCGCGGCCCTCGCGGAGACGCTCCTCTGGGCGCACCGCGACGGTCTGGTGCACGCCGGTCTCTCGCCGGAGTCCGTGCTGCTGACCCCGTCGGGCCCGGCGCTCACGGGCTTCGGCCTCGTCCGCGCCGCGTCACCGGAAGGGACGCCCCGGCACTCCGTGCCCGGCGTCGCGCCCGAGAGCCTGCCCCCGGAACAGCGCACGGGCGGCACCCCGCAGCCGCTCGGCGACATCTACGCGCTCGCCACCGTGCTGGCGTACGCGGCGACGGGACAGCGCGCCCCCGCGCCCCGCCAACTGCCCGAGCGCCTGCGCCCCCTCCTCACCTCCGGGCTCGCGCCCGACCCGGCGTCCCGGCCCCGTGCCGACGCCTTCCTCCAGCAGCTCGCCCCACCCGGCGGCGCCCGCCCCGGCACGCCGGAGCCGCCCGCATCCGTCCTGCGGGCCCTGGAGGAGCAGGCGGCGCGGCATCCGGGCGGAGACGCGGGCGTTCCGGCCGCCCCCGCCCTCGCCCCCGCCCTCGCCCCGGCCCCGACGGGCCCTCCGCAGGACGGCGGCACAGGCGCGGAGACCGCGGCGCCGCGCCGTTCGCCCTCCCGCCGCGCGCTGCTCACGGGGGCCACGTACGGCGCGCTCGGGCTGGGGCTCGGCGCGGCGGCGGTCGGCGGCTGGCGCGCGACCCGGGCCGATCCCGTACGGCCGCGCGACCCGTTGGCCGTCTCCGGCGTGGCGCCCGTGCCGCTGTGGCGCCGGGAGATCGAGACGGACGGCGTCGGCGACACCGAACCGCCCGTCCTCGCGGGCCCCCGCCGGGCGCTCTTCGCGACGGACGGCGGGGTCCTCGCGTTCGACCTGGCCACGGGGAAGCAGCAGTGGTCGCGCGACGACATGTCCGCGCGGTCGCTCCACTACGCCGGGGACGACACGGCGGTGCTCGCCGACATGGACGTCTTCAGCCTGATCTCGACGCGTTCGGGCCGGGTGAAGTGGCAGGAGAAGCGGTACGAGGACGGGGCCCTCGGCTTCGAAGCCGTGATCGCCGTGCAGGACGGCACGCTCTTCTTCATGGGGAGACGCGAGGAGAAGAAGGCAGGCCAGAGCGAGTACGCCGTCGTGGCCTACCGCCTCCGCGACCGCAAGGAACGCTGGCGCAAGGACATCCACCCGGCGTACGGCGCCACGTCCACCCTCGGCGGCTTCGACGCGCCTCCCGTCGTCCGCAAGGGCGAGCTGCTGCTCCCCAACGCCAACACGCTCGGCAACTCGGACGAGAAGTACCACGGCTATCTCGCCCTCAGCATGCGCACCGGCCGCGAGCGGTGGCGGCGGAGCTACCCGGGGATCGAGGTGGAACCCTCGGGCCTCTGCATGGCGGCTCCCGGCGGTCTGCTCGTGCTCGGACCGACGGAGGGGCGCGTGCAGGCCCGGGATCTGCGCTCCGGCGCCAAGCGCTGGACCCGTTCCGTCCACGGCATCGTGGACGCGAAGGCCGTCCACGGGAACGGCGCGCTGTACTTGGTGGACGAGAAGCACTACGTCTACGCCGTCGCCGCACGGGACGGCCGCAGGAGATGGCGTGCGCGACTGCCCCTCCCGCCCGGAACGGTGCCGCACGAAGGCGGAATGGAGATCAGCGCCTCGGGGAAGACCCTGCTGCTCTCCGGCAACGCGGAGATCCTCGCGCTCGACACGGCCGGGGGAAGGCCCCTCTGGCGGCTCGCCGCCGTGCAGAAAGGCGAAGGGGGAGCGCCCAGGGACGAAGACGGCATCGGCGCACGGCCCGGCGTCGTCGTGGCGAAGGCCCCCGGACTGATCCTCGTCGCCACCGAATCATCCCTCTACGCGCTCCCGGTGGACTGAAACCATGGCCTCACCCCTCACCCACGACGATCCGCGACACCTCGGCGCGTACCGCCTGATCGCCCGCCTCGGCAGCGGCGGCATGGGCACCGTCTACCTCGCCCGTTCCACGGACGGCGAGACCGTCGCGCTCAAGACGATGCACGCGGAGTTCGCCGAACGCCCCGACTTCCGTACGCGTTTCCGGCTGGAGACCGACGCGGCGCGGGTGATCGGCGAGTGGCACGGCGCACGGGTGGTCGACGCGGATCCACTCGCCGAGGTGCCGTGGCTGGCCACCGAGTACGTGCTCGGACCGCCGCTGGACGAGGCGGTGGCCCTGTGCGGACCCCTGCCACAGGAGGCGGCCCGCGCGCTGGGCGCCGCGCTGTGCGAGGCCCTGGCCCAGCTGCACGGCACCGGAGTGGTGCACCGCGACCTGAAGCCGTCGAACATTCTCGTGACGGCGACGGGCCCCAAGGTGATCGACTTCGGTATCGCGCGTGCCCTGGGCGACGACCGGCTCACCCGTACGGGGGCGGCAGCGGGCACCCCTGCCTTCATGTCGCCCGAACAGGCGACCGGGGGCGAACACTCCCCGGCGGGCGATGTGTTCGCGCTCGCGGGCGTGCTGGTGTTCGCCTCCTCGGGACACGGCCCCTTCGGCGGCGGACAGCCCGCGGACCTGCTCTACCGGGTGCGTTACGCCGACCCGGACCTCTCCGGCGTCCCGGAGCCGCTGAGCCCGGTCCTCCTGCGCTGCCTCGCCAAGGACCCGGCCGCCCGCCCCGACACGGCCGAACTGCGCGCGCTGCTGGGCGCGTCGGACGCCACGTCCTTCGCCGACAGCCTCCCCGACGCGCTCCTCGCGGAGATCCTGCGGCGCGGGGACGCGGTCTGGGACATCCAGTACCAGCGGCTCCCCGCGCCCGCTCCCGAGTCCGAGCCCGGCTCCGAGGCCCAAGGGTCCCTCTCGCGCAGACGCGCGCTCATGACCGGCGGAGGCGTCCTGGCCCTGGCCGCCGCGGGCGGCGGCACCTGGCTCGCCCTGCGCCCCGACGGCTCACAGGCGAAGGCCGGGCCGTCCAAGAGCCCGGCGGCGGGCGGGAAACGGCGGGGAGGGGCGCCGGAGGAGAAGTGGAAGGCCAAGGTGGGCCCGTTCGAGTCGCTCAACCTCCTCAAGACGGGCCCCTACGACTCCACCACAGGCGTCCGCATCCTCACGCCGGGGGAGTACGTCGCGTATGCCACGGGGAGCTTCCTGCGCACGGTGGACGTACGTACCGGGGACGAGAGCGGGAGCACCTCGGAGCTCTTCAGCTCGAACACGAGCATCGTCGAGTACGGCTCCGCGCTCTACGGCTACGTGCCGGACAAGGGCGATCTCGCCCGCGTCGACCTCAGGACGTGCGCCGTGCGGCCGCCGCTCCTGACCAAGGAGAAGGCTCGCCTGAAGAAGGCCGAACTCCAGGCCGTCGGCGAGGGGAGCCTCTATCTGCAGGAGACGCGGAGCTCCCTGCTGGACAAGGACAAGGCAGAGAAGCAGAAGGAGAAGGGCCTTGAGTGGGTCGCGGCCGATCTCGGCTCGGGCAAGGTGCGCTGGCGGCGGAGAGTGGCGGTGGGCTACATGCTGCCCAAGCTGGCAGGCGGAAAGCTCGTCCTCGCCGACAGGAAGAAGCTGCTGGCCCTGAACGCCCGTACGGGGCGTAAGGCCTGGGCGCTCGACTTCGCCGACCACCCCCGGTACGACGTGGCCTCGGCGGACGTCATGGCGGCAGCGGGGCCCCACGTCTTCGTCGGGGAGCAGGAGATCGTGGCCGTACGGGTGGCCGACGGAAAGATCGCCTGGAGCTTCGGCAAGGGGCGCCCGGCGGCCCGGAACCGGATGAAGGGAGAGAAGATCTACGGGGAGCGGGTCGTGCGCGACGGCGTGCTGTACGTCCTTGAGGAGGGGCACGGCGTGCTGGCGATCGACGCGGAGACCGGCAAGCTGCGCTGGGAGCTCAGGGCCGGATGGGTCGCGCACAGCAGCCTCGTCCACACCCCCGTCATCGGCCGCGAACTGGCCTACTTCCCCGGCGGGGGCACCCAGTGGATACGGGCGGTGGATCTGCGGCGGCACAAGGAGGCGTGGACGTATCAGGGCCCCGGCACGCCCGCGAGCGTCGCCCTGCGTCCCCACCCGCGCACCCGGCAGCTCATCGCGGCGGGCGGCGGTCATCTGGTGGCCCTGCCACTGGACTGACCGCCGACCCCCTGTGCGGCGTGCGGGTCACTCCTGCTCGGCGGGGATCCCTCCGTTGTGCCGCATCGGCTCCAGGTCGAACTCGCCGTCGCGCGCCCCGAGGACGAAGGCCTCCCACTCGGCCGCCGTGTAACGCAGCACGACGTCGGGCTCCTTGGAATTGCGCATCGCGACGGCCCCGTCCGCCAGATGGGCGATCTCGACCTTCTCGTCCTCGGGCCCGCCCGGGGCGCTCTCCCAGACCGCGTCGGAGATGTCCCTCGCGTACAGCTCTTCCTTCTCCTGCTGCGTCCCCATCAGCGGGTGCTCCCTTCGTGCTGTGCGGCCTGTCAGCCTACGCCCCGGAGGGGGCGCAGGCTGAGGCATTGCAGCGGGACGCGTCAGTCGCGGACGACCGCCTGGATCTCCTTGACCGTCACGTTCTGCGTGTCCCCGTAGGAGCCGTCGGGAAGGTCGCCGCCGGTGCCGTCGGCGCCCTTCCAGGAGATCTCCCAGGTGAGCGTGGCCTTGAGCGGGAACGGGCCCCGGCCGTCGGTGGAGCGCAGGTAGTTGAGGCCGCACGGGGGCGTGCTGTTCTTGGCGCCCTTCTTGTACGGCTCGCCGATCTGGCCGTTCTTGATGGCGCACTCGCCGGACGCCGGGTACGTCGTGGCGTCGTCCGTGCCGGGCTCCAGCTTCAGGGACTTGGGCTTGGCCGTCGTCTCGGCCCAGATGTTCAGTCCGGGCACGTCCAGCTCGGCGCGGACCTTGACCGGCTTGAACTTCGCCTTGTCGAGCCACACCCAGGACTTGAGATTGACGGTCTGCTTGCCCTTGGGGTTGAGCTCGATGTCGGTGTCCGGAATGGGCAGCGAGCCGTACGCGTACTCCGCGAGCACCTTCGGGGTCACGGGGTTCGGCACGTCCGGCTTCTCGCCCTCGGGGACCCAGATCGCGTGCTCCTGGCACTCCAGGGACTTGGGGTCGTCCTTCATGTCGGGGTTCTGGACGCCCTCCCAGAACATCCCCTTGCCCTGCTTGTCGAGGTTGTAGTTCTTGTACTTGTCCGTCTGGTAATAGCTGCCCATCTGGCCCTGGGCCTGCTTCTCCAGGGCGGTGGCCATCTCGCCCGGGTCGGCGGGGTCGAGCGGGTTGAACTTCTTCTTCTTGCGCTTCTTCGGCTCGAATTCCTTCATGAGCGCCTTGAGCTGCTTGGGCGTCTTCGTCGGCTCGTACCAGCAGGGCGGCGGATCGAAGTTGGCGGCCTCCGGCGTGCCGGTCTGGCCGCCCTTGGCGCCCTCGACGACGTACTTCGTGACGCGCGAGGCCCCGGCCTCGATCGACTGGTCCGAAGCCTTGCCCTCGGTCTGGGCCCGGCCCGAGCCCGAACCCCTGCCTCCGCCGGGCGGGTCCGTCGGACCCGCGAACGCCGGTCCGACCGTGGGGGTCAGAGCCAAGGTGCAGAGTGTTGCCAGACAGACTGTTCTTCTCAGTGCGGGCATTTCTTGCCTCCAGGCTCCGATTCCCCGTTTGCGCCTTGCCAGACGCCCTGCTTGTTCCGCTCCAACTGCACGGTGTCGTGGACGTAGTTCTTGTCCCCACCGTTGTTCGGCTTGAGCTTTCCGGTCTTCCTGACCTTCGTCCGCGACTTGCTCTCATCGATGCAGTACGAGACGGTGGCCGTGTTCTTGCCGGTCAGCTCGACCTTCTGGGCGTAGAAGCGGGTCTTGCCCGCCCAGCTGATCCCCTCGTCGAGATAGCCCTTGGCGTACTTCATGTTCTCCAGCAGGAGCGAGTCCTTGGCGTAGAACTTCATCGCGTCCAGGTTCTTGTTCCGCGTGATGACCTGGTCGATCGAGTTCACCCGGCGCTGGTTGTCCGCCAGCACCGCGTCCTTCGCCGGATCGCCCGTCTCCGTCTTCTCGAACACGTTCTTCGCGTCGGAGGCCAGCTTGATCTCCGGGCGCTTGATCTTGTCCGAAGAGGCCGAGGGGGAGGCGGACTTCGCCGCCTTGTCCGCTCCCGCGATCTCGCCCTTCGCGCCGTCGCCCTTGTCCTCGTCGCCGCCGCCACCGCCGCAGGCCCCAAGGAGCAGCACCCCGGCGAGAGCCCCGGCGGTCCACATGGCGGCGCTTTGCTTCCGCATCGCTACTTCTCCTCGTTGCGCTGTGCTCGGCGGGTGCGCCGTGCGGGCCCCGTCCCGTTCGTCGGATTCCGGCGATTCAGTGGAATTGGCATGGTTCCGCCGCACTTCATCCCGCTGATCGCGCCTCCGAGGGGGAGGCTAGCAACTGAGAGCGTGTCAACTCCATGGCGATTCCATAAGGGAAATGCCACAGGGACGTCTTCGCAACCGTTACGTCTCGTCTACGTTTCGTCCGGCAGCCAGCCCAACTGCACCAACGGCGTGCCCCGCTTGCGCGAGACGTAGAAGCCGCGGCCCACGGGCATCGGGCGGGGACGGACGTTGCCCAGGATGTCGCCCTCGCTCGGGTCACCGGAGAGCACCACGCCCTGGGCGCCCAGCTCCTTCACCCGGGTCATGAACGATTCGAACATCGAGCGTGAGGCGCCGGCCGAGCTGCGGGCGATGATGAACCGGATGCCGACGTCCCTGGCGAACGGCAGATGTTCGGTCAGCGCCCCCAGCGGGTTCCCGCTGGAGGTGGAGACCAGCTCGTAGTCGTCGACGACGATGAACACCTTCGGCCCCGACCACCAGCTCCGGTCGCGCAGCTGCTGGGGCGTGACGTCCGCGGCGGGCGTCCGCCGGTCCATGAGGTCGCGGAGCGCGTTCATGTGCGTCTCCATGGCGTTGGACATCGGCGCGTACTCCAGCAGATGGGAGTCGGGGATGGCGCCGAGCAGCGAGCGGCGGTAGTCGCCGACGACGATCTTCGCCTCGTCGGCCGGGTACCGCTCGGTGATCTGCTTGACGAGCAGCCGCAGCAGCGCCGTCTTGCCGGACTCGCTCTCGCCGAAGACGAGGAAGAACGGGTCGGTCTCGAAGTCGACGAAGACCGGCTCCAGGTTGTTCTCGTCGATGGCGAAGGCGACGCCCAGGTCCGGGCGGTCGCCGCCGCCGGGGAGGCGCGCGGCGGGCAGCTCGCGGGGGAGCAGCCGCACCTCGGGCGCGCGCTCGCCCTGCCAGTGCGCCTCGACCGTGCGGCACAGCTCGGCCGTCGCGTCGGAGAGTTCGTGGTCGGAGCCGACGCCGTCGACGCGCGGGACGCCGGTCATGAAGTGCATCGCGTCCATCGTCTGGCCGCGCCCCGGCACCCCGGCGGGCACGTTGGCGGCGACCTTGCGGTTCAGCTCGGAGTCCATGGTGTCGCCGAGCCGCAGCTCCAGGCGGTTCATCAGGAGGTCCTTGAGCGCGGCGCGCACCTCCATGTTCCGCGTCGCGGAGACCACGACGTGCACGCCGTAGCCCAGGCCGCGGCCCGCGATGTCGTTGATGACGCCGTCGAGGGCCTCGTACTCGTTGCGGAAGTTGCCCCAGCCGTCGACGACCAGGAAGACGTCGCCCCACGGCTGGTCGGTGATCTCGCCGCGGGCCCGGCGCCGCCGGTAGGTGGCGATCGAGTCGACGCCCTGGGCGCGGAAGTACTCCTCGCGGCGGTTCAGGATCCCGTAGACCTCGGCGACCGTACGGCGTACGCGCTCGGGGTCGAGGCGGGAGGCGATGCCGCCCACGTGCGGCAGCCCGGAGACGGCCGAGAGGCCGCCGCCGCCGAAGTCCAGCCCGTAGAACTGCACTTCGGACGGGGTGTGGGTGAGCGCGAACGAGGCGATCAGGGTGCGCAGCAGCGTGGACTTGCCGGACTGCGGGCCGCCCACGACCAGCATGTGACCGGCCGCGCCCGCGAAGTCGAGGTACAGCGGGTCGCGCCGCTGCTCGAACGGCTTGTCGACCAGGCCGAGGGGCACCACGAGCTGCCCCAGCTTCGGGTAGTCGGGCACGGTCAGCCCGCGCCCCTCGACCGGCGCGAGCCCCGGCAGCAGCTCGTCCAGCGGCGAGGCGTTCTCCAGGGGTGGCAGCCACACCTGGTGCGCGGGCGTGCCCTGCCCCTCCAGCCGCCGCACGACGACGTCGAGCACGGTGTCGGCCAGCGCGTCGTCGTCGGCGCCCGTGCGCGGCTGGGGCACGGCGTCCGGGTCCGGCGCCACGTGCCGCACGGGCACCGGCGCCGCGGTGAAGAGCACGGGACGGCGGTCGTCGGGCAGCGGACCGGTCAGGGTGAGGTCGCCGCCGTCGGCGGAGCGGTAGACCCCGGAGACGTAGGCGGCCTTGAAGCGCGTCATCTCGTCGGTGCCGAACTTCAGATAGCCCGAGCCGGGCACCGAGGGCAGGTGGTACGCGTCCGGCACGCCCAGCGCCGCCCGCGACTCCCCGGCCGAGAACGTCCGCAGACCGATCCGGTACGAGAGATAGGTCTCCAGTCCGCGCAGCCGCCCCTCCTCCAGGCGCTGCGAGGCCAGCAGCAGGTGCACACCCAGTGAACGGCCGATACGGCCGATCTGGATGAACATGTCGATGAAGTCCGGCTTCGCCGTCAGCAGCTCGCTGAACTCGTCGATGACCAGGACGAGCGAGGGGACCGGTTCGAGCGGCGCACCGGCGGCGCGGGCCTTCTCGTAGTCGTGGATGTTGGCGTAATTGCCCGCGTCGCGCAGCATCTCCTGGCGGCGGTTGAGCTCGCCGCGGATCGAGTCGCCCATGCGGTCGACCAGCGTCAGGTCGTCCGCGAGGTTGGTGATCACCGCGGAGACGTGCGGCATCTGCCCCATCCCCGCGAACGTCGCGCCGCCCTTGAAGTCCGCGAGCACGAAGTTCAGCGTCTCCGAGGAGTGCGTCACCGACAGCCCGAGCACCAGCGTCCGCAGCAGCTCCGACTTGCCGGAACCGGTCGCGCCCACGCACAGCCCGTGCGGGCCCATGCCGTCCTGCGCGGCCTCCTTGAGGTCCAGCATGACCGGCTGCCCGTCCTCGCCGACGCCGATCGGCACCCGCAGCCGCTCGGCCTGCGAGCGCGGCCGCCAGGTGCGGGCCACGTCCACCGCGGCGGCGTCGCCCAGGCCCAGCAGGTCGGTGAAGTCCAGCTTGGCCAGCAGCGGTTCGTCGTCGTCCCCGCCGGTGCCCACGCGCAGCGGCGCGAGCTGCCGGGCCAGCGCCTCGGCCGCCTCGTACGAGAGCAGGTCGGGCGTCCCGTCGTAGACCAGGCCCTCGCCGGACTCCAGTCGCAGGGCGCGCGGCCGTACGACGACGGAGAGGCCGCCGCGTGCCGCGTCGATGTCGCCCGGGACGATCTCCACGATCGTGACGCCCTGGAGCCCCTCGGGCGCGGCCAGCGCCGAGCCGGGCGGCACCATCGTGCCGTCCACGACGAGGACGAGGTGCGGCTGCTCCAGCAGCGGATCGGCGCCCGCGTTGAACCGGGGGCGGCCCTCCAGCCGCGCCGCCAGCAGCTCCTCCAGCTCGAAGGCGTCCCGCGTGATGAGGCGCCGCGTCCCCGCGCCGTCCGTCTCGCCGGACTGCGCGTGCGGCAGCCACTTCGCCCACTCCCAGCGGGCGTACGCGTCCTGGCCGGCCGCGATCCCGATCACCAGGTCCTCGGGGGAGTGGAGGGAGGCCAGCCCGCCGAGCATGGCGCGCGCCGCGGCGTACACCGACTCGGGCTCGCCGCTGACCGTCACGTGGTAGAAGGCGCGCAGCGACAGGGCCATCGGCAGGCCGTCGAGCGTGGCGTGCGTGTTGAGGAACTGGTGCATCGCGCCCGCCGTCAGCGGCTCCAGCTCGTCCACGGGCGCGGTCTCCGGCGCCACCAGCGGCGTCGCGAGCTGCTGCGTGCCGAGGCCCACCCGTACGTGCGTGAAGTCGCCGTCCGAGGGCCGCCGTTCCCACACCCTGCTGCCCTCGGCGACCAGCGACCAGAGCTGCTCGGGCGAGGGGTGCAGATAGAACTGCGCGTCCCGCTGCTTGAGCGCGGTCTTGCGCACCTTGCGGCGGGTCTGCGCGAGGTATTTGAGGTAGTCGCGCCGAGTCTGCGCCGTGTCGCCCTGGGCGCCCCTGCGGAAGCGGATCGCCATCGCGATGACCATGGCGAGCGTGGACGCCAGCATCACCACGCCCATGATCTTCATCATGGGGTGCGTGTTCATGCCCGGCATCAGGAAGTAGACGCTGGACCCGCCCATGCCGAGCATCGGCAGGAGCTGGAGCAGCATCCCCTCCTGCTGGTTGCGCGGCAGCTCCGGCGGGGGCTCCAGCCGGAGTTCCTCGTCGGGGACTTCGGGGGGCAGCGCTCTGGGCTGACGCTTCACGACGATCTGGGTCACGTGCGCACCATTTCTCTCACGTTCCCTCGCTTCCCCCGCGTCCCTCGCGACGCCGTCACGGCGTGATGTATGGCGCGGAACGGGGCAGTTCGCCCTGGTGACCCCGGGGCTGGGGACCCCTTCCGCGGCTGGCGATCCTAGTGGCACCGCCGGTTGACCGGGAGCGGTAGGGTGTCGCGCGGTGTACGCGGGGGCGTGCGGCCCCGGCGTACGGCGAGCCACGGACCGAGCCACGGACCGAGCGAGGACAGCCGGCCGGTCACGGACCGGCGGACGAGGGGGATCCACAGGTGAGTACGACGGCTTCCGCAGCGGCCGCAGCGCCGGGCACGGGACCGGGACCCGGCGGTGCCCCAGGGCCCGCCGGACCGTCGGGCGCGGCAGCCGACACCGGCTTCTGCCGGGTCACCATCGTCGCGCCGGACAGCCGTATCGACGTCGCGCTCCCCGAGGACGTCCCCGTCGCCGACATCTACCCGGAGATCCTCCGGCTGTCGGGCCAGAGCCCCGCCGAGGGCGCCCCCGTCGGCTACCACCTGGTGCGCCGCGACGGCACCGTGCTCGACGGCTCCCGCTCCCTCGTCGCGCAGCGCATCCTCGACGGCGAGGTGCTCAGCCTCCGCCCCTTCGCCGAGTCGCTGCCGCCCGCCGTCTTCGACGACGTCTCCGACGCCGTCGCCACCGCCGTCACCCGCGACCGCAAGCTGTGGAGCGACGGCATGATGCGCGCGGCCGGGCTCATCGGCGGCGGCGCGCTGCTCGTCCTGATGGCCTGCGTGCTCTGGTTCTCCGACCCCGTCCGGCACGACATGCACGGCCTGTCCGGCATCCTCGCCGGGACCACGGGGCTGCTGCTCGTCGCGCTCGCGGCCGTCCGCGCGCGGGTCTACGAGGACAGGCCGACCGCCATAGCGCTCGGGCTCGGCGCGCTGCCGCACATCATGATCGCGGGCACCGGGCTGCTGCCCCTGGAGGACGGGCACGGCATCGGCAGGCTCCAGTTCCTGCTGGGCTGCGTGGCCGTGCTCATCGCCGCGTCCGTGCTCGTCGCGCTGACGCCGCACGGCGACGGCCCCTTCGTCGCCGCCGCCTTCACGGCCACGGTCGGCACGCTCGTCACGTTCATCGCGATCATGTCGGACATCCCCGCGCTGGAGACCGCCGCCATCTGCGCGCCCGTAGCCGTCGGCGTCCTCGCCTTCCTGCCCGGCCTCTCCACCCGCTTCGCGCGGCTGCCCATAGGCTTCGAGACCACCCGCAGCGCCACCGAGGACTACGACGCCGACCCCGACGCGGCCCCCGAGACCCACGGACCCATCGACGCCGAGCGCATCGCGGCCCAGGCCCGCAGGGGCCACGAGATGCTGGTCGGCCTCGTCGGCGGCTGCGCGGCCGTCGTCATCGCCTCGACCGCCGTCCTCGGCTTCTCCGGCAACGGCTGGGGCCAGCTCCTCGTCCTCGCCACCGGCATCGCGATGCTGCTGCGCGCCCGCCTCTTCCGCTACACCTCGCAGGTCAGCTGCGCCCTCGTCGCGGGCCTCAGCGCCCTGGTGCTGCTCGGGGTCGGCCTCGCCGCCGGGTTCCCCGAGGGCGACACCGCGCTCCGTACGGTCTGGCTCACCGCCGCACTGGCGCTCGCCTCGGCCCTCGTCGTCGGCATCGGGCTCACCGTCCCCAGCAAGGGCGTCACCCCGTTCTGGGGCCGGTTCGCCGAGATCATGGAGACGTTCGTGCTGCTCACGCTGGTGCCGCTCTGCCTGGCGGTGATGGACGTCTACTCGGCGGCCCGCAGCCTCACCAGCTGAGCGCTGATACCCTGTACCGGTTCGTCGAGTATCCAAGATTCCCCTGCGAGTAAGACCAGGGGCGCTCGACGGCCTGAATCCTAGGAGTACGAGTGTCGTCTCTCGATGCCGCGACGAAGAAGCAGATCATGACCGAGTTCGCCACCAAGGAGGGTGACACCGGCTCCCCCGAGGTCCAGGTGGCCCTGCTCTCGCGTCGTATCAGCGACCTGACCGAGCACCTGAAGACCCACAAGCACGACCACCACTCGCGCCGTGGTCTGCTGCTGCTGGTCGGCCAGCGCCGCCGCCTGCTGCAGTACCTGGCGAAGAAGGACATCCAGCGCTTCCGCGCCCTGGTCGAGCGCCTCGGCATCCGCCGCGGTGCGGCCGGCGCCCGCTGACACGCGCGTGAGGGAGCGGTTCCCGGACCGGGGGCCGCTCCCTTCGACGTACCGTCGCACGTAACGTCGCACCTTCTGAGCTGCGACACCTCTCGTGGAGCGCCAAGGCTTTGTAGGCTTGACCCGCGAGGACGAACACATCAACAGTACGAGGCAGGGGCGTGCCCGCCCGAAGCCGGTCCTCGGTAGTGGCCCCCGGACATCAACGTTCCGGGCGCTTCGATCGAAGACCGGCCCGCACTGGGAGCGCTCTGCCTGAGACGGTCCGCCGCCACACGGGCAGCGGACACGGACGAGGAGATATTCCTGGTGGAGAACGAGACCCACTACGCCGAGGCCGTCATCGACAACGGCGCCTTCGGCACCCGCACCATCCGCTTCGAGACGGGCCGCCTGGCCAAGCAGGCCGCCGGCTCCGCCGTGGCGTACCTGGACGACGACACCATGGTGCTGTCGGCCACCACCGCTTCCAAGAACCCCAAGGACCAGCTGGACTTCTTCCCGCTGACCGTGGACGTCGAGGAGCGGATGTACTCGGCCGGGAAGATCCCCGGCTCCTTCTTCCGCCGTGAGGGCCGGCCCTCCGAGGACGCGATCCTCACCTGCCGCCTGATCGACCGCCCGCTGCGCCCCTCCTTCAAGAAGGGCCTGCGGAACGAGATCCAGGTCGTCGAGACGATCATGGCGCTCAACCCCGACCACCTCTACGACGTGGTCGCGATCAACGCCGCCTCCTGCTCCACGCAGCTCGCGGGCCTCCCCTTCTCCGGCCCGATCGGCGGCACCCGTGTCGCCCTGATCAAGGGCCAGTGGGTCGCCTTCCCGACCCACTCGGAGCTGGAGGAAGCCGTCTTCGACATGGTCATCGCGGGCCGTGTCCTGGAGGACGGCGACGTCGCGATCATGATGGTCGAGGCCGAGGCCACCGACAAGACCATCGAGCTGGTCAAGGGCGGCGCCGAGTCGCCGACCGAGGAGATCGTCGCCGCCGGTATCGACGCGGCGAAGCCCTTCATCAAGGTGCTGTGCAAGGCCCAGGCCGACCTCGCCGCGAAGGCCGCCAAGCCCACCGGCGAGTTCCCGATCTTCCTGGACTACCAGGACGACGTCCTGGAGGCCCTCACCGCCGCCGTCAAGGACGAGCTGGCGCAGGCCCTCACCATCGCGGGCAAGCAGGAGCGCGAGTCGGAGCTGGACCGGGTCAAGGGCCTGGCCGCCGAGAAGCTGCTCCCGCAGTTCGAGGGCCGCGAGAAGGAGATCTCCGCGGCGTACCGCTCGCTGACCAAGACCCTGGTCCGCGAGCGCGTCATCAAGGAGAAGAAGCGCATCGACGGCCGCGGCGTCACGGACATCCGTACGCTCGCCGCCGAGGTCGAGGCCATCCCGCGCGTGCACGGCTCGGCGCTCTTCGAGCGCGGCGAGACCCAGATCCTGGGCGTCACCACGCTGAACATGCTCCGGATGGAGCAGCAGCTGGACACCCTCTCGCCGGTGACCCGCAAGCGGTACATGCACAACTACAACTTCCCGCCGTACTCCACCGGTGAGACCGGCCGCGTCGGCTCCCCGAAGCGCCGCGAGATCGGCCACGGCGCGCTCGCCGAGCGCGCCCTCGTGCCGGTGCTGCCGACGCGCGAGGAGTTCCCGTACGCGATCCGCCAGGTCTCCGAGGCCCTGGGCTCCAACGGCTCGACGTCGATGGGCTCGGTCTGCGCCTCCACCATGTCGCTGCTGAACGCCGGTGTGCCGCTGAAGGCCCCGGTCGCCGGTATCGCCATGGGCCTGATCTCCCAGGAGATCGAGGGCGAGACGCACTACGTGACGCTGACCGACATCCTCGGCGCCGAGGACGCGTTCGGCGACATGGACTTCAAGGTCGCGGGCACCAAGCAGTTCGTGACCGCGCTCCAGCTCGACACCAAGCTCGACGGCATCCCCGCCTCGGTGCTGGCCGCCGCGCTGAAGCAGGCCCGCGACGCGCGTCTGCACATCCTCGACGTGATGAACGAGGCGATCGACGTTCCGGACGAGATGTCCCCGAACGCGCCGCGGATCATCACCGTGAAGATCCCGGTGGACAAGATCGGTGAGGTCATCGGCCCGAAGGGCAAGATGATCAACCAGATCCAGGAGGACACCGGCGCCGACATCACCATCGAGGACGACGGCACCATCTACATCGGTGCCGCCGACGGCCCGGCCGCCGAGGCCGCGCGCACCACGATCAACGGCATCGCGAACCCGACGATGCCCGAGGTCGGCGAGCGCTACCTGGGCACGGTCGTGAAGACGACCACCTTCGGCGCCTTCGTCTCGCTCCTCCCGGGCAAGGACGGTCTGCTGCACATCTCGCAGATCCGCAAGCTCGCGGGCGGCAAGCGCGTGGAGAACGTCGAGGACGTCCTCGGCGTCGGCCAGAAGGTCCAGGTCGAGATCGCCGAGATCGACCAGCGCGGCAAGCTCTCCCTGATCCCCGTCATGGACGAGGAAGAGGGCTCCGACGAGTCCAAGGACGCCGACAAGAGCGAGGACGAGTCCGCCAAGTGACACCCCCGTCCCGTTCGACGGCCCGCCCCGCCACCACGGCAGGGCGGGCCGTCGCCCGTACCAAGGCCCGTACACAGACCCTGCTCAAGGGTGAGAACGGCACCGGCACCGTCCGGAAGACCGTGCTGCCGGGCGGGCTCCGCGTCGTCACGGAGACCCTGCCGACGGTGCGCTCCGCGACGTTCGGCATCTGGGCGCACGTGGGCTCGCGCGACGAGACCCCGTCGCTCAACGGCGCCACGCACTATCTGGAGCACCTGCTCTTCAAGGGCACCGAGCGGCGCAGCGCCCTGGACATCTCGGCGGCGCTGGACGCCGTCGGCGGCGAGATGAACGCCTTCACCGCGAAGGAGTTCACCTGCTACTACGCACGTGTCCTCGACACCGATCTGCCGCTCGCCATCGACGTGGTGTGCGACATGCTCACCGGCTCGGTCATCGACCCGGCCGAGGTCGACGCGGAGCGGGGCGTGATCCTCGAAGAGATCGCGATGACGGAGGACGACCCGGGCGACTGCGTGCACGACCTGTTCGCCAGGACGATGCTCGGCGACTCCCCGCTCGGCCGCCCCGTCCTGGGCACCGTGGACACCGTCAACGCGCTCACCCGCGACCGCATCACGCGCTTCTACCGCAAGCACTACGACCCGACGCACCTGGTCGTCGCCGCCGCGGGCAACGTCGACCACGCCAAGGTCGTACGCCAGGTCCGCGCCGCCTTCGACCGCGCGGGCGCCCTCACCCGTACGGAGGACGCCGAACCGGTCGGGCCGCGCACCGGACGGCGGACCGTACGCACGGCGGGGCAGGTCGAGCTGCTGGACCGCTCCACCGAACAGGCGCACATCGTCCTCGGCATGCCGGGCGTCTCCCGCAACGACGAGCGGCGCTGGACCCTGGGCGTGCTCAGCGCGGCCCTCGGCGGCGGCATGAGCTCGCGCCTCTTCCAGGAGATCCGCGAGAAGCGCGGCCTGGCCTACAGCACGTACTCCTACACCTCGGGCTTCGCCGACTGCGGCCTCTTCGGGGTGTACGCGGGCTGCCGCCCGAGCCAGGTGCCCGACGTGCTCAAGATCTGCCGCCAGGAGCTCGACCAGGTCGCCCGCGACGGGCTGACCGACGACGAGGTACGGCGCGCCGTCGGCCAGCTCTCCGGCTCGACGGTGCTCGGCCTGGAGGACACCGGCGCGCTGATGCACCGCATCGGCAAGAGCGAGCTGTGCTGGGGCGAGCAGATGTCGGTCGACGACATGCTGGCGAAGATCTCGGCCGTCACCCCCGACGATGTGCGCGAGGTCGCGCGGGACGTGCTCACGCACCGCCCCTCGCTCTCCGTCATCGGCCCGCTCACCGACAAGCAGGCGTCCCATCTGGACGACGCCGTCGCGTAGTCACCGCCTCGTAGTCACTGCCTAAGGAATGCAAGAGATGAGCAAGCAGCGCGTAGCCGTCCTCGGCGCCCAGGGCCGGATGGGCTCGGAGGCCGTACGGGCCGTCGAGGCGGCCGAGGACATGGAGCTGGTGGCGGCCCTGGGCCGGGACGACTCCCGGAACGCCCTCACCGAGGCGGGCGCCGAGGTCGCCGTCGACCTCACCCACCCGGACTCGGTCATGGGCAACCTGGAGTTCTGCGCCGGCAACGGCATCCACGCGGTCGTCGGCACCACCGGCTGGACCGAGGAGCGGCTGTCGCGGCTGCGCGGCTGGCTCGACGCCGCGCCGGGCACGGGCGTGCTGATCGCCCCGAACTTCGGCATCGGCGCGGTCCTGACCATGCAGTTCGCCCAGAAGGCTGCGCGCTTCTTCGAGTCCGTCGAGGTCGTCGAGCTGCACCACCCGAACAAGGCCGACGCGCCCAGCGGCACGGCCGTACGGACGGCACAGCTCATCGCCGAGGCCCGGCGGGACGCCGAGCTGCCCGCGCAGCCCGACGGGACCAGCACGGCGCTGGAGGGCGCGCGCGGCGCCGACGTCGACGGGGTGCCGGTGCACGCCGTACGGCTGCGGGGGCTGGTCGCCCACCAGGAGGTGCTGTTCGGGGACGAGGGGGAGACCTTCACCCTCCGGCACGACTCGCTGCACCGCTCGTCGTTCATGCCGGGCGTGCTGCTGGGCGTGCGCAAGGTGCCCGCGACGCCGGGGCTCACCTTCGGGCTCGAACACTTCCTCGACCTGGACTGACGAGGAACGAGGAACCGAGGGACTGAGCACCGCGTGCGCGCAAAGATCACCTATTTCGCCCTGGCGGCCGTCCTGGTCGTCTACTTCGTCATGGTCGGCAGCCGGGGCGTGCTGCTCATCAAGCAGGGCACGGTGGTCACCGTCGCGTTCGGCGCCGCGGTGCTCGTCCTGCCGTTCATCGGGCTGTGGTTCCTCTGGCACACGACGCGCTTCGCGCGCGGCGCGGGACGCCTGGCCCGGGAGCTGGAGGCCGAGGGCGGACTGCCCGTGGACGAGCTGAGGCGGACGCCCTCGGGCCGTATCGACCGCGACTCGGCGGACGAGGTCTTCGCCCGGCGGCAGCGGGAGGCCGAGGCGGAGCCGGGGGACTGGCGGGTCTGGTTCCGGCTCGCCGTCGCCTACCACGACGCCCGCGACACTCCGCGCGCCCGCAAGGCCATGCAGCACGCGATCGCCCTGCACGACGGGCGTACGCCGGGGGCTGACGGGCGTACGGCAGGCGCTACGGACGCGAGTCCGCCGCCCAGGCCTCGATGACGTCGGCCGCGCGGTCGAAGGCCTCGCGGCGCGAGAGGAAGTCCGCGTTGTGGTCCGTCAAGAGCACGCGCGGCGCGCTCTCCTGAGCCTCACCCCGGCCCCTGGCGAGCGTCAGGGCCTCGCCCTGCACCGTACGGGGCAGCCCCAGCCACTTCACGGGGCTCTGCGTGGTGCGCACGGCGCCGACCTCGCTCCAGGGCAGCGTCGTCGTCCGGAACAGGCCCGCGTGCCGCAGGCCGTGCGGGCTCACCCAGACCCCGGCGCGCAGCAGCCGCAGCGCGAAGGCGATCACCAGGAGCCCCACGCCCGCGACGACGCCCGCACTCGGCAGCGCCCCGGCCAGCCCGATGATCATCGCGGAGAAGAGCAGGTACGAGGCGAGCAGCAGCAGCAACGCCCCTCCGCCGACCCGCCAGGGGCCGGGCCGGTAGGGGCGTCGCCAGTGGTCGCTCTCGGGGTGCGGCAGCGGGGCCGCCGCTGCCGCCGGAGCGCCCGGCTCGCGGTCGGCCGTCAGAAAGGGCAGGGGCACGGGTCTTCCTCGCTCGTAACAGAGTCTGTGAGCGAGGAGATTATCGGGACGCCTGGGGCCGGGCCAGTCCCGGGCGGCCCGCGGGGCGTGTCAGCGTCCGGACGGCTCCGTCAGCGGCCGTGCTCGGCGGTGGCCGAGGGACCGCGCCCGTCGTCCGGGGAGCCCGGGTCGAGCGCGGGCACGCCGATGAGCAGGGAACCCACGAGCCCCGCGACGATCGTCAGCCCCACGAGGGCACTCCCCGCCGTCTCGCCGAAGCTCCGTCGGGGCTTGGGCGGCGGGGCGACATTACTGCGGAACCGTTCGGCCTCGGCTATGAAGGTGAACGGAACTGTCTCTCCGCGGCGGAACATGACTGACTCTCCTGTGTAGCGCTGTGAAGGGCGTTCGGGGTGATCTGCGTGATCTGGGTGATCGTTCTGGGTCGTTAGTAGGGGGAACGCCCGAAGTGACGGGAGAGTGCCCGATCTCGGCGATCCCATGTGAAAAATATCAATTGGCTCCGCGACGAATGACACCGGGGTGCCGTATCTCCCCCCGGAGTCCAATTTGTGGGGCTAAGAGCGGACATCAGGGCCACCCAGCGATCATCCGGCACCCCTCCGAGTGGCTCCGGACGGACGACTCCCCGGCGAATGTCCGTATTGCACCGTTTCAAGAACTTCATCTAGGCTGAATGAACGGTCCCGGCACTGTCTGAACCCCCGAGCAGGCAGTGCCGGGGCCTCTGGCCCGCAGCCCCGGGCCGTACGGCGTCCCCGAATCCGGCCCCGGACAGGCACCTTCCCGCCCCGAGGGAGCGTCGCGGGGGGCGCTGCGAGTAGCGTGGACCCCATGGCTCCGACCTCCACACCGCAGACGCCCTTCGGGCGGGTCCTGACCGCGATGGTCACGCCGTTCACTGCGGACGGCGCTCTCGACCTCGACGGCGCGCAGCAGCTCGCCGCCCATCTGGTGGACGCCGGTAACGACGGCCTTGTCGTCAACGGCACCACCGGAGAGTCCCCGACCACCAGCGATGCGGAGAAAGCCCAGCTCGTACGGGCGGTCGTGGAGGCCGTAGGCGACCGGGCGCACATCGTCGCCGGAGCCGGCACCAACGACACGGCGCACAGCCTGGAGCTGGCGCGCGCCGCCGCGGACGCGGGCGCGCACGGCCTCCTCGCCGTCACGCCGTACTACAGCAAGCCCCCGCAGGAAGGCCTCTTCCGGCACTTCACCGCCATCGCCGACGCCACAGACCTGCCCGTGATGCTCTACGACATCCCGGGCCGCAGCGGCGTCCCGATCAACACCGAGACGATCGTCCGCCTCGCCGAGCACCCGCGCATCGTGGCCAACAAGGACGCCAAGGGCGACCTCGGCCGCGCCAGCTGGGCCATCGCCACCAGCGGCCTCGCCTGGTACAGCGGTGACGACATGCTCAACCTGCCGCTGCTCTCGGTCGGCGCGGTCGGTTACGTGTCGGTGGTCGGCCACCTCGTCGCCCCCGAGCTGCGCTCCCTGCTGGAGTCGCACCTGACGGGCGACGTCGCGAAGGCGACCGAGATCCACCAGAAGCTGCTGCCGGTCTTCACCGGCATGTTCCGCACCCAGGGCGTCATCACCACGAAGGCGGCCCTCGCCCTCCAGGGGCTCCCGGCAGGCCCGCTCCGGCTTCCGCTGGTAGAGCTCTCTCCGGAGGAAACGGAGCAGCTCAAGCACGATCTCGCGCACGGCGGGGTACACCTGTAGATCACAGACTTCACAACTGCATATCGCCGGATGAACCGGCAAGTGCACGACCACACACAACACGCACGAACGTACGCCTGACGTACGCATCATGAATATCGCGCGCCACGTGCCCATGTGGGTGCGTGGCGCGCGTGGTGAAGGAGAGTCTTTTGAGTCATCCGCATCCCGAGCTCGGCCCTCCGCCGCCGCTCCCCGAGGGTGGCCTCCGCGTCACCCCGCTGGGCGGTCTCGGCGAGATCGGCCGCAACATGACCGTCTTCGAGTACGACGGCAGACTGCTGATCGTCGACTGCGGCGTCCTCTTCCCCGAGGAGGAGCAGCCCGGCATCGACCTGATCCTGCCCGACTTCACCGTGCTCCGGGACCGCCTCGACGACATCGACGGCATCGTCCTGACGCACGGGCACGAGGACCACATCGGCGGCGTCCCCTACCTCCTCCGCGAGAAGCCGGACATCCCGCTCATCGGCTCCAAGCTGACCCTCGCCCTGATCGAGGCCAAGCTCCAGGAGCACCGCATCCGGCCGTACACGCTGGAGGTCGAGGAGGGCCACAGCGAACGCATCGGCCCCTTCGACTGCGAATTCGTCTCGGTCAACCACTCCATCCCCGACGCCCTCGCCGTCGCCATCCGCACCCCCGCGGGCATGGCGGTGCACACGGGCGACTTCAAGATGGACCAGCTCCCGCTGGACGGCCGCCTCACCGACCTGCGCGCCTTCGCGCGCCTCGGCGAGGAGGGCATCGACCTCCTGCTGAGCGACTCGACGAACGCCGAGGTCCCGGGCTTCGTCCCGCCGGAGCGCGAGATCTCCAACGTTCTGCGCCAGGTCTTCTCCAGCGCCCAGAAGCGCATCATCGTGGCGAGCTTCGCCAGCCATGTGCACCGCATCCAGCAGATCCTGGACGCCGCGCACGAGCACGGCCGCCGCGTCGCCTTCGTCGGACGCTCGATGGTCCGCAACATGGGCATCGCCAGGGACCTCGGCTACCTCAAGGTCCCGGCGGGCCTAGTGGTCGACGTCAAGACCCTGGACGACCTCCCGGACGACGAGATCGTGCTGGTCTGCACGGGCTCCCAGGGCGAGCCGATGGCGGCCCTCTCCCGGATGGCCAACAGGGACCACCAGATCCGGATCGTCCAGGGCGACACGGTGATCCTCGCGTCGTCCCTGATCCCGGGGAACGAGAACGCGGTCTACCGCGTCATCAACGGCCTGACCCGCTGGGGCGCCAACGTCGTCCACAAGGGCAACGCCAAGGTGCACGTCTCCGGCCACGCCTCGGCGGGCGAGCTGCTGTACTTCTACAACATCTGCCAGCCCCGCAACCTGATGCCGGTCCACGGCGAATGGCGCCACCTGCGCGCCAACGCCGAGCTCGGCGCCAAGACGGGCGTCCCGCACGAGAACGTCGTCATCGCCGAGGACGGCGTCGTGGTCGACCTGGTCGAGGGCAAGGCCAAGATCACGGGCAAGGTCCAGGCCGGATACGTCTACGTGGACGGCCTCTCGGTCGGCGACGTCACCGAGTCCTCCCTCAAGGACCGCCGCATCCTCGGCGACGAGGGGATCATCTCGATCTTCGTCGTGGTCGACAGCACCACCGGCAAGATCGTCGGCGGCCCCCACATCCAGTCCCGGGGCTCCGGCATCGACGACGAGGCGTTCACCGCCGTCATGCCGAAGATCGACGAGGCACTGGCCAAGTCCGCGCAGGACGGCATCGCCGAGGCCCACCAGCTGCAGCAGCTGGTCCGCCGCACGGTGGGCAAGTGGGTCTCCGACACCTACCGCCGTCGCCCGATGATCCTCCCCGTGGTCGTCGAGGTCTGAGCGAACGGACAGCGGGGCGCCTCGATTTGCCTCCGGGCGCCCCGCTCCAGTACGTTTACATCTCCACCGCAACGGGAACCCGGGACGCGCTTGCGTCCGAGGGGGAACGTAGGCCGGAAATCCGAAATCCGCTCGGAAAGAGCAGAGAAAAGATTCTGGTAAGGTTGGAAACACCGAAGGGAAGCGCCCGGAGGAAACCCGGAAGGGAATCCGAAGGAAGCGTCCGTTCCTTGAGAACTCAACAGCGTGCCAAAAGTCAACGCCAGATATGTTGATACCCCGACCCACTCTTGTGGTGGGTTGAGGTT
>NZ_JBIDAT010000002.1:0-70185 GCF_043202595.1 Streptomyces sp. NPDC048172
CACCACAAGAGTGGGTCGGGGTATCAACATATCTGGCGTTGACTTTTGGCACGCTGTTGAGTTCTCAAGGAACGGACGCTTCCTTCGGATTCCCTCTCGGGTTTCCTCCGGGCGCTTCCCTTCGGTGTGTCTCCGACTCTATCAGATCCTTTTCCGTTTCCGGACCCGGTCCTGATTTCCCCTGTCGGCGGGGGCGCCGTGTTCGGCGTGGTCTCTACTTTAGGGGATTTCCCCGTGGACTCAAAATCGAGTCTTTCGCATCGGAATTTGGCACGCCAAATTCATCCCTGCGAAGGGAGATCTTGCTGAAGTGGAGTTCCGCCGAAGTGAGCCCTGAGGGCTCGCTGGCAACCCGGGGAACCTTACGGATCACCCAAGCGCGTGTCAACTGCGCGTCATTCCAGGTCCGTCAGCCGTCCACCCGCGTCCGGCTGGGCGTCCTCGACGCGGCGGAGGAGGCGGGTGAGGAGCTCGCCGAGGTGGCCTCGCTCCTCGGTGTTGAGGTCCTGGAGGAGGTCCTCCTCGAAGACCGACGCCTTGCGCATCACCTGGAGCCACTTCTCGCGGCCCGTGTCGGTGAGGCCGATGATCACGCGGACCCGGTTGTCCGGGTCCTGCTCGCGGGTGACGAGGCCCTGGGTGAGCATGCGGTCGATGCGGTGGGTCATCGCGGCGGGGGTCAGGCCCAGGCGCTTCGCGATGGTGCCGGGCCAGAGCTGGTAGGGCTCGCCGGCCATGACCAGTTCCTTGAGGACCTCCCACTCGGGGTTGGTCAGGTCCAGGGTCCCGAGGTGGCGGCCGTAGGCCACGCTCATGCGGCGGTCGAGGCGGCTCAGGGCGTTGACCACCTTCTCCACCTGGGGGTCCAGGTCGCGGTACTCGCGCTGGTAGATGGCGATCTGCTCGTCGAGCGTCGGTTGTCGGTCCGGCATGGGTCGGAGTATGGCACGTGAAGTCGTTCGCGTTGAACCCTTGCCCTGTGTACTCTTTAGTATCGAACTTTAGCTTCGAACTCTCGAAGCCCTCCCCCTTCTACTACCTAGGTAGGTGAGTGTGACCACCGCGATGGGCGCTGCGCTGCGCCGGATCCAGCTCGGGAACGCCCTCGCGGCGTTCGGCAACGGCTTCACCGTTCCGTTCCTGTTCGTCTATGTGGCGCGGGTGCGAGATCTCGGTGACGGCACTGCGGGAGCCGTGCTGGCCGCGTTCGCCGCCGCGGCGCTCGCCGTGCTGCCCTTCACCGGGCGGGTGATCGACCGGCGTGGGCCCATGGTGATGGTCGTGATCGGTGCCGTCTCGGCGGCGCTGGGCGCGCTGAGCTTCGGGCTCGCCAGCACCGCGCCCGCTGCGCTGGCCTCGTCCGCGCTGATGGGCGGCGGCATCGCGGTGCTGCAGCCCGCGCTCGCGACGCTGATCGTCTGGTGCTCGACGCGGGCCACGCGCTCGCGCGCCTTCGCGACGCAGTTCTTCCTCAACAACCTGGGGCTGGGCGTCGGCGGGCTGATCGGCGGCTTCCTGGTGAACGAGCACGACCCGTCCAGCTTCACCATGCTGTTCCTCATCGAGGCGACCATGTTCATGGTGCTGCTCGCCGTGCTGGTCACGGTGCGGGTGGCGCGGCCCGTGGAGGAGCTGTCGGCGGACGCCGGTGCGGCGGCGTCGGGCAATGGCTGGCGGGTGCTGCTGCGGGACCGGTCGATGGTGCTGCTGTGCGTGCTGGGGTTCGTGGTCTTCTTCGCCTGCTACGGACAGTTCGAGTCCGGGCTGTCGGCGTACGCCGTCGAGGTCACGCGGATCTCCACGTCCACGCTGGGTGTGGCGCTGGCCGCGAACACCGCGGTGATCGTGCTGGCCCAGTTCGTGGTGCTGCGGATCGTCGAGCGGCGGCGCCGGAGCCGGGTGGTCGCCGTCGTCGGGCTGATCTGGACCGTGGCGTGGCTGCTCGCGGGGGCTTCCGGGCTTGTGCACGGGGCGCAGGCCGTGGCGACCGCGCTCCTCATCTCCACCTACGCGCTGTTCGGCGTCGGGGAGACGATGCTGTCGCCGACGGTGGCTCCGCTGGTCGCCGACCTCGCGCCCGCGCGGCTCGTGGGGCAGTACAACTCGGCGTTCGCGCTGGTCAAGCAGATGGCGCTGGCCGTCGGTCCCGCGATCGGCGGGCTCATGGCCGCGGCCGGGGCGTACAGCGCCTACATCGTGATGCTGGTGCTGTGCTCGCTGGCGATCAGCGTGCTGGCCGTGGCGCTGGGGCGGCGGCTCTCCGCCGTCGAGGACCGGCCGTCGCTGATCGTGGCCCGGGGCGGTGCCGCCCCGAGCCGCGACTCGGAGGACGCCGGTTCCGTCACCACTGCGGCCTGACCCCTTGGTCTCAGCGCTTGGGCAGCGCGAACTCGCACCAGACCGCCTTGCCTCCGCCCGGGGTTCTCCGCGAGCCCCAGGCCGAGGCGATGGTGGCGACGATGGAGATGCCGCGGCCAGTCTCGTCGGCCGGTTCGGCGCGGCGGCGGCGCGGGAGGTGGTCGTCGCCGTCGGTGACCTCGACGATCAGGCGGCGGTTCGTACGGCGGAGCCGGAGCCGCATGGGCGGGGTGCCGTGCTGGAGGGAATTGGCCACCAGCTCGCTGGCGGCCAGGACGCCCAGGTCGTGGAGCTCCGTCGGGAAGCGCCAGGAGGCCAGGACCCCCGAGGCGAAGGCCCGGGCCCGGGGTGCGGCCTCCGTGCCGCCGAGCAGGTCCAGGGCCGCGTTGTGGAAGAGCTCCGCGTCGGCGCCCGTACGGACCGGGTGCTGGAGGACGAGGAGTGCGACGTCGTCGTCGTGCTCGGCGGTGACGCCGAGGGCGCGCAGCAGACGGTCGCAGATGATCTCCGGTGAGCCCGTGGCGCCCGCGAAGGCGTGCTCCAGGGCCGCGACACCCTCCTCGATGTCGGACTCGCGGCGCTCGACCAGTCCGTCGGTGTAGAGGACAGCTGTCGAGCCGGGCTGGAGCGCGATCGTGCCGGTCGTGTGGAGCCAGCCGCCGGTGCCGAGGGGCGGGCCCGTGTGGTCCGTCGCGCGGTGGACGACGCCCTCCTCGTCGCGGACGAGGACCGGGAGGTGCCCCGCCGAGGCATAGCTGAGCCGTCCCTCGTTCGGGTCGTGGACCGCGTAGACACACGTGGCGATCTGGTTGGCGTCGATCTCGGCGGCGAGGCCGTCGAGGAGCTGGAGCACCTCGTGGGGCGGGAGGTCCAGACGTGCGTACGCCCGTACAGCCGTGCGGAGCTGGCCCATGACGGCGGCGGCGCGGACGCCGCGGCCCATCACGTCGCCGATGACGAGGGCCGTGCGGCCCGCGCCGAGGGTGATCACGTCGTACCAGTCGCCGCCGACCGCCGCCTCCGTACCGCCCGGCTGGTACGTGGCGGCGACGCAGAGGTCGTCGGGCTGCTCCAGCTCCTGGGGCAGCAGGCTGCGCTGGAGGGTGACGGCGGCCTCGCGCTGGCGCCGCTCGCTGGTGCGCAGCCGCTCGGCGGCCTCGACCTGGTCGGTGACGTCGGCGGCGAAGATGAGCACGCCGCTGTCGCGCGCCGCGGTGATGGGCGTGCAGGTGAAGGTGTAGTACCCGTCCCGGGGCGCGCCGTTCTTGGCGGTCCCGGTCTTTGTCGTGCCGGTCTTCGTCGTGCCGTTCCTGGCGTCGGCGCCGTCGTGACCGCCGGGCACGCGGCGGGACTTGACGGTGCGGGGCTTGCCGCTGCGCAGGACCTGGTCCATCAGCGGGAGCAGGCCCAGCTCGACGAGCTCGGGCAGGGCGTCGCGGGCGGCGGCGCCGGAGGGGCGGGGGCCGAAGACCGACTCGTACGCCTCGTTGACGAACGCGATGCGGTGGTCGGGGCCGTGCACGACGGCGGCGAGCGCGGGGACCTGGCCGAGCAGGCCGAGGAGGTCCCGCGCGGAGAGGGTTCCGAGGCCGTGCGGGTCGTCGCCGTCCGTACCGCCGGGTTCGGGACCGTCCTCGGGCGCGGACGGTGCTCCGGCCGTACGGGCGTGGGGAACGGGTGAGCCGTCGCCGTCCGGCCCGTCCGCGGCGCCGTCCGTGGCGCCGGGGCCGTCGGGGGCGGGCGAGGTGCCGGGGGTGCCCGTGCCGTGCGGGCCGGGGCCGGCGTCCGTCGGCTCGGGGGCTTCGGACGCCGGCTGCCGCGCCTTTATCGCCGCCTGAGCGGCAGCGGTGCGCCGCTGTGTGCCGGGCAGTCGGGCGCTCCAGCGCGTGAAGTTCACGGTCGTCCGAATCCTCGTGTTGTTCGCTCTGTTCGCTGTGCTGGCTCGGGGGCCGCTCGCGGCCGCTGGCTTTGCCTAGGGGTCACTCTTCGCAGATGCGGGCGCACCCATGGTCACACGTCCAGTGTGGCCCACCGTGCTGACATTCGTCAGACGCCCCTGCCCCGCGGGGAGTTCCTCATACCTGGTCACTTCGTGTCGGGCGGGGGAACGGAGCCCGCCGCCATCTCGAACTCGGCGCGCGGGTGTTCGAGGGAGCCGAGCGAGACGATCTCCCTCTTGAAGAGGCCGGAGAGCACCCATTCCGCGAGCACCCGTGCCTTGCGGTTGAAGGTGGGGACGCGGCTGAGGTGGTAGGCGCGGTGCATGAACCACGCCGGATAGCCCTTGAGCTTACGACCGTATACATGTGCCACACCCTTGTGGAGGCCGAGAGAGGCGACGGAACCCGCGTACGAGTGGCGGTAGGGGGTGAGTTCCCCCGGCGGGGTGCCCTCGACGACGTCCGCGAGGTTGTCGGCGAGGCGGCGGGCCTGGCGTACGGCGTGCTGGGCGTTGGGGGCGCACAGCGCGTCCTCGGCGTCGGCCGTCAGGTCGGGCACGGCCGCCGCGTCCCCCGCCGACCAGGCGTGCCCGGTGTCCGCGACGCGGAGGGTGGGGGTGCAGACGAGACGTCCCCTCTCGTTGAGCGGGAGTCCCGAGGCGGCGAGGATCGGGTGCGGCTTGACGCCCGCCGTCCACACGAGGGTGCGGGTCGGGTGGCGGGAGCCGTCGCTGAGGGTGGCGACGCGGTTCTCGCAGGAGTCGAGGCGGGTCTCCAGGCGGACGTCGATGTTGCGGCCGCGCAGCTCGCGCAGCGCGTACCGGCCCATGGCCTCGCCGACCTCGGGGAGGATGCGGTCGCTGGCCTCGACGAGGAGGAAGCGCAGGTCGTCGGCGCTGACGTTGTGGTAGTAGCGGCAGGCGTAGCGCGCCATGTCCTCCAGTTCGGCGAGCGCCTCGACGCCCGCGTACCCGCCGCCGACGAAGACGAAGGTGAGCGCGGCGTCGCGGACGGCGGGGTCGCGGGTGGAGGAGGCGATGTCGAGCTGTTCGAGCACGTGGTTGCGGAGCCCGATGGCCTCCTCGACCGTCTTGAAGCCGATGCCGTGCTCGGCGAGGCCGGGGACGGGCAGGGTGCGCGAGACCGAGCCGGGCGCCAGGACGAGCTCGGTGTACGGCACTTCGACGGTGCCGCCCCTGCCGCCGGTCTGTTCGACCGTGGCCAGGGTGCTGACGTGGGCAACGCGCCGCTCGTGGTCGAGGGAGCGGGCCTCGCCGATGAGGATCTGGCAGTCCTTGAGCACCCGGCGCAGCGGCACCACGACATGGCGCGGGGAGATGGATCCGGCGGCCGCCTCGGGCAGGAAGGGCTGGTACGTCATGTACGGATCGGGGTCCAGGACCGTGATCCGTACGCCACCGTCCTGGCCCTGCGCGGCGCGCCTGAGCTGGGACTTCAGCCTCTTCTGGAGCCGCAGCGCGGTGTAGAGGCCGACATAGCCGCCTCCGACAACGAGAATGCGCGCGGGTTCCCTCTCGGCCATCGCGGGTTCTTTCGTCGCCTCGGTCACTCGTCCATGACGCACCCTCAGCCACGGGTTTGTCCACAGGTCCCGGGATTCGTATGACTGACGCGCGCTACGCGCATGATGTGCCCCAGAGGGGGTGCTGGAGAGTAATCGCGCAGGTCACATGGGGCGTACGGGGGGCGTGAGAAGAGGTGAAACCGGACGGACCGGTCCGGCACTCCGATCGGTGGGCGGTCCGTGCGGAACCGCCCCCTTCTCTCACGTCCTGGGCTCAACTATGTTCGTATCCCAGCGGGGTGCGACATGTGACGACCAGTGCACCGCATCCCGGCCGCAAATAGGCGGGGGTCTCCGGGGGGAGACATTGATAACCGGGGGAACGAGTATGCACATTCAGGGGATTCACAGCTCTCAGTTGGCACCGACGGCGGTCTCCGCCGTCCCGGAAGGACCCACCGCATCGGCCGCTCCGGCCGCTGCGACGGCGTCGGGCGCGACCAGCCCGGCAGAGCCGAGCAGCGGAACGGGCGTGTCCGCCGGCGCGGGCGGGGGGACGGCCACGGGTGGGAGCACGGGCGCCACAGGGCGCACGACACCGCTGCGCGTGGACGCGCAGCGCAATCTGGAGCACGTGCTGCGCGCGGCGCGCGAAGTCTTCGGCGAGCTGGGCTACGGCGCGCCGATGGAGGACGTGGCGCGCCGGGCGCGGGTCGGCGTCGGGACGGTCTATCGCCGCTTCCCGAGTAAGGACGTGCTGGTCAGGCGGATAGCCGAGGAAGAGACGGCGCGGCTGACCGAGCAGGCGCGGGCAGCGCTGGGGCAGGAGGAGGAGCCGTGGTCGGCCCTCTCCCGGTTCCTGCGGACGTCGGTGGCGACGGGCGCGGGACGCCTGCTGCCGCCGCGCATACTGCGCGCGGAAGGCTGGGTGGACGACAGCGCGGTGCGGGTGCCGCAGCAGCGGCAGGCCGTCCAGCGCGACGGACTCGACGGCGGCCGTGAGGGCGTCCGTGACGGCGAGGGGCCGGGGCTGCGGCTGATCGAGCAGCGCCCGGCGCCGGAGGCCGAGCGCGGACCCGGCGCGGACGGGCTGGACGAGGACCCGGGCGCGGTGGAACTGCTGGCGGTCGTCGGGCAGTTGGTGGACCGTGCGCGGGAGGCGGGTGAGCTGCGGGCCGATGTGACTGTCGGTGACGTGCTGCTCGTCATCGCGACGGCGGCTCCGTCGCTGCCGGACGCGGCGCAGCAGGCGGCGGCCTCGACCCGGCTGCTGGACATCCTGCTGGAGGGCCTGCGCTCCCGGCCCTCGCGCTGAGGGCCAGGTCACAAGGTGCGCTGAAGGCGCTCTCATGGTGAGCGACCGTGCTCTGATCTGAGCGAGCCTGCTCAGATCCGGCCCATTTTCCCTCGTACGGGGGGAGTTCGCTGGAGAATTGTGCGAACTCCCCTCGGACGAGTGGTTGATGTGCTTGTCCGGTTCTCGCTCGTAGCCGTTGTGACACGCTGTCGCGGTGTTCCGCTGCGTTTGCCGCGACTGTGTGTTCGGGGGCTGCCACGATGGGTGTTGACAGAGGCGACCGGTCCGGCGGGTCCGAGGACCGGGGCCCGGCCGAGCAGGATGCCGGGCTGCCGTCACGCCAGGTGCCGGGCCAGGGCGGTCCGCCGGGCGCCGAGTCCTCGGAGACGCCCGGGGTCCCGCCGCAGCGGAAGCGCCGCGGCTTGGGCAGGCACGCGGAGAAGTCGGGGAGCGCGGGCGCCGCGGCTTCCTCCGGCTCCGACGCTTCCTCCGGCTCCGACGCGTCCGGTGGCGGGGAGCAGCACTCCGACGCGTGGCTCATCTCCCGGATGCGGGAGGGCGACGCAGAGGCGTACGACGAGCTGTACCGGCGCCATGCCGACGCCGTGCGGCGTTACGCGCGGACGTGCTGCCGGGACTCGCACACCGCGGACGACCTCACGAACGAGGTGTTCGCGCGCACCCTCCAGGCCGTACGGGGCGGGAAGGGTCCCGAGACGTCCGTACGCGCCTATCTGCTGACCTCGGTGCGGCACGTGGCGGCGTCGTGGTCCAAGAAGGGCAAGCGCGAGCACCTGGTCGACGACTTCGCGGTGTTCGTGCAGTCCGCCGAGCGCGCCGGGCCCACGGCCGCCGACGAGGACACGCTCGACCTCGGCGCGGACGTACGGGCGATGCACGAGGCGGAGCAGACGCTGGTCCTGCAGGCGTTCAAGAGCCTCTCCGAGGACGACCAGATGCTGCTGTGGCACACGGCGGTCGAGGGCTCCAAGCCCCAGGACGTCGCGCCGCTGCTCGGCAAGTCCTCCGGCGCGACGGCGACGGCGGCGCACCGGGCGAGGGAGAACCTGAAGCAGGCGTATCTCCAGGCCCATGTGAGCCAGGCCCTCACCACGGGCGGGGACTGCGCCCGCTTCGCCGACCGGCTCGGCGCGTACGCGCGCGGCGGGCTGCGGATGCGCGCCGAGCGCGGTCTGCAGCGGCACCTGGAGCAGTGCACCGCGTGCAGTCAGGCGGCCGTCGAGGTCAAGGACCTCAACGAGCACATCCGTCTGCTGGTGCCTGTGGCGCTCATCGGCTGGTTCGCGACGACGGGCGGCGCGAAGGCGTTCGGCGCGCTGATGGCCGGTACGGGCGCCGCGGCGGCGGCCGGAGGCGCCGGTGCGGCCGCGGGTGCGGGTGCGGCGGGCGGCGCGGCCGGTGGCGCCGCCGGGTCGAGCGCGGGCGGCGTCGGCGGCGCCGCCTCGGAGGGGCTGGGCACGCCCGCGAAGGTCGGGATCGGCGTGGGCGTGGCCGCGGTGGCGGCCGCCGCCCTCGCGTACGCGCTGGCGGGCAGCGAGCCCGAGCCCGCGCACAAGGCCGAGCCGAAGCCCAAGCCCCCGGCGGCGGCCCCCGAGGCGCCCCCGGAGAAGCCGGAGCCCGAGCCCCCGGCGCCCCAGCCGGAGCCGCCCGCTCCGAAGCCCAAGCCGAAGCCGAAGCCGCAGGCCGCCGAGAAGAAGCCGGAGCCCAAGCCGAAGCCCCCGGCGCCCGAGCCGAAGCCGAAGCCCAAGCCGCCGGAGAAGGAGAAGCCCAAGCCTCCTCCCCCGGAGCCGGAGCCCCCGGAGAAGCCCTCGCCGAAGCCTCCGCCTCCCAAGCCGCCGCCGCCCCCTCCGGCGCCGCCCGCCGACCACCAGCTGAACGAGCTGAAGTGGGACCTGATCGACCCCGGCGCCAAGCGCAAAGGCCCCACCATCCGCTCGCTGGGGAGCAGCTGGGTCTGGCAGCGCCAGGGGCTGAGCATGGACGGCCGGCGCTTCGGGCACGGGGTCACCGTGCACGCGCCCTCGTCCGTGACGATCGACCTCAACCGGGCGTGCACGGCGTACGACGCGGTCGCGGGGGTCGACGACATGGCGTTCGGGCACCGCGCCGTGCGCTTCTCCGTGTTCGGCGACGGGGCGCGGCTGTGGCGCTCCGGGTTCGTGGAGCGCGGGCAGCCGCCGGTGCCGGTGCATGTGCCGCTGTCCGGGGTGAAGACGATGAAGCTGGTCGTGGAGCCGCGTACGTTCGCCGACCGTACGGCGGGACTGGCCGACTGGGCGCAGTCCGCGATCAAGTGCCGCTGACCGTGCCGCTGATCTCCCGGTGCAGCGCCTCCAGCGCCGCCAGCGCCTCTTCGGGGGTGAGCGGGGGCGCCTGCGCGGCCTCCTGCTGGACGTGCGGCGGGACGTCGGCGCGGATCGCGCCGTCGAAGCGGATCTCGGGGACGCTCGCGGCGAGTTCGCCGCGCAGCCCCCGGGCGGCGTCGGCGAGGCGCAGGGACAGGTACGGGCGGCCGAGGACCTGCGTGGTGCGGGCGGCGACGAGGCCGACGTGGGCGAGTACGTGTTCGGGCGCGCTCGTGTCGATGCCCATGCGCAGCGCGTCCCGCACGGTCGCGAGGGCGCGCACGAGGGCGGTAGCGGTGCCCGTACCCGTACCCGTGCCCGTACCGGTGCCCGTGCCCGTACCGGTGCCCGTATCGGCTTCGCCCTCCGCCACCGCGATCCGGGCGTCGAGCGCGCGGCACTGCACCGTGAACATGGTGGGCGGCGTGCCGACGGCCGCGTGGGCGACCGTCTCGTCGTGGAGGGCGCGGGCGCGGCGCGTCTCGCCGTTCTCGCACGCGATCACCGAGCGGAGGAAGCAGGCGAAGATCTGCGCGTCGCGGATGCCGAGCCGGTCGGCGTCCTCGATCGCGCGCAGGGCGAGCTTCTCGGCCTGCTCGCTGTCGCCCTGGCGGTACCAGATCTCGGCGATACGGCCGAGGAGCACCGGCATCTCGGTGAGCGCGCCGAGCTGCTGGGCGTAGCGGAGCGCCGTCTGGCACTCGCTGCGCGCGTCGTCGTACGCGCCGCGCTGCAGGGCGACCTCGGCGCGCAGTCCGCAGAGCTGGCTGAGCAGCCAGCGGTCGCCGCTGGCGTCGGCGAGCGCCTCGATCTCGGCGAGGTCCCCGGCGCGTCCGAGGACGCCGCCGGGGATGTCCAGGTGGATGTGGGCGCGGAGGAGGAGGGCGACGGCCAGCTCCCAGCCGCCGCTGTACCGGCGGCAGTTCTCGACGGACAGGTTCATGAAGCGTGCGACGCCCTTGCTGCCCTCGATGAGGAAGCCGGTGAACGGCCAGAGCATGCCGGGGAACCGGGCGCTCTCGGGTCCCGGCACATTGAACGCGTCGCGCAGTTCGACGGCGATCGCGCGGTGGGAGGGGGCGTCGAGCATCTCCTGCGTGTACTCCTCGCTGAGCAGGAAGTAGCCCAGCAGCTGGAACTCGCGGTAGACCAGCTCCTCCTCCCTGTCCCGGTCCCCGGCCTCGGCGGGCAGCAGCCGCAGGACGCGCTCGATCCAGCGGTAGCCCTCGTCCCGGTAGTTGCGCACCCACCAGAACCAGCCGACGGCGCGGACGACGTGCACCAGGGTGTCGCGGTCGCCGCGCTGGAAGGCGCGGCTGAGGGCGGCCCGGATGTTGTCGAGGTCAGCTTCGAGGCGTGGCAGCCAGGTGAGCTGCTCCGCTGAGCGGATGCGGTGCTCGGCGGCGGTGACGAAGCGGAGGATCTGCGCGGTGTGCCGCCGTTCGGCCGCCGTGCGGTCCCCGGGGTGCTCGGCGGCGCGCTCGCGGGCGTACTCGTGGATGGTCTCCAGCATCCGGTAGCGCACGCCGGTGCCGGAGAGTGCCGGGGGCTGGTCGGCGACGAGGATCGACTTGTCGACGAGCGAGCCGAGGATGTCGAGCACGTCGTCCGCGGGGATCCCGGTCCCGTCCGTACGGTCCGTGCCCTCGCCGCAGACGTGTTCGGCGGCGGAGAGCGTGCAGCCGCCGGAGAAGACGGACAGCCGCCGTACGACCGTCCGTTCGCGCTCGTCCAGCAGGTCCCAGGACCAGTCGACGACGGCACGGAGGGTCTGCTGCCTGGGCAGTACGGTCCTGCTGCCGCTGGTCAGCAGGCGGAAGCGGTCGTCCAGGCGGTCCGCGATCTGGCGCGGCGTGAGCGAGCGCAGCCGGGCCGCCGCCAGCTCGATCGCGAGCGGCAGACCGTCGAGGCGGCGGCAGATCTCCTCGACCGCCGCCGGATCCTCGCTCGTACGGAACGCGGCGCGCGCGCCGACCGCGCGGTCCGTGAACAGCCGGTGCGCGGGACCGGGCGGCAGCGGCTCGACCGGGCGCACGGCCTCGCCGGGCACGCCGAGCGGCTCGCGGCTGGTGGCGAGGACGGTGAGCCCCGGGCAGTGCGTCAGCAGGGTCTCGGCGAGGGTGGCGGCGGCGTCGATGACGTGTTCGCAGTTGTCGAGCACGAGGAGCAGGCGGCGGTGCAGGCAGTGCTCGACGAGGCGCGCGGTGGCGTCGTCCGCGACCTCGCTGCCCAGCGTGTCGCCGCCCAGCGCGCGGGTGGCCTCCGTCGCGGACGTCGCGAGGGCGGTCTCGCGGCGGCCGAGCGCGCTGAGGGCCGCGCCGGGGACTGCCGCCGGGTGTTCGAGCGAGGCCAGTTCGACGATCCAGGCACCGTCGGGGTAGGGCCCGGGGGCCGCGCCCTTACCCGTGCCGAGGTCCGGGGCCGTGCCCGGGGCCGTGCCGAGGTCCGTGCCCGGGGCCGTGAGGGTGGTCGCCGTCTGTTCGGCGAGGCGGGTCTTTCCGGAGCCGCCGGGTCCGGTGAGCGTGACGAGGCGGGCGCGGGTGAGGTCGCCGCGGATGGCGTCGATGTCGCCCTCGCGTCCGACGAAGCTGGTGAGGCGGGCCCGGAGATTGCCGGGCGGCGTACTGACGTGGGGGTCGCCGGTGCCGGACGTGTCCTCGCGGGAGCCCTCCGGCCCGGGTCTCGGGCCCGGTCTCGGTCTCGGGCCCGGTCCCGGTACCGGTTGGCCGTCAGGGGAGAGGAGCTGGGCGTGCAGCGCGCGGAGTTCGGCGCCGGGGTCGGTGCCGAGGCGGCCCGCGATCTCCTTGCGCACGCCCTCGTACGCGGTCAGCGCCTCGGCCGTACGCCCGCTGTCGCGCAGGGCGCGGACGTACAGCGCCTGCAGCGGCTCGTCGAGCGGGCGTTGCGGCGCCAGCTCGCGCAGTTCGGGGAGGATCCGGGCCGCGCGGCCCAGCTCCAGGTCGGCGGCGAGGCGGCGCTGGACGGCCGTGGCGCGCAGGGCCTCGGCGCGGAGCGCGGGCGAGGCGCGGTCCGGGAGATCGGCGAGCGCGGGGCCGCGCCAGAGCGCCAGGCCCTCGCGGAGCACGGCGGCGGCGGTGGCGGGGTCGCCCGCCTCCAGGGCGCGTTCGCCCTCGTGGGCGAGGTGCTGGAAGCGGAAGAGGTCGATGTCGCCGGGGTCCACCGCCAGCCGGTAGCCGCCGGGGTGGGACTCGACGGCCTCCTTGCCGAGGGCTCTGCGGAGGCGGCCGACGAGGGCCTGGAGCGCGGCGGGCGCGTTCTCCGGCAGGGAATCGGCGTCGGCGTCGGCGTCCGCCCACACCTCGCCGATGAGCGTCTCGGGTGCGACGGGCGCCGGGCTCTCCGCGCGGAGCGCGAGTGCGGCGAGGAGGGAACGCAGCCGCTGACCGCCCAGGGGAAGGGGGCTGCCGCTCGCGTCCCGCACTTCGGTCGGGCCCAGGATCAGATACCGCACCGGGCCATTGTCCCTGGGACGGGTGAAACCGCCCGCGCTTTTCCTGACGGGAGGGCACCGCCCACAGGGCTCCTCGTGTGGAGGCGCCGTCCGGGGGCGCGTCCCGCGCGAGGCCGCCGCCCAGGGACGTTCCGTGCGAGAACGCCGCCCAGGGGCGCGGGGAACTGCGCGCCCGGCCACGAATCACCCGCGGCCCGCCGCGCACAGCCAGTGGCACCCCCGCCTCGGCACAGGAGAAGAGGACACCCCGACAGCGCCGGGCATCCAGAACTCAGTCGCCCCCGAAAGCGCAGGGACACCCCGGAACACGGCCGTCCCCGACGGCTACAGCGCCGGGCGCTGCGGTGCCGGGGTGACCCCGCCCGCCGCGGCCCGCTGCCTGGGCGCCTGCGAGCCGGTCCAGCACGTGCCGCGCCGGGCCAGCAGGCGGCCGAGCCACAGCTCCATCGAGACGAGGTCAGCGAGCCCGTCCAGCGGCAGGGGCTTCCCCTCGGCCGCCGCGCGGAGCGCCTTGCGCACCGTACGGGCCTCGATGAGCCCCGCGTCGGCGAGCAGCGGCGCGGAGAAGAGCTGGATGAGGTCGTCGGCGGCGACGCGCAGCCCCGCGCGTACGGACGCGGTGTGGACGGCGTGCGAGGGCGCGCCCCAGCCGCCGGGCAGGTCGTGGACGCCCGCGCCCGCGAGCGCGGCCCGCAGTACGGAGGCCCGGGCTCCCGGCCGTACGCGCAGGGCCTCGGGGAGGGCGCGGGAGGCGCGGACGACCTGGTTGTCGTAGAAGGGCGCGTGCAGGCGCTGGTTGCGGATCTCGGCTGCCTGTTCGAAGACGCGGTGGTCGGCGGCGCGGCGGGCGAGGGCCGCGCGGGCGCGGCGCTCCCCGGGCCGTTCGACGGTGGGCCGGGTCGCGGCGGCGGCCTCCAGGCGAAGCGATACTTCGGCGAGCGCCTCGCCCGTCAGCCAGCGCGCTGCCGGTCCCGGGCGGCACCAGGTGAGCGCGGCGACGGAGGCGTCCACGGCGCTCTCGCCCGCACCGTCCGTCCAGCCACCGTCCCGGTCGCGGAAGGTTCCGTCGCGGAGCTGTGCCGCGACCTCCTCGACCCCGTCCCGGTACGGCGTACGGGCGAGCTTGCGCGCCGCCCGGTAGATCGTGACCGGCACCATCAGCGAGCGTCCCGGCTGCGTGCCCTCCGACTTCGCGAGCGCGGCGACGGGCCGGACGAGGTGGCGGCGGCGCCTGTCGAGCAGCAGGTCGGCGAGGCGGGCGGGGTGGGCGTCGAGCACGTGGCGGGCGCCGAGGCCGACGAAGTGGTCGGCGCTGCCGGCGGAGAGGCGGTAGCGGTGGCGCTCGGCGGTGACGAGGGACGGGCCCGGCTCGTCGGTGAGGGGACCGCTGGCGAGATCGGCGTACGGAAGGGCCTCCTCCGCGCCGGTGACGACGACGTGGTGGAGGCGGGGGCTCTCGCCGATCTCGCGGGCCCGCTCCAGCTCGGCGCCCTTGCCGCCGGTGGACTCGTCGACGGTGAGGTCGTTGTAGGTGACGGCGAGGAGGCGCTGGCCCGCCTCGGAGGCGCCCATGCCGAAGACGGTGCCGGGCATGCCGGGCAGCCCGGAGGCGAGGAGCGCGAGCGTGCCGGAGGCGGCGCCGCCCGACAGGTCGGCGCCTATGCCGGGTGCGGGGCCGCCGCGCCGGGCGCGCCGGTCGGCGGGGCCCATGCCGGGGACGGGGCCGGGGTCGCGCACGTCGAAGTCGTGCTCCGCCGCGTGCCGCGGGGCGGCGAAACGGGCGCGCACGGACTCCACGAGCGCGTCCCGTACGCCCGCGAGTGCCGCCTCCGTGTCGAGCGGGGGCGCGGCGACGACGAGGGAGGACGTCGACTCGTAGCTGGCGATCTCGCGGCTGCCGCCCTCGCGGATGATCAGCGCGTGGCCCGGCGGGACGCGGCGGACGCCCGCGTACGGGGTGCCGTCACCGAGGGCCTCGGGCGCGTCGGGGCAGGCCAGCAGCGCGGCGAGGTGGCCGACGTCGAGCTGGGCCTCGATGAGGTCGGCGAGGGGAAGGGCCGCCGTGGCGTAGGCGGTGCCGCCCGCCCAGGGCGCGTAGAAGACGGGTCTGGCGCCCGCGAGGTCGGCCGGGATGGTGATCCTGCGGCCGATGCAGGCGACGGCCGTGTAGCTGCCGGGCCAGGAGGTGAGGTGGCGGAAGGCGCCGCCGCGCGCGGCGACCAGGCCGAGCCGCAGTTCCTCGTCGCTGGCGCCGCAGCAGCCGAACACCGCGAGCCTGTTGCCCGGTTCGGCCTCGACGACGCGGACCTCGTCGGGCCGCCAGTCGCCGACGGCCCACAGCGGGTCGGGGTCGGACCACAAGGGCTGCGCGCCGACGGGCTGGAGGACGCCGTCGCCCTCGGCGTAGGGCACGCCCTCCGCGTAGTCGCCGTACGGGGCGCCGTCGAGGCCGAAGCCGCTGTACGGGTCGCGGGCGCCGGGGCCGGGGCCGGGGCCCGCGCCGGGGTCCGGGCCGCCGTTCGAGCGGTACGCGCCGTTGCCGCCGTTGCTCCCGTAGCCCCCGTACGCGCTGCCGTCGCGGTACGGGTCGCGATACGAACCGTCGTCCCCGTACGTGCCGTACGCGTCGCCACTTCCGTGACCGCGGGGGCCACCAGGACCACCAGGACCGCCAGGGTTACCGGGCCCGCCGGGACCGCGGGGCGTGCCGCCGCGGCCTCCCTGCCCCTGGGGTCCCACCGCGGCGCTGCTCCACCCCACCAACCAACGCATCGCCGCCCGCCTTCGCTCTTCCGCTGCCGCCGACGCCCGCCGCTCCCGGGATGGCTCCGGGGCCGCTCGATGCCGCGTGAACGCCGCCTGAACGCCGTGTCGTTAGCGGCTATGTTGCCACGAGAGTGGCGCGCGAGAGGCGTGTAAGGGGCGCAAAGCTCACCAAAATGCGCTGGGGTTCGCACCCCCGAGGGCGCCGTCGGTGCGCCGGGAGGCGCCGGAGCGCGGGGGCGCATATACCGGGGGCGTCCGCATCCGGCACCGCACGCGCGTCCGATGTGCGACCGAGGCGACCGACGTCATTCAGCCAAATATGGGGAACGGGCGCAGGGGTTGAAACGGCGGCGCGAAGGAGTGCGCACACGCGCGTCGCCGTACGAGCAGGGGGCGCCCGAGCGCCGCTCCGCGCCGGTGTCCGGGGGCGGAACAGGGGTGGCGGAGCCCCTTCCCGACCTCCACGGAGCCCTTACGGAGCCCTTACGGAGCCCTTACGGAGCCCTTTCGGGGCCCTTGCGGGGCCGTTGCAGGGCCCTTGCGGGCCCCTTTTCCGCGGACCGTACTCCTCGACGGGGCCAACGGGCGAGGGCCGTGCGGCACTTGTCAGCCCGGGAGGCGGGACCGCCCCCCGGGCCGAACCGCCGCCCGCGGGGAATGAGGCGGCGGTGTCCCCCAGCCCACTGATTCCTGAGCAGCGGGCCGACCCACGCAACTCCCATGGAAGCGCTCCCGGTCCGGCCCGCACAGGCGCATGGGCGGGCGCACGGCCACACACCCGGAGCACGTACCCCACCGGTTTTCGCACATGATTCCGGCCGCCGTCCGTCCGGCTCGCCGCGCTTGGCACGTGACCGCCGCACGTACACGCGTGCGCAGATAGATCCCGCCATCCGGCAGGACGCCTCTTAACGGTAGGGATCCGGCGAACTACGCTGGGTTGGCAGTGCTTCCCGTCGCGCCGCCGTGCGCTCTTCGGGAGGGGGCCCCGCGCGAGTCGCGGGGTGGTCGTCGGTGTGTGTCAGGGGTGCGCATGTCCAGGGAGTCACGCGGGCCGAATGAGAAGCTCGGCACCGTCCTCGCCCTCGCGGGAATCAGTAACGCCGGACTTGCCCGTCGTGTCAACGACTTGGGAGCGCAGCGCGGTCTGACGCTCCGGTACGACAAGACGTCGGTGGCCCGGTGGGTGTCGAAGGGGATGGTGCCGCAGGGAGCGGCCCCGCATCTGATCGCCGCTGCCATCGGCAGCAAGCTCGGCCGCCCGGTCCCGCTGCACGAGATCGGGCTCGCGGACGCCGATCCGACGCCCGAGGTGGGCCTCGCCTTCCCGCGCGACGTGAGCGCGGCGGTCAAATCGGCCACGGATCTCTACCGGCTGGATCTTGCCGGTCGGCGCGGGGGCGGCAGTATCTGGCAGTCCCTCGCGGGCTCGTTCGCCGTGAGCGCGTACGCGACGCCCGCGTCCCGCTGGCTCATAACCCCGGCCGACAGCTCCGTCGCACGCGACCTGGAGATGGCCACGGGCGCCGCGGGCGGCCCGAGAGGCGCGGCCGCCATCGCCGGGATCGCGAACGGGCACGGCCCGGACGGAGACGGCCACTGGGACCCGAGCGGGACCGGGGACGGCGGCGCCGACGCCAACGGCGACGGCAGGCGCGGCAAGGAGGAAGAGGCGGGCAGTCCGCTCCGCGTCGGCCACACCGACGTCTCCAAGCTGCGCGAGGCGGCGGACGAGGCCCGTCGCTGGGACTCGAAGTACGGCGGAGGGGACTGGCGTTCGTCCATGGTCCCCGAGTGCCTGCGCGTCGACGCGGCCCCGCTGCTGCTCGGCGCCTACACGGACGAGGTCGGCCGCTCCCTCTTCGGCGCCACGGCGGAACTGACCCGGCTCGCCGGCTGGATGGCCTTCGACACCGGCCAGCAGGAGGCCGCCCAGCGCTACTACATCCAGGCGCTCCGCCTCGCCCGCGCCGCCGCCGACGTCCCCCTCGGGGGGTACGTGCTGGCGTCGATGTCCCTCCAGGCCACCTACCGCGGCTTCGCCGACGAGGGCGTCGACCTCGCGCAGGCGGCCCTGGAGCGCAACCGGGGCCTGGCCACGGCCCGCACGATGAGCTTCTTCCAGCTCATCGAGGCCCGCGCGCACGCGAAGGCGAACGACGCGCACGCGTGCGCCGCCGCGCTCTCCGCCGCCGAGAGCTGGCTGGAGCGCTCGCGCAAGGGCGACGCCGACCCCAGCTGGCTGGACTTCTACTCCTACGACCGCCTCGCGGCCGACGCCGCGGAGTGCTACCGCGACCTGAAGGCACCGCGCCAGGTCCGCCGGTTCACGGAGAAGGCGCTCTCGCGCCCGACGGAGGAGTTCGTCCGCTCGCACGGGCTGCGCCTGGTGGTCTCCGCCGTGGCCGAACTGGAGTCGGGGAACCTCGACGCGGCGTGCGCGGCGGGCACGCGCGCGGTGGAGGTCGCGGGCCGCATCTCCTCGGCGCGCACCACGGAGTACGTACGGGACCTGCTGCACCGTCTGGAGCCGTACGGGGACGAGCCGCGGGTGGCGGAGCTGCGCGAGCGGGCGCGACCGCTGCTGGTGGCCCCGGCGTGAGCGTGCGACGGGTCACGGCCGAGGGGCCTGTCGTGGCCGTACGGTGCGGCGTGACGGGCGTACGGTGCGGCGTGACGGGCGTACGGCCCGACGTGACGGCCGTACGGTGCGGCGTCAAGCCCGTCCGGTCCGGCGTGGCCGCCGGGGTGACGGGGGCCGCTGCCGTTTGTCAGTGGGCCGGGTCATGATGGAGCACGTGTCCACCATGCGCCAGGGAGCTGACCGTTACGACTGCGATGTGCTGGTGATCGGCGCTGGCATCGTCGGCCTGTCCACCGCCTACGCGCTCACGCGCGCCGCACCGGGCACGCGCGTGACCGTCCTGGAGAAGGAGCCGGGCCCCGCCCGGCACCAGACGGGGCGGAACAGCGGCGTGATCCACAGCGGGATCTACTACCCGCCGGGCTCGCTCAAGGCGCGGTACGCGCTGGGCGGCTCGGCCGAGATGGTCAAGTTCTGCGCGGAGCACGGCATTCCGCACGAGGTCACGGGCAAGCTGATCGTCGCCACCGAGCGCGCCGAGCTGCCCCGGCTGCACGCCCTGATCCAGCGCGGCAGACAGCACGGCCTGCCCGTACGGGAGCTGGGCCCGGCCCAGATCGCCGAGCACGAGCCGCACGTCAGGGGCCTGGCGGCGATCCATGTCGGCACGACGGGGATCTGCGACTTCACGGCGGTGGCGCGGGAGTTGGCCCGGCTGACCAAGGACGCGGGCGGCGAGCTGCGGTTCGGCCCCGGCGCCGCGGTCGAGGCCATGGACCGCCGCGTGGGCCGCGGCATCGCGGTGCGTACGGCGGACGGCACCGTTCTGCGCGCCCGCGCGCTGGTCAACTGCGCGGGGCTGCACTGCGACCACGTGGCCCGGCTCGCCGGGGACGAGCCCCCGGCGCGGATCCTCCCCTTCCGCGGGGAGTTCTTCGACCTGGCGGAGCACCGCCGCGGCCTGGTGCGCGGCCTGGTCTATCCGGTGCCCGACCCGGCGTTCCCGTTCCTCGGCGTCCACCTCACGCGCAGCGTCGAGGGCACGGTCCACGTCGGGCCGAACGCGGTCCCGGCGCTCGCCCGCGAGGGCTACGCGTGGCGGGTGGCCAGCGCCGCCGACCTCGGCGGCCTGCTGACGTACCCGGGAAGCTGGCGCCTCGCCCGCCGCCACTGGAGGTACGGGGCGGGCGAGATGCGCCGCTCGCTCTCCCGGCGCGCCTTCACGGACGCGGTGCGCAGGCTCCTCCCGGAGGTCACGGCCGAGGACCTCACCCCGGCACCGGCGGGCGTCCGCGCCCAGGCGGTGCTGCGCGACGGCACGCTCGTGGACGACTTCCTCGTCGAGGAGGGCCCGCACACCATCCATGTGCTCAACGCCCCGTCCCCCGCCGCGACCGCCTCGCTCCCCATCGGCCGCGAGATCGCCCAGCGCGCGCTCGCGGCGGTACGGGTGAGCCGGAGCTAGCCCGGGGGCGGGCGTGGCCGGGGGGCATGGCCGGACGGCGCGGCCGAGAGGGGCAGCCCTGGGCCCGTACCGCGGCGCCCGTAAAATGGTGGGCATTGTGTCCGAGAAACCGTCGATGTTCCCCCATGGCGCCGGGCCCGCCGCCGACCCGGCAGGTTCGCACCACGAGCGCCGAATCCGCAGCTTTCAGCCGCGCCGCAGCCGCGTCACGGCGGGACAGCGGGCCGCGCTGGAGCGGCTCTGGCCACGCTGGGGCTTCGACATCGACGGCCTCCGGCGCCTCGATCTGGGCGAGCTGTTCGACGACCCCGAGCTGCCGGTCGTACTGGAGATCGGCTTCGGCATGGGCGAGGCCACGGCCCAGATGGCGGCCGACGACCTCTGCACGGGCATCCTCGCCGTCGACGTCCACACCCCTGGCCAGGGCAATCTCCTCCGCCTCGCGGACGAGCAGGAGCTGACCAACGTCCGCGTCGGCAACGGGGACGCGATCATCCTCCTCCGCGAGATGATCGCCCCCGCCGCGCTCGCCGGGCTCCGGATCTACTTCCCGGACCCCTGGCCCAAGGCCCGGCACCACAAGCGGCGCCTCCTCCAGCCCGAGTTCCTCGACCTCGCGGCCCCGAAGCTGAGCGAGGGCGCGCTCGTGCACTGCGCGACGGACTGGGAGGACTACGCCGAGCAGATGCTCGACGTACTGACCGCGCACCCCGCGTTCGAGAACACCCAGCCGGACGGCGGCTTCGCGCCCCGCCCCGCGTTCCGGCCGCTCACCCGCTTCGAGGGGCAGGGCCTGGACAAGGGGCACGGCGTCCACGACCTGCTGTTCCGGCGCCGCTGACCGCTGACCCGTTCCGCACGGTTCCCCTCCGGGGCTGTCGCACGTACTCGTTACTGTCGTCAGGTGCACTCCGAGGACAGCGGCGCCCAAGGCGCACCCCCGCCGAACGCGGCACCAGGCGTGCCCACGCCCGCGCCCGCGTTCCCGGGACAGCAGGGCTGGCCAGCGGGTACGAGTACGGGAACGGGTACAGGTACAGGTACAGGTACAGGTACGGGAACGGGAACGGGAACGGGAACGGGCACGGGCACGGGCACCCCCTATGGAACGGGCGGCCCGATCGCCCCCGCCTTCCCGGCGATGCCCGCGGCCCCGGCGGACGGGCCCCACGGCTCCGTACCCGCCCAGCCGTCACCCCGGGTGATCACCTGGCTGCACCGCCACCACCGCACGCTGCGCGCGCTGACCCTCGTCACGCTGCTCGCGCTCTGCGGCCTCATGATCCTCGCGCTCGTCCGCGAGCAGACCGGCACCCAGGGACTGCTGGTCGGCCTCGGCCTGTCGCTCTTCCCCGTACCGTTGCTCCTGGCGGCGTTCCGCTGGCTCGACGGGGCGGAGCCGGCGCCCTGGCGTACGCACCTCTTCGCGTTCGCGTGGGGCGCGTGCGCGGCGACGCTCGTCGCGATCGTCGCGAACGGCTTCGCGACGGACTGGCTCGCGAGCTCGGTCGTCGTGGACTCTCCGGGCGAGGCGGACACGCTGGGCGCGACGGTGGTGGCGCCGGTGGTGGAGGAGACGACGAAGGCCGCGGCGCTGATGCTGCTCTTCCTCTTCCGGCGCCGACATATGGACAGCGTGGTCTCGGCGACAGCGGCGGCGGGGATCACGGCGACGGGCTTCGCGTTCACCGAGAACGTCCTCTACCTCGGTACGGCGTACGGCGAGGACGAGATCCTCAACCCCGACAGCCTCCAGGACAGCGCCACGGCCGCGACGTTCTTCATCCGAATAATCCTCGCCCCGTTCGCGCACCCCCTCTTCACCGCGCTGACGGGCATAGCCTTCGGCATCGTCGCCACGCTCCCCAACCGCCGCCGGACCCTGCGCTGGGCCCTCCCCCTGATCGGCCTCTTCACGGGCATCCTGCTGCACGCCATATGGAACGGCTCGGCGTCCTTCCCCAACCTGACGTTCATGGCCGTGTACGGCCTCTTCATGATCCCCGTCTTCGGCGCCCTGACCTGGCTCTCGATCTGGTCCCGGCAGCACGAGTTGCGCATCGTCCGCGACACGCTCCCGGCCTACGCCGCGGCAGGCTGGTTCAGCGAACCGGAACCCTGGTCCCTCTCCTCCATGCGCGCCCGCGCCCTGGCCCGCACGACGGCCCGCCGCAGCCACGGCCCGGCCGCCGCCCGCACGGTAGCGGAATACCAGCACTACGCCACGGCCCTGGCCCTCCTCCGAGCCCGCGCCGACAATGGCGCCACGCCCCCGGACTTCCCGGCCCGCGAACAGGAACTCCTCCACCACCTCTGGCACCGCCGGCCTTTGGCGGGGCCCCCGACCACGAGTGCGGCCCTCACGCTGTCGGGCCGACGCTAATCGAGCCGTACGGCAGGCCCTCATGTCCCAGTCCCAGATCCTCCTGCTCCTCTCGGCCGCCTTCCTACTGGCCGGCACCGTCCTCTGCGCGACGATGACCCGCCTGCTGCGCAAGTCCCGACACCTGCACCGGAACGGCGTACGAACGGAGGGCGTGGTGACGCGCCTGCAGGCCACCAGGATGGGCACGCCCGGCGGGAACACCTCGTCCGTCGTCTACTACCCGATCGTCGCCTGGGCCACGGCCGAAGGCCGCCGCATGGAAACCAGGTCCCCCATCGTCCGCCCCCACCACGCCAACCCCGCCCCCGGCACCTCCCTCACGGTCCTCTACGACCCCAACAACCCGGCCCACGCGACCCTGCCGTCGACGGACACGAGGGTGTACTGGGTGTTCGTGGGAGTCGGGGCGCTCTTCATCCTGCTGGGGGCGGGGTTCTTGGTGGGGGTGGGGGTGGGGGTGGGCTGAAGGCTCGTATCGTCGCTACGGCACGACGCGATCAGGCCAGCGGCTTCGATGCTGGTGCAGGTACTCCACAAGGATCCCGTGCTTCTGCTCTTCGTGAGTGAGCGTCGATACGTGAGTGCCCTGAAGCATGTCGAAGACCTCAAGATCATCATTGATCATCAGGACACCCCGATCGAAGAGAATGTGGCAATTCGGGCACAGGCATAGAACATTCTCAATGACGTCCGGCCCATCGTGCGGCTTCCCGAGGGCATGGATGTGAGCTCCCTCGCTGTACGCATTTCCTTCGGAGGAAACCTCCAGTCGGAGATGGCAGATCTGGCATGTATCGCCGTAGATCTTCTTGACCTCACGCACAACTTTGGAGTCGCGAGCGCGTGCGAGCCTCTGCACGAGGCGGCGAGCCTGCGCCTCATAGTTCGTGTCGCCGTCCTCCACAGGCGCCACTGGCTCGGGCTGAGGGGCCTCACCTGGCGACAGCTTGCGGAGCTCGAACTGGCATATCTGGAAGCCTTCGTGCCCCACCGCCATCCAGAAGCCTGCGACGCGATAGAGCCCGCGGTACTTGTAACCCCCCGTCGCGCGCCCCTGCTTGATGTCGAGCCCCTCAATGGCCCGGACGGGTTTACCCTTCGCCTTCGACACCACAAGGGCGGCGTTCCCGCCGACAGAGAAGGACTGGTCTTCACCTTTCCCCTGACCGGTGTAGAGAATGACGTCACCCAGGTCCTTGTCGTCTGGATACCCACCAGAAAAGACGATGGAGTCTGCCCCGGTGGCCGCCGTCCCCGATATGCCTCGGCTCAAGAACCGGTGGAGGCCGGCGGCGTATAGCGCGGCATGACTGTCGAAGACGTCGCCCTCCTGGACCCCGTCAGGAGTACCGAACTTGATCTTCTTAGGAGCCTTGGCCATAGGTCGATGATGTCAATGCTTGATTGACGTCTGCAACTCGATTCGCTGTACGTACCGATACCCCGCCCGTCATGTCAGCCGCTAGTGCTAGAACGGGGGGTTCAGTGTCCAAGTCGCCAAGGGAGCCGCCTTGTTCGAGCCTCCGCAGGAGCCGTCCCAGCAACACCTCGCCACTGGCCTGTACGAGCAGTTGATCACCAGCACCCTGCACGAGCGCATCAACGAGCTGCGGGACGCCGGTTGGGATGCTGACGATGTCGAGGTCGACGAGAGTGCAGCGCCGCGCATCCTCGCTCGTCACCTAGCATCAGCCATAGAGCAACATTTGGGCACGCTCACGCCACTTGAGCAGGTACTGCAGAGCAATCTCATCCTGAACCGGCTGGCGAAAGAGGGGGTCTCCCCGCACCGGATCGTCGAAGGCCCGCGTCAGCTCCTCGGTCTCGTAGACAAGGGAGAGGCTTCAGAAATCCCCCGGCCTAGCACCCCGGTCTCTGACGCCACTCTCATCACTAACAGGCAAGAAGCCATCAATATGGCGGACGAACTAAGCCAGGAGATCAGGTCAGCCGATCGCATCGACCTCCTCTGTTCCTTCATCATGTGGTCGGGCACAAACACCATCAGGGAAGCTCTTTACGACGCAGCCGAGCGCGGCACCCCGATCCGTATCCTGACCACAACCTACATGGGAACGACGGAGCCCAAAGCTATCAATCGGCTCGTTCGGGACTTTGGCGCAGAGATCCGCATCAACTATGAGACCAAGCGATCCAGAGTGCACGCCAAAGCATGGCTGTTCCATCGCAAAACAGGATTCCACACAGCATACGTGGGAAGCTCAAATATCTCAGCGAGCGCGCTCAGTACCGGACTGGAATGGAACGTCAGAGTCTCCCCCATATCCGCTCCCTATGTCTTGGACAAATTCGAGCGCGCCTTCAAGGACGAGTGGGCTTCGGGGGATTTCGAGCCGTACGACCCCGACCAGGACTACGAGCGTCTTGAAGCGACCATTAACAAGTACAAATCGGCCACTAGGAGAACCCCTCAGCAGTCGGATCTCACGAAGATCGAGCCCAAGCCGCACCAACGGAAAATGCTCGAAAGCCTCGCCGCTGAACGAGATGTTTACGGCAAGCGCGGGGCTCTCCTAGTGGCCCCCACCGGCACGGGCAAGACAGTCATCGCAGCCTTGGACTTCCGCGCCCTACGCAAGCAACATGGCGAGAAGTTGCGACTCCTCTTCGTCGCACACACAAGAGAGATCCTCGAGCAGGCCCAGAAGACGTATCGGAATATCCTGCAGTTGCCCAGATTCGGCGAGCTTCATGTAGGCGGGGAGAAGGCGCACACACGGACTCACGTCTTCGCCAGCATCCAGTCATTCAAGAACCAGAAGTTCCTGGAGTCCTTCGCCAAGGATGACTTCGACATCATCGTCATTGACGAGTTTCACCACGCTGCAGCAAAGACCTATCGAAAGCTCATCAAGCATTTCACGCCGAAGCAGCTCCTCGGCCTCACCGCTACTCCAGAACGTCACGATGGGGAAAACGTCCATGACACGCACTTCGGAGGGCGGATCGCCGCCGAGATGCGCCTATGGCAGGCCATGGACAGCAACCTTCTCAGCCCGTTCCACTACTACGGAATCGCCGACGACTCAGCAGATTTTACTCGCGTGAGCTGGACGGGAGGCTATGACCCCAAAGAACTGACCGACGTACTCACAAGGGACGAAGAGCACGTTAATCTTGTGCTCAAAGAGCTCAACAACAAGGTCGCCGATCCCAAATCGATAAAGGCGTTGGGGTTCTGCGTTTCGATCAACCACGCCATACATATGGCAGAACACTTCCAGGCACAGGGCATCGAAGCTAAAGCTCTCAGCGGGGAGACTCCGCCCGGGGAGCGCAATGCAGCACTTAATGCTCTCCGCGCGGGTCACATCCAGGTATTGTTCTCAGTCAACCTCTTCAACGAGGGCCTGGACATTCCGGATGTTGACACCCTGCTTTTCCTGCGCCCCACGGAGAGTGTGACCGTCTACCTTCAGCAGTTTGGGCGCGGGCTGCGCCGAACCGCTGATAAAGACCGGCTCATAGTTCTCGACTTCGTCGGACATCACCGCAGCGAGTACAGCTTCGAGGATCGGCTCCACGCCATCACGGGCCTCCGCAGGAATCGACTCGTCCAGGGGATTGAGGACGACTCATACGGCTTGCCGGATGGAACAGAGATCATCCTGGACCGTAAGTCCAAGGACCTCATCATCAAGAATATCGAGGCGCGGCTCAACTTGCGCTTTCCACAGATCGTCAAGGAAGTTCAGGAATGCAAAACTTCCACGATCGAAGTCTTCTTGGACAAGAGCATGCGCGAGATCACTGACATCTACCGCGGCAGGAAGAACTCTTGGACCAAGGCTCTTCGGGCTGCACATATTCTTCCCTCGGCCATACCGGCTGGAGAAGAAGCGTTCACCGTGCGCATGTCTCAACTCCTCCACGTCGATGACCCCGACCGCATCGAGGCGTACGTCCGCGTTCTCTCAACTGACGAGCCGGACTACGACGCCATGTCCCCCTCAGATCAGCTCTACGCCCGCATGCTTATTCTCAACCTCTGGGACTCTGGAGGCGGTTTCCAGAGCTACCAGGAGGCGCTAGATGCGCTTGCCAAACTGCCCGACGCACGGTCCGAGGCACGTCAGATCCTCAATTACGTGAGGAAAAAGATCGAGCACCCCTCGATTCCTTTGACAGCTCCGCACGCGCACGTACCGCTGCGCGTGCACTCCACCTACACCAGGGCAGAGATTCTCACGGCCCTTGGGCTGACTTCATTGACGGTCCGCACACCCTCACGGACCCAGGCAGGCGCCGAGTGGTGTGAGGAAGTACAGGTGGATGCCCTTTTCGTCACGCTGGTGAAGAAAGAGAAGGACTTCAACGAAAACGTTCGCTACAACGACTATGCCATGAACGCGAGGCACTTCCACTGGGAGTCGCCGGGGAAGACATCAGATACATCCGACATGGGGCGTCGGTACGTCGAACACAAAGCGCGAGGCACTCACGTATTCCCCTTCGTACGCAAATACAAGGAGAACGAGACTGGTACTTCGCCATACATCTTCCTCGGCCCGGCGGACTACAAGAGTCACGTCTCAAACAGGCCGATGCAGATCATCTGGCGGCTTCAGCACGAGGCTCCGGCTGAAATTCTTACCTACTCACCAGGTCAGGTATAATAGCGTCCGACTCTCGCACCGCTATTGACCATCCCGTGCACCGAGTTGACGCACGGTCTCCTTCACGAACGGGACGTCCTGCTCCAACCAGTCCACGTCGAAGGCCGCTTCAGGGGCGAGCCACCGCAGCTCATCGTGGTCCTGCAAGGGCTGCGGCTCGCCCTTGAGCAGGCGGGCTTCCCAGGCGTGGAGCACCAGGTCCGACTTCAGCTTCCATTCGCCGGGGAGGCGGTCCAGGACCTCCACCTCGATGCCGAGTTCTTCCCTGAGCTCACGGACGAGCGCTTCCTGCGGCGTCTCGCCCGGCTCGACCTTTCCGCCCGGAAGCTCCCAGCGCCCAGCGAACTCGGGAGGAGCGGTACGTCGTGCTGCCAGGAGCTTCCCCTGGTCGTACACCGCGCCGGCAACCACCACTCTGGGCTTCGTCTCATCCGCCATAGGGGGCACCTTACGTCTCCAGTTCACACCACACCGTCTTGCCTTCTCCGTGCTGCTCGACGCCCCAGCGGAGGGTGAGGGCGTCGAGGAGGGTCAGGCCGCGGCCCGATTCGGCGTCCGGTGTTGCCTTGAGCAGGACCGGGAGTGCGCGGGGGTCGGGGTCGGTGACCGACAGGCGGGCGTGCGGGCCTGGGTGGGTGAGGTGGAGGGTGATGGGGGTTGCTTCGCCTACGTGCGTGATCACGTTCGTGACGAGTTCGCTCGTGCAGAGCTCCGCTGTGTCCACCAGGTGTGGGAGAGACCAGCCCGTGAGGTGGGCGCGGACCTGGGCTCGTAGGTCCGGAAGTGCCTTCGGGAGTGCGAGTGTCGGGATGGTGAGGGGTGCGCGCGTTCGGTCCGCCTGCTGCATGGGCCCGCCGTCTTCCTGTGCGTTCTGTGATGAATCGCTTACACAGTGCGGTCGGTGGGTCTAGCGTGGAAGTGATCCGGATTTAGCGGTAGTTGCCGCTGAAGTGAAGGGTGAGATCTCGTGCCTCCACGTAAGGACCCTGACGGGTCCGTCAGTGTTCCCGCCTTCTTCGGTGCCGAGTTGCGGTTCAAGAGGGAGGCCGCGGGGCTCACGCTTCAGGAGTTCTCCGACGGCATCTTCTACAGCGTCGCGTTCATCAGCCAGATCGAGATGGGCGAGCGGCGCATGCCGCCCGAGATGGCCCGCTACGCCGACCAGCGGCTCGGAACGGACGGGTTCTTCGAGCGGCGGCTGGAGGATGCGCGGAAGGCCGCGCGGTCCGGGCATGCCGAGTACTTCGCCGACGTCGCCAAGATGGAGACCGATGCCTCGACCATTGAGGAGTGGGAACCCTTTCTGATTCCGGGACTGCTTCAGACCGAGGCATACGCCGGCTGTCTGATGCGTGCCGCCATGCCCCGGGCTTCGCCCGAAGAGGTTGAGGACAAGGTCGGTGCGCGGATGGCTCGGGCTGAGTTGTTCCGCACCGACGATCCGCCCGAGTACTGGGCCATCCTGGACGAGATGTTCCTGCGGCGCCCCGCGCTCCCGCCGATGGAGATGGCTGCACAGCTCGACCACATCGTGGAGACCGTGACCAGGACACGGAGCGTTCTGCAGATCGTCCCGCTGAACGTCACCACCCACCCCTTCATGATGGGCGCGGCCCGGGTGATGACCTTCGCCGACGCCCCACCGCTCATCTACACCGAGGCCTTGCACAGCGGCCAACTCATCGATGAGCCCACACTCGTGGCCGCGTACCGCAAGTCGTACGATCTGCTCAGGGCCGCCGCGTTGTCGCCTGAGGCGTCCCTAGCCATGATCAAGGCAGCGGCAGAGGACTTGAGACATGAACGTCACAGCTAATGACCTGCGCTCTGTCACCTGGCGCAAGAGCAGTCACAGCAACGGCACCGGAGGGAATTGCGTCGAGGTCGCGGACGGGATCGCCGGGGTCGTGCCCGTGCGCGACAGCAAGGTCGCCCCGCGCGGGCCCGTGCTCTGCTTCTCCGCTGAGCAGTGGGGGCGGTTCGTGTCGGCCGTACGTGCTGGGCGGTTCAACGGTTAGCCTCTCCCGTCACCGTGCCGGACGGGCCGCCCGGAGCAGTTGAGTGTGGCGCTTCCGGGTCAGACCTCAAGGGCGCCTTCGGCGTCGCTTCGCGATGGGCTTCGCCCACCCTTGACCTCCGCCCCTCCAGCGCACGGCGGCGTCTATCGGGCGGCCCGGGGGGAGCGGTTGCCCGGTGGGTGTTCCGGCCGGATGGCTGCTGCCGCTCCTCGGGGGTGCACACTGGGCCCGTGCCGATCAGTCATCCGCCGCCTTCCTCGGACGCGGTTTCCGCGCGTATGAGTCGTCAACGGCGTCGTGACACCTCTCCCGAGCTGGCGGTACGGCGGCTGCTGTTCTCCGCCGGGCTGCGTTATCGCCTGCAGCGGCGGGTTCCCGGTATGGCCCGCAGAACGATCGACATCGCGTTCCCGGGTATTCGGGTCGCGGTGTTCATCGACGGATGCTTCTGGCACGGCTGCCCGGACCATGCGACCAGTCCCAAGGCCAACGCCGCTTGGTGGCGGGCGAAGCTCGACAAGAACGTCGCGCGTGACGTCGAGACGACGACTCACCTGGAAGCATGCGGATGGACGGTCCTGCGATTCTGGGAGCATGAAGCGCCGGAAGAGATCGCAGCCAGGGTGCGCCGCACCGTGGCGGCCACGGAGCGCTGACAGCGTCCACGACCCGCACAGGACTTCGCCATGCCCGGACTCGGACCCGTCCCCCTTCTCGATCCGCTTTCGTATCCCGGGCGGCTACTCGATCGTTCCGCCCTGCTCGATGGGGAGCGGCTCCTCGGCGCCGAGTCCGGAGGGTTCGATGAGCTGCTCGCCGAGCGGGGGGCCGCGTCGATGGACGGGCGTACCGGCGTGGTTGCTGTGGGGTCCAATGGGGCGCCTGCTCAAGTGCGGTACAAGTTTGCTCGGGCTGGGGTGTCCTGTGTGGTGCCTATGGTGCCGACCCTGGTGGAAGGCGTGAGCGTGGGGGTTTCTGCTCATGTGAGTCCTGCTGGGTATGTTGCCGCCGCGCCGGTCATGGGCGGCGGGGAATCCTCCACGCTGGTGCTCAGCTGGCTCGACCCCGCGCAGCTCGACGTGATGGACGCGAGCGAGGGGCGTAATTATCGGCGCCTCACCGTCCCCGTGGCCGGGGGCGAGGCGCAGATGTATGTGTCGCTGCGCGGGCTGCTGGCGTCGGACGGGGTTCCCCTAGTCGCTCAGGAGCAGCCTGCCCTGATTCGAGGGCTGTTGCGGGGCTCCGCCGCGCTGCGGGGGATTTTCGGGGACTCCCCCGAGAGTTGGGTGCGGGTTGCCGCGTCCGACAGTGATGCCCGGGAGGAGGGCGCTCAGGTGTTCGCCGCTGAGGGGTGGGTGCGGGAGAGTGGGCCCTATGGATGAGGACTCTCTGCTCTCTCTTCTGACCCGGCGGCAGCTCGGCGTGCTGGTCACGCTGAAGCGGGACGGGCGGCCCCAGTTGTCCAACGTGAATTACCACTATGCGCCTGACGAGCGGGTCCTTCGGGTTTCCGTCACCGCTTCGCGGGCCAAGACTCGGAATCTGCTACGTGATCCCCGGGCCAGTTTTCATGTGTCGTCCGAGGACGGGTGGGCCTGGACCGTCGTCGAGGGGGATGCCGAACTGTCGGCCGTGGCCGGTGAGCCGTACGACTCCGCCGTCGAGGAGCTGGTCGAGCTCTATCGGGCGATCCAGGGCGAGCACCCGGACTGGGACGAGTACCGGGCCGCGATGATCGCCGATCAGCGGCAGGTCGTACGGCTCAGGGTGGGGCGCGTTTACGGGCAGAGTCCGCGGTAACGCGTTTCCGCTACGCCGACGCCGCCGTCAGGCGGGTCCATTGCTCCTCCGTCAGCTCCACGTCGTCCAGGGCCAGCAGGGGCCCCAGTTGGGCCACGGTGCGGGCGCTCGCCAGCGGGGTCGTGACCGTGGGGCGGGAGGCGAGCCAGGCCAGGGCCACCGTCGCCGGGGCCGCGTCGCGTTCGGCGGCGATCGCGAGGAGTTCGCGCAGGACTCGGCGGCCCCGCTCGCTCTCCAGGTGCTGGGCCGCGCCGCCGCTGCGGGCGCTCTCCGGGACCGGCTCGTCCGGGCGGTACTTGCCGGTGAGGAAGCCCGCGGCCAGCGCGTAGTACGGCACGACCGCTAGGTTCTCCCGCTCTGCGAGGGACGGGAGTTCACCCTCGTACGTGTCGCGGGAGACGAGGTTGTAGTGGGGCTGCAGGGCCACGTAGCGGGCCAGGCCCTCGGCGTCGCTGGCGGCGAGCGAGGCGCGCAGGCGCTCCGGCGAGATGTTGGAGGCGGCGATCTCGCGGATCTTGCCCGCGCGGACCAGTTCGTCGAGGGTGCCCACGATGTCCTCGACGGGGACGGACTCGTCGTCGAAGTGGGTGTAGAAGAGATCGATGTAATCCGTGCGGAGGCGGCCGAGCGAGGCGTCGACCGCGGCGCGCAGCGTGTCCGGCGCCAGGCCCCGGAACTCCGGGTGGCCGCCCGCCTTGGTGGCGAGGACGACGCGGTCGCGGTTGCCGCGTGCCGCGAGCCAGTCGCCGATGACGGTCTCGGACTCGCCGCCCTGGAGGCCGTCGACCCAGGAGGCGTACGTGTCCGCGGTGTCGAGGAAGTTGCCGCCCGCCTCCACGTAGGCGTCGAGGACGGCGAAGGACGTGGGGGCGTCGGCCGTCCAGCCGAAGACGTTGCCGCCGAGGCAGAGGGAGGAGACCGAGAGCCGGCCCACCTTGTGTGTACGCAGTGACATGAGTCGACCGTAACCGCAGGGGGCGCGGGCGGACGGCGGTCCTGGCGTCGGGGGGTGGTCCGCCAGGACCGCCGGGTCTGTGGGTCCCTGCCGTCGCCGCCCCGTCCCCTCCTGACGTGCTGAGGCGGGAGCGCGAGTACGTGCGTATGCGCGTGCGTACGGCGTGCCTCGGCGGCGCGGGGCGACGACCGCGGGGGTGTGGGGGGGTGGGTCCTGCCAATTGCTGCCCGCCGGGTACCCGGTGCCAGGTACCCGGTGCCAGGTACCCGGGCCGGGCATCCGGGCCGCGCGTCAGACCTTCATGCCCTTTTCGCGCATCCACGGCAGCGGGGCGACCGGGTCGCCGCCGCCGGGACGCACCTCGACGTGGAGGTGGGGGCCCGAGGAGTTGCCGGTGGAGCCGACGCGGCCGACGACGTCGCCGGTGCCGACCTTCTCGCCCGCCGACTTGGTCATCGAGGAGAGGTGGCAGTACCAGATCTCGGTACCGTCCTCCAGCTCCAGCACGATGCGGTAGCCGTACGAACCGGCCCAGCCCGCTTCCTTGATCGTGCCGGAGTGGAGCGCCTTGACGGGGGTGCCGTTGGGGGCGGCGAAGTCCTGGCCTGTGTGGTCGTTCTGCCACATGCCGCCGCCCTGGCCGAAGCCGGCGCTGAGCTGGTAGTTGGAGACGGGGACGACGTACTGCCGGGCGAGCTTGGCGCGGCGCTCGGCCTCCGCCTTCCGCTTCTTCTCCTCGGCGATCTTCCGCTTCCGCTCCGCCTCGGCCTTCTTCTGCTTGGCCTCTTCGGCGTCCGCCTTCTGCTTCGCCTCGGCCGCGGCCTTGCGGGTCGCCTCGGCGGCGGCCTTCTCGCGGGCCTCGTCCTCGACGTTGTGCTTCTGCGTCTCGGCCTGCGCGAGGATCCTGGCGCGCAGCGCCTCGCCCGCGTCCTTGGTGCCCTCGGCGGCCTCTTCCTGCGTCAGACCGGCCTGGGTGAGGGGCTGTTCGCCCTGGGCACCGGCCAGCGTCTCGGCGTCGCCGGAGGGTCCGTCGTCGGATATGAGGTCGCCGACGCCCGGGAGGTCCTTGGCGTCGGGGAGGTGCTCGCCCACCTTCGCGACGGAGCCCAGGTCGGGCATGGAGATGGCGGCCGGGTCCTTGTCCTTGGCCGTGGCCATGCCACCGGCGCCCACCGCGGCGATCATGCCGACGCCGAGGACGGCGCCGCTGCGCGCCATGCCGCCGCTGCGCTGCTTGCCGACGCGGTGACGGCCGCGGACCGGGCGGATGGACTCCTCGGTGGGGTTCCACTCCTCCCAGGTCTCGTCGCCCCTGTCGCCGGGAGCGGCGTCGTAGGGGCCGTACGCGTCATAGGGGCCGTACGCGTCGTACGGCGCTGACCCGTCGTCGTCGTGGAACGGGTCGTACGCGACCTCGGGGGCATGCCTCTGCGACCTGGACGCCACGGGGGGCGTTCTCCTTTCCTTCCTCTCGCCTACCGGGTTAGCTGACGGGTTCGGAGCAGGAAGGTCTCCTACGGGACGGCGCGAACCGGCCCGATTCACCCCATCCTCCGGGTCTGGGCTGACACGAAGGGGTGGTTCCCCGGTTCCCGCTGTGCGTGCGATGCCTGTCGAGTTGTCGCTCGGGGGTGTCGCACACGCGGGATTCGGCGACGGCGCACGGTGCCGTCTCTCGTGACGACAGTGACGACCGCGCTGCGTTATCGGACGTTAATAGAAGCGCGCCCGTGATTCCAAGCCGTTCCCGTTAATTCCTGGTCACCATGGCCAGCACTTTCCGGGACAGGTGCGCCCAATTGGGACGCGTGGTCACGGGAGTTGAGGCGGAGGATCGCGGAGGGTGACTACTCACGGGCGCGTGACGCGGCCCGCGAGGGCGTCCGCCCCGCGCGCTCCGGGCGGCCGACGGCGAGCAGCGCCATGTCGTCGGAGGTGCCGCCGCCCGTGTGCGCCTCGACGTCGCCCATGAGCATGTCGAGCACGGCCTCGGGATCCTCGAACGGATGGTCGGACAGCCGCCGTACGGGGTCGTAGAAGGTGCCCTCCTCGTCGCGCGCCTCGGAGAGCCCGTCGGTGTAGAGCAGGAGCTGCGCGCCCGCCGGGAACGCGAACTCGTCGGCACGGTCCGGCCAGACCCCCAGCTCCGTCACGCCCAGCGGCAGCGCGGGGACGCGCGGGTCGAGCGAGCGGACGGCGCCGTGGTCGAGGAGGAGCGGCGGCGGGTGGCCCCGGTTGATCAGGCGCAGGGTGCGGCTCGCCGCGCCCTCGGCGACCGGGGGCAGCTCGGCGAGGACGGCGGTGGTGAAGCCCTCGAACTGCTGGATGCCGAGCCGCCGCTGCCCCTCGCGCTCCAGCGAGCGGTCGAGCCGCGCCGCGACCCCCGCCAGCGTCGGCTCCTCCTCGGCCGCCTCGCGGAAGGCCCCGATCACGATGACGACCGCGGAGACGGCGCCGAGCCCCTTGCCCCGGACGTCGCCGACGATGAGCCGGACGCCGTGCGGGGTGTGCTGTACGGCGTAGAAGTCCCCGCCGATGCTGGCGTCGGTCTGCGCGGCCTTGTAGCGCGCGGCGACGATGAGCCCGCCGACGCGCGCGGGCGGCGCGGGCAGCACCGCGAGCTGCGCGGCCTCGGCGACGATACGGGCGCTGGCGAGCTGCTCTCCGTTGCGCCGGATCAGATAGTTGATGCCGACGGCGAGGAGCGAGACGGCGACGACGGCGAGCGCGGGCAGCTCGCGCTCGAAGCCCTCCACGTCGTGGTCGAAGAACGCCGCGAGCAGACTGATCGTGACGCACGAGACGATCCCGGTGATCACCGTGGCCCGCATCGTCTGCAGCGCGGCGGCGGCGATGGGGGCCGCGGCGAACAGCGCCGAGATCGTCAGCCCGGGGCGGAGGATCTCGATCACCGTCCCGAGCACGAGGAAGGCCGCGGGCAGCACGCGCGCCCAGCGCCGCAGCGCGCGGTAGCGCGGGTCGGCGGGCCGATGCTCGTCGCCGTCCGGTTGGTCGCTCGTCTCCTGCACTGTCCTAATTTGACGTCTGCGCGGCCCGACGGCCACTCGGCCCCCGCCCCGCGCGCCGCGCGCCCCTGCCTCCTTGCGGGTGTCCCGAGGACTCCGTTCCGGTGCAGCGGCGCACGGTCCGGCGTGGCGCGGCGACCGGCGTGGAAGCGCTCCCGTCATCCCCCTTTCCCGGATGTGCCAGGTCTGGAGTGGTCCGCGATGCCCGCGATGTCCCGTTCAGCCGTGCCTCTGGTGGTGGCCACGCTGCTGGTCTCGCTGGTCACGTTCGCCGTGTGCGCGGGGCTCGTGCTGCAGCGGGAGACGGGATTCATCGACGAGCCGGTGCTGAACGGGGCCGTCGAGCACCGGGCCGCCGTGCTGGACGGGCCGATGAAGGTCGTCACGCACGCCTCGAAGTACCCCCTCCTCTTCGTCACCGTCCTGGGCGCCCTGGTGGTCTCCTGGCGGGAGCGGGCCTGGCGCCCGCTGCTGCTGGTCGGCGGCACGGGCGCGCTCTCCGTCGCCCTGGCGACGCTGGCCAAGGAGACGACCGACCGCCACCGTCCCCCGTCGGCGCTCTGGGCGATCCCCGAGGAGGGCTTCTGCTTCCCCTCCCGGCACACGGTGATCGCCACGGCCGTGCTGCTGATCCTGGCCTACGTCATCGGCGAGCGGCTCGCCTCCCGCGCCGTCCGGGCCGCGCTGTGGTGCGCGGCCCTCGTCTGCTCGGTCCTGGTCGGCGCCAGCCGCGTCTACCTGGGCGTGCACTGGGCGACCGACGCGTTCGCGGGCCTCGCCCTGGGCGCCTCGGTCGCGCTGGCGGTGATGACGGCGGACGGGCTCGTACGCGCACGCAGGCGCCCGCCGAAGCCCTTCATCACCGGAACGGAGCACCCTCCATGCCGCTGACGCCGACGCGGACGCCGACACGGACCCGGACGCGGACGTCCACCGCCCGCCGTGTCCTCGCCGGAACGCTGGCCGCCGGGCTCCTCCTCACCGGCTGCGGAGACGGGGGCGGGGACGGCGGGGGCGGCTCCGGCGACGGGCGCGAGCACAAGCGGGACCCCGAGCGGAGCCGGCAGTGGGCGCTGGACGCGCTGAAGCTGCCCGGGGCGTGGAAGAGGGCCGAGGGCGAGGACACCGTCATCGCCGTCGTCGACACGGGCGCCGACCTGGACCACCCGGACCTCAAGGGGCGGCTGGCCGACGGCTACGACTTCGTGGACGGCGACAAGGAGCCCCGGGACGAGAACGGCCACGGCACCCACGTCTCCGGCATCGCCGCCGCGCACACCGACAACGGGGTCGGCGTCGCGGGCGGTGCCCCCGGCGCGAAGATCATGCCCGTACGGGTGCTGGGGCCCGACGGCACCGGCCGTAACGCGGACATCACCCGCGGCATCATCTGGGCGGCCGACCACGGCGCCGACGTCATCAACCTCTCCCTCGGCGAGTCCGGGCTCATGGCCCGGCTGCTGAAGGGCGGCATCCTGAACAAGGCCATCGACGTGGCGCACGACAAGGGCGCGGTCGTCGTCGGGGCGGCCGGGAACGAGGGCACGGCGCTGCAGCCGTACCGCCTCGACACCCCCGTGCTCGTCGTCGGCGCCAGCGACAGGAACGGCGAGCCCGCGGACTTCTCCAACTTCGGCGCGAAGGACGCGGTCTCGGCGCCCGGCGTCGGCATCCTCTCGACGCTGCCGACGTACAGGACGGAGGAGAGCGCCGAGAACCGCTCCGGCTACGGGAAGCTCGACGGTACGTCGATGGCGGCGCCGTACGTCTCCGCCGTCGCCGCCCTCCTCCACCAGCAGGGCCGCGACCCCGACGCGATCGCGGAGGCGATCCGGGACACCGCGCGGAACCCCGGCGCCGAGCCCCGCCTCGGACTCGGCGTCGTCGACGCGAAGGCGGCGGTGGACTCCCGGAAGAAATAGGCTCCGGGTCATGTCTGACTCCGGCTTAGACCGCTTCGATTTCGACGTCGTACAGATCGGTTTCGGTCCCGTGGGGCAGGTCGCCGCCGCGCTGCTGGGGCGGTACGGGCACCGGGTGGGGGTGTTCGAGCGGTGGCCGTCCCCGTATCCGCTGCCGCGCGCCGGGCACGTCGACCACGAGGTCATGCGCGTCTTCCAGAGCGTGGGCGCCGCGGACGCGGTCGAACGGCGGGCCATTCCCGTGCCCGACTACGACTGGTTCAACGCCGACGGCAAGCTGCTGCTCCACCTGGACTGGGACGCGCCGACGCCGTCCGGCTGGAAGTCCGACTACCTCATGTACCAGCCGTACATGGAGGACGCGCTGACCGCGGCGGTCGAACGGCGGCCGTCGGTGACCGTCCACCGCGGCCAGGAGGCGGTACGCCTCACGCGGCACGACGACCACGCGGCGGTGACCGTGCGCGACGCGTCGGGCGCCGAGCGCACCGTCACCGCCCGCTACGTCCTCGGCGCCGACGGCGCGGGCTCGTTCGTCCGCGAGGCCGCGGGGCTGGCCCGCGAGGACTTCGGCTTCGCGGAGGACTGGCTCGTCGCGGACGTACGCCCGTACGACGCCGACGCCCGGCTCGACATGCCCGACGCGGGCCAGATCTGCGACCCGGCGCGCCCGGTCTCGCTCTTCCGCTGGCTCGGACGGGAGCACTGCCGCTGGGAGTTCATGCTGCTGCCCGGCGAGGACACGGCGGGGATGGACACCGACGAGACGGTGTGGCGGCTCCTCGCGCGCTGGGACGTCACCCCGGCGAACGCGGCGCTCGTGCGCCGTACCGTCTACACGTTCCGCTCGCTGCTCGCCGAGGACTTCCGCGCCGGGCGCGTGCTGCTGCTCGGCGACGCGGCCCATCTGATGCCGCCGTTCCTGGGCCAGGGCATGTGCTCGGGAGTGCGGGACGCGGCGAACCTGGCCTGGAAGCTCGACCTGGTGCTGCGCGGCGTCGCGCCGGACGCGCTGCTCGACACGTACGCCCTCGAACGGCGCCCGCACGTCGAGCGGTACATCCGCGCGTCGATGGAGCTGGGCCGCGTCGTGTGCGAGCTGGATCCGGACGCCGCGGCGGAGCGCGACCGGGCGCTGCTCGCGGGCGAGGCCCCGCCGCCGCCCGCACCGCCGTGGATCGAGCGCGGGGTGCTGCAGGGCGGCGGCGCGAGCGGGGGTACGGGCGGCGGCGCGAGCTGCGGCGCAGGCGGCAGCGCAGGCGCGGACGTCGTCGGCCGCCTCGGCGTCCAGGGCCGCGTCCTGCGCGCGGGCGTCACGGGCCTCGCCGACGACGTGCTGGGCCCCGGCTGGACGCTGCTCTGCGCCCGCGCCGACGCCCCCGCCGCGCTCTCCGCCGGGCACCGGGCCCTGCTGGCCGCGCTGGGCGCCCGTACGGTCCATGTCAGCCGCGCGGCGACGGGCGCCCCGGACGCGGTGGTCGACCTGGACGCGACGTACGCCCGCTGGTTCGCGGCGACGGGCGCCGAGGCCGTCCTCGTCCGCCCCGACCACCACGTCTTCGGCACGGCGGGGACGGCGGACGAGCTTCCCGGCCTGCTGGACGAACTGGCCCGCCGCCTGGGCGTACCGGTGACGCCCGGCTGACCTCCGCCGCTCGGAGGGCGTGGCCCCGCCGCCGGGCCGGTCCGCGGGGCAGAGTCCTTGGATACGCTCGCCGTGTGACGGCAGACGAGTTCGCGGTCGATCGCTTCGCCATCGTCGCCCTGGCCTCTTCCGCGGGAGGAATCAAGGGCCTCAGCAAGATCCTGGCCGGACTGGGCCCCGGCCTGCCGGTTCCGGTGCTGGTCGTCCAGCACCTCGATCCGCGGCACCGCACGGTGATCGCCGAGATCCTCGCGCGCCGCACCGGGCTGCGGGTGAAGCTCGCGGAGGACGGGGAGCGGGCCATGCCCGGCACCGTCTACATCGCGCCGCCCGACCGCCATCTGCTCGTCGGCCCCGGCGGTGTCCTGAACCTCTCCAGCTCGGAGCTCGTGCACTTCCTGCGCCCCTCCGCCGATCTGCTGTTCGAGTCGGTCGCGGGGGCGTACGGGCCGCAGACCGTCGCCTGCGTCCTGACCGGTTCCGGGCGCGACGGGGCCATGGGCGTGGACGCCGTCAAATCGCGCGGCGGCACTGTGATCGCCGAGGATCCGGAGACGGCAGAATTCAAGGGCATGCCGACCGCGGCGGTGGGTACCGGAGCAGTGGACTACGTACTGCCTCTGGACGAGATCGCCGCGGTGATCCGAGGACTAGTCGAGACCAAGAGGCGATGATGAGCGAGGCCCCCGACGCCGGACCCGACGAGGAGCTGGAAGGGCTGCTCGTCTTCCTGCGCGACGCACGCGGCTTCGACTTCACGGGCTACAAGCGCTCGACGCTGGGGCGGCGCATCCGCAAGCGGATGGCCGACATCGAAGTGACGTCGTACGCGGACTACCGCGACCGGCTGGAGGCGAACTCGGAGGAGTTCAGCTTCCTCTTCAACACCATCCTGATCAACGTCACCTCGATGTTCCGCGACCCGGACGCGTGGACCTTCCTGGAGCACGAGGTCCTCCCCGAGCTGCTGGCCCAGTCGGGCGCCGACGAGGAGATCCGGGTCTGGAGCGCGGGATGCTCCAGCGGCGAGGAGGCGTACTCGCTGGCGATGATGTTCGCCGAGTCCCTCGGCGAGGACGAGGCCCTCAACCGCGTCAAGATCTACGGGACGGACGTCGACGAGGAGGCGCTCCGCACGGCCCGCTCCGGGCTGTACCCGGCGAAGGTGCTCGAACGGCTCGCGCCGGAGCTGCGCGAGCGGTATTTCGAGAAGAACGGCGCGCAGTACAGCTTCCGCTCCGACCTCCGGCGGCGGGTGATCTTCGGCAGGCACGACATCACCCGGGACGCGCCCATCTCGCGGCTGGACCTGCTGGTGTGCCGCAACACGCTGATGTACTTCAACGTCGAGGCGCAGACCCAGATCGTCGACCGCTACAACTTCGCGCTCCGCCCGGGCGGCTATCTCTTCCTCGGCAAGGCCGAGATGCTGCTCAACGACGCCGACCGCTTCGACGTCGTCAGCATGCGCCAGCGCGTCTTCCGCAGGCGCCCGGGCGAGGCCGGACCGCCCTACCAGCCGCACCCGTTGAAGAACCGGGCCGGTACCGCCGCCGAGGTCGGCACGGCGGCCCGGCACCGCCAGCTGCGCGACCTGCTCGCCGACTCCACCCCGGCGCCGTCCGTCGCCGTGGACAGCGACGGCTCGGTCGTGCTCATCAACAGCAGCGCGCGTACGCAGTTCGCCCTCAGTCCGAACGACGTCGGGCGGCCCTTCCAGGACCTGGAGATCTCCTACCGCCCCGTCGAACTGCGCTCCCTGATCGAGCAGGCCGTGCACGAGCGCCGCACCCTGCGGGTCAACGGGGTGGAGCGGCGCGTGGGCGAGGACGTGCAGTTCTTCGACATCCTCATCCACCCCCTCACCGGGCCCAACGGGCTGCCGGTCGCCACGCACATCACCTTCACCGACGTGACCGTCACGACCCAGCTCAAGTCCGAGGTCAAGCGGGTGCGCGAGGACCTGGAGACGGCCTACGAGGAGCTCCAGTCGACCAACGAGGAGCTGGAGACCACCAACGAGGAACTCCAGTCCAGCATCGAGGAGCTGGAGACCACCAACGAGGAACTCCAGTCGACCAACGAGGAGCTGGAGACCACCAACGAAGAGCTCCAGTCCGGGAACGAGGAGCTGGAGACCATGAACGAGGAGATGCGCGTGCGCTCCTCGGAGCTGGACGAGGCCCGCGCGTTCCTGGAGGCCGTGGTCGGGAGCATCGCGGCGGGCGTCGTCGTCCTGGACACGGGCAAGCTGGTCAAGTGCTGGAACCGGGGCGCGGTCGACCTGTGGGGGCTGCGCCCGGACGAGACCATGGAAGAGAACTTCTTCAGCCTCGACTTCGGGCTCCCCGTGGACGAGCTGCACGCGGTCGTCCAGGAGTGCCTCGACACCGGCAGGCGCGCCGGTCCCGTCCACATCCCCGCCATCAACCGGCTCGGCAGATCCATCACGTGCGGCGTCGTGTGCACGCCCTTCTACGGCCACAACGGCGGCGTCGTCCTGCTCATGGAGGAACAGCCCCCCAAGGAGGATCTGCCCTCCGACGCCGAGGCGTAGGCTACGGGCATGAGCCGGGGGGACAACCCTGTGAGCACCGCGGCCGTCGCCTGGCGGCGGGCCGCTCTCGCCCGCGACCGGGCACGCCGCGCCCAGGCGTCCGCCGACGCGCAGGAGATGCTCGCCGCGCGCAGCGGACGCGACATCCATCTGCGCGTCGCCGCCTCCCACCGCCGGATGGCGGCGCGTCAGATCGCCTCGGCACGCCTCCAGGAGGCGTACGCCCGCCGTGTGGCCGAGTGGTCGCTCTCACGGGACCCCCGCCCGCTCTTCATGACCGGGGTGGCCGAATCGTGCGGCGCGCGGAGCGCCGCCCTCACGCTGGTCGGGCGGGACCGCACACAGCTGGCCGTCGCCGCGTCCGACGAGGCGTCACGGGCGGCGCAGGAGCTGGAGTTCATCCTCGGCGAGGGGCCCGCCAGGGACATCCTGGACAGCGAGGGCCCGATCAGCGCCACCGGCCGCTCGGCGATCGAGACCCGCTGGCCCGGGTACGGACCGGAGCTGACCGACCTCGGGCTCACCGGCGTCGTCGCGGTGCCGCTCTCCGCCACGGGCGGCTGCTTCGGCGCCCTGACCCTGTACGAGCCCGGCCCAGGGCCGGTGGACTCCGTGCGCTGCGCCGAGGTCGCCGAGGCGCTGACCGACACGGTGCTGCTCGGCCCCGACCCGGACCCCGAGCTGTACGGGGGGACGGACCACCGCGACACCGTGCACCAGGCCGCGGGCGTCCACTCCGGCCGTACGGGCTGCTCCGTCGAGGACGCCCTGGCGCTCATCAAGGCAAGGGCGTTCAGCGACGGCGTCTCCACGGCGGTCATAGCCCGCCGAATCCTGGACCGCACGGGCGACGTCCTCTGACCCCGCCGCGGCTTCGGTCCCCGCCGTACCCGCTCGTCAGTGGTCGTTGTAGAAGGACCGCGTCTTGCCCGTGGTGTCGCACATGTTGCCCGTGGAGGTGCAGGGCGTGATCTCGATCCACTTCTTCTCGGGCAGGTTGTAGTAACTGCTGTCCGAGGCCTTGGAGTACCGGCACTTGCCGTCGTTCTTGGTATCGGCGAGGTAGATCGACTTGCCGCCCTGGACGTCCACCCAGGCCATGACCCACTTGCCGTCCGACTTGATGTCGCAGACCTTGAGGCGGTCGCCCTTCTCCTCGAAGTAGACCTTCACACCCTTGGAACTGTCGTAGTACGGGCCCCAGTCCCAGCTGATCGCGGAGGCCGGTGAGGCGGTGAGCAAGCTCGCCGCCGCGGCGGCGAGAGCGACCGGGGCGAGGCGGGCGAGGGCCCTCTTGAGCTTCATGTGCGTTCCCCCATGAGGAAATGTCCGAGCGGAGAATGAGTGAGAGCGGCTGGGCGAGTGGTGCGGCCCCTCCGTGCGGATGATCCTGCAGGAGTTCCGGCCGCGGGCAGGACTTCCGAGGGGTGCGGGATCTTGCAGTGCGGGAATACGAAGGGGACGCGGAGGGCGGCGTCGCCGCGTTCTACCCGGAGTTGCTCGGGGCGAGACTCGCGTTCGAGCGCGCGGCGACCGCCTCGGATTCCCGGATCGCGGTCCTCGACGTCGGCGGGGCCGGGGAGATCGAAACGCTGCCCACGCAGTGGACGATGACGGCTCGCGATCCCGACGGACGGGCGGTGGACGTCCGGGCCCACCGCCCCCGGACGTGATAGCGGTTTTGGCGTACTGATCGGCTGCAAGTGCCGTAGTTGGCGGGCGATTGGTTCCAGTGAGCTTTTCCCGCTGTTGACGCATGCCGCGATGCGTACTAAACCCCATTTCATTGCAACCGGCACAGCGGAGTGATCGAGACCACCGACCGGGGGCAAAGGAGTCCTCCGGTAATCCGCTGCTGCGAGAAGAAGGGGGGACGCACATATGCTCCGCATCACGGCAGACATATTCTCCGGCCGTCCAGACCCGGTCTCCCACATCACCGACTCGAACGAAGTAAGGGCGATTCTCCGCGAGGTGGAGACGAACCGTAGCCTGTTCGCGGAAGACGCACCGGACGACGGCGTGCTCGGCGTCCGTGGTTTCTGGATCGAACCGCTCAACGACGAGTTCTCCGTCGAATTCGGCACCGAGCCGAGGAAGTACCTCCCCGTCGGCGCACTGGCACGCGGCGGACGCGCGGCCGAGATCGGCGAGCGGCTCGTCACCGTGATGGAGCGGGGAGATCCCGTCGCCGCAGGTGAAGCGGCACAGCCGGTGGACGCCTCGCTGCGCAACTTCGTGATTTCGCAGCTGTCGACCTCCGGCCGCCTCACCGTCACGGACCGGAACGCCGTGGCACAGGCGGAAGCGGAAGCCGAATCCGGCACCGAGGCGGAATCCGAGCAGGGCGGGGAAGAAGTCTCCGCCGCGGTCACCTGCACCATCGAACTCGGCGCGTTCAACCCGGGTTTCTGGAACAACGACTCGACCGTCCGGCTGAACAACAACTGCTACAACTACGCGAGCAACTGGCGGACGAACACCTTCGCCCAGCCAGGGCGTGGTTGTGGAAGCATGTACAAATCCATCACGGCAGCCGAAGTGTCACGCGCGGCGCTGTGCGACGGAATGCACCGCCGGTTCGACTGCTTCCCGGACTCCGAAAAGCCGCGCTATCTGGTGGCGCTGGTCATCGCCCCGGGACCCGGATTCATCGACTACCACTGGTACCGGAAGCAGCAGGAAGGCTTCTGGGGCCACAAGCCCGGCGGCACCGCCGCCAGGAACACGGACAACAGCAACAACGTCATCTACAACCCCGAGACCGCGAACCGCGGTCCGTACACGATCTTCGCCGGGTACTTCTACGGGTGCAACTCGCAGAGGCAGCGGATCAGGTAACGGATCCGGTCACGGATCAAGTCACGGATCACGTCACGCCGACGGCGGAGAATGACCGTATGGACGTCGAGATCGATCTCTACAGCGGGCGGCGGAACCCGGCGTTCAGCCTGACGCCGGAAGCCGGGGAAGCGGTGATGTCCCGTCTCGCCGCGCTGCCGCCCGCGCCCCCCGGAGCCGTACCGCTCCAGGGGCTCGGCTACCGGGGCCTGCGGATCACCGGCGGCCCGGCCGACGCGGTGGAGATCGTGGTGTCCGGCGGCGTGGTCGTCGTCCGTGACCGTGACGGCGCGGAACGGGTGCTCCAGGACGCGGGTCGCGCCCTGGAGCACTCGCTCGCCGACCTCGCCGCGGCGAGCCTGGACCCGGCGGAGATGTCGGTGCTGCGCCGGGAGCTGGACGGCTGACGCCTCGGGCGCCCGCCCCGGGCGCCGCTCCCCCATTTCGCTACGGCCGTTGCGTAAATGCGCGGCCGCCCCTACTCTCCTTTACGCAACGGTCGTAGCGAAAAGAGGAGTGGGCGGAGTGGGCAAGGAAGCGCCGGGCCGACGGGGCCGTCCGCGTAACGACGAGGCGGACGTGCGCATCATCGACACGGCGCTGGAGATCCTGCTCAACCGGGGCTACGACCGGTTCTCCGTAGACGAGATCGCGACCCGGGCCGGTGTCGCGAAGACCACGCTGTACCGGCGGTGGCCCACCAAGGACCATCTGATCGTCGCCGTGGTCGCGCGGGTCCAGGACAGCGTGCCCGTGCGGTACACGGGCGACGTACGCGCCGATCTCACCGGCTATCTCAACGCGATCACCGACGGGCTCCACCGCATGCGCCGGATCGGCCGCCCGGCCCCGGCGGCCCCTGCCGATCCCGCCGATCCCGCCGACCCCGGCGACACGTCCGCGGGGCTGGTCGCGGAGGTCGCCGCCGCCGCGGCCCGTCACCCGGACGTCGGCGCCGCCGTCCAGGGCCTGTTCGCCCGCCGCAACGCGCTCGTCCTCACCCTGCTCGAACAGGCCCGTGACCAGGGCGAGTTGCGCGCCGACGCCGACCCCGAGGTGCTGTTCGACCAGCTCGCCGGGGCGCTGTACTACCGGCTGCTCATCACCGGCCGCCCCCTCGACGCCGCCTACGTGGACCGGCTCGTCGCCACCGCCCTGGACGGCGTCACCCCCTGAACGCAGCGAGAGAGGCCCCACGATGACCGGTACCGACACGCTCGACCCGCTCGACCCTCTCGACCCGACGGCCGCCACGCCGTCGCCACCCGCCCCCCGAAGACGCCGCCGTCGGCACCGCCTGCTCGCCGCCCTCTCGGCGCTGGTGGTCCTGGTCGCCGGGTACACGGTGTGGGCCAACGTCCACGCCGTCCGGCTCACCGCCTCGGTGGAGATCAGGGCGACGCCGGAACAGGTCTGGCAGGTACTGGCGGACTTCGACGCCTATCCCGACTGGAATCCGTTCATGACCTCGGCCCGTGTGACGTCGCCCGGAGCCCGCCTCGCCGAAGGCGCCAGGATGCGCATCGTCCTGCACGACGACTCGGGCGACATGACCTTCACCCCCCAGGTGCAGGCGGCCGTCCCCGGCAAGGAGTTGCGCTGGCTGGGCAGGATGGGACCGGGCTGGATCGCCGACGGACAGCACCGCTTCACCATCGAGCGGACCGGCCCCGGCCGCGTCCGCCTGACCCAGAGCGAACGCTTCACCGGCATCGCCGTCCCCTTCGCCCAGGGCACCCTGAAGTCCGACACGCTGCCGCAGTTCCGCGCCATGAACGCGGCCCTCGCCCGCGAGGCCGAACGCCTCGACGACCCCGAGGGGTGACGCCCCGGCCCGCGCGGGTCCGGCGCCGTGACGGCTGGTCGGCCGACGCCGGAGGCGCAGGGCGTCGCCGGGAGGCGCCGGCCGATTGCCTTCGACGGTAGGAGGAGACGTACGGCCCTTTCGACCCCCAGGTGGGCCGATGCCGCGGCCCGGATGAGCTGGGCCGGACCGTCCCGCCAGGCCCCGCCAGGCCTGGCCAGGCCCCGCCAGGCGTGCGCGCTCAGTCCTCCCGGGGCGTCATGTGCAGCAGGCCGGACCGGGCGGCGTTGACGACGGCCTCCAGCTGGCTGTGCGCGCCCAGCTTCGCCATCACCCGCTTCACATGCCCGCGCGCGGTGTGCGGGCTCACCACCAGCCGTTCGGCGATCGGCCCGGGGCCGAGGCCCTGGCCCATCAGCCGGAGGACCTCCAGCTCCCGCTCCGTGAGCCGCGGTCGCCGCCCGCTGGCGGGAGAGGGCGGCTCGGGGCCGTCGGACGGCGCGCCGAGGGCCTCGACGAGCAGCCCCAGGGTGGACTCCTCGATGAACATCGGCTCCTCGGCCGGGGCCCGGATCGCCGCGAGGACGGCCGGGAACGCGCTGTCCTTGGCCAGGAATCCGGCAGCCCCGACCGAGGCGGCGGCCACGAGCTGGCGCGGGGAGGTGTCCGCGGTGAGCAGCAGGACCCGTACGTGCGGGTGGCAGACTCTGATCCGCCGAGTGCCCTCGATGCCGTCGGCGCCCGGCAGATGAATGTCCATCAGCACCACGTCGGGGGTGCGCGCGAGGGCGAGCGGGACGGCCTCCTCGACCGTGGCCACCGCGCCCACGCAGGCGAGATCGGGCTGCGCGCCGATGGCGATCTCCAGCGCTTCCGCCAGCGTCCGCTGGTCCTCGATGACGAGTACTCGGATCATGGGCAGTCCTCGTGGGGCCTCTCCGCGCCCGTGGTCCGATCGTAGCCAGAACAGTTCTGGCGGGCGTCGTGCCTCCTGCGTAAATTAGGTACGAAGAGCCATATTGCGGAGGTTTCGCGATGTGCAGCGCCGACGACCCACGAGTGCGGGGTGGCCCCGGGGGCCGCCGATGAGCCGCGACCCGGTGAGATTCTCCTTCACGCTCTTCGTGGCGGGAGCGACGGAACGTTCCGACGCCGCGCGGTCGAACCTGCGGACCCTGTGTGACGCCCGGCACCTGGGCGTCTACGAGATCGAGGTGATCGACGTCGTCGACGAGCCCGAACTGGCCGAGGAACACCACATCCTGGCGACGCCGACCGTCATCCGGCACTCGCCCCTTCCGCAACGGCGCGTCATCGGGGACCTGTCCGACTAGGAGCGCGCCGCTCTCGCGCTCGGTCTGGCGGACTCGGACGCACTGTCCCACAAGAGGCAGGGGCGATGACTGGCAGCGACGGCATCTCCGGCCACGACGGCCACGACGGCCACGACGGCCACGACGGCCACGACGGAATCGACGGCATCCGGAGAACCCCCACCGGGATCAACGGCTTCGACCAGATCGCGCTGGGAGGACTGCCAGGAGGGCGCTCCACGCTGGTGACCGGGACGACGGGCAGCGGCAAGACCCTCTTCGCCATGGAGTTCCTCGCGCGGGGCGTGCAGGGCCACGACGAGCCGGGCGTGTTCGTCACCTTCGAGGAGGACCCCGGGGACATCCGCACCAACGTCACCTCGCTCGGCTTCCCGATCACGGAGTGGGAGGCGGCCGGGAAGTGGACGTTCGTCGACGCCTCGGCGGGCTTGGGCCAGGAGGCGCCGACGATCGGCGCGTACGACCTGGGCGCGCTGACGGCGCGGATCGCGCACGCGGTCCGCAGAAGCGGCGCCCGCCGGGTCGCGCTCGACTCGATCGGCGCCGTGCTCACGAGCCTCGGCACCGTCGGAATCATCCGCCACGAGCTCTACCGGATCGTCTCCGCGCTGAACGCGCTCGGGGTGACCACCGTGGTCACCGCGGAACGGCCCAGGGAGTACGACGGTGTGTCGCGCTTCGGGGTCGAGGAGTTCGTCGTGGACAACGTGATCATCCTGCGGAACGTGCTGCGGCAGGAGCGGCGCCGTCGGACCGTCGAGATCGTCAAGTTCCGCGGCACCAACCACCGTACCGGCGAATGGCTGTTCACCATCGGCCCCCGCGAGGGCATCGTGATCATGCCGCTCGCCTTCCTCCAGGCACGCGAGCGCGCCTCGACCGAGCGCGTCTCCTCCGGCAACACCGGCCTGGACGCCATGTGTGGCGGCGGGTTCTTCCGCGACTCGATCGTGCTGCTCACCGGCCCCACCGGCACCGGCAAGACGCTCACGAGCCTGTTCTTCGCCGCCGCCGCCGTCGAGGCCGGTGAGCGCTGCCTGCTGCAGACCTTCGACGAGACCCACGAGCAGCTCGGCCGCAACGCGGCCAGCTGGGGGCTCGACCTGGAGGCCATGGAGGACTCCGGGCTGCTGCACGTCGTCTCCGAATACCCCGAAGTGGCCTCGCCGGAGGAGCACTTCCTGCGCGTGCGGCGCGTCATCGAGGAGTTCCGGCCCACCCGCGTGGCCATCGACACGCTCTCCGCGCTCGAACGCATCGTCAGCTCCCGCGCGCTCCTCGACTTCGTCATCGCGCTCGGCGCCGTCCTGCGGCACAACGAGATCACCACTCTGCTCACCTCGGCCCCCACCGGCCGGGTCACCCCCACCGTCACCCCCGCGATCGCCATGGAGGTCGCCAGCCTCACCGACGTCACCATCCTGCTGCGCTACGTGGAGTCCGAGGGCGAGATCCAGCGCGGCATCGCCGTCCTCCAGTCCCGCGGCTCGGCGCACGACCACAGCATCCGCCGGTTCGACATCGACAACACCGGCATGCGCATCGGCGAACCCATGCGCGGCCTGTCCAACGTCCTGAGCACGGCCTATCCGCAGTCCGGCGGCCTGCCCCACGACGACCCCGCGGGCAGCGACGCCCCGCAGAGCCTGTGGAACACGCGGAACCCCGGCGCGGCCCCCTCCGACGACGATGACTGACTCCGAAGAGCCGGAACGCCCGCCGTACGGGCCGTCGCACGGGCCGCCGTACGGACAGCCGTCGCACGGGCCGCCGTACGGGCAGCCGTACGGACACCCGAGCGAGGCGGCCCTGGCCGCCGTGCCCGACGGGATCGTCGTGGTCGACGGCGAAGGGATCATCCGGCTGTGCAATCCGGCCGCCGCCGACCTGCTCGGCCGCCCGGCGGACGAACTCCTCGGGCTCCCCTTCGGCTTCCCGGTGGTCGCCGCCCGGGGAGCGACGGAGATCGACCTGGTCCCGCCCTCGGGGACGGGACGCGTGGTCGAGATGCGGGTCACGGCCACCCAGGCGTCCGGCCTGCGCCTCCACATCGCGACCCTGCGGGACGTCACCGAGCGGCGCCGCGAGCAGCGCGCCCTGGAGGAGGCCCTGGAACGCCAGGGAACCGTGGTCGCCGTCACCGCGCACGAGCTGCGCAACCCCCTGGCCACCATCAACGTGCTCGCCCACACGCTGCGGGACGCGGGCGAACGGCTGACCGGCGAGCAGCGCACCGACCTCGCGAACCGCGTCATCGAACGCACCGAGCGGCTCCAGACCCTCATCCGCAGGCACCTGACCGCCGCCCGGATCGACGCGCACGCGACCCGCACGGCGCCGCGGCCCGTCCCCGTCCTGGAGTTCGTCCTCGAACAGATCGGCGCGCTGGACGAGGGCGCGCCCCGGGTGGACGTGGTCTGCCCGCCCGGCGCGGTGGCCCACGTGGACCGGACCGACTTCTGGGAGATGCTGGTCAACTACCTGGAGAACGCCTTCGCCCACGGCAGCCCGCCCGTCGGCGTCCACGTCACCGAGTCCGCGGAGCACATCGACATCCGCGTCCGCGACCACGGCCCCGGCGTCCCGCCCGAAGCCGTCCCGCACCTCTTCGAACGCTTCACGCCCGCGAGCCGCACGCACGGCCGGGACCACCAGAAGCCGAGCACCGGCCTGGGCCTGTGGATCGTCCGCAACCTCGCACGGGCCGGCGGCGGAGACGCCTGGTACGAACCCGGCTCGGGAACGAGCGCCACCTTCTGCCTCCGCCTGCGCCGCGCCCCGGAAACGACGGCGCCCGGGCCCACCGAAGTGGACCCGGACGCGAAGTAGCAGGTCAGAGGGGGATTCCCTCCCTGCTGGCAGTAGGCCGTGTGGGACTCGAACCCACAACCAATGGATTAAAAGTCCACTGCTCTGCCAATTGAGCTAACGGCCCGCACCGAGCAGCATAGCCCGGGCCTCCGGCGGGCTTCGAAGGCATTCCGCCTTCGAAGCTGCCTTCGATACCGCCGAGGGGTGGTCGGTCAGCCGTTGCGCTTCCAACGGGGCTTGTCGGCGCGGCGGTCCGAGGTGCTGCGCGGAGCGCCGTTGCGGCTGGGGCCGTGGGAGGTGCCGCGGCCCTGGGGGCGGCGGTCGTCGCGGCGGTCGCGGTCGCTCCGGGTGAACGGGCGGTCGTCGCGGCGGAAGCCGCCACGGTCGTTGTCCCGGCGGAAGCCACGGTCGTCGCGGTCACGGTCGCGGCGGAAGTTGCCACGGTCGTCACGGCGCTCGCCACGGTCACCGCGGTCGTCACGGCGGTCGTTGCGGTCGTACGAGCGACGGTCGCGGTCACGGTCCCGGTCGCGGTTGTACGGGCGGTCGTCGCGGTCGCGGCGGAAGCCCCCGCGGTCGTTGTCGCGACGGTCGCCGCGGTCACCGCGGTCGTTGTACGGGCGCTTGTCCCGGCGGTCGTAGCCGCCACGGTCACCGCGGTCGCCGTCGCGCTCGCGGCGCTCCCGCTTCTCGCGCTCGGCGCGCTCCGCACGCTCGCGGCGCTCGGCCTCCGCCTTGGCCTCGGCGGCGGCCTCAGCAGCCTCCGCCTCGGCGGCGGCGGCCACGGCCTCGTCCGGGTCGTCGCCGCGCTCGCGCGCGGCGCGGGCGACGAGGAGCGTGGCCTCCTCGCGCAGCTCGGTCGCGCGGCGCTCCAGCCTCTCCAGCTGGCGGGCGAGCTGCTTGGCCTCGCGCTCGGCCTGGCGCGCCGAGCCCGCGATGGACTCGGCCTGGAGCTCGGTGAGGGAGCGGGCGCCGGTGATGCGGGCCACGTCCTCGTCGAAGACGTCGCCGCGGCCGATGATGTGGCGCGTGGCGTCGACGCCCGCGTCCTCCATCAGCCGGAAGATCTGGCGCCGCTGGTGCGGCAGGGCCAGCGAGACGACGGTGCCGGACTCGCCCGCGCGGGCCGTACGGCCGGAGCGGTGGAGGTAGTCCTTGTGGTCGCCCGCCGGGTCGACGTTGAGGACCAGGTCGATGCCGTCGACGTGGATGCCGCGCGCGGCGACGTCGGTGGCGACGAGGACGTTGACCTTGCCGCCCTTGAAGTCCTCCAGCGTGCGCGTACGGGCGCCCTGGGTCATGCCGCCGTGCAGCGCGTCAGCGCGTACGCCCGACTCGCGCAGCTGCTCGGCGACGCGGTCGGCGCCGAGCTGGGTGCGGACGAAGATGATGGTGCGGCCCTTGCGCGCCGCGATGGCGGCGGTGACCGGGGCCTTGTCGCGCGGCTTCACGACGAGCACGTGGTGCGTCATGGTCGTGACGGCGCCCTGCGCCGCGTCGACCTCGTGCAGCACCGGCTCGACGAGGTAACGCTTCACCAGCGAGTCGATCTCCTTCTCCATCGTCGCGGAGAAGAGCATGCGCTGGCCGCCCTCGGGGACGAGGTCGAGGATCTCGGTGACCTCGGGCAGGAAGCCCAGGTCGGCCATCTGGTCGGCCTCGTCGAGGATCGCGGTCTGCACGTCGTCGAGCGAGCAGGAGCCGCGGTTGATCAGGTCGCGCAGGCGGCCCGGGGTGGCGACGAGGATGTCGACGCCGCGCTCCAGGGCCGAGATCTGGTTGGCCATCGAGGTGCCGCCGCAGACGACCTTGAGGCGGAGGCCGAGCGTGTCCCCGTACGGCTGGAGCGCGTCGGAGACCTGCATGGCCAGCTCGCGGGTGGGCGTGAGGATCACGCCACGGGGGCGCTTGCGCTCCGTGCGCCCGCCGCTGAGGCGGGTCAGGAGCGGGAGGCCGAAGGAGAGGGTCTTGCCGGAGCCGGTACGGCCGCGGCCGAGGACGTCCTTGCCCGCCAGCGCGTCCGGGATGGTCGCGGCCTGGATCGGGAACGGGGTCGTCACACCGTTCTGCGCGAGCTTACGGACGACGGGGTCGGCCAGACCGAGGTCGGCGAAGGTGACGGTCTCCTCGTCCTCGGGCAGAACGGAGACGGCTTCAGGGGTGGCAACGGACATGCGAAATGCGAACCTTCCGGAGTCATTCGGCACGCGCCCAGAACTCCGTGAATTCGCAAACGACCGCCTCAGTGCGGTCAGCCACGGCCAGAGAGAACGCGCCACGCGGCGCGCTCTGATAACGGCGCCGGGCAAATGGGATCAAACGATCTACCAGCATACTCGGCCCCTCCGAGGCAGCGCAAATGGAGGTGCCCTGGCCCACGGGGGAGGGGGAGAGGGCCAGGGCAGGGGGCGAGGGGGACGGAGCGCACTCCTCACGCCTGCCGGGGCGTGGGCGACGGGCCCGTCCAGGACGGCGAGGCGTCCGTACGGGTCGGCGAGGGCTCGGGGTCGCTGGGCGTCGGCGTGACCGTCGGGGGCGGATCCGAGGGGGAGCTGCCGCCGGAACCGCCGCCGGAGCCGCCGCCCGCTCCCCCGCCCGCGCCGCCGGAGCCCCCGCCGGGCGGGCGGGTCGGCTCCGGGGGGCGCGGGTCGTCGGGCTCGCCGCCCGTACCGCCCGAGGGGGAGCCGGAGGGGCCGGACGAGGAGCCGTCGCCCGTACCGCCGCCCGCGCCGCCCTTGCCGCCGCTGTCGCGGCCCCCGTGCCCGTGCCCGTCTCCGTCGTCGTCGCGGGAACGCTTGTCCGACTTCTGCCGCCCGTGCTCGCCCTTGCCGCCCTTCCGCCCCTCGCGCGCGCGGTCGTCCCCGCCGTGCCCGCCGTACCCGGGCCGGGTGACGCCGCCCTCGGGCTCGGCCCCGCTGCCGTGCTCGTCGGAGCGGCTGCCCACGGGCGAGGTGCCGGTCCCGTCACCCGCGTCGTCGGCGCCGTGCACGGTCATGCAGCCGGTGAGCGTGGAGACGGCCGCGATTATCAGCGCGCCGGCGGTGGTTCGGGCGGCACGGGACGAGCGCTGACCGGAAGAACGCTGACGGCTCACGGCGGGACCTCCAGGCGCGGGGGAAGGGCGGGTGCCTCGCACCCGGCTTCCCTGCCCAACTCCCCTTCACCCCAACAGGTCACGCCCCACGGCGCCCACCGCGCACAGCACGGCGCACGCGCAACTCCGCACGGCGCGAACCTCGTACGACGCTCTCCGCAGGGCTCCGGGCCCGCTCCGGGCCCGCCGGGCGAGGGCCTGTGGGGCGGAGGCCTGTGGGACTCAGCCGTAGCCGAGGGCGTGGAGGCGGTCGTCGTCGATGCCGAAGTGGTGGGCGATCTCATGGACCACGGTGATCTCCACCTCCTCGACGACCAGGTCACGGTCGCCGTCCTCCCGGGCGACCATGCGCATCGTCGGGCCCCGGTAGATCGTGATGCGGTCCGGCAGGACACCCGCGTACCACTCGCCGCGCTCCGTCAGCGGCGTCCCCTCGTAGAGGCCGAGCAGCTCGGGGTCCTCGGCCGGGGGCTCGTCCTCGACGAACACCGCGACGTTGTCCATCAGCCTGGTCAGCTCGGGCGGAATACGGTCGAGCGCCTGGGCGACCAGTTCCTCGAACTCCTCGCGCGTCATCTCCAGCACCCGGCCATTGTCGTGCAGCACGCGCCTGTGCGCGGCACGGGGGCGCCGGCGGCGCTTAGGGGTGGCGCGGAACGGCAACACTCGCAGCATGGCCCGCGTAGCCACGAAGCCGTTCCACGCCGCGGCGGGCTGGAGCCGGATCCTGGCCGCGGCCGTAGTGCGCCGGTACCGCGCGCACCACACGACCCCCACCGCCTCCCTCACGCACCCCCCGCACCCGTACTGGCGCGGCCTCGGGCTGATCGCCGTGACGCTGCTCGGGGCGTGGCTCGGGCTGCTGATCGTGGGGAGCGTGCACGCGTCCGTGGGGCCGATGGACACGAGGATGACGTTACGTCCGTCGTTCACGGGCGGTACGAAGATCAACGTCTCGCCCCTGGGCGCGCTGCGGCTGCGCAGCCACGACGCGCCGCTGCGGCTCGACGTCGACGTCAACCAGCTCGACCAGGAGCGGGCCTCGGCCCTCGTCGACCACCCGGAACGGCTCCAGGGCCAGACCTTCCGGAACGAGATCGCCTCGGACGTACGTTCGGGCACCTTCGACCTGGCCCTGCGCTCGGCGATCGCGGTCGTCGCGGGCCCGCTGGCACTGGGGCTCGCGGTCTACCGGCGCCCGCGGCGCGCGCTCGCGGCGGGCGGGCTGGCGCTCGCGCTGCTGGTGGCGTCGAGCGCGACGGCCTTCGCGACGTGGAATCCGAAGTCGGTGCTGGAGCCGAAGTTCTCCGGGCTGCTGGCCAGCGCGCCGTCGGTCGTCGGCAACGCGCGCAGCATCGCCACCGAGTTCGACGTCTACCAGCAGGAGCTGGCCCGCCTGGTCACCAACGTCGCCAAGCTCTACGACACGGCCTCCACCCTCCCCGCGTACGAGCCCGACCCCTCGACGACCCGCGTGCTGCACGTCTCGGACATCCACCTCAACCCGGCCGCGTGGAAGATCATCGGCTCGCTCGTCGAGCAGTACGGCATCGACGTGATCATCGACACGGGCGACACCATGGACCACGGCACGAGCGCCGAGAACGGCTTCCTCGACCCGATCCCCGACCTGGGCGCCCCCTACGTCTGGGTACGCGGCAACCACGACTCCCTCACCACCCAGGAGGCGATGGAGAAGCTCGGCGACCGGACGCGGCCCGGCAGGAAGACGGGCGTCCACGTCCTGGACTCGGGCGTCCCCGTGAACGTCGCCGGACTGCGGCTGGCGGGCTGGGGCGACCCCCAGTTCACGCCCGACCGCTCCACGGAGGCGCGCGGCGACGAGGCGGAGCGCGAGGACGGCCGCAAGCTCGCGGGCGCCCTGCGCGCGCAGCGCGCCGCCGGTACGCCCGTCGACATCGCCGTCGCCCACAACCCCGAGCTCTCCCGCCAGACGGACGGCCTGGCCCCGCTCGCCCTCGCCGGGCACAAGCACCACCGCAGCGACGAGGTCATGCGCGACGGCACCCGCCTCAAGATCGAGGGCTCGACGGGCGGCGGCGGCCTCCGCGCGGTCGAGGGCGACAAACCCCAGAAGGTCCAGGCCTCGGTCCTCTACCTGGACCGCGACTCCGACAAGCTCCAGGCCTGGGACGAGATCACCCTCGGCGGCCTGGGCCTCTCCACGGCCGAGGTCGCCCGCCACCTCCCCGAAGAGGTCAAACCGGGCGCCGCCCCGTCACCGTCGCCATCGGAGCGCTGACGGGGGCCAGAAGTGTTTTGGCGAACCGTCGCCACATCCCATATGCTGCTCAGGTCCCCGAAGCGCTTGCGAAAGCGCCAGGTGGGCCGTCGGCCCTCATCGTCTAGTGGCCCAGGACGCCGCCCTTTCAAGGCGGTAGCACGGGTTCGAATCCCGTTGGGGGCACCTTTCAGATCCACACTTGAGCCCGTTCTCCGCGTTGAGACGGGCTCGCGTGCGTTTCGGGGTCCCTCGCTCATGCGCTCCGCGTCGTCCGTCGCCGCGTCGAGGCGTGCTGCGGGGAGTGTGATGCTGATCATGGCCTCGTCGAGATCGCGGCTGAGGCGGACGGTGAGCTGAAGCGTCTCGATGAGCCGCCGCTGGTGCGATGCGGGAGCTCGCGCGAAGTTCAGGGCGAGGCAGGGCAGCGCGTCCAGGAGTTCGACGCTACGGGGATTCGGCGGCTCGGGTGCGGTCTCCTCCATGGCGCCGAGGTCCTCCCGTGCCTGTCGGCGTTCGGCTTCCAACTCGTTGTACTCGGCGCGCAGCGCTGCTCCGAAGGGGTCGCCCGGGGCGCATTCCGACGCCTGTCCCCGTACGTTCCGCTGGCGCCGTTCGAGGTCGGCGAGTGTGCGCCGGAGGCGTTCTCGTTCGGTCCCGCGTTCGCGGGCCGCGCGCTCGTCGAGGGCGGCGAGGTCTGCGGCGTACAGGGCGCGGCGGTGCGGGCCGAAGACGCGGTCGGCGAGGAAGGACGAGACGGCGTCCAGCAGGGCGTTCTCGCGGACGTAGACGGTCTTCGGGTGCCCCGGGTCGCGCGGCCTCGGTTGTTCCCCTTCGGCCAGCACGTGTAGTACGTACGGCGCGGGCGGTGGCTGCCGGACATGCGGCGTCCGCAGGCGCAGCGGACGCGGCCCTGGAAGACGTACGTGCGACGGGTCAGCGGGTGCGGATTGGGGCGGCCGCCCTGCCGGGAGCGTTCCAGCTCGCGGCTGCGGGCGTTGATCGCGTCGAACATCCACTTCGGGATCAGCGGCTCGTGGGCGGGTTCGGGGGACCAGATCCACAGGGCTGGATCGTTGTGGGCGCCGTGCCGGGACTTCGTCGCGCGGCGGTTGAAGACCTGGTAGCCGGTGTACTTCGGGTTGCGGAGGATGTCGGCGACCGTGGACCTGCTCCAGGCCCCTCGTGCCCGTTCCGGCCCGCCGGGAGGTTCGGGTGGCGGGCAGCGCTCCGGGTCGGTGTTGAGGCGGTCGGCGATGGCGCCGTAGCCCAGCCGCTCGTAGTGACGCCAGCACGCCATCCGGGTCACGGCCGCGCTCCGTACGCCGTCCGGTTCGAGTCGGGTCTTCGTGGCGCCCTTGGCCGCCCGGGAGGGGTTGGGGTGGCGGTACGTCTTCGCCGCGTAGCCGTACGGCGGCTTGCCGATGTTCCAGCCCTCGCGGACATGGGTGCACAGGCCGCCCCAGGACATCTCCAGGGCGTTGAGGACCTCGTACTCGGCCACGGACTGGTTGATGCGGCGCTGAAGGATCTGCTGCGCGCGGCCACCGTCGAGCTTGATGGGCTCGTTCCAGGCGAAGAGGGGGACTCCGGCTCGTTCCAGAGCGCGTTCGACGGTGAGGTTCTCGTACATGCGCCGAGCCACGCGTGAGGTGCTCTCGCAGATGACGACGTCGAAGCGGCGGTCGGGGTGCTGTGCCTCGGTGAGCAGGTCGGCGATTCCGCCGTCGCGGGCGATCGGGATGTTGAAGCGCTCGTAGTGGGTGCCGTGGCCGCGTGCTTCCAACTCCAGGCGGCCGGACTCGACGTCGTAGAAGTGGCAGACCAGCACCCATGCCTCCGGCAGCGCCGACCTGGCACGCTCCAACTGCCGGATCATCGACTGACGCGGGTCCTGCTGCTCCTCGGTGGAGGTCCGGCCCACCCAGGCCGCGCGGACCTCGCCGCGCAGCAGGGTTGTGGGCAGGGCGAACGGGGATACGGCGAGGTCGGACAGCTTCGCGGTGAAGTTCACGATCACCTCTTGAGGGACGCGCGAGCGCCCTCGGCCCATGCGAGCAGGTCGCGCAGGACGAGGGCGAGGTCGGCGCGGAGGCGTTCGCCTTCGGCGCCGGTGAGGTAGGAAACATGCCCGGTGAAGCGGCGGGGAACAGCGCCCTGTTCGGGGCTGGTGTGCTGCCATTCGGTCGGCGCGGGACTTGGGGGCCTTTCCATGTCCGGATTCCCCTCGGGGCGAGGATGTGGCACCCCAAAAAGGCCGAATTCAGCCCTGCTTTTCGACAACGCTCCTACGCCTCGTTCCGGAACTCCGCCTTGAGCCAGTCGGGAGCATCCTGGCCCCTGGCGAACTCGCGGGCATGTGCGCGGCAGGCGTACACCATGCCGCCGGGACCGCTTCCGGTCTCGACGACCGCGACCAGGATCGTGTTCTCGCTCCACCCCTGGCACTGGAAACACCACCTGGCGAGGGGTGGGGCCCCGTGCTCCTTCTCCGGGCACTGCGGGTCCGGGCAGCGGCAGGGCGGAAAACGCTCCGTGAGCGCCGGGCGGAAATCGTGCTGATCCACCGCGAAGCGGCGTTCCGGCCCGTACGTACGGCCGCTGTCCCGGGAGATCCGGATCGTCAGGTACGACATGCTCAGCCCTTCGGGAGCCCGCGCCTGCGCCGGTAGTCCGCCCGCTCGGTCGCGGTGGCCCGGCGTACCGTGGCCGCCTTCGCGGTCCACTCGAACCCCTCGGGGCCGAGGAGCCGGTACGTCCAGCCGGGCGCGTACGACGGTCCGTCGAACCCGGACTTCACCGCGCCGACCCAGGGCGGCACGACGGCGTGCGGGTCCGCCTCGTCCCGGAAATCGGCGACGATCTCACCCTCCGCGAACCGAGCGGTGGTCGCTTCCGCCTCGCCCGTTCTCTCGTTCATCTCTCAGCCCTCCTGATCGTGACTGACAGTGAAGAACCAGGGGCGACGGAGAGCCAGAGCGTCCCTCGCCGACTTTCCGCGCGCGGATCGCGGTAAGGCTAGGCTGTGCAGCAACAACGCCTGCGAGGTGACGTTTTGATGGCTGGTCAGCTCAAGCGGCACCGTAAAGCCTGTGGTTACACTCAGGAAGCACTAGCGGAAAGCATGCACGTCGCGGTCAGCACCGTCGGCGGCTGGGAGCGGGGCACCGCGAGCCCTCAGCCGTGGCAGTGCCCCCGTCTGTGCCGCTTGCTCGACCTCACGGTGGGTGAGCTGGCGGCGATGCTGGACGACGCTGCCGGAGGTGACGCCGTGGACAGGCGTACGTTCCTCGCCGACGCGGGCGCTCTCACCGCCGCGGCTGCCCTTCCGCCACCCCCGGGTACGGCTGCGGAGGTCCACGCCTACTACCGCGACCAGTACGCGGCGCACTGCCGCGCGGACGCCGTACTGGGCCCGCGACGTGTCCTGCCCGCCGCCACCGCGCAGGCGCACGGCCTGGAGGAGCTGGCCACGGGCGCGAGCGGCTCCGACCGACAGCGACTCTGGCAGCTCTCCGCCGCCTACGCGGGGCTGATCACCTGGCTCCACCAGTCCGCTGGCGTCGTGGACGAAGCCCACCACTGGGCGGGACGTTCGATGGAGCTGAGCCAGCGCGGGCGTGAACGGCAGCTCGCCGCGCACACCGTGGTCAACCGCGCGATGCTCGACACCGACCGCCGCGACGGCCCGGCGACGATCGACCTGGCGGCGACCGTGCTGGACGACTCCCGCGCGCTGGCCCCCAAGGTCCGCGTCCAGGCACTCCAGCAGGCCGCGCACGGCTACGCGCTCAGCGGCGAGCGGGAACGGGTGGACGCCCTCCTGGACGAGGCCGCCCGCCTAGCTCCCCGTATCGACGACGACTACCCCTGGGCGGTCGCGACACGGGGTCCGCACTACGTCGAGGCGCAGCGCGCCACCTGCTACAGCCGACTGCGGCTCGGAGCGGAGGCCGGGGATTTGTGGGACGACGTCCTGTCGGACCCGAAGCTCCCCTCCCGCGACCGTCCCGTCTTCCAGGTCCGCCACTGCATCGCCCTCGCGGACGCGCGCGAGCCGGAACGGGCCGTAGTCGTACTTACCGAAGCGCTACGTTCCGACGCGGTCGGCTCTCCTCGCTTCCTGGCGGAATTGCGCGAGGCGTGGGAGGCGTTGAGGCCATGGCACCGCTCGACGCCGGGCCGACAAGCACGGCGACTGCTCAAGGGCGCGCACGCGATCTGAGGGGGCACGCGACATGGCTGAACGGGACCCGCTGTCAGGCGAGGAGGTCGCTGTCCACCTCGCCAAGTGGCCCGGCTGGTCCGGCAGCACGGAACGCCTCACCAAGACCTTCGCGGCCGACTTCTACGCCAGCACGGAATTCCTCCGCGCCCTGGTCGAGCCCGCCCAACGCCTCCAGCACCAGCCGGACATCGACCTCCGCTGGGGCAAGCTGACGATCTCCCTCACGACCTACAGCGCGGGCGGCGTCGTCACAGAGCTGGACTTCAAGACGGTCACCGAGATCGAGCGCGTCGCCGCCGAACTGGGCATCTCGGGGGTCATTCAGACCTAGTTCCTCCCTGGGGGCCCATCCCTCCCCCCGTCCGGGGGCCCGTTAGGCGGGAACCCCCTGCTGTCGACTACGCCCCAGGACAGCGTGGGAACAGCGGTTCCCACGCTGTCCCCGACTTTTAGAAGGTTTCCCCTTCCAAAATCAGCGGGGGGAGGCAGCACGACAGCGGCGCTCGATCGGGACGGTGGCCGACAATTTCAGCTCGTCACATACGGATGTGGTCGACTCCCCGTTGGGGGCACCTTTCAGATCCACACTTGAGCCCGTTCTCCGCGTCGAGACGGGCTCGCGTGCGTTTCCAGGTCCCTCGCTCATGCGCTCCGCGTCCTCCGTCGCCGCGTCGAGACGCGCTGCGGGCGGTGTGATGCTGATCATGGCTTCGTCGAGATCGCGGCTGCCCATGGCGCCGAGGTGCTCCTGTGCCTGTCGGCGCTCCGCTGCCAGGTCGTTGTACTCGGCGCGCGGCGGTGCGGGCGGTCATGGTCAGGACTTCGTCGCTGTCGACTCGACGGTGCGGGTGGGCACAGCAGTGGCGTTCAGCGCGGCGTTGAGCGCTTGGGTGGGATCGGCCGGGGCGGTGATGGTGCGCCAGGCGATGTATCCGTCGGGCCGGACCAGGGCGGCCCCGGTGGGTTCGAGACCGTAGGCGGTACGGAAGGCGTCGGGCTCCACCGGATTCGCGTCGGTGCCGATGCGTACGAACGTGACGGGGGTGCCCGACCGCCCGGCGGCACGGGTCGCGGCGGCGGCCCAGCGCTCGTCCTCGGACAGCAGCACCCAGTCGCGCCGGAACAGATCCAGCGTCGAGCGCTCCTCGCCGTCGACGGTGATCCACAGGTGCGGGGCCCGGGTGCCGGGCTGGCCGGACCACTCCTCCGGTCGCCGCGCGGGCGGCAGGCCGGCGTCCGCGCCCAGCACCGCGGCCGAGCGGTAGAGCTGGCCGAGTTCGATGGACGCGTCGTCGAGCACCGGCACGTCTGTTCGGGGGGCCGTCAGGTAAGCCTTGTAGTCGGCGCGTGCGAACAGTTGGTCATGGCGCAGGTCCGCCACAGGCCGGCGTTCGGCGTCGTAGGTGTCCAGAAGCCGGGCCTCGGACCTCCCGGCCAGCACGGCGGCCAGCTTCCAGGCCAGGTTGTGCGCGTCGTCGATTCCGGTGTTGGCGCCGAAACCGCCGCGGTTGGGCGGCAGTTGGTGGGCGGCGTCGCCGACGAGGAACACCCGGCCGTCGGAGAAGCGGTCAGCGATCAGCCCGGCCAGGTCCCAGCGGCCGGTGGTCACCAATTCGACGGGGATGTCGGTACGGCCGATCGCCTGCCGCACCACCCGCCGTTGCTCGTCGGCGTCACGCTCGATGTCGTCACCGAGCATCAGCACCCACCGCCCGTCGGAGTAGGTGGTCAGGAACGCCTTCAAGTCCGGCTGCTCGATCTCGAACTGGACCACACCGTGCCGCAGATACTCGTCCAAGGGCGCACGGAACAGGATGCTGCGCTGCACCGACAGCGGACCCGCCCCGTGACGGGCGATGCCCAGCTTCTCCCGCACGGCGCTGGTCGCGCCGTCCGCGGCCACCACGTACTGGGCGCGCAGGCGGTACTCGTGGCCGTCGTCGCGGCGACGCAGTGTCGCGGTCACGCCGTCGTCGTCCTGGACGAAGCCGGTCAGCTCGGTACCCAGCCGCAGGTCCGCGCCCAGCTCGACGGACCGGTCACGCAGGAGGGGTTCGAGCCTGTCCTGGGTGATCGCGATCGCGTGCACCGGGGAGTCCTCGGCGCCGTAGGCGCCCCCGCCGCCCGGTGTCCACGGGTATTCCTCCAGCCACGTACCGGTCAGGCTCTCCACTCGCGCCCGCCGCGGCGGCTTCATGCCCTGCGACGACGGCGGCACGTCGACCCCCACCTGCCGGAAGTGTTCCACCGTGCGGGTGGTGAAGCCGATCGCACGCGGATGCGGGGAGCTGCCGCGATGCTTGTCCACCAGGACGACCGGAACGCCGTGCCAGGTCAGGAAGACCGCGGCGGACAGCCCCACCAGGCTGCCACCGACGATCAATACGGGTGCCGCCTCGGTGGTCGTCGTGCCGTCGGCAGCATGGGTGATCTCGTTCATGACCTGCTCCTTCGCGCGTGGTGAGTGGTGCGGCGCGCGGACTCCTGTCAGCTGCCGGGCCGTCTGTCACTCCCAGCTTAACGAACACGTTCGTTACGAGCAAGGTCGTAACGAACGTGTTCGGAATGAATGTGTTCGGATGGATCCGGCGTCAGCCGGTTCAGCGAGGCGAATGCTTCGTTACGCATGGGTGAGCGACGCTCACCCGCGTGGCAGCGGCCGGACCCGCGGGTCTCAGTCGGCCCGGCCGGGCACGGGGGTGCCCGTGATGCCGTTGACGAGCACGTCGAAGCTCCAGCGCAGCCGGTCCTCGGCCGTGCCGCTGACCAACTGCGGCATGTGCGCGCTGATCGCCGGATGCGTCGTCTCGTCCACGGCGTGCAGCACGCCGACGGCCGAGCTCCAGTCGTCCTCGGAGCGGGGGTCGTGTTCACGCGTCGCCTGCTCGGCGGCGGTGGCCGTCGCGTCCTGGAGGAGCTTGTCCACCCCCCAGGCGACCTGCTCGCGGTCGGCGCCGCTGCGGGAGAGGAGGTCGAGGAGGCGCTCCATCAGCCGCAGGTAGTTCTCGCCGCTCGGCCGGGCGACAAGAGCGGACCGGGCGAGCTGCGGGTGCTCGAAGAGCACCAAGGTGTAGGAGGTCATGACGGCGCGGAGCTGGCCGCGCCAGTCCTTGCCGCTCTTGTCGCTCTTGTCGCTCTTGCCACCCTTGCCGCCCTTGCCGCCCTCCCGGCCGGTCAGGTCGACCTCGCCGAGCAGGGCGTCCAGGACGGCCGCGTGCAGCTCGGCCGTATTGGCGACGTACACATAGAGCGATGCCGGACCGGTGTCCAGTTCCTGCGCCAGGCGGCGCATCGTGGCCTTCTCCAGCCCCTCGGCCCGCATGATCCGCACGGCCGTGTCCACGATTCCGCGCCGGGACAGGGCGGGCTTGGCCGGACGCTCCCGGCGGCTGACCGGCTCTCTTCTCACACCCACGACGCTCATCGTAGCGAACATGTTCGTGGGGGAAGCGCACACCTTCGAGGACGGGGCTTTTCCGGGTGAGGGGTCTGAGAGGTCAGAGGTTCACCACCTCGTCCAGGTCGGGGAACCAGGGGCGGGACGCGGACCAGTGGGAGGTCCAGCCGGCGAAGCCGGGGGTGCCGGGCATCTGGCCCCGGTCCGTGCCGAAGGGGACGGCGGACTCGCCGTCGAGCAGCCAGATGTGGCCGCGTGCCGGGCCGGTGACTATCAGGTGCCAGTCCATGTCGCAGCCCTCGGTACCCAGGTAGAGCGAGCCGTCGTAGGTGAGGTCTTCGAGGCGTTCCCAGTACAACTCGTCGTCGGAGTCGACGCCGTCGTCCCACTCCCCGAGCCACTCCTCGGTCAGCGGGAAGGGGCGGGCGAGGTACTCCGGTTCCGTGCGTTCCGCCATCTCCGCGAGGGAGAGCAGCCCGCGCTCGGGCGGGCCCAGGGGCGATCCGTCGGCGATCTCCGCGACGAAGGTGCGGTACGGCTCGGGCAGGACGATGCCGTGCTCGGCCTCGAAGGCGCGTGCGCCCTCCCAGCCGAGGGCGGACGCGCCCTCGGCTGCCGCGAAGGCGGTGCGCAGGGCGGCCAGTTCCGCGGGGTCGGCGTGTTCCGTTTCCATGTCCATGCCGCAAGGAAAGCAGCCCGTCCCGCCCGTCCGTACGTCCGCCTACCCGTCCGTCTCGGCGGCCGTCAGTAGAAGCGGCGGACGAAGATGTCCGAGGCGCCGTTGGTGTCGTCGGGGACCAGGTCGTCGGCCGCCGAGTGGAAGACGACGTCGCGGCCGCCGGCGCTGACCGCGTCGGTCCCGGCTGCGGCGGGCTGGGTCGCGACGGTTTCGTCGGTGCCCGTTCGCAGGTCGCGGAGGACCAGGGACGGGCCGTCCGCCGCGTCGTGCGGGGCGTACAGGAGGTAGCGGCCGGTGGGGTCGATGGCCACGCCCCGGACGTCCGGGACCAGTTGGCGGGTGCCCGCGCTCACGTCGTGGACGTAGGTGTCGGTGCCCGAGAGGTAGACGAGCTTGCTGCCGTCCTCGCTGAGCTGGAGGAGGCTCGCCTGCTGGGACGGGCCCTCGACCGGCGCCGAGGTGGTGCCGGTGGTGCGGTCGTGCACGAAGACGTCCCCGGCCTCGGCGTCCTGGTAGGCGACGTAGCGGCCGTCGCCGCTCATGGACGGGCGGGACGGCTTGGTGTGGCTGAAGGTGGCGATGGTCTTGAGGGTGCCGGTGCGCCTCTCCTCGACCTCGACGCGCTGGCCGTACGTCTGCTGCCGGTAGGAGACGCTGATCTGGGCGATCAGGCCGCCGTCCGTGCTCAGGGAGGGCTGACTGCAGCTGAAGAGCGAGCAGTTGCCGGAGATCGACCTTCCCATGGCCAGCTCGTACTGGCGGATCCGGACGTTGCCCATCCACTCGTGGGAGTAGGAGATGTAGTCCCCGTCGCCGCTGATCGTCGGAGGCTCGGTCGGGGCCAGGTGGCCCATCCGCTGGGTATGGCTCGTCCGCCGGTCGCGGACGTACACCTTGTCGCCCGTCGACGGGATGTCGGAGGTGAGGTTCTGCGCCGCCGACGAGAAGACGACGCGGCGGCCGTCGGGCGAGATCGCGGCGTCGGCGGACCTGGCGTCGCCCTGGGTGCCGTCCGAGGCGACGCTGATGCGCTCGATGCCGGGTGAGTCGGCCGCCGCTGCCGCTGATGCTGCCGCTGTGGCGCCGGGCAGCACCGCCGTGACCGCGCAGGCCGCGACCGCCGCGCTCAGGGCGGCCCGTATGCGTCTGGTGGTGCTCCGGTTCGCCGTTCCTGTCATTTTTCCCCCCATGCAGGACGCGGTCCCTGCTCCGGCGCCCCGCCGGGGGACCACGAGCATGCAACCGTGACGGGACTGTGGGGTCAATGCATCATATGACGTATGTGAGGTGCGGTTTCGGTTATGTGAGAGCGGTCCGCTTCCGTCGGGCGCTGTTGCGGAGGCGGTGGATGATCTGACGCATGACATTCGGATCGCCTGAGGCTCTGCGCGCCCTCGCCCGTCAGCACCTGCCCTCCGACGCCGCGGAGCGGTGGCTCGGGCTGCTCCGGCCCGCTGTCCGGCTCGAAGCAGCCGCGGACGGGGACCTCGTCGTGGGACAGCTCGGTGGGGCGCCGCGGCTTCCGGCGGGGGTGGAGTGGCCGTACTGGCCGGGGCACGGGGCGCTGTCGTTCATCGCCTCGCTGGACTGTGCCTCGCTGGACCGTGCCTCGCTGCCGGAGAGCGAGGAGGAGGTGCGGCTGCCGCGCGAGGGGACGCTGTCGTTCTTCTACTTCGACGGCCAACTGGACGACGGCGAGGCCCAGGTGCTGCCCGAGGAGCGGGAGAGCTGGGCGGGCGCGCGGGTGGTCCACACGCCGCCCGACGGTACCGGGACCGGGACCGGTATCGGTAGCGGTAGCGGGACCGGGACCGATCCCGGTCCCGGTCCCGGTCCCACCGCTGGACGGACCGCGCCCGCCGGACTCACGCCCTACCCGAGGGTTCCGCTCACCGCCCGGCGGGGCATGAGCGCGGCCGAGCCCTGGCATCCGCGGCTGCGCGACGCCTTCGCACCCGACGCACCGCTGGGACACCGGTACGAGCATCCCGTGTGCGCGCAGGAGTTCCTCGAAGCGGTGTGGGAGTTCGACGAGGCCCCCGGGCACCAGATCGGCGGGCACGCGCACGCGGTCCAGAACCCGGTGGAGATCGAGGTCGCGGCGGCCGTCCTGGGTGGGGACGGCGGGGACGAGGGGCCCGCCTGGGACCACCCCGCCCTCGCGGAGGAGGCCCACGGCTGGGTGCCGCTCGCCCAGTTCGACAGCGACGACGCCGCCGGGATGGAGTGGGGCGACGCCGGAACGCTGTACTGGCTCATACGGCCGCGCGACCTGGCCGCGTGCCGCTTCGACCGGGCGATGTTCACCTGGCAGTGCGGCTGACCCGGTCCCCCCGCCCTCACAGGGGCTACTTGCCCGTGCCGACCGGGTCGACCCGTACGGCTGGGGTCGAGGAGTCGGAGGCGGGGATGTTGATGTCGGTGCTGAGGGTCTTGGAGTGGGTCTCGTTGGGCGGGGTGACGGTCATGCGGTGGAAGGTCACGCCGGAGCCGCCGGAGTCGTTCGGCGGGTAGTGGAGGGTGAAGCGGGTCTCGTCGCCGGGCGCGACCTTGACCGTCGGCGCGCTGAGCTTGCTGCGCTGGGCGCTCACCGTGCCGTCCTTGCCCTGGAGGTCGACGCCCGGGAAGCCCTTGAGGGTGCAGGCGGCGGAGCCGGTGTTCATGAGGTGGACCAGGATGTCGCCCTCGCCCATGCCGTGGTTGCGGCTGATCGCGAGCTGCGAGGTCTTGCAGGCCGAGGAGGGCTTGGCGGACCCTCCACCTCCGGTGGAGCCGCCCGCCGAGCCCCCGCCCGAACCGCCCGAGGCGCCCGAGCCGCCCGTCGAACCCTCGCCCGAGCCGCCGGTGTCCGTGTCCCCCTTCCCGCCGCCGCCCGAGTCGCTCTGGGAGCTGCCTCCGGACGACGGCGACGAGGCCGAGGAGTCGTCGTCGCCCTGGCAGGCCGTGAGGGAGAGTCCGGCGGCGACGGCCATGGCGACGAGGGAGAGGTTCCGGAGACGCATCGTTCCTCCTTGTGGGGGTGCCTTGCTGCTCCCTGGGACACGGCACGGGCAACCGGCCGTTCCGTCGCGGGGCGGCCTAATACGTGGCTGTTACACGTGAATACGGAACGCGGAACGCCGCTCACCACGTATCACCACGTGTCGCAGAACTGGACGTGCAGCAGCCCCGGTACGCGCGGCCGGTTGCGCGGCGCCGCCCAGGGGCCGGACGTGAACTCCAGGCAGAAGTGACCGTGCGGGTGGTGGTGGAGGTACGAGGGCGCTTCGGCCAGCAGGCCGCGCAGCTCGGCGGCGTGCTGGCGGAAGGCGCGGGCGCTGCCCACGACGAAGAACGTGTGCGCGGCGACCGCGAAGCCCAGGTGGTCGCGGTACTCGCGGAAGTCGCGCCGCGCGAAGTCGAGTTCGGCCTCGGCCGGGAAGTCGTCGTCCGGGGTGGCCGACGTCCGGAGGGCGCCGGGGCCGAGGCGGGACCGGAGCCGCTTCCACGACCCGGTCGGGAACTGGAGGCTGTGGTGGACCAGGACGAGGTCCATCGCGTCCGGCTCCTCCGCGACCGCCGGGTCGTCCGGCGGCGGGTTGCCCCGTACCGGCAGGTGGATCAGCGAACGCGCCGACCGTGCCGCCAGCGCCCACAGGGCGAGGAGCTGCGCGGCGCCCTCGCGGTCGGCGTACACGGAGACGAAGTCGGGCCCGGCGCGTACGGCGAGACGCGGGGCGGGACGGTACGGGCGTACGACCCGGTACTCGTCGGCGCCCAGCCGTGCCCTGTGCACCGTCACCCGCTGCTCCATGTGCAGGCCTCCCCCTCCTCCGCACCGCCCCAGTGTGCACAGCGGCCCGGCCCGCCCGCGCCCGAATTCCGTTGCGGGGCCCGTCGCGGGGCCGCACCATCCTCGGATGGTCTCCAGTGAGCTTGAGCCGCCCGACGGGCGGGCCGGGATCGACGCCGGGCTCGTGAAGCGGCTGATCGCCGCCCAGTTCCCGCGCTGGCGCGGGCTCGACGTCGTCCCCGTGGAGGTCGACGGCTGGGACAACCGGACGTACCGGCTCGGCGAGGAGATGACGGTGCGGCTGCCGACGGCCGAGGGGTACGCGCCCGCCGTCGCCAAGGAGAACACCTGGCTGCCCCGGCTCGCGCCCTCGCTCCCCGTGGCCGTACCGCCGGTGCTGGCCGAGGGCGAGCCGGGCGAGGGGTATCCGTACCCGTGGTCCGTACGCGGCTGGCTGCCGGGCGAGACCGCGTCCTACGAACGCGTGGACGACATGGCCCGGTTCGCGGCGGACGTCGCCGGGTTCCTCCACGCGCTCCAGCGGTGCCCGACGGCGGGCGGGCCGCCCGCGGGGGCGCACAGCTTCTACCGGGGCGCCTCCCCCGCGCACTACGACGAACAGACCCGCCGCTGTCTGACGAGGCTCCGCGGGCACGTGGACACCGCGCGCGCCGAGGCCGTGTGGGAGGCGGCGCTCGCGGCCGAGTGGCGCGGTACGCCGGTGTGGTTCCACGGCGACATCGCGCACGGGAACCTGCTGGTCGACGGCGGGAAGCTGACGGCCGTCATCGACTTCGGCACCTCAGGCGTCGGCGACCCGGCGTGCGATCTGGTGATCGCGTGGGTGCTGTTCTCCGGCTCGGACGGGAGCCGCGAGGCGTTCCGCCGCGCGGCCGGTGCGGCCGGTGCGGCCGGTACCGCCGGTACCGCCGGGCACGACGCGGACACCTGGGCGCGGGCCCGCGGCTGGGCCCTGTGGAAGGCGATGCTCGTGCTCGCCCAGAGCCTTGAGCGCGACCCCGCCGACGAGACGGAGGCCGCCGCGCAGCGCCGGGTCATCCGCGACGTCCTCGACGACCACGACCGGTTCGGCTGACGGCCAGCGGCTGACGGCCGACGGCTGACAGCCCGATATCCGTACGACCGCGGGCGGGCCTCCGTGCAAAAGTGAGGCATGAAGACGATCGGGTTGCTGGGCGGCATGAGCTGGGAGTCCACCGCGGAGTACTACCGGCTGCTGAACGAGCTGACGCGGGAGCGGCTGGGCGGACTGCACTCGGCGCCCTGTGTGCTGTATTCCGTCGACTTCGCGCACGTCGAGACGCTCCAGGCGGAGGGCCGCTGGGACGAGGCCGGGAAGCTGCTGGCCGACGCGGCGCTCGCGGTGCAGGCGGCGGGCGCGGACATGGTGCTGATCTGCACGAACACCATGCACAAGGTCGCGGACCAGGTCGCGGACGCGGTGCGGATCCCGCTGGTGCACCTGGCAGACACGACCGCGGCGGCCGTACGGGCGCGGGGCATGCGCCGGATCGGCCTGCTGGGCACGGCCTTCACCATGGAGCAGGACTTCTACCGGGGCAGGCTCGCCTCGCACGGGCTCGACGTCCTGGTGCCCGAGGCGGCGGAGCGGGCCCGCGTGCACCAGGTGATCTACGAGGAGCTGTGCGTCGGCGTCGTACGGGACGCGTCGCGCGAGGAGTACCGGGCCGTGATCGACTCCCTGGTCGCGCGGGGCGCCGAGGGCGTCGTGCTGGGCTGCACGGAGATCGAGCTGCTGATCGGGGCCGGGGACAGCCCCGTGCCGGTCTTCCCCACCACGCGGCTGCACGCGGAGGCGGCGGTGGACCTGGCCCTTCGGTAATTCCGAACCTCCGCACGGGGGTTGACCCCCGTGACCTGCGGTGACGTGTGCCGTGGAATGGACGGGACGGAATCGCCCGGCACACGGACCGAAGGGACACCATGCGCGTCGCCCGCTCCCTGCTCACCTGCCTGCTCGCCACCGCGGCGACAGGCGCGCTCGCCCTGCCAGCAGTTGCCGCCGACAGCGCGGAACGGCCGCGCGAGATCCAGCGCGAGATCCAGCGCGACCTCGACCGGCTCGTCCGCGTCGGCGCGGTCGGGGCGCAGGCCAGGGTGGCCGTGGGGGACGGTGCCTGGCGGGGCAGGGCGGGCGGCGCGACACGGTCGGGGGACGCCCCGGTGCCGCGTGACGGGCGGTTCCGTATCGGCAGCGCCACCAAGATGTTCACCTCGGTGACGCTGCTCCAACTCGTCGGCGAGGGGCGGCTGAAGCTCGACGCGCCCGTCTCCCGCCACCTCCCGCCCGGTCTGCTGCCGCGCGGTCTGGGCGAGCGGATCACCGTACGGATGGTGCTCCGGCACACGACGGGGCTGTACGACGTGGCGCGGGACCTGCCGACGGGCGAGGAGTTCGCCCGTACGCGCTTCCGCCACCACGATCAGGCCGAGCGCGTACGGAAGGCCGCCGCGCGGCCCCTCGCGTTCCCGCCGGGCACGAAGTACGCGTACTCCAACACGAATTACCTCATCGCCGGAATGATCGTCGAACGGGTGACGGGACGCCCGTACGGCGACGAGGTGCGGGACCGGATCCTGCGGCCCCTGGGCATGCGGCACACGCGGGTGCCCGGCGACGACCCGCGCCTCCGCGGTCCGCACGCGCACGGGTACGCGGGCGGGTCCGACGTCACCGCGCTCAACCCGTCCCTGGCGGGCGCGGCCGGGGAGATCGTCTCCACGCCGGGCGACCTGGACCGGTTCCTGAAGGCTCTTACGAAGGGAGAGCTCCTGCGCCCCGCCGAGTGGCGGGAGATGAACCGCACCGTCCCCACCGGGGAGCCCGGCGCGCGGTACGGGCTCGGGCTCAAGAAGCTGAAGCTGAGCTGCGGCCGTACGGCGGTCGGGCACACGGGCGGCATCCCGGGCTGGGCGACGCTCGCCTTCGCGACGCGGGACGGCGAGCGGCGCGTGGTCCTCTCCGCGAACCTGGCCGACTGGCCCGCCGACGAGGGGGTCGACGGGCCGATCGACGCCGTGCTGGACGCTGCGCTGTGCGGCTAGCCGTGTCCGGCCTGGTCATGGTTGCCCTGTGCTGTGGCTGCTGGGCAGGGGCTGCCCCGCCTGCCGGTCGCAGGCTGCGGGCTGTGGAGGGTTGCTCGCGCAGTTCCCCGCGCCCCTGAGGTCTCAGGGGCGCGGGGAACTGCGCGACAAGCCACGACGACGGCCGCGGCCAGCAAC